>NZ_BAAARW010000011.1:0-791521 GCF_039532545.1 Actinomadura vinacea | reverse complement strand
CAGCGACCCGCCGGGCAGCCCGGCGACCAGGTCGCGGGCCAGCCGCGGCTCGACGCCGACGCGGGCCAGGGCGCGCCCGCGCTCGGTGACCCGGCCGCCGGCGCCGTCCGGCTCGACCGCGCCGAGGGCCCGCAGGACGGTGCGGGCGGCGCGCAGGGCGGCCTCGGGCGGCGGGTCGAGCAGTGCCAGCCCGCGCCCGTCGGGGTCGCCCCAGCAGGCGATCCGCAACGCGAACGCGGACAGGTCGGCCAGTTCGATCTCGGGCCTGGGACGGGCGGGAAGCCGTTCGTGCTCGGCCTGCGTCCAGCAGCGGTACACCGTCCCGGGCGCCTCCCGTCCGGCCCTCCCTGCCCGCTGGGCGGCGGTCGCGAGCGAGGCCCGCACGGTGGTCAGGGAGCCCAGGCCGCGGGCGTGGTCGGTGCGCGGCTCGCGGGCCAGCCCCGAGTCGACCACGACCCGCACGCCCGGCACGGTCAGGCTGGACTCGGCGACCGAGGTGGCCAGCACGACCCGGCGCCGCTCCCCCGGCGCGAGCACGGCGTCCTGCACGGCGGCGGGCGCCTGCCCGTGCACCTGGAGGACCTCCGCGGCGACCTCGCGCAGCGCCCCGGCGACGCGAGCGATCTCGCCGACTCCGGGCAGGAAGCACAGCACGTCGCCGTCGCGTTCGGCCAGGGCGCGGCGCACCGTCGCGGCGACGTGCGCGAGCATGGCCGGGTCGACGCGCATGCCGTGCGGCGGCGGCAGCGGACGCTCCGGCGGCGCCCAGACGACCTCGACCGGATGCGCGGCCGCCGCGGTCTCGACCACGGGCGCGGGCGCGGCCTCCCCGCCGGCCAGGAGGCGGGCCCACGGCGCGGTGTCGGCGGTCGCGGAGGCGGCGATCAGCCGCAGGTCGGGACGGAGCGCGGCGCGCACGTCGAGCAGGAACGCCAGGGCGGTGTCGGCGTCCAGATGGCGCTCGTGGCACTCGTCCAGGATCACCGTCCCGGCGTCGGCCAGTTCCGGCTCGCGCTGCAGCCGCTGGAGCAGCACGCCGGTGGTGACCACCTCGATCAGCGCGCCGGGACGGTGCTCGCCGCGCACGCTCAGGCCGACCGAGCGGCCGACGCGCTCGTCCAGGAGCCAGGCCATGCGCCGGGCGGCGGCGCGGGCGGCCAGGCGGCGCGGCTCCACCACGATCACCTTGCCGGTCGCGGTGCCCGCGCCCGGTTCGGCGAGCCCGGCGAGCGCCAGCGGGACGAAGGTGGTCTTGCCGGTGCCGGGCGGGGCCGCCAGCACGGCCGTGCCGCGCTCGTCCAGTGCCGCCAGGAGGGCGGGGACGGCGGCGCGCACGGGCAGGCCCGCGCTCCGGCGGGACGGCGCGGCGGACGGCTCGGGGGCGGCCGGCCGGTGCCGCGGGGGGCCGTTCGGCCGGGGCGTCCGGGCGGAGGCGTCCATCCCACCAGTGTGGCCGCCGCGCGGGACCGCCCGGACCGTCCTCACATCCGGTCCGCCGCATGTGAGAAATGCCACGGCCCGATTTCCCCGTGAGCCTTGCGGTGATAGTTGCACCGCGTATTTCGCCATTCTCGCCGAACGTTCTAAAGCGCACTTCAGCATGGTTCGGAGAAGCTCCGGCGAGTCCAGGATGCGGCAATACCTCTTTCTTGGGTGGTTGCCTTTCCGGTGGACTTCCCTCACCCGGGGTCGCGTGCCGGAAAGTGGTATCTACATAATCGGCAGCGTTGGCGGTTTGTTCGGTCCGTGCGCAGGAGGTCGGGATGTTCGGCAGCTCCATCTATCTCAGAGGCAGGGACGCCTTCACGGGCGGCTCCCCGCAGGCGGTCTATGAGGAGCTGTGGCAACGCGGCCGCAAGGGCAGGCTCCGCACCCGGGCAATTCTCGCGGTACTGACGCTGTTGTCGTGCGGTGCCCTGGTCAACCCCGTTTTCGGAGTCGTCATGGCACTGGTCGTGGCGGCAGCCGACGCCTACTTCCACTGGCACGTCTACAACGCAAGCAAGGTGTGGCGGCGCGGGCTGCGCGGCGAGGAGCGGATGGGCCGGTTCCTGCGCCACACGCTGGAGCGCCGCGGCCACCGCGTCCTGCACAACCGGACGGTGCCCGGCCACGGGACCGTCGACCAGCTGATCGTCGGGCCCGGCGGGCTGTGGCTGGTGCACAACGACGCCTGGCATCCCGAGACCGAGATCGGCGAGCACGGCGGGACGCTGTTCATCGACGGCCGCACCAAGTCGCAGATGGTGCGCGGGCTCGCCGAGATCTCCGCCATCGCCGGCGGGCTGATCGCCGAGCGCGCGGAGATCGAGGTGAAGGTGGTGCCGGTGCTGGTGGTGCACGGCGGGAAGGTGAAGAAGGCCCCGTTCCGGGCCGACGCCATCGTCTTCGCCCCGCCGCTGAAGATGATCCGCTGGATCCTGCGCAACCCGGTGGCCGACCTGTCCCCCGAGGACGTGGAGGCCGTCACGCGCGCCGCCGTGCACGCCCTGCCGATCGGCGGCAAGACGATGACCGCGGCCTGAGCCGCACAGACCACCGATCGAACGAGGAGGGCACGACGCCTTGAGAGGAGGGCGCATAAGGAGAGGGAGCTTCCTCCAGCGGGGACGCCCATCAACATTCAGCGCGACCCCTAAGAAAGGGTGTCCCCGCCGGAGGCGGCACACGCGCCCGCCTCGTCCGCTCGCTCCTGGTCAGACCTTCGCGGACGAAGCCGTGCGTTGCAACCAGTACAACCCCACTATCGGCAGCACCAGAGGGATAAACCCGTAGCCGCGCCCGTACACCGACCAGACCGTCGCGTCAGGGAAGGCCCCGGGATCGGCCAGGCTCAGCGTCCCGACGATCAGGACGCCCGCCAGCTCGATCGACAGCGCGGCGAACGCGACCCGCCGCGAGGTCCGCCCGCCCAGCGCCAGCGCGACCGTGGCCAGCACGTACACGACCGCGGCGAACGCCGACAGCGCGTAGGCGAAGGGCGCCTCGGAGAACCGGGTGGCGATCTGCACGCCTGCCCGGGCCCCGGCCGCCAGCGCGAAGATCGCGTACACCGCGACCAGCAGCCGCCCGGGTCCGCTCCGCGTCGCCGCTGCCCCGGCCGCCGTGCCGGAGGGGTCAGGCAACGGTGCCCTCCCAGATCTGGTTCATGCGGACGATCATCACGGCGACCGACAGGCCCGCCACCACGATCACCGCGGGCCCCCAGCGGGTGCGCTCCAGCAGGCCCCAGCCGGCGCCCGCGGCGGGGATCAGCAGCACGCCGAGCAGGTAGCCGACGAACGTGGCCGAGTCGGCCGGGCCGCCGTCGCCCGACAGCTTGGCGAAGCCGGTCACGGCCTGGGCGATCAGCAGCGCTTCCAGGACGCCCAGGACGCCCAGATGCCACCAGTCCATCGGGCGGTCCCGCCACGCGCTGACCAAGGCGTGCAGGGCGGCCAGCAACGACACCACGATGATCACGTTGGCCAGGACGCTCGTCATAGGACCCCGAGACTACTACCGCCTGTAGAGCACGGCGTTCCGGCCCGCGCGGACGGGCATTCTGGACCTACGACCGCCGCGGGCATGGGATCATGGCTCGCGTGAACGCGCTCCAGTGGCTGACCCTCGTCCGGCACGGTGAGAGCACCGGCAACCTGGCCTACCTGGCGGTGCAGGGCACCGACGCGGAGGAGACCGGGATCGTCGAGCGCGACGCCGACATCCCCCTCACCGAGACCGGCCGCGAGCAGGCGGCGGCGCTGGGCCGCTGGCTGGCGGGGCTGCCCGCCGACGAGCGTCCCACCCGCGTGGTGTCCTCCCCCTACACGCGCGCGGTCGACACCGCGCGGATCGCCCTCGCCCAGGCCCCCTACGACGTCGAGATCCGGGTGGACGAGCGGCTGCGCGACCGCGAGATGGGCATGATGGAGGGCCTCACCTGGGTCGGGATCCAGCGGCGCCACCCCGAGGAGGCCGCCCGCATGACCCGCCTCGGCAAGTTCTACTACCGCCCGCCCGGCGGCGAGTCGTGGGCCGATCTGGCGCTGCGGCTGCGCAGCCTGTACCGCGACCTGGAGCAGGAGGCGGCGGGCGAGCGGGTGCTGGTGACGACGCACGACGCGATCGTGGTGACGACCCGGTACCTGGTGGAGGGCCTGTCCGAGCGGGAGGTGATGGAGATCGAGAAGACGCCTATCGCCAACTGTGCGGTGACCCGCTGGCGGCGCGGCGAGGGCCGGCTGCAGGCGGTGTCGTACAACGACTGCACCCACCTGGCCGGCGCGGGCGTCGGCACCGCCTGAGCGCGCGGGCCGTCCGGAAGGTCGGGCCGGTCCTGGCCGACGGGTCCGCCGGGGCCGTCCCGGGAACGCGGGGACGGCGGCGCGGCCGGTTCACCTGAGCCGTCCCGTCACGCAACGCCGCACTTCAGCCGCCATGTGCCTGCCGCCTCGGGCGATCCGCCGAACGGAACGGGCGGCTGACCGGTTCCGGCCGAAGGAGCCCCGGCATCCCGGATGAAAACCGGCGGATGCCCCGGAGCGTCGGTCAGCAGTCCCACCGGCCGGCAGGTATTAGTGGGGGTTGAGCGTAATGGGGGCGTTTCAGGGGGGAGAGCTGGGGCTTGTTGTGCTTGACTTGCCAACGTGTGCGTCCGGCCGAACGTCCGGACGAGTACACCGCACGGCGTGCGCGGCTGATCCTGCACCATGGCCTGTGCGTCTGCACGGGTCAGGGCGCGTCCGCGGGAGAGCGCTGGACGACCGGCCGGGCCCAACCGCAGCCCGACCCGTTCGGGCGTGACGGCACGAACTGAGCCGTCACACGCCGGCACAGGCCGGCCGGTAGGGACATGCGCCGCACGGGCGCGCCGGGACGCCGTCGGAACCGGCGCGAACCGCGCGGCCGACACGCGTCGTGGCCGATATCACGACCACCGCCGGTCGCCACTGCGAGCTCGGCGTTCACCGGAAGAACGCTCCGCCGACATGCGCCGTCCCGCTGCAGTTCGCCTAAAGTTTAAATTGGAGTCCATTTCGTCCCTCTCAGCCCTCGAGGAGCCTTCATGACCGTGTTCTCGGGCCTCGTCCGCCGCGCCGCCCAGGAGGCGGAGCGCCGACTGCGCGCCGGCGTCGACCTGCTCGCCGCGCTCACCGAGGACCCCGGACGCACGGCCGATTCCGAGCACGCGGCCCAAGAGGCGAGGATCCGGCGGCTGGAGGAGGCCCTGGCGGGCCAGGACCGCGAGCTCACCGCGCTGCGCACCGACCTGGACTCGCTGATCACCCAGCTCAACGACCGGCTGCTGCCCCGGATCGACGAGCGGATGGACGACACCGAACGCGACCTCACCGCGCTGGCCACCGGGATGATCAGGGCCGGCCGGGAGTCCGCCGCGACCCGCGGCGGACTGGAGGCGATCGAGAACCGGGTGGCCGACCTGCGCGGCCGCCTGGTCCGGATGGAGCAGCGCGCCGGGCTGTGGCGCGATCTGCAGGCCACCATGGCCCGGCTCGGCGACGACGTCGACGCGCTGCGCACCCGGCTGAGCGTCCGTCCCGCCGCCGCGCCGGTCGGCGACCGGCTCGCCGAGCCCGCCGCCCAGTCGCTCAACGGCACCGACGCCCACCCCCAGGCCTCCTGACCTCCGGGCGGCCCCGAGGCTGCGCGACAATGAGGGCATGACGCAGCAGACTTCGGGCACGCCCGGATCCGACCGCGTGGTCGTCGTCGCCGGCGCCGGCGGACCGACCGGGCAGGCGGTCGTCCGGGCCCTCGCGGCCGGCGGCGCACGGGTCGTCACCGCCGACCGGACGGCCCACGAATGGGACGACGAGAGGGTCACCCCCACCGTCGTCGACCTGCTCGACCGCGCCGGGACTGAGGCGTGGGCCGAACGGGTCGTCGCCGAGCACGGCCGGGTGGACGGGCTGATCCACCTCGTCGGCGGCTGGCGCGGCGGCAAGTCGTTCGGCGACACCGACCTGGCCGACTGGGACTTCCTGCACGACCTCCTCATCCGGACCCTGCAGCACACCACGCTGGCCTTCCACGAGCGGCTGCGCTCCGCCCCCGGCGGCGGCCGCGTCGCCATCGTGTCCCAGCACGCGGCGCGGCACCCCACCCAAGGGGTGGCGGCCTACGCGGCGGCCAAGGCGGCGTCGGAGACCTGGGTCCTGGCACTGGCCGACTCCTTCGCGGGCACCGAGTCCGCCGCGACCGTCCTGGTCGTCCACGCACTGCTGAACGACGCGATGCGCGCGCAGAACCCCGGCGCGGCGTTCGACGGGTTCACGCACGTCGACGATCTCGCCGAAGTCATCGCCGGCCTGTGGGACCGGCCCGCCGCCGAGCTGAACGGAACACGCCTTGACCTCTCCCCCTGACCCCGCGACGTCCTCCGCCGCCCCGGCCTCGGCGCCGTTCCGGGGCTTCGCCAGCGACAACCACGCGGGCGTCCACCCCGAGATCCTCGCCGCGCTCGCCGCCGCCAACGTGGGCCACCAGCCCGCCTACGGCGACGACGTCCACACCGCGCGGCTGCGCGAGGTAATGCGGCGCCACTTCGGCGAGCAGGCTGACACCTACCCGGTGTTCAACGGGACGGGCGCGAACGTGGTCGGCCTCCAGGCGATGGCCGAGCCGTGGAGTTCGGTCCTGTGCACCGAGTCGTCCCACATCCACGTGGACGAGTGCGGCGCCGCCGAGCGCGTCGCCGGGCTCAAGCTGATCCCGATTCCGACGCCCGACGGGCGGCTGACCCCCGAACTGGTCGACCGGCACGCATGGGGCTGGGGCGACCCGCACCACGCCCAGCCCCGGATCGTGTCCATCACCCAGAGCACCGAAATGGGCACCCTCTACACGCCCGAGGAGGTCGCGGCGCTCGCGGCGTTCGCGCACGAGCGCGGAATGCTGCTGCACATGGACGGCGCCCGCGTCTCCAACGCCGCCGCCGCGCTGGACGTCCCGCCGCGGGCGTTCACCACCGACGCCGGGGTGGACGTGCTGTCGTACGGGGGCACCAAGAACGGCCTCATGGTCGGCGAGGCCGTCGTCGTGCTCGACCCGGGCGCGGTGCGCGGCATCGAGTTCCTGCGCAAGATGGGGATGCAGCTGTCGTCCAAGATGCGTTTCCTGTCCGCGCAGTTGGTCGCGCTACTGGAGGGCGACCTGTGGCTGCGCAACGCCGCGCACGCCAACGCGATGGCCCAGCATCTGGCCTCCGCGGTGCGCGCCGTACCAGGCGTGCGCATCACCCAGCCGGTACAGGCGAACGCCGTGTTCGCGGTCATTCCCCGGGAGGTGGCCGACCGGCTGCGCAAGCGCTACGCGTTCTCGACCTGGAACGAGCGGACCGGCGAGGTCCGCTGGATGTGCGCCTTCGACACCACCGAGGACGACATCGCCGTCTTCGCCCGCGCCCTGGCCGAGGAAATGAGCGGCTGACAGCGGTTGGCGGGAAGCCGGCGGGGCACCTTGGTGCCCATGGGAGGTGTCCATGGGAACGGTCAGCGTGCGCTACATCGTGGACGACGTCGGCCTCGCCGCCGAGTTCTACCGTGACCGGCTGGGATTCGAGATGGAGTTCCAGGCGGGATCCGGGTTCGCCATGCTGTCGCGGGGCGATCTGCGGCTGCTGCTGAGCCCGGTGTCGGGGCCGGGCGGCGCGTCCCAGCCCATGCCGGACGGGCGGCGTCCCGAACCGGGCGGCTGGAACCGCTTCCAGATCGAGGTCGCGGACATGGACCGCGCCGCCGCCGAGATGCGCGAGGCAGGCGTGCGGCTCCGCAGCGAGGTGATCGAGGGTGCGGGCGGCAAGCAGCTGCTGATCGAGGACCCGGCGGGCAATCCGGTGGAGCTGTTCGAGCCGGTCCCGCGCGGCTGAGGGCGGTCCGGCGCGCCTGAGGGCGGTCCGAGCGAGCGCTCGTGCGGGCACCGCGTTATCGTGAGACCGAACTCGATTCGGTACGAGGAGGCGGGCCTGATGGCCAATCGCACGTTCGTCGTCGGTGTCGGCATGACCAAGTTCGAGAAGCCGGGCTCCCGCGAATGGGACTACCCCGACATGGCCAAGGAGGCCGTCGGCAAGGCCCTGGAGGACGCGGGAGTCGCCTACGAGCGGGTGGAACAGGCGTACGCGGGCTCGGCCTACGGGGCGATGGGCCAGCGCGCCCTCTACGAGATCGGCATGACCGGCATCCCCGTGATGACCGTCTCCAACGCCTGCGCCACCGGGTCCAGCGCACTGTTCATGGCCCGGCAGGCGATCCGCGGCGGGCTCGCCGACTGCGTGCTGGCCTTCGGTATGGAGAAGATGGAGAAGGGCTCGCTCGGCACGGGCATGGGCAAGTCCAAGGTCTCCATCATCGACCACCACCTCAACTCCATGGTGGCCGGACGGCCGTGGGAGATGGACAAGGCGCCGATGCCGCAGATGTTCGGCAACGCCGGCCGCGAGCACATGGAGAAGTACGGCTCCACCCCCGACCACTACGCGTGGATCGGCTGGAAGAACCACAAGCACTCGGCGCAAAACCCCTACGCCCAGTTCCAGGACGAATACTCACTGGACGACGTCAAGAACGCCAAGATGATCTACGACCCGCTCACCAAGCTGCAGTGCTCCCCGACCTCCGACGGCGCGGGGGCCGCGATCGTGGCGAGCGAGCGGTTCGTGGACGAACACCAGCTGTGGGACCAGGCCGTCGAGATCGCCGGCCACTACATCGCCACCGACACCCCCGACAGCTTCGCCGACCACTCCTCCATCCGGGTCGTGGGCTTCGGCTGCTCGCAGCGCGCCGCCCGCAAGGCGATGGACGAGGCGCAGATCGGGATCGACGACGTCGACGTCATCGAGCTGCACGACTGCTTCTCCGCCAACGAACTGATCACCTACGAGGCGCTCGGCATGGCGGAGGTCGGCGAGGGCCACAAACTCGTCGACGACGAGGCCACCACCTACGGCGGCCGATGGGTCGTCAACCCGTCCGGCGGCCTCATCTCCAAGGGCCACCCGCTCGGCGCCACCGGCCTCGCCCAGTGCGCCGAGCTGACCTGGCAGCTGCGCGGCCAGGCGGGCGGGCGGCAGGTCGACAACGCCCGCGTCGCACTCCAGCACAACATCGGCCTGGGCAGCGCCTGCGCCGTCGCCGTCTACAAGCCCGCCTCCTGACACCGGACCGGTTCCCGGGAGGACACCACGACTCCCGGGGACCGGACATTAGACAAATATTGCCTCTTGTCTCATCATGAAGGCCGCGGCGTTCAGGAGGTGCGATGTCCGGACCCACCACTCCCCTCGGCCCCGGCTCCCTGCTGTGGTCCTACGCCGCCGACATGCGGTCCCTCCTCCCCGGCGCGGCCGCCGGGCTCATGCAGCTCATGCACCCCGGCATCGGCGCGGGCGTCTCCCAGCACTCGGCCTTCTTCGACGCCCCCTTCGATCGCATCTACCGGTCCGTCCCCCAGATCTGGGCCACCATCCTGGCCCCCGACGGCGAGCAGCGCGCCCACGGCATCCGCGACCTGCACCGCGCCATCGGCGGCGTCGACGAGCACCGCCGCCGCTACCACGCCCTCGAACCGGAGACCTACTGGTGGGCGCACGCCACCTTCACCTGGGAGATCTTCAAGGCCGCCGAGCTGTTCCACCCCCGCACCCTCACCGCCGAGGACCGCGAGCGGCTCTACGCCGAGACCGTCACCTGGTATTCCCGCTACGGCGTCAGCATGCGCCCCGTACCGGCCGACCACGCCTCGTTCCAGTCCAAGTTCTGGCACGTCTGCGCCAAGCGCCTCGAACTCACCCCCGCCGCCGCGCGCGCCCTCGACATCGCCAGATACGGCTCCGAGACCGTCTCCCTCATGCCGGTCGGCGGCGCCCGCCTCGAACGCGCCGGCCGCCTCGTGGCCGAACGCCCCCTGCGCCTGCTCACCTTCGGCTGCCTGCCCTCCATCGTCCGCGAGCGCTTCGACATCCCCTGGAGCCCCGCCGACCAGGTCCGCTTCTCCGCCCTCGCCCTTGCCCACCGGCAGGGCTACCGCGTCGTCCCGACCCGTCTCAACCACTGGACGCTGCGCAGCACCCTCCGCTACATCGGATCCCAAACCCGATCCCAGCGCTACCAGCCCGCCGCCTGAGACGAGGCGGGGCGCCCGCCGTTGTTCGCCTCAGATGTATCGGCCGGTCGCATACCCTTCAGACAAGCAACCGACAACTGAAGGTGTGGAGACGATCGCTGCCGGCGCCGAACGCGCGGCACCCGCCGGTGACGCCGCGAACATCACGACCGACACCCCCGCCGCGTCTCCCGACCAGACGCCCCGAACCCGGCTCGCCACCCGCCTGCGAGCCCTCCGCCCAGCCGCCGAACACAAGCGCGCACCGAACACGGCAGCCACCAACCGGCGTTGGGCATTGCATCTCGCGCTGAGCGCGGGCGTGGCGCTCGGGCTCCTCGCGGCCCTGTTCGCGGTCTACGGCGATGACCCGTGGCGCTCCATGGCGACCGCCTTCCACGACGTCCGGTGGGAGTTCGTGCCCGCCCTGGGCGTCCTGTCGATCCTGCACTACGTCCTGGCCGCCATCGCGCTGCGCGGCGCCGCCGGGCACCGGCTTCCGCTGTACGAGACGACGCTGACGCAGTTCACCGCGGCCGCCGCCAACCGCGTAACGCCGAGCGGGCTCGGAGCGGTGGCCGTCAACACGCGCTACCTGATGTGCCGGGGCATGCCTCTCGGCAAGGCCGCCGTGACCGTCGCCTCGCTCCAGGTGGCCGGAGCACCCGCCGATCTCATCCTGCTGATCATCGTGCTCCTGATCGCCCAGGACTCGCGCATGCTGGAGACGGTGGCCGAGCAGGCAGTCAAGATCGTCGACCTCCTGCCGCCCGCCCCGGCCCTGATCGCCGCGGTCCTGCTGCTGCCCGTCGCCGTGCTGCTGATCCGCCGGGCGCTGCGCTCCCCCGCCGTCGGCCAGGCGCTGACCGGCATGACCGACCTGTGCCGCCGCCCCGGCGACCTCGCTCTCACGCTGACCGCCTCCGCCGCCACCACGCTGGTCCTCGGCCTGGCCTTCGCGATCAGCGTCCTGGCCGTCCCCGGCACCGCCACATCGGACGACGTCCTGCCCCTACTGGCCGCCTACCTCGTGGGCGCCGCCGCCGGCGCGGCGCTGCCCGCGCCCGGCGGGCTCGGCTCCACCGAGGCCGCGCTGGTCGGCGCGCTCGCCGCCGTCGGCATCGGCGCCGGTACGGCATTGCAGGCCGTGCTGCTCTTCCGCGCCATCACCTACTGGGCGCCGGTACCGGTCGGGCTGCTCACCTGGCGCACACTGCGCCACCGGGTCAGTCCCGTACCGACCGCTCCAGAAGGGACTGGAACTCCCCGCTGATCGACACGGCGAGGGCGTCGTCCCGCTCCTCGACCGCGCCCGCCAGCCGCAGCTCCCCGTCCCGCCACCAGTAGACGTTCGGGCTGATCGAGCGCGGCCCCTCCCGGTGCCCCGCCCATGCCAGCCGGATCATCAGGTTCATCGCGCCCGGCACATCATCGCCGTGCACCGGCGCGGCATGCACCACCCCCTGCGCCGGCACGGCGATCAGCGCACCGTGCGTTCCGGTGACCGGGTAGTCGCCCGCCCACAGCGCATGCGCCGTGACGTAAGCGGTCTCACCGCCGAGCGAGCACAGCCGCACACCGTCGAAGTCGTCGTCTTCCACCTCCAACGGGCCGTCCGCCCGCACGTTGTCGCGCGCGACGCGGAACAGCTCGTCCCGTCCGGTCTCCCACTCCGCCGCCGTGTCGGTACTCACGATCAACAGCGAAGTGGGCTTGTCGATGACCAGGACCTCCACCAGGCCCGGCGCCACCGACCGCTGGACGACCTCCATCCCGGCCTGGAAGTCGTCGGCGTACAGCCGCATCCGCAACAGCGGCCGCACCAGCGCGAAGTCGTTCAGATCCAGAGAATCGTCGATGTCGACCTCGGTCGTGGTGATCAGCGTGCCCACGAAATCGGAGACGATCGCCGGCCACTGGTCCTCCGGCTCCTGCGCCACCCACTGCCGCAGGTTGGTGAGGTACATCCGGACCGGCTCCGTGAACCCGGGACGCCGCAGTTCGAGCTCGTCGCCGTCGACCACCGTGAACTCGTACCCGTGGTGCTCGACCACAGCGCACACCAGCCCGAGGACCGGATCCTGCGCACCGACGTCCCCGTCACCAGTCCCGCCATCAGCGGAGTCGCGTCCACCAAACCATTTCATGCCGCTCTCCGCCCTCAACGCCCCGTCGAACGCCCTCAGCCTAGGGCAGGCCTCCGACACCGCACGATCACGAAAATGGCGACCACACCCACGCTCTAATGCAGTGAGGCCGAGGATCGGCTCAGGCTCACCGACCGGGCCGCACTGATTCATCCTTGCGCCCAATGCTCCAGGCATTGAGCCAGAGCAGTGCGAGCTTCCGCCACCCGGTACGCGCGGGCCGAAATGGGCCCGCCGCCGGGTGGCCCAACTGCAGTCCGCCACGGTCACCGCGCTAGGCGAGCGGGCACCACGCGCCTAACCACAGCCGCTTCTGGGCAGAGACCGTCCGCGTGCCCCACCCCTTACCCCCCCACCCAGCGCCGCGGCGAGGCCCGGAGCCAGGCCGCAGCACGCCCGCCTGCTCCGCCCAGCTACGGCCGGCGGCGGGGCGCCGCTCGCCCGCCCAGCGCCTTTACAATGTAGATCAATAACAGACGACCGTGCGGGCAATGCCCGCCCGGAACGCCTCGGTCCCCGACGAAGGCGGCCTGCCCGCCGCACCTGACGACAGTGACCATTGACAGCGGGCAAGCAACCTGCCGTCCTGGGGTGCAGCGGCCGTCGTCACGCGAACCCGGCCGCCCGAGGGGCCAGACCGCCTGGGGCTCATTCCTGCACCAGGGCCAAATCTGCATGACCATCGGACGCCACCTCGTCCACCACACCCTCTACGAGGAATACGTCGCCGCCCTTGCAGCTACGGGTGCCCGGGGGCGGCGCGGGCGTCCTGGGGCCGCGCGCGGACACGGGCCCCGCCCGAGACGGGCGACCGCGTCGACCTACGACGCAAGGCGCCCACCTCCGGGCCGGTCTTCTGCCGAACGGGTCTTGTAGTAGGCAATCGTGACGATGGCCAGAAGTGGAGCCCAGGCGAACAGTGGCGCGTAGCAGAGCGCCACCAGGTTCCCCGCAAGCCCGGTCGGCATTTGAGCGCCTTGGTCATCGCCTATGAGGACAAGGCCTCGATCGACCCAGCTGAAGATGCCGTTCAGAACGACGTAGGCGCACAACCCGAAGAGGGCGACGCTCCCTGCCGTGGCGGGAATTACAGCCGCGAGTGTCGGGACTGGCCTTCCCCCAAGGAACGGAACCCATCGTGGGACGACCCGTCCCCACGGCTGGACCAGCCCCAAGGTGAGCAAGGCCAGCCCCATAGAGATGATGCTGAGCGATGGGACGTAAAGCCGTTCACCCCATGTCACCCCGAGTGGCGCGGCTTCGTGCTCGTCGAAAAGCCCGACCACCAGAGCGAGCCGCCACAAGACCGAGGGCAGCACGCACAGCGGCACGGCATATGCCGCCCAGACGATCCAGCGAGGCTGAGACGGAGCAGGGCTGAGAATGTTCATCACGGTTTCCTCCCTCTTGTGCACCGCTAGCCTTCGCCAAACCCAGCCGAGCCGACCTCCCCCCAGAGAGCCGTCCACATCCCCCAATGGGACGAACCCACCGGCGCGGCACGAGAGCGGCACTTTGCGCTCCCCGCACCGCTTGCAGCGCCCGTCGGCGGTCAGCCCCGCTGCCAGTTGAGAGGCGCGCAACATGCCAGGCGGGTCGGCTCTGCGTCAGCGAATCGCGCGACATGCCGCTGCGCCGTCCGACGAGCGCCGGGTTCACCTTTACCGTGATGGCCAGGGACTAACGGGGATGTAGCCGCGCGGTTCGGCCGCCGTGGCCGAGCACGCGTGCTCCGCCTGCTGGCGCCGGCCACGGCGTTCAGCGCCGCGGTCAGCGCGACGGCGTCCCCGGGCGGCCGCTAGGCGCGCGATCGCGGTGGCCTTCCATTCACACGGAGTTGCGATGGAATCGCGTGATGCGGGTGGCTATGCGATCCATGGTCTTGTCGTCCGGATCCCAGCCCCGGTTGAGGAGAGCCGTCAGGAGGGCTTTCAGGTAGGGGGCGGGGCACGGGAGGAAGTCCCGGGTGACGGGTATGATCTCCCAGCCCTTCTCGCGGGCGAGCCAGCGGCGGCGGCCTTCGTCTCTGGCCCGGGCGTGGGGGCCTGTGTAGTGCTGTTCATCGTCGTACTCCATGCCAACGCGGAACTTCTCGTAGCCGAGATCGATATAGAAGAGGTCGCCTCGCGGGCCCATTACGGGGACTTGCGTCCGAGGCTTCGGAAAACCGGTGTCGACGAGAATGAAGCGGGTCCGGCTTTCACCAGGGGATGCCGCGCCCGGGTCGCCTAGACGCAGGGTTTCGCGCAAGCGTGAGCAATTGGGAAGCCCTTTGAGGTCTTGGGCCATGCCCCTGAGGACCGCTGGTTCGACGCCTGCGCGCAGGAATTGGTCGAGTGCCGCCACCGCCTCCATCCGGGGAAGCCAGCGTGCGCAGTCGAGCGCCGTCCGCGGCAGTGACGTCAGCCGTAAGCCCGACTCCTCGACGATGTGGGACGGCGGTAATTCCTCCTCGCCGGTCATGTCGACCTCGTGATGCGACTCGTACGGGTCGGGCGGTAGGACGTCGAGGCCCCAGATCCACGCGGCGGCACGGCGCGCCACGATCCTGGGCGGATGGAGCCGGCCGATCAGGGCGGCGCGGGTGGCCGTGGTCGTCTCCAAGTCGTACGGAAGCGGGCCGGTCGTCGCGCCGGCGAGCCGCCAGCGGATGCTTCTCGTCTTCATGCCGTCGATGCTGGCGAGCGCTGCCGGATGATCGGAAGTGCTTCCGAAAACTGTGGATAACCGGGAGCCCATGAGGATGATCATGGATCACTACCGGTTGTGCCCGAGTCGGCCTACGTGGCGCCATCCGCGGTCCTGTGCGGTGCGGTGGTGTTGGGCGAGCGGGCCTTCCGGCTGCCCGGGCGTGCCTCGACCGACTGCGATTCGCCTCAGCGTTGCACGAGCGCCCATTCCCCTATGCGCCTTATGAGGTCCGGGGTCACGGAGACCTCTGCGTGCCCGAAGCCAGGCTCAATCCATAGTTCGCGAGGATCGCGCGCCGCGTCGTACAGCTGATGGGCGTGTTCCAACGGAAGGAACGGGTCGGCGTCGCCATGCACCACCAGGAGCGGTGTAGGGGCGATCCTGGAGACGACCACATGCGGTGCCTCCGGTTCGGGATTCCAACCGTTCGCGGCAACGCGCGTCCCCCGGGCCAGGCGCACCGCCAGACGACCCACCCGGCGTTCGATGACCCAATGGATGCGTCGCATGGGAACCGTGTCGCGGTAGTACCAACGTGCGGGTGCGCTCACCGATATGACGGCGTCTATACCTCCGTACAGGGCGGCATGACGCACGGCTACCGCACCGCCCAAAGAGAACCCCGCGACGGCGACGCGTCCGTATCCGCGTCGACGGGCCGTGGCCACGGCGGCCTCGATGTCGAGAACCTCCCGATCGCCCACCGTCGAACGGCCCCCGGACCGGCCATGGCCGCGAAGATCGAGGCCGATCACGCCCCCGTGGACGTTCAGGACGGAGGCGATCCGGCGAAGCGGAGGCTGCCGCCATGAACAGGTGAACCCATGCACCAGCACGACGCACAGAGCCCGGTTCCCAGGGCTGTGACCGGCGTCGATGCGAACGGCGTCGCGGGTGAAGAGGGTCAGCGGCTCGGGCTCTCTCACAACCTCATCATGACCAATCTTCTAAAATATCCGGATCGGGGTCTCCCACCTCCACGAACCCAAGCCTTCCTCAGGCCGGCCCGCCCGGCCAGGGATGGTCGCTTGTGTCCAACGAAGACCGTGTCGGCCCCGCCAAGGACACGCCCGAACGCTTATCAGCAGGCCGGCCACCACCGCCGGCATCGCATCTCTCCACGATGGCTGACCCGCCCCCTGGGCGACCGTCGGACACGAAGGGCCATCGCGCTCAAGCAAGGAAAACGTCGGAGATATCCCCAACTCGACGTTGATCGTCACACACACGAAGCGATCGATTACTGTAAGTGATCAAAAGAAACTCCGCTCCCGCCCGTCGGAGAAGCGGGGCGCCGAGCGATGGAGGGATATGGGACAGCCGAGACAGGGCGTGGAACCCGACCCGGGCCCGGCGCTACTCGCTCTCTACGACGAGGCGCTGCCCGAGGTCTATGGGTACCTGCTGTCCCGATGCGGGCGACGGGCTCTGGCGGAGGACCTCACCGCGGAAACGTTCCTCGCCGCGGTCGAGGCCGTCCGCAAGGAGTCCCCACCGGAGTTGTCCGCGTCATGGCTGGTAGGAGTGGCCCGGCACAAGCTGGCCGACCACTGGCGTCGTGCGGCGCGCGAGGAACGCGGCTTGCGGGCCGTCGACGCGGGCCGGACCGACACCGACGACCCCTGGGAGGAACGCCTGGACGCGCTGTTGGCCCGCGACGTGCTCGCCACGCTCGGCCCGCACCATCAGGCGGCGTTGACCCTGCGCTATCTGGACGGGCTCCCGGTGCCGCAGGTCGCCGATCATCTGGGCCGCACCCTGCACGCCACCGAGGCGCTGCTGGTCCGGGCGCGGGCCGCGTTCCGGCGCGCCTACGCAGAACGCTGCCATGGAGAGGAGGGCCGTGATGACTGACCCGCTGAAGGCCCTCCGCACGCCGATCACCCCCGCCGACCCCGATCCGATCTTCGCCGCCCGGCTGCGCGAGCGCCTGCGCCGCGCGCTGCTGGGCCCGACGGGCACCACCACGGGAGACAGCATGTCGTTCACGAGCACGGGCACCTCGTCGGCGCCCACATCAGCGGCCGACCAGACCGAGGCCGAGGCACGGGTGCACTCGCTCACCCCTTATCTCTGCGTCGACGACGGCCCGCGCGCGCTCGAATGGTACGCACGCGTCTTCGACGCCCGACCGCGCCGCGAGCCGGTGATGATGGAGGACGGCCGGGTCGGGCATGCCGAGCTGGCCATCGGCGACTCGGTGCTGATGCTGGCCGACGAATGGCCCGAACTGGAACTGCTGGGCCCCAAGACGCGCGGCGGCCCCAGCCAGTCGATCTATCTCACCGTGCCCGATGTCGACACGGTCGTCGGCCGCGCCGTGGCGGAGGGCGCGGAGCTCACCCGGCCGGTCGCCGACCAGCCCTACGGACGCAACGGCGTGATCATCGACCCGTTCGGCCACCGCTGGATGATCAACTCACCGCCGGCGCCCCCGACCGGTCCCCGGCACGGCGACATCGCCTATGCCTCGCTCCGGCTCCCGGAGGTCGATCAGGCCACCGCCTTCTACGGCTCCGTGCTGGAATGGCACTTCGCCACCGAAAGCACCGACCAGGGCCGCCAGCGCCAGGTCGAAGGCCTCCCCCACCAGCGCATCGGGCTTTGGGGCGGCCAAGACCACCGCACCCTCTTCCTCTGCTTCGCGGTCGACGATGTGCACCAGGCGGTCGAACGCATCCGCTCGGCCGGCGGTGAGGCGGAGGAACCGCACGAGGCACCGTACGGGCAGGTCTCCATGTGCACCGACGACCAGGGGATGATCTTCGCCGTCTACGAAGACCCCGACAAGGCCCCGGCCGCCTCCGCCCGTCCCCCCGTCCCGCCGCTGCGCGCCTCCGCGGGCGAGATCTCCTATGTGACGCTTGAGGTGCCCGACTCCGCCCGCGCCCGCGCTTTCTTCGGCACGGTGCTCGACTGGCGCTTCATCCCGGGGCGGGTCCCGGACGGCTGGTCGGTCCAGATCGACCAGGGCGAAGTGCACCCCATGACAGGCATGCACGGCGGCCACGACCGCCCGACCGTCGTTCCCGTCTACGCCGTCGACGACATCGACGCCGCGGTCTCCCGCGTCCGCGCCGCCGGAGGCACCGCCTCCGACCCGGAACGCCGCCCCTACGGCACCCTCGCTGAATGCGTCGACAACCAGGGGAGCCGCTTCTACCTGGGCGGCGATTAACCCGCCACCCGCCTTGGGTCGACCCCGCCGGTTACCTTCTTCATACGACCGTGGGGGTGCTCCGGCAGGTCCTGACCAGTGTCACGGTACGGCCGACAGAGTCGGTGCAAGCACCGAGCGGTTGCCGTACACGGAGACGGGGTTGCCGGACGCCTACGGGCAGGCGCTGCGGCACATGCACGACGTTGGGGAGCCGCTGCGGTCGTGAGCCGCCGATGCTTGATCGATCATGCCTGAAGGTCACACGATTCACCGTCTGGCAGCCGAACATCAGCTGTGGACGGTCGAAGCCGCCTTCTAAGGCGGACTGCTTGACTTGCAGGTTCCGCCCACCGCGGCCAAAGTCGCCGCGTCGTCAGGCGCGGGCCATCGGCCGTCCGAGCCGCGCCCGTCGCGGTCAAGGACGCCAAGGGCGACCTGTTCGGCGGCCCCCTGGTCATGGCGGGCACCGATCTGGCCCGCCCGCCTTCGCCCTCGCCCTCGCCCTCGCCCTCGCTCAACTGGGACCTGATGCGGGCGGAGGGAATCCGCTTCTTGTACGCGGGGGTGATCCTGCGCAAGTTCAGGCAAAGCCGCCGACTGTACAAACTGTCGGAAGCGTGACGGTCAGGGCGCCGGCAGACCATGATGCTGCCTGTGCCGTGTCCGCGGCCGCGTCCAAAGGGGATCGACATGACCGATGATCTGATCGCGACCCGTCGTGCACTCCATGGAGTCGCCGAGAACGTGCTCGCCGGTGCGCAGTACCGGCAGAGCGGCACCATCCGGCTGGTCATCACTCCCGGAGGCTTCGGCACGATCAGTGACCCGGCCTTGCGCATCGCGGGCACCGAGCTGATCGCGGGCGAACGGGCGATACCCGTGAACGGAACCACGTGCGGAGGACTCGGCACCACCACCGATATCGAAGCGGGCGCACCCCAGGGCCTTTACGAGGAGGGCAGCGGCGTCCAACTCGACGACGTCCTCAGCGTCGACGCAGGAGCGGCCGCCTACCTGGAAGAATGCTTCGAACGAGGCGACGCCGCCCTGCGGCGATTCGCCCCCGACCTCACGCCCGTCCTATGGCCCGAACACTTCGACCTGGGCATCACATTGGATGAGGTCAACTACGGGGTGTCCCCTGGCGATGGCTATCTCGATGAACCTTATGCCTACGCGGGTCCCTGGCGGCAACGCTCCGGCTCGTTCTGGAACACCCCGTTCGGTGCCGCCCGTCCGCTCCGGGATCTTTCCGGGCCGAACTCGATTCATGACTTCCTCACTGAGGCCCGCGTCCGCGCCGCCTCCGCCCCTTTAATCAATCCCTGAATCGTTAGCGATCAGCACCACGGAAAGAAAAACCCTATCAACTGGGTTCGATCAGATGAACATCGGCACTATTCGCAGGGCAGCCGACGAACTACCAGAACGGCGAGCTTGATTATTCGTTGCGGCGGCTCATCCTGGAGGCGCTCGCCGCCCGTTCCGAACAGACGCTCATCGATACAGAACTGCTGTGTGCGCGGCGCGCTTACCCGGCGTGGACGGACAGATACCCCGACGATGCCAGGCCCATGACACTGGTCGAGGAGGCCTTCACAGACGGCGACCGCAGCCAGACCAAGCGTCGGCTGGGAAGTTTTCTCACCACGCTCGACAATTCCTCGTTCCACGAGGGCACGAGACGCGCCCTCGGACACCCGATCCGGCGACGGACGACACCGCCCCCGCACCACCAGAGCGATGGCGCAGGACATCGGACCGTCCAGGCCGACCGTGGTCTCCGAGGATGTGAGGAAACCCGCCGTCCCGTCACGGAGCGTGCACACGATGCACGTGCCCGGACAGGGAACACAAAGAACGCGGGCGACCAGCGCATCCAAAACCGTTCGGGATACGCGCCGTGCCGGGCAGCGGGTCCAACACCCCCTCCTGATGACTGATCAGGAACGGTTTGGCTGATAGCGTGCGGTTCGAGCGTGTCATGGAGCGAAGTCCGGTGTGATTCCGGCGCTGTCCCGCAACTGTGATGGTCCTCCCCCGATGGGCTGAGCCAGGTCGCCTCCGCGTCGCGCCGACGTTCATCGACCTCGCGGAAGGGCGATCCGTCCCCTGTGGCGGCGGCTCCTGCCTTCCCGTAGCCATGGAGGCCCCCTTGAGATCCGTACGTGCCCTGGGCGCGGCCCTGATGATCGTGATCGCGGCGGGCTGCGGCTCCGGCGACAAGGGCTCGCAGGAGGCGGCGGGCGCGGTGACCGTTCAGGCGGCCAACGGGGCCGTGACGATCCCGGCCACGCCCAAGCGGATCGTTTCGCTGTCCCCCACCCACACCGAGACGCTGTTCGCGCTGGGGGCGGGTGAGCAGGTGGTCGCGGTCGACGAGTACTCCAACCATCCGGCGAACGCGCCCAAGACCAAGCTGTCGGGGTTCAAGCCCAACGCCGAGGCGATCATCGCGCACAAGCCCGACCTGGTGGTGCTGTCGGACGACATGAACGGCATCGTCAAGGCGCTGGAGAAGGTGAAGGTGCCGGTGCTGCTGGAGCCGTCGGCCACGAAGCTGGACGAGGCGTACGACGAGATCATGGACCTCGGTGCCGCCACCGGCCGCAGCGAGCAGGCCCGGAGGCTCACCGGCGACATGCGCGCCCGGATCCAGCGGACGGTCGCGGCCTCGTCCAAGGGCAAGGGGCTCTCCTACTACCACGAGCTGGACAACCAGCTGCACACGGTGACGTCCCAGACGTTCATCGGCCAGGTCTACGGGCTGTTCGGGCTGCAGAACATCGCCGACAAGGCGGAGAAGGCCGCGGGCGGATACCCGCAGTTGTCGCGTGAGTACCTCGTCAAGAGCGACCCTGACCTGGTCTTCCTGGGCGACACCAAGTGCTGCGGGCAGAACGCCGCGGCCGTGGCGAAGCGTCCGGGCTGGGAGGACCTCACCGCGGTGAAGAAGGGCGGTGTCATCGAGCTCGACGACGACATCGCGTCCCGCTGGGGGCCGCGGCTCCCCGAGTTCGTGCAGTCGATCGGTGCGGCCGTGCAGAAGGCGCCGGCGGCGCAGTGACCGACCCGGTGCCGGCGCGGTTGCGGCCTGTGCCGTTGGGGGTGGCGGTCGTTCTGCTCCTGGGCACGCTGACGGCCGGGCTGCTGGTCGGCGCGGCCGAGCTGCCGGCGGACGGGGTCCTCAGGGCGGTGCTGGACCGGTTGCCGTTCGTGGCGGTCGACTCCGGGCTCAGCGTCGTGGAGCAGAACGTGCTGTTCGAGCTGCGTCTCCCCCGGGTGCTGATGGCGGCGCTGGTCGGCGGGCTGCTGGCGCTGGCCGGGGCCGGTTACCAGGGTGTCTTCCGCAATCCGCTCGCGGACCCGTACCTGCTCGGCGCGGCCGCGGGGGCCGGGGTGGGCGCGACGCTCGTCATCGTGGTGACGCCCGCGGACCCGGTGTACAGCGTGCCGGTGGCGGCGTTCGCCGGGGCGGTCGGCGGGGTCTTCCTCGCGTACGCGCTGGGCAGCATGGCGGGCTCCGGCGCGGCGACGCTGGTGCTTGCGGGCGTCGCGGTGTCCAGCTTCCTCGCCGCCGTGCAGACCTTCCTGCAGCAGGCGCGGGCGCAGGAGCTGCAGCGCATCTACTCGTGGATCCTGGGCGGTGTGGGAACGGCCGACTGGCGGCAGCTCGCCATGGTCGCGCCGTACGCGCTGGTCTCGGGCGTGGTGCTGCTCCTGCACGGCAGGCTGCTGGACGTGCTGGGCGTGGGCGACGAGGAGGCGTCCTCGCTGGGTTTGTCGGCCTCGCGGGTCCGGCTGGTGGTGCTAATCGCCGCGTCGCTGGCGACGGCGTGCGCGGTGGCGGTCAGCGGCCTGATCGGTTTCGTCGGGATCGTGGTGCCGCACGTCGTGCGGAGGCTGGCGGGCGGCTCGTACCGGATCGTGCTGCCGCTGTCGCTGCTGGGCGGGGCCGCGTTCCTCGGCCTGGCGGACCTGGTCGCGCGGAGCGTGGTGGCGCCGGGCGAGCTGCCGCTCGGCGTGGTGACGGCCTTCGTGGGCGGCCCGTTCTTCGTCGTCGTGCTGCGCGCCACCCGCAGGGAGGTCGGGACGTGACGATCGCGGTACGCGACCTGAGTGTGACGCTGGGCGGGCGGAAGGTTCTGGACGGCGTTTCGCTGGACGCGCGGCCAGGGTCCTGGACGGCGGTGATCGGGCCGAACGGGGCGGGCAAGTCCACGCTGCTGCGCGCCGTCCTGGGTTTGCGTCCGGGCCTCGGACGGATCACGGTCGCGGGGACGGATCCGCGCGCCCTGAGGCCGCGGCGGCGGGCGCGGCTGGTGGCCTACGCCCCGCAGAATCCCGCGCTGCCCGCGGGGATGCGGGTGTTCGACTACACGCTGCTGGGCCGTTCGCCGTACATCCCGCATCTGGGCCGGGAGGGCGCCGGTGACCGGGCGATCGCCCGCGATGTCCTGGAGCGGCTGGATCTGGGCGGGCTGGCGGCGCGGCCGCTGGAGGAGCTGTCGGGCGGGGAGCGGCAGCGGGTGGTGCTGGCCCGCGCGCTCGCCCAGCAGACCTCGGTGCTACTGCTGGACGAGCCCACGACCGCGCTGGACATCGGGCACCAGCAGCAGGTTCTGGAGCTGATCGACCGGTTGCGGCTCGCGGACGGGCTGACGGTGGTGACGACGATTCACGATCTGACCCTGGCCGGGCAGTACGCCGACCGGCTGGTGCTGTTGTCGGCCGGACGGGTGGCGGCGGCCGGTCCGCCCTCGCGGGTGCTCACGCGGGAGATCGTGGCGGCGCATTTCGATGCCCGCGTCCAGGTTTCCGCGGGGGCCGACGGCCGGCCGGTCCTTTCCCCGGAGCGTCCATGAGACTTCGGACGGTGTGGCGTGCGGAGGACGGCGCCAGGCTCGCGTCCACCGTCTGGCATGCGGGGCCGGGCATGCGCATGATCTCCTCCGCGCTGGTCGGCGGTGGGGTCGGGCCGGGCGGCTGGGTCCTGAACGCCCAGGTGCCTGGGGAGTACTCGCGGCTGGACCCGGTGGAGCACCTGCGTGAGCTGGCCGCTTCGCTCGGGCTTCGCGGGCCGGGTGTCGGCATGCTCACGGCGGCGGCGGTGGACCGGACGATGCGCGCGTCCGACAAGGGCGTGAACGCGTGCGCCACCGTCGGTCTCCGCGTTCCCACCTGGGCCGCCGCCCCTGCCGGTGCGAGCGACCCGGAGCTGGCCCCGGTCGACGACGCGGCGCAGGTCTTCCCTCGGCCCGGGACGGTCAACATCCTGGTGGAGGTCCCGGCCGCGTTGTCAGACGCCGCACTGGTCAACGCGGTGATGACGGCCACTGAGGCCAAGACCCAGGCGCTCCTGGAAGCGGGCTACTCCTGTACCGGCACCGCCTCGGACGCCATCTGCGTCGCCGCGCCGATCCCCGTGACCGAAGCCGAGCCGTTCGCGGGTCCTCGTTCGACGTGGGGTGCGCGCATCGCGCGGGCCGTGCACTCCGCCGTGTACGCGGGTGCCGTCGACTACACCGGGTTTCTCCAGGACCGCTAGACGGCGTGGCGCGGCCGCCGCGTCACCCCGGTGCGACGCGGCGGCCGCTAGGGCCAGTGCTGTGGAAGAGAGACCACCTCCTCTACGTCGATTCAGCCGGCATGCGGTAGCCGCACGCCGTTCAGCGGGTGCAGCCCTGTTGGAGGCTCCTGGTCGACCGGCATTCGGGTGCCGTTGCGCGGGGTGTTCATCTGCTGGGTGAGGGCGTCCACGCGACGGCGTGCGCGTTCGGCCTCGGCACGGGCGGCGTCGCGTTCCTCGGTGAGGGCCGAGACGGCGGCGCGCAGTTCTTCGGCGGTGCGGGACAGTTGCCAGTTCTGCTGTTCGACCTCGTAGAGGCGGGCCTGCATCTGGTCGCGTTCGGCGACGGCGTGCCCGCGTTTGGCCTCGGCCTCCCGTATGGTGGCGCGCAGGTCTTCGGACGCGCGGAGCGCGGCGTCGGCCTCGACGCGCTGCCCCTCCACGATGGTCTCCGACTCCGACAGCCGGCCGTGCAGGCTGACCAGTTCGGACCGTGCGTTCTCCAGGGCGGCCAGGAGTTCGCTTTCGCGCGAGCGGACGTGGTCGCGTTCGGCTTCGGCGGCGAGCCGTGCCGCGGCGGCCTCGTTGCCGTCCTCCTTCGCCTGGGCGGCCTCCGCGCGGGCCGCGTCCCGGTCGGTGACGGCCTGTTCCGCTTCGGTGCGCGCCGCCGTCGCCTCGCGTTCGGCGGCGTCGGCGCGGTAGCGGGCCTGGTTCGCTTCGCGCCAGGCCTTCTCGGCTTGGCGTTGTGAGACTTCGCGTTCCTCTTGGGCGTGGGCGATCTGCGTGGCGGCTTCCGCGCGCACGAGGGCGGCCTGGCGTTCGACGCCGGCGACGCTCAGTTCGGAGGCCAGGGAGCCGGCGAGCCGTCCCGCCATGGACTCCATCCGGTCGACCATCTCCCAGACCCAGGCGACCTGGCCGGTGAGCGTGGAGGTGTCGAGGGTGTCGAGGGTGCGTTCGCGGCGGCGCAGCCCCTCTTCGGCGCACGCGCCGTCGTTGTCCTGGCAGTAGCGGAGCGGACGGGCGCCGCCCTCGGGCTGGGGGACGGGGCGCCCGCAGGACAGGCAGGGCCAGAACCCGACGGTTTCCTCTGATCGCGAAGGTGCCAGGTCGGCGATCGCCGGAACGGTCTCGTGGGGGCGTTGGATCGGCAGGTCGGTGGCGGTCACGCGTGGTTTCTCGATCTCCGGGCCCAGGGCGGGCAGGTCGCGGTGGGTCGGGTCCGGGTCCCCGGACGGCCTTGCGTCGCCGGCCGTCGCCGGCGGCGCCGTGGACGGGGACGACGGCGTGGGCGTGGGTCTGGGCAGCGGCAGGGTCGTCGCCGATGCCGAAGCGGGCGATGGAGAAGAGGCGGGTGAGGGCGGGGCGGCGGGTGAGGGACCGGTCCGCGCGGCGGCCGCCGGGCGGCTGGCATGCCGGGCCGATGTCGCCACCTCGCCGCGGGCGGTCCGGCCGGTGAGCGCGTCATCGCCGAGTGGAGCGACCTTCTGGTCCTTCATGTGCCGTTGTACGCAGGCGTGTCGCGAATCGTTCGACGCATCCCGAAGCGAATTTGCCACTCGCTTCCCGACTCGCCGACCAGGGCCGGGCCGTTATCCGCTCCCGCTCTGTTCTCGCAGGTAGGCGCGGGGCTCAAGGAGGCGGTGGGGTTGCGCGTAGGGCGGCTCGTGCCATGGTTCGCAGGAGTCCGGCCATGGCCTCGCGGTCCAGGTCGCTGGCGCTGTGCGGGGTGGAGTTGAGCAGGCCGAAGCAGGCGTGGACGGCCGCGCGCGTGCGCGGCAACGGGTCGCCGGGCCGCAGCCGGCGCAGCACGCCGACCCACTCCTCTACGTATGCCCGCTGCAACCGCCGGACCTGGTGGCGCTGTGTCTCGGGCACGTTGTCCAACTCGCGGCCGTGCACGGTGATCAGGGCCGGGTTGTCGAGCGCGAACGCGATGTGCCATTGGATGAGGGAGTCCAGGGCCTGGTCGGGGTCCGGGGCGGCGGCGCGGCGGACGCCCTCGTCCAGGAGTCTCCGGCTGATGTCCAGGAGCATCTCCGCCAGCACCGCCTCCTTGCCCCGGAAGTGCCGGTAGAGGGCCGGGCCCGTGAGGCCGACGGCGCGTCCGAGATCGCCGATCGACACGCCGTGGAAGCCGCGCCGCGCGAACAGCTCGGCGGCGGCGCCGAGGATCTCCGCCCGCCGCGGATTCGCCGGTGCGGGCGGGTCGCCGGTGGCCTGGGTCATGGCCACAGTCTAGACTGGCGTTGTTAATGATGGTTAACATCTCCTTTGTTAATGAGCATTAACTTGGGTGGGCAAGGGGCGGACGATGAGCGGACCACCGGAGCTGGGCACCCGCGCCGATCCCGGCGGCGAGGCGTTCAAGGGCAACGCCGCGCACAACGAGGCGCTGGCCGCTGAGTTGCGCAAGCACCTCGGCCGGGCCGGCGAGGGCGGGCCGCCGCGGTCCCGTGAGCGGCACGTCGCACGCGGCAAGCTGCTCCCCCGCGACCGCGTGGACGCCCTGCTCGACCCGGGATCGCCGTTCCTGGAACTGGCGCCGCTCGCGGCGCACGGGATGTACGACGACGAGGCCCCGGGCGCCGGGATCATCACCGGGATCGGCCGGATCGCGGGCCGCGAGTGCGTCGTGGTCGCCAACGACGCGACCGTCAAGGGCGGCACCTACTACCCGATGACGGTGAAGAAGCACCTGCGCGCGCAGGAGGTGGCCCTGCACAACCGGCTGCCGTGCGTGTACCTGGTGGATTCCGGCGGCGCGTTCCTGCCCCGCCAGGACGAGGTCTTCCCCGACCGGGAGCACTTCGGGCGCATCTTCTACAACCAGGCCACGATGTCGCGCGCGGGCATCCCCCAGATCGCGGCGGTGCTGGGCTCGTGCACGGCGGGCGGCGCCTACGTCCCGGCGATGAGCGACGAGGCCGTGATCGTCCGCGGCCAGGGCACCATCTTCCTGGGCGGGCCGCCGCTGGTGAAGGCGGCCACCGGCGAGGTCGTCTCGGCCGAGGAGCTCGGCGGCGGCGAGCTGCACTCGCGCACCTCGGGCGTCACCGACCACCTGGCCGAGAACGACGCGCACGCGCTGGCGATCGTCCGCGACATCGTGGGCACGCTCGGGCCGCGCGAGCCGCGCCCCTGGGACGTCGCCGCCCCCGCGGAGCCCGCCCGCGATCCGGGCGAGCTGTACGGCGTCGTCCCGCCCGACCCGCGCACCCCCTACGACGTGCGCGAGGTGATCGCCCGGATCGTGGACGGCAGCCGGTTCCAGGAGTTCAAGAAGGAGTACGGGACGACGCTGGTCACCGGGTTCGCCCGGATCCACGGCCACCCGGTCGGGATCGTCGCCAACAACGGGATCCTGTTCGGCGAGTCGGCGCTGAAGGGCGCGCACTTCATCGAGCTGTGCGACCGGCGCTCGACCCCGCTGGTGTTCCTGCAGAACATCACCGGTTTCATGGTCGGCCGCGAGTACGAGGCGGGCGGGATCGCCAAGAACGGCGCCAAGATGGTCACGGCGGTGTCGTGCGCGCGCGTCCCGAAGTTCACGGTGGTGATCGGCGGGTCGTTCGGCGCGGGGAACTACGCGATGTGCGGCCGGGCGTACGCGCCCCGGTTCCTGTGGATGTGGCCGAACGCGCGGATCTCGGTCATGGGCGGCGAGCAGGCCGCGAGCGTGCTGGCCACGGTCCGCCGCGACCAGCTCGGGGACGAGTGGACCGCGGCCGCCGAGGAGGAGTTCAAGGCCCCGATCCGCGACCGGTACGAGCGGCAGGGCAACCCGTACTACTCCACCGCCCGGCTCTGGGACGACGGCGTCATCGACCCGCGCGACACCCGCCGGGTGCTCGGCCTGGGCCTGTCGGCGGCCGCGAACGCGCCGCTGGAGCCGGTCGGCTACGGCGTCTTCCGGATGTGAGCGGCGGGTCCGACGATGTGGAGATCCTGATGATGTTCGACAGCGTCCTGGTGGCCAACCGGGGGGAGATCGCCGTCCGCGTGTTCCGGACGCTCCGCCGGCTCGGGATCGGCTCGGTGGCCGTGCACACCGCGGCCGACGCCGGGGCCCCGCACGTACGGGACGCCGACGAGGCGGTGCTGGTCCCGTCCTACCTGGACATCGACGCGATCATCGGGGCCGCGCGCGGCGCCGGGGCGCGGGCGATCCACCCGGGGTACGGGTTCCTGGCCGAGAACGCCGCGTTCGCGCGGGCCTGCGCGGACGCCGGGATCGTGTTCGTCGGCCCGCCTGCCGGCGCGATCGAGACGATGGGCGACAAGATCCGGGCCAAGCGGACGGTCGCCGAAGCGGGCGTCCCGGTGGTGCCCGGCCGCGACGAGCCCGGCCTGTCGGACACCGAGCTGGCCGGGGCCGCCGTCGCGATCGGGTTTCCCGTGCTGCTCAAGCCGTCCGCGGGCGGCGGCGGCAAGGGCATGCGGCTGGTGCGCGAGGAGGCCGGGCTGGCCGACGCGATCGCGGCCGCCCGCCGCGAGGCGGTCGCCTCGTTCGGCGACGGCACGCTGCTGGCCGAGCGGTTCGTCGAGAACCCCCGGCACATCGAGATCCAGGTGTTCGCCGACGCGCACGGCGGCGCGGTCCACCTGGGCGAGCGCGAGTGCAGCCTGCAGCGCCGGCACCAGAAGATCGTCGAGGAGGCGCCGTCGCCGCTGCTGGACGCCGCGACCCGGGCGCGCATGGGCGCCGCGGCGGTCGCGGCGGCCCGCGCGGTCGGCTACACCGGCGCCGGGACGGTCGAGTACATCGTCTCCGCCGACCGTCCGGGCGAGTACTTCTTCATGGAGATGAACACCCGGCTCCAGGTCGAGCACCCGGTCACCGAGCTGGTCACGGGCCTGGACCTGGTCGAGCTCCAGCTGCGCGTCGCGGCCGGGGAGCCGCTGCCGTTCGCGCAGGACGACGTCGCGCTGCGCGGGCACGCGGTCGAGGCCCGCGTCTACGCCGAGGAGCCGTCCCGCGGATTCCTGCCGACCGGCGGGCGGGTGCTGGCGCTGGACGAGCCGTCCGGCGAACACGTCCGCGTCGACTCGGGCCTGGCCGCGGGCACCGAGGTCGGCGGCTCGTACGATCCCATGCTGGCCAAGGTGATCGCCTGGGGCGCGGATCGCGCCGAGGCGCTGCACCGGCTCGACCGGGCGCTGGGCTCGTACACGCTGCTGGGCGTCCCGACCAACGTCCCGTTCCTGCGCGAGCTGCTGCGGCACCCCGACGTGGCCGCGGGACGCCTGGACACCGGTCTGGTCGAGCGGTCCCTGGACGGGCTCGCCGCCGCGCCGCCGGTCCCGCCCGAGGCGCTCGCCGCCGCCGCGCTCGAGCGGATGCTCGCGCTGGAGACCGGTGACCCCGACCCCTGGGCCGTCCCGGACGGCTGGCGTCCCGGCGCCCCCGCCTGGACCACGTGGATCATCACGCCGGCCGGCGGCGGCCCCGTCGAGGTCCGGGTCCAGGGCCGCGCGCACGACGCGCTCGTGGCCGTCGGCGGCGCCGGTCCGGTACCCGCGTCGCTGCGCGCCGACGGGCCGTCGTCGCTGGTCCTGACCTACGGCGGGCGGACGGTCGCGTTCGCGGCGGCCCGCGCGGACGCCACCCTGTGGCTGGGACGGGGCGGGCGGGCCTGGGCGCTGGCCGAGCACGTCCGGGCCGAGAGCGGCGCCGCCGACGCCGCCGCCGGGGACGGCGTGCTGCGCAGCCCCATGCCGGGTACGGTCCTGGCGGTCAAGGCGGCCGAGGGCGACCAGGTCGCCGAGGGCCAGGCCCTCGTCGTGGTCGAGGCGATGAAGATGGAGCACACCGTCACCGCGCCGGTCGCGGGCGTGGTCGTACGGTTGCCGGCCCGTCCGGGCGCCCAGGTCGCCCTGGACGCCGTGCTGGCCGTCATCGAGAGCCCTGTGGTCGAGAATAAGGAGGCGTGAGGCGATGCGGGTAACGCTGGACGGGCTCCCGGAGCGGGTGACGATCTACGAGGTCGGGCCGCGCGACGGGCTGCAGAACGAGAAGACGGTCGTCCCGGTCGCCGACAAGGCCGAGTTCGTCGGGCGGCTGGCCGAGGCCGGGCTGGAGACCATCGAGACCACCAGCTTCGTCCACCCCAAGTGGGTCCCGCAGCTCGCCGACGCCGAGGAGCTGCTCGCCGCGCTGCCCGGCCCGGCGGCGTCGCCCCGCCCGGTGCTCGTCCCGAACGAGCGCGGGCTCGACCGGGCGCTCGCCCACGGCGTCACCGAGATCGCGGTCTTCGGCAGCGCCACCGAGTCGTTCGCCCGCCGCAACCTCAACCGGACGATCGAGGAGTCCCTCGCGATGTTCGCGCCGGTCGTCGAGCGGGCGCGGGCGGAGGGGCTGTGGGTGCGCGCGTACGTGTCCATGGCCTGCGGCGACCCGTGGGAGGGCGAGGTCCCGATCGAGCAGGTCGTCTCGGTCGCCGGGCGGATGATGGACATGGGCTGCTCCCAGCTGAGCCTCGGCGACACCATCGGCGTCGGCACCCCCGGCCAGGTCACGGCCCTGATCGAAGCGATGGTCGAGGCCGGGATCGGCGCCGACCGGCTCGCCGTCCACTTCCACGACACCTACGGCCAGGCCCTGGCCAACACCCTGGCCGCGCTGCGCGCCGGGGTCACGGTCGTGGACGCCTCGGCGGGCGGGATCGGCGGCTGCCCGTACGCCGAGAGCGCCACCGGGAACCTCGCCACCGAGGACCTGGTGTGGATGCTGCACGGGCTCGGCATCGAGACGGGCGTCGACCTCGACCGGCTCGCCGAGACCAGCCGCTGGATGGCCGGCCGGCTGGGCCGCCCCAGCCCGTCCCGGGTCGTCCAGGCCCTGAACCCGAAGGAGTCAGAATGATCGACTTCACGCTCACCGACGAGCAGGAGGAACTGCGGCGCACCGTGGAACGGTTCGCCCGCGAGAGCGTCGCCCCGGTCATCGGTGACCTGTACGAGCGGGGCGAGTTCCCCTACGAGATCGTCGCCGCGATGGGGAAGATGGGCCTGTTCGGCCTGCCGTTCCCCGAGGAGCACGGCGGCATGGGCGGCGACTACTTCGCGCTCTGCCTGGCCCTGGAGGAGCTGGCCCGCGTCGACTCCTCCGTCGCGATCACGCTGGAGGCCGGGGTGTCGCTGGGCGCGATGCCGATCCACCGGTTCGGCTCGGAGGCGCAGAAGGCCGAGTGGCTGCCGCGGCTGACCTCGGGCGAGCGGCTGGCGGCGTTCGGGCTGACCGAACCGGGCGGCGGCTCGGACGTGCCCGGCGGCATGCGCACCACCGCGCGGCTGGACGGCGACCACTGGGTCGTCAACGGGACCAAGTCGTTCATCACCAACTCCGGCACCGACATCACCGCGTTCGTCACCGTCACGGCGCTGACCGGCGAGGGCGAGATCTCCACCGTCATCGTCCCGAACGGAACCCCGGGCTTCACCGTCGGGAAGAAGTACTCCAAGGTCGGCTGGTCGGCGTCCGACACCCGCGAGCTGTCGTTCGACGACGTGCGCGTCCCCGCGGGGAACCTCGTGGGCGAGCGCGGCCGCGGCTACGCCCAGTTCCTGCGCATCCTGGACGAGGGCCGCATCGCGATCGCCGCGCTGTCGGTGGGCCTGGCCCAGGGCTGCGTGGACGAGTGCCTGCGCTACGTCCGCGAGCGCGTGGCGTTCGGCAAGGAGATCGGCCGCTACCAGGCCATCCAGTTCAAGATCGCCGACATGGAGCTGCGCACCCACACCGCCCGCCTGGCCTACTACGCGGCCGCGTCCCGGCTCCTGGCCGGGCAGCCGTTCAAGAAGGAGGCGGCCATCGCCAAGCTCGCCGCCTCCAACGCCGCCATGGACAACGCCCGGGAGGCCACGCAGATCTTCGGCGGCTACGGTTTCATGAACGAGTACCCCGTCGGCCGCTTCTACCGGGACGCCAAGATCCTGGAGGTGGGTGAGGGCACCTCGGAGGTCCAGCGCATGCTCATCGCCCGCGCCCTCGGCCTCCCCCCGTCCTGACGCGGCCACGGTTCACCCCGGCGCCCGGTTGCGGCCATACTGGGGGGCCGTTCGGGAATCGGGGGTGCCGTGTCCGACCTCTCCGACGCGGCCCTGCTCGCCGACGACATGGACGCCGTGAAGCCGGCGCGGCGGCTCCGCGCGACCCTGCCCGCGCGCCAGGCCGGGACTCAGCTCGGCGAGGCCGGCTCCCGGCTGTACGAGGTGACGCTGGACGAGTGCTGCGGCTGCCTGGCGCGCATCATCGTGCATCTGCCCGAGTTCGAGCCGCGGGCGGCCGCGGAGACGCTGGGCCGGCTCACCGGGCTCGCCGACCAGGTCGCGGCCGTGCTCGTCCGCCTGCCCGCGCGGTCGCTCACCGCGCCGGAGGGCCGGTCCGACGACGCCGAGTTCACCCGCCGGTACCTGGCCTCCCTCAGCGAGAACCTCGACAGCCTGGAGTTCTTCGGCGTCCGGTTCGAACGGTTCACCCGCCCCCAGACCACGCTCAGCGTCGCCTATATCAACGTGAACGCGTCCGCGGAGGGCGGCCCCCCGGGCCGAGCCGGGGCCCGCGCCGATCGCCGACTGGCGCGGCGAGCGCCGCGCGGGCGGGGCCGTCCGGGTGGAGGCCGCGCTCGGCGGCCACCGGCTGACGCTCGTGCGCGGGGAGGCCGGCGGCGGCAAGAGCACGCTGCTGCGCTGGCTCGCCGTCACGGCCGCGCGGCGCGTTCACCGGCGAGCTGGCGAACTGGAACGGATGCGTCCCGTTCCTGGTCAAGCTGCGCAGCCACGCGGGCGGTGCGCTGCCCCGCCCCGAGGAGTACCTGGACGACACGGCCCCGCACCTCGCCGGGCTGATGCCCCGCGGCTGGGTCCACGGGCGGCTCATGTCCGGGCGGGCGCTGCTCCTGGTCGACGGGGTCGACGAGGTCACCGCGTCGCAGCGGCAGGCCGTGCGGCAGTGGGTGCGCGGACTGGCCGGTGAGTTCCCCGGCATCCGCGTCGTGGTCACCTCGCGGCCCGCGGCGGCGGCCGCCGACTGGCTGCGCGCGGAGGGATTCGCGACCTCGTTCCTGGAGCAGCTCGGCCCCGCCGACCTGAACGATTGTGAGAAGGTGGCCGATCTCGGCCCGCTGGCTGCGGCACCGCAGCTGCGGGAGCTCATGCTCCTGAACATGTCGCGGGAGGTCGACCTGTCACCGCTCGCCGGAAACCGGAGGCTGACCGTCACCGTCTCGCCCGGCCAGGAGGTGATCAACGGCGAGGCGTTCGGACGTCGGCTACGGTCCCCCGGATGGCGAGACGCCGTGGGGTAGCGGTGTTGGGTGGGTCACATCGCAGGGCTCTGCGATGATTTCTGGGGGCATGTGCGGTCTGTCCTCGTGACCCGGCCAGGTGGGCCGGGGGGAGGGTCTCGGATGCGTCACAGCCGCTTGACCTCCATCTAGCTGGAGGTTCGAGGGTGATTGCGGGAACAGGGCCGTTTTGTCGGACCCCGGTGGAATACTCCCTGGGCCCTGCAAGTTAAATGGTTGGCAAAAGTGTCAGTCACTGCAGTATTTTGCTGCGACACCCCCCAGCCCTCTCGACCCCCTCAACGCTGCCCGCACGCCCGCGTGCCTTGAAGATTGGACTGCAAGTTGACCGCTTCCGCGTCTCGCAAGGCGTCGGACGACCCCGGCCCCAAGGCCGGGGACCCAGGCGGAGGGCTTGACCGCGGCGTGTTCGCGGTCGCGATGGTCGTCGTCCTCGGCGCGATCATGGCCATCCTGGACGTCACCGTCGTCAACGTCGCGCTCAAGCACCTCTCCGAGGACTTCGAAGCGCCACTGAGCACCATCCAGTGGGTGGCCACCGGCTACACGCTCGCGCTGGCCACGGTGATCCCGGTGACCGGCTGGGCGTCGGCCCGGTTCGGCACCAAGCGCCTCTACATGATCTCGATCGCGCTGTTCGTGGCGGGCTCGGCACTGGCCGGGCTGGCCTGGAACGCCGAGTCGCTGATCGCCTTCCGGGTCCTGCAGGGCCTGGGCGGCGGCATGATCATGCCGGCCGGCATGACGATCCTGACCCAGGCCGCCGGGCCGCAGCGGGTCGGCCAGGTGATGAGCGTGGTCGGCATCCCGATGCTGCTCGGCCCGATCGCCGGCCCGATCCTGGGCGGCTGGCTGGTCGACGACGTCTCCTGGCGCTGGATCTTCTACATCAACGTGCCGATCGGCGCGCTCGCCCTCGTCCTGTCGGCCCGGATCCTCAAGCGCGACGAGGCCAAGCCGACCGAGCGGCTGGACTTCCTCGGCCTGATACTGCTGTCCCCCGGCCTGGCAGGCCTGCTGTACGGCCTGGCCACGGGCGCCGAGAAGTCCGACTTCGCCCGTACCGACGTGCTGATCACCGCGGTCGGCGGCGCGGTGCTGGTGCTCGCGTTCGGCGTGCACGCGCTGCGCCGCTCCAACACCAACCCGCTGATCGACCTGCGGCTCTTCCGTCGCCGCTCGGTCGCCGCCGCCTCGGGCACCCTGGTGCTGTTCGCGTGCTCGTTCTTCGGCGCGATGCTGATCCTGCCGCTGTACTACCAGACGGTGCGCGGTGAGACCGCGTTCGCCTCCGGCCTGCTGCTGGCGCCGCAGGGCATCGGCGCGATGCTCACGATGCCGATCGGCGGCCGGCTCACCGACAAGCTGGGCCCCGGCAAGGTGGTCCTGGTCGGCCTCGCGGTCGTGGTGGCGGGCGTGGCGGGCTTCGCCACGCAGCTGACCGTGGACGCCTCGTACTGGTACCTGGGCATCGCCCTGTTCGTGATGGGGCTCGGCATGGGCATGACCATGATGCCCACCATGTCTGCGGCCATGCAGACGCTGCAGCACGACGAGGTCCCCCGGGCCAGCACCTCGCTGAACATCATCCAGCAGGTCGCGGCCTCGATCGGCACCGCGTTCATCGCCGTCCTGCTGACCGCCCAGATGCGCGACCGGGGGCTGGAGAGCAGCGGCATGGGCGGTGAGGCGCCGGCGGCCGGGCAGGTCCCGCCGGAGATCCTGCAGCAGATCATGACCAAGATGGCCGACGCGTTCCAGACGACCTACTGGTTCTCGCTGGGGCTGCTGGTGTTCGCCTTCCTCCCGGCCCTGCTGCTGCCGCGCCGCAAGCCGGCGGTGCCCGACGCCGACACCGTGCCGGCCGAAAAGCCCATGGTCATGCACTAGACCCTGGTGCCGCGTCACCCGACGCCCCGTCCTGGAGTGCCCGGGACGGGGCGTTTCCCGTCCCGCGGCCTCAGGCGGTCGGCGTGCTCTGCTGCCCTTTCCAGTAGTCGTCGCGCAGCAGGCGCTTGTAGAGCTTGCCGGTGGGATGCCGGGGCAGCTCGTCCCGGAAGTCGACGGAGCGCGGGCACTTGTAGTGGGCGAGGTGCTCGCGCGTGTAGGCGATCAGCTCGGCCGCCAGCTCCGGACCGGCCCGGTCCGGGTCCTGGGGCTGGACGACGGCCTTGACCGCTTCGCCCATCTCGGCGTCCGGCACCCCGAACACGGCCACGTCGGCGACCTCCGGGTGGACCGCCAGGACGTTCTCGGCCTCCTGCGGGTAGATGTTCACCCCGCCACTGATGATCATGTAGGAGCGGCGGTCGGTGAGGTAGACGAAGCCGTCCTCGTCCACGTAGCCGACGTCGCCCAGCGTGCTCCAGCCGTGCCCCCAGGGGTCGTGGGACGCCTTGGTCTTGGCTTCGTCCCCGTGGTACTCGAAGGCGGGCCCCTCGCTGAAGTAGAGCGTCCCGGGCGTTCCGGGCGGGACCTGGTTCCCGTCCTCGTCGCATACGTGCACCTTGGCGAGCAGGGGGCGTCCCACCGTGCCCTTGTGGGCGAGCCAGTCCTCGGAGTTGGTGTAGACGAAGCAGTTGCCCTCGGTGCCGGCGTAGTACTCGTGCAGGACCGGGCCCCACCAGTCGATCATCTGCTCCTTCACCGGGACGGGGCAGGGCGCGGCGGCGTGCACGGCATAGCGCAGCGTCGACAGGTCGTACTTGGCGCGGGTCTCCTCGGGGAGCTTGAGCATGCGGATGAACATGGTCGGCACCCACTGGCTGTGGGTGACGCCGTACTTCTCGATCGCCGCCAGCGCACCCTCTGGGTCGAACTTCTCCATCACCACGACGGTGGCGCCGAATCGCTGGAACGTCAGGCAGTAGCGCAGCGGAGCCGCGTGGTAGAGCGGCGCGGGTGACAGGTAGACCGAGTCGCCGTCGGCTTGGAAGAGCAGCGATATCAGGTGGAAAAGCGGTCCCGCCTGCCCCATGGGCGCGCGGGAGAGCTCCGGCTTGATGCCCTTGGGGCGGCCCGTGGTGCCCGAGGAGTAGAGCATGTCCACGCCCTCGCACTCGTTCTCGATGGGGGTCGCGGGATGCTTGGCGACCTCGTCCTCGTAGGGGAGGAAGCCGGGCGCGGTGCCGTCCAGCATCAGGCGCAGCCGGACGCCGGGGGTCTCGTCGGTGATGGCGGTGGCGGTGCCGGCGAGCGCGTGGCCGGTGATGAAGGCCTTGGCCTCGCAGTTGTCGACGATGTAGGCGAGTTCGTCGGCCTGGAGGCGGGAGCTGATGGCCGTGTAGTAGAGCCCGGACCGCTGGGCCGCCCACGCGATGGCCAGATACAGCGGATGGTTCTCCAGCATGAAGGCGATGTGGTCGCCGGGGCGCAGCCCCTCCGCGTGCAGGAGTCGGGCGAGCCGGTTGGACTCCTCGTTCAGCTCTCCGTAGGTGATGACCCGCCCGGAGCCCGCCATGATCACGGCGGGCTTGCCGGGGGTCCGTTCAGCGATCTGCCCCAGATGCATGAAACCGCACGCTACTGGGCGGAACGCCGATATGGAACGACATTCGGTTCACTGGTGGTCCGGCGGTTCAGACGAGCATGTGATCGAAATCACCGTCCTTGGCTCCGCCGACGAAAGCCTCGACCTCCTCCCGCGTGTAGATCAGGACCGGCCCGTCCGGGTACCGGGAGTTGCGCACGGCGATCTCCCCGGTGGGGAGCTCCGCCATCTCGACGCAGTTCCCGCTCGGGTTGCTCCGGCGGCTCTTCTGCCAGGCGAGTTGGACCCGCCCGACGTCCGACAGCTCGGCGCCGTCCATCTTCTGCCCCCTTTAGGCGTCCTCGCCTCCCCGAAGGGAGGTCGCGATCTCGCCCCACCCCAACGTCATGGTACGAGATGCACGTGCATTCGTTCTTGCATTCGTTCATGCAGACGGTCTTGCATCTGCACGACATGGGGAGCAAGATAGCGAACGCTCGCCCCTTACCGACCCGCACGCCTCTGGGGTTTGACAATGATCGTTGACCAGGCAGACGACGTGGCGGTCCCGACCGTCCCGAACGGGCACCGGCGCCCGCGCCACCACCAGGCGGACCACCCGGCCCGGCCGGGCGCCCGCATACCGTCGGCGGCGCGTCCGGGACCGTCCGCGCACGCCGCGGCGCCCGGCCTCGCCGGGCTCTGGCCCGCCCCGGCCGACGGCGCGCCGCGCACCGCGCGGCGGGTGCTCCCGGCCGAGAACACAGCGCCGAAGGAGGCCCGCTCGTTCACCCTGGCCACGCTGCGCGAATGGGGCCTGGACGCCCTCGCCGACGACGCGCTCGTCGCCGTCTCCGAGCTGGTGACCAACGCGCTGCAGCACGGCCTGCGCGGGCTGCCCAGGCCGCTTCCCTCGGGCCCGATCCAGCTGGTGCTGCTCGGCCATCCGCGGCGCCTGGTCGTGGCCGTGACCGACCCCGGGACGCGGCCGCCGGAGCTCATCGCGGCCGAGCCGGGCCGGTTCGGCGAGGGAGGCCGCGGTCTGCTGGTCGTGGGCGCCGTCAGCGGCGCCTGGGGCTGGGCGCCGCTGACCACCGGAGGCAAGGCCGTCTGGACGGCCTTCGACCTGCGGGATGCCCCGCACGCCGGCTGAGAACGGCCTCGCGGCCAACCGAGGGGCGCACCGAAAGCACGCTGAAGAGCTTGCCAAGCCACCGAGGATGCCCTCGGGCGCACCAGGAGTGTTGGGCGTAGCGGCGCCAGGCCATCAGGCGGCGTGAGCGAGCGCGCGGGACGGACGAACGCGACCGGGGAGGCGGCTCCGGCGACCCGGGGACCCCTGTCTGGGGCGGCCGCAAATGGCGTCTTTGGGACGATCCGAGACCGCCCTGAACGGCGTGCAGGGCGGTCTCAATACGGTGGCGCCGGGGTTAGCCCATTGCCGCGCCCAGGTGCTCCGGGTGCTGCTCCGGGTGGTGCTGCGACTGCTCCAGGGCGCTGAGGAAGTCGCGGGCCCACCGGTCCACGTCGTGCTCGATGACCCGCTTGCGCATGGCCCGCATCCGGCGCGCCTGCTCGGCGGGCTCGGCGTTCAGCGCGACCCGCAGCGTGTCCTTGAGGCCGTCGATGTCGTACGGGTTCACTTGGTACGCGCGGCGCAGCTCGGACGCCGCCCCGGCGAACTCGCTCAGCACCAGCGTGCCGCGCAGGTCCGAGCGGCAGGCCACGTACTCCTTGGCGACCAGGTTCATGCCGTCCCGCAGCGGCGTCACCACCATGACGTCGGCGGCGAGGTAGAGCGCGACCAGTTCGTCCCGGGCGTAGGAGGTGTGCATGTAGTGCACCACCGGGAAGCCGATCTCGCCGTACTCGCCGTTGATCCGGCCGACCTGCTGCTCGATCTGGTCGCGGAGCAGCTGGTACTGCTCGACGCGCTCCCGGCTCGGCGTGGCGATCTGCACGAACACCGCCTGGCCCGGCTTGAGGTGCCCGTCGCCGAACAGCTCGCCGAAAGCCTCCAGCCGCTGCGTGATGCCCTTGGTGTAGTCGAGCCGGTCCACGCCCAGCAGGATGGTGGCGTCCCCCAGGTCGGTGCGGATCTCTTCGGCCCGCTCACGCACCGAGGGACGCGCGATGAGGTCGTTCAGCTCGCCGACGTCGACTGAGATGGGGAACGCTCGGGCCCGCACGACGCGGTCGTCCCAGTAGACGTCCTGCTTGTTGTAGCGCGCATCGAGGAGCCGGCGGCACAATCGCACGAAGTTGGACGCCGCGCCCGGCAGCTGGAAGCCGACCAGGTCGGCGCCAAGCAGCCCCTCAAGGATCTGCCGCCGCCACGGGAGCTGCCAGAACAGCTCCAGCGGCGGGAACGGAATGTGCAGGAAGAACCCGATCCGCAGGTCGGGGCGGAGCTTGCGCAGCATCGCCGGGACGAGCTGGAGCTGGTAGTCCTGCACCCAGACGATGGCGCCCTCCGCGGCGACCTCGGAGGCCGCCTTCGCGAACCGGTCGTTGACCCGCACGTAGGCGTCCCACATCTCGCGGCTGTACACCGGGGGCGCGACCACGTCGTGGTAGAGCGGCCACAGGGTGGCGTTGGAGAAGCCTTCGTAGTAGTGCTCGACGTCCTCGGCGGACTGCATGACGGGCACCAGCCTCATCCCGTCGGTCTCGAACGGCTCGAGGACCTCGTCGGGCGCCCCGTGCCATCCGACCCAGGTGCCCTCTCTGCGCCGCATCACCGGTGCGATCGCGCTGACCAGGCCGCCGGGGCTGCGCCGCCAGGCGGCACCGGCTCCGGTCCCCGTGCCCGGCACCCGGTCGACCGGCAGCCGGTTGGCCACCACCACGAACTCACTGACGTTCGACACGAGCGACCAGCCTCCCGGAGAGCGTTACGATCACCATGCCCAGAATCAACCTTGTTAGGCCATTGTGTCAGGGTGACGCTAATCCGTCGCGGCCAGGTTGGGGCCGCCGGGCCGCGGCTCGTCTCCCCGCGGCGGGGCGATGCTCCCCCCGCAGGTCGGCGGCGGGTCTCAGGAAGCATGCGGGACGACCAGCGCCCAGGATTTGATCGAACCGTGCCCTTCCCAGGGGAGGTGATCGGCGATGTGCCCGAACGCCTCGCTGCTGTCGCCGTTCAGCAGCGTGACCTCGGTGATGCGGCCGCCGGGCATGTTGGCGCAGTAGACGTAGGCCCACACCGGCCGCTCGGGGATGGCGTGCCCGGTGAACAGTTCCTGGACCAGGGCCGTGACCGGCGGCCGCTCGGCGGCGACGCGCCGCACCCCCTCGGCCAGCCCGCCGAAGTCGCGGATCGCCAGTGGCCCGCAGAAGACGTCCGCGGTGCGATCGCCGCTGGTGATCATGAACGTATGGGCGCGCCGCGCCAGATCGCCGCCGGGCAGCGCCATCGCCGCGAAGACCGGGAACACGTTGTGCAGCCAGCCGTCGAGGGCGTCGGCGACGGGATGGCGCTCGCCGGTCGCGAGGCCGACGGCCTGGTCCCACGCGAACGGCTCGCCCCAGGACGGGTGGCCGACCCCGATCGGGATCCTGACGATCTTCCCGTGCGGCTCGGGGGCGGGCGTGTCCACGGCGACCCGCAGCCCGCTCTCGGGGAGGTGGACCACCGCGCCCTCGACGTGGGCCCGCAGCGCGTGCCCCTCGGTGAACAGGCGGGCGAGGAACGCCGCCACCTCCGCCGCGTCGATGTCCATGCCGGTGTCCTCGTTGACGCCCATACGGTCTCCTTCGCGGGATTCGCTCCATGGGATCCGCCGTTTCGGCGACCGCCCACCGTAGTGGGACGGAACGGGCCGGTCACCTGATTTCGATCACCCGTGGTGAGCCGCGGTGGACGGTCCGGAACGCGGCCGGGACCGGCCCGTCGACCCGAGTCAAGACCTCGGGTAAGGACGGCGCGGCAACGCCGGACGAGGGCTCCAACGCGGGGCGGCGATCCGGCGGGACGGACCGGGCCGATGACAGCGGCCTTGACAGGAGCGGCGACCAGGGGGTCGCTTCCGGCCTCCCGCCGCGGACGCCACGGGCCTCCGTGATTTCGGTCAGGCTCGCGCATCCGAGGCCGACCGCCGATGACGCCACTTGAACGGCGCTGACCTGCACATCCAACAGCTTCTTCGATTCGGTCACCACAAAATAGGGATCAAAGCGTCGAACTTTCGGCCGGCATGTGTGCGTCGAGCATTCGTGGGCAGAGGCCGCTTCCACCTGGACGCGAGCCGCCCGAGGCCGAGGGCGCGAAGATCCACGTCACCGGCTTCCACCAGATGGCAGGACGGGAGGGGGAGGTCCACCGCCCGGCGGGCCGACCGGCGACCGTTCCACACACCCGGGTTTCGGTCATGATCATTGTTGGATTACATCCCGCCCGCACAGCGGAAAAGTGAGAAAAGTGGTGGTGCGGATGGGATTAGGCGGGTCGAACCGGTTTTGGGCGCCTTTCGGTTCCGTTCACGGATGGAGGTGGCGGTGCGCGGGCTCGTCCGCCGGAATCGAGTCGGCGAGGACGCGGGCGAGGGCCTGGACCAAGGCGTTGCGCCGCGCCTCGCGAGAGGTCGCCCCCACCCCAGGGAAGTATGCGCCCGTCGGAAGATGGGTGACACCGACCGAAGACGGCGCATCCGGCGAGCGCGTGCAGTAGAAGTCGATGCGCCAGTCCGCCGCGGCCCCTGGGAGCGTCACCCCCTCATCGGCGTGCGGCCGGACGGTCACCCGCGCGGTGCGAGCCCCCGGCCGCCCCTTCAGGAGAGGGACACCGTCCAGTGAACGGACACCGTCCATGGGACGGACGCCGTTCTCGGACTTGAGGACGGCCCACGCACCGGGCCCTCCCTCCCCGGCGTGGATCGCGAGCGCCGCCCGGCGGCGGGCACCGGGCTCGCCGTCGGCGCCGGGTTCACCGTCCAGGGGCTCGGCCCGCCAGCCCTCCGGACGCCGCGCGGCCACGTCCCGGTAGTGGCACCAGAGCGGGCGGAGATCCGCCGGCTCCGCCTCGATGGTCAGGACGACGTCGTGGGCGTCGTACCGATCCCACTCCACCGGCCCGACCGCCGGCCCGACCGCCGGCCCGGACGTCGGCCCGGACGTCGGCCCGGACTCCAGCGCTGCCTCCAGGAGCTCCTCCAGGACGAGCAGGCTGCGCCGGATGCGGCGCGCGAGCCGGTGGTCGCGGAGCACGGCGGGGTCGGTGAGCCGTTCCTCCAGGCGCGCGTGCTCGGCGAACGCCGCTTCAGCCGCCGCCTCGTCCATCCGTCCATGAAAACACGCGAGCCCCCGGCGCACCGGGGGCTCACGAAGGCGGGAGGCGAGTGGGTCAGGCGTGCGCGTGGTCGCGGCCGGAGCGTTCGCGGGAGGCTTCGCCGCGGCTGAACAGCGCGCCGTCCAGGCCGATCCGGCCGCCGCCGACGCAGAGGAGCAGGAATGCGGTGGCGGCCAGGATCAGCACGAACTCGTAGCCGCCTTTGTCGACGAACAGGCCCTTGTCCATGTGCACGAACCAGAACGCGCCGAGCATGTCGAGCAGCAGCAGCAGCGCGGCGACGGGCACCAGCAGTCCGATCACCAGGGCGATGCCGCCGACCAGTTCCACCCAGATGGCGTAGTGGGCGGCCAGGCCGGGCAGCGGGATGTCCATGGCCTCGAAGCCCTTGGCGACACCGGCGTGCCCGGTCTCGTTCAGCTTCTGCCAGCCGTGCGCGATGAAGATCACGCCGAGCGCGACGCGGCCGACCAGCAGGCCCACGTCGGACAGGTAAGGGATGCGGGGTGCGGGGAGCATGGGTCCTCCAGTGCGGCTTGTCTTCCTCTGTTGTCCGTGTTCATCCGGACATGCAGAGTTGCTTGAGCGTTCAACTCTTTGTCCCGACCGTATCAGCAGTTAGTTCAAATCCAAACCAACTACACTCGACGCATGGATGACGACGGCCCCCTCGGCCCTCGGGAGCTACGCGCCTGGCTCGCCTTCCTGGAGGCCGCCCATCTGGTCGAGCACGAGGTCCAGCGCCAGCTCAAACGCGACGGCGGGCTGTCCCACGCCGACTTCGAGGTGCTGCTCAAGCTGCGCACGGCCGACGGCCGCCGGCTGCGCATGTCCGATCTGGCCCGGCAGGCGATGATCTCCAAGAGCCGGCTCAGCTACCAGATCACCCAGCTGGAACGGGCCGGACTGGTGCGCCGCACCGCCTGCGACGGCGACCGGCGCTCGGTGTGGGCGGAGCTGACCGGCGCGGGCGCCGAGGCGCTCGCCCGGGTGCGGCCCGGCCACCGCAGGGTCGTCCGCGACAACCTCATCACCCAGCTCTCCCCCGAGGAGCTCGACACCCTCGGCGACGCCCTGGGCCGCGTCGCCGAGCGCCTCCGGGACGCGTGACCGCCCCCGGGCCCGTCGTCCCCGCCATGGGCGACTTCGGCGGGACGATGCGGCGGACACCCCGCGAGGTGGTCCGTCCCGCGTCCGCGCGCGAGGTCGCCGCCGTGCTCGCGCGCGCCGGCGGGACGATCCCGGTGGTCCCGCGCGGCTGCGGCCACTCCACCGACGGCCGCTCCCTGACCGGCGGCATCTCGCTCGACATGCGCGCCCTGGCCGCGATCCGCCCCGTGCGCGACGCTCCTGTGCACGGGGGCCGTGTGCTGGTGGAGGCCGGGGCCACCTGGCGCGAGGTCCTGGAGGCCACGCTGCCGCACGGGCTGACGCCGCCCGTCCTCACCGACCACCTCGACATGACCGTCGGCGGCACGCTCGCGGCCGGCGGGGTGGGCGGCACCTCGCACGTCCACGGCCTCCAGACCGCCGCCGTGCTCGAACTGGAGGTCGCCACGGCGGACGGCGCGCTCCTCCGCTGCTCGCCGTCGCGTGACCGGGAGCTGTTCGACGCCGTGCGGGGAGGCGCCGGACGGCACGGGATCATCACCGGGGCCGCGCTGCGGCTCGTCCCGGCGCCGCGCCGCGTCCTGTCGTGCAAGATCCCGTGCCGCGACGCCGCCGAACTGCTGCGCGTGCAGACCGGTACGCGGGCCGACCACGTCTCCGGGCAGGCCAGGCCCTCCGAGGACGGGTGGCGCTACGAGGCGAAGGCCGTCCTGTACGACGCCGACGCCCCGCCCCCGGGGCCGGCCTGCACGGAGGTCGAGGAGCTCGGCTACCTGGACTTCGCCGACCGGATGCGCCCCGACGTCGAGGAGCTGATCGCGCTCGGCGAGTGGGCGCGGCCGCATCCCTGGGCGATGGCGTTCCTCCCCGGCCGCGCGGCCGCCGCCTTCATCGAGCGCACGCTCGCCGCCATGGGCCGCGCCGAGCTGGGGCTGAGCGGGGTCGTGCTGATCAAGGCGCTGACCGGCGTCGACGGCATCGCCGACCCCGTCCTGTTCGGCCTGCTCCGAACCGCCTCACCCGGATGCGCCCCAGTGGGGGCGATGCTCGCCGCCAACCGGGACTTCCACGCCGGGGCCCGAGCGGCGGGCGGCCGCCCGTACCCGCCGGCCGGCGCCCCCGGACGGCCACCGAACACCGGTCAGCCGCTCGCCACCGAGTGCGTCGACTGGTAGGCCAGCCGCCGGTCCGCGCCCTCGGTGATCATGCCGAGCACGTCGTCCAGTGCCAGGAACGCCTGCCAGGGCGCCTCCCCGGAGGCCACCGCGAGCCGGTCGACGACCAGCTGCTCCAAGCCGCGGACGCGTTTGCCCTTCCACACCTGGTCGGCCAGGCTGACCAGCAGGTCGTCGATGCCGATGCCGTCCTCGTTCCAGGCCGCGTGGGTACGGGCGAAGCGGGCGAACCGCTCCTCCACCCCGTAGGAGAGCAGCAACTCGTAACCCGCGGGCTCGTGCTGGGCGCCCGGCCCGGACAGCTCGGCCGGGTGCAGCGCCTTCCCGATGTCGTGGGTGGCGGCGCCGAACGCGACCGCGGCCGCGTCGGCGCCCGCCGCCGGATAGCGCTCGTCGATCCAGGACACCAGGTCGCAGGCCACGTCGTGGACGGCGCGCAGGTGGGCGGCCAGGCGGGGCGGTGCCGCCACGGCCTCCAGCAGCACCGTGACCGGCTCGGGGAGCGCGCGGAAGCCCGGCTCGTCCAGGGCCCGGCGGAGCCCTGCGTCGGCCGTCACCGCGGCCCGCCGAGGGTGAGCGCCAGCACCTCGGCGCCGGGCAGGTCGGCGAGCGCCTTGCCCGGCACGAGCAGCTTGGACCGGCGGACGCCGCTGCCGATCACCACCTCGGGCACCGCGGTGACCGCCTCGTCCACCAGGACCGGCCATTCCGGCGGCAGCCCCAGCGGGGTGATGCCGCCGTACTCCATCGAGGTCAGGGACGTCGCGTCAGCCATCGGCGCGAACGACACCTTGCGCGCGCCCAGATGCCTGCGCACCACGCCGTTCACGTCGGCCCGGTCGGTGGCCAGGACCATGCAGGCGGCGTAGGAGACCTCACCGCCCCGCTTGGCCGCGACCACCACGCAGTTGGCGCTGGTCTCCAGCGGCATCCCGTACCGCTCGCAGAACGCGGCGGTGTCGGCCAGCTCCGGGTCGATCTCGGCGACCCGCGCCTCGGGCCGTGCGCCGATCGCCGCCGCCACCGGCGCGGCCAGCAGACCGGTCCGCTCCGCCGCCGGGCCCCAGATCAGGCTCTCCACCATCGGCACCTCCCCAATCCATGACACTCTGCCATCTTTGCGGCGGCCGTGCGCGCCGCCGCACAGGTCACAGACGGCCGACGGCGGTCTGCATCCCGGCGGTCAGAGTCCTTCGAAAGTGTAAAAGCCCGGCCTCGGGTAGGGGTTGTGACGAACAGGCACGGCCACCAGCGAACGAAAGAGGAGTTGAGAAGGATGCGACGCATCGCCGCCGCCCTTCAAGCCATCATCGGCACCATCATCAACATCATCACCCTGCCCTTCCGCGTGCTGTCCCACTTGATCGGCGGCGGCGCCAGGGCGGGTCGGCGTACCCCCCGCAAGAGGCACCGCACGGCCGCCTGACCGCGCGGCGGGCGCCCTTGATGCAACGTCCCGAGGCCGGACTCAAGCCGGGCCGGCCTCGGGGCGGCCACTTTCGAGACCTCCCGCCGCTACTCGGCGGGGGCCGGGCGGGGCGCCGTGCGGGCCGCCTCGCCCGGCGCGCGGGTGAGCAGCGGCAGCGCCATCGCGGCCAGCGCCAGCACCCCGATCGTGGTGAACGCGGTCGTGTAGTCGTCCCCGGTGATCAGCCAGGCGGTCAGCAGCGGCCCGACGACCCCGCCCGCGCTCCAGGCGACGATCATCAGCCCGTAGATCGCGCCGGCGTTGCGCAGCCCGAAGAAGTCGCCCGCGGTGGCCGGCATGGTGCCGAACCCGCCGCCGTAGCAGAGGTAGATGACCGCGGCGAGCAGCGCGAAGAGCGCGGCCATGGACGCGTGCGGCAGGACCAGGAAGCACAGGCCCTGCAGTCCCAGCATGGCCAGGAACGCCGTCATCCGGCCCGTATGGGTCGACAGCCAGCCCCAGAAGACCCGTCCGCCGCCGTTGAACAGGCCCATGATGCCGGTGAGCGTGGACGCGGCCGCGGCGCTGTAGCCGGCCACGTCCTCGGCGGCCGAGGCCATCACGGAGATCAGCGCGATGCCGGCGGTGACGTTGAGGCACAGGATGCCCGTCAGCAGGTACCACTGGCGGGTGCGCAGGGCCTCGGCCTGGGTGAAGTCGCGTCCGCTCTCGACGACCCGCCCGGTCGTGGCGGGCCGCCAGCCGGGCACGGTGTAGCCAGCCGGCGGATTCCGGAAGAACGAGGCCCCGGCCAGTGCCATCACCAGGTAGGCCAGCCCGAGCCACAGGAACGAGCGGGTCGGGACCTGCTCGTAGCGGTCCACCAGGGCCTGCGCGACGGGTGAGGTCAGCACCGCGCCGAACCCGAAACCGCCGACCGCGATTCCGGTGATGAGGCCGCGCTTGTCTGGGAACCACTTCTGCAGCATCGCGATCGGGACGATGTAGCCCAGCCCGAGCCCGAAGCCGGCGATCACGCCGTAGCCCAGCACCAGGAGCCACAGGTCGCCCGCGTCGGAGGCGGCCCCGGCCAGCAGGATGCCCAGCGAGTACACCACCCCGCCGGTCAGCGCGACCACCCGCGGGCCGCGGGCGTCCTGGACGCGCCCGCCGAGATAGGTGCCCAAGAAGATCATCGCGATGGTGACGGAGAACGGCAGCGCGGCCTCGGCCTTGGACAGGTCGAAGGCGTTCCCATCCTTCTGCAGCGCCTTGGAGAAGACGCTCCAGGCGTACACGGCGCCCAGCGCGAGCTGCAGCAGCACGGCGGCGCCGGCCAGCGCCCAGCGGCCGCGGGTGGGATCGGTGGAGGCGGCGGGGGGCTCGGGGGTTGTCATGGCAGGCTCCTCTCGGGACCCCCCGATGACGGATGGACGCTCGGCGGCGGCGCCGATCAGCCGCGCGCTATCACCACCTCGGCGCCCTTGTAGTCGGGGATGCCGGCCTGCGGGGAGCGGCGGGTGCGGTCCAGCAGGACCTCGCCTTCGGGCCAGTGCACCTGCAGGTTGCCGGGGGCGATGGGGGCGCGCAGCACCCGGCCGCGCATCTCCCCCGCCGGGTTGCTCAGCACGACCGGGTCGCCGTCGGCCAGGCCCTCGCGGTCGGCGTCGGCGGGGTTCATCAGGACGGCGTCGCGCAGGGCGCCGCTGAGGGAGTCCTTGCGCTCGTGGACCATGCTGTTGAACTGCTTGCCGCGCCGCGTCGCCACCGTGTACGAGCCGTCGGAGCGGTGCAGCGGGGGCGGGCTGACCGCGCTGAAGCGGGCCTTCCCGTCCGGAGTGGGGAACGTCCAGCCCGCGCACAGGTGCGGCCCGCCGTACTGGAACTGGTCGCCGAACGCGGCCAGGTGCTGGATGCCGTCGTAGGAGGGCACGGCGCGGGCGATGTCGGCGCGGATCTGCGGCGTCCCCTCGTACCGCACCTTGTCGGCGATCTCGGGACGGGCCCGCGCCGCAAGCTCGGTGAAGATCTGCCATTCCGGCCGGGCGCCCGCGATCCGCGGCCCCTCGATCTCGGGGCTGAAGATGACGCGGCGCTCGGTGGAGGTCTCGGTGACGCCGCCGGCCATCTCGTACCGCGTCTGGGCGGGCAGCAGCAGCACGGTGTCGGCGGGGTCGACGAGCATCTGGCCGGAGAGGCAGATGTCGATGTGCACGCGCAGCCCGACGCGGGACAGCGCGGCGCGGGTGTAGGCGGGGTCGGGCAGCACCTCCAGGAAGTTGCCGCCGGAGCTGACCAGGACGTCCAGGTCGCCGTCGTGCGCCGCGTCGATCATCTCGGGCGCGGTCCGCCCCTTGGCCGTGGGGACCTCGAAGCCCCACAGCTCGGAGAAGTGCGCGGCGTCGCCGAACGGGCGGCCGCCGGGCAGCCTCGTCGCGTACGCGCCCATCTCGGCGCCGCCCTGCACTCCCGAGTGGCCCCGGATCGGCATCAGCCCGCAGCCCTCGCGGCCCACGAAGCCCCTGGACAGGCCGAGGTTCACGATCGCGCGGACGTTGTCCTCGCCGAACTCGTGCTGGGTGATCCCCATGCTCCACACGAACACCGCGCGGCGCGCCTGCCCGATCATCTTGGCCAGCCGCAGCATCTCCGCCGAATTCAGCCCGCAGCCGGTCTCCAGCTCGTCCCACGACAGCTCGGCCAGCAGGTCGCGGGTCTCCTCGAATCCGGTGGTGTGGCCGGCGATGAACGACTCGTCGGCCCAGCCCCGCTCCACCAGGTGCTTGAGCACGCCGGTCAGGAACGCCACGTCGCCGCCCGTGTGGATCTGGAAGAACGCATCGGCGATCTTGGTGCCGAACACGGCGCTCTCCACGTTCGAGGGCACCCAGTACTTCTCCATGCCCGGCTCGCGGTAGGGGTTGACCACCGCGACCCGCGTGCCGGCCTTCTTGGCGTGGTACAGGTACTTCATCGCGACCGGCTGGTTGTTGGCCACGTTCGAGCCGATGAAGACGATCAGGTCGGTGCCGAACCAGTCCGTGTACGAGCAGGTCGTGGCCGCCACCCCGAGCGTCTCCTTCAGCACGACCGTGCTCGGCGAGTGGCAGATCCGGGCCGCGTTGTCGATCGAGTTGGACCCCAGCGCCCGCACCGCCTTCTGCGCGGCGAAGTAGTTCTCGTTGGGCTCGCCGCGGCTGGTCATGTACACGCCGAAGCGGGCGGGCGCCGCCTCGCGCAGCGCGTCCCCGGCCAGGTCGAGCGCCTCGTCCCAGCCGATCCGGCGGAACCCGGCCTCGCCGCGGCGGCGGACCATCGGGTGCGGGATGCGGCCGAGGTCGCGCAGCTCCGCGCTGCTCTTGCGGGACAGCCCGGCCACGTCGGCGAGCAGGGCGGGGTCGAGGGCGGGCATGGTGTTGAGCCGCAGCAGCCGCAGCCGGACGTTGCACAGGTGGACCTCGTCGATCGTCCAGTCGCGCATGCCCTTGGTGCCGAGCGCGCAGCCGTCGCAGGTGCCCTCTTTGAGGATCCGCCACGCGTACCGCAGCTGGTCGCGGTTCTCCTTGAACGCGTGCCATATCTCGGCATAGTTGTTGGGACGGTTCTCGCCGATCCCGAACGGCTTCAGGCTCGCCCAGTTCTTCGGGTCGATGAGCTTCTCACGCCTCGCCATGGTGGCCTCCGCGCTCGCCGGTACGCCCCCGCCGCCAGTCCTCACCGTGACATGAATCACTGATCGCGGCAATCCCGAATTTCCGCCCAGCGAAACGAAACTTACGGAAACGGCACTTACGGAACGGCGACCGCGGTAGCCGGTCTCAGGAGCCGAGGTAGCGGAGCACGGCCAGCACCCTGCGGCTGTAGCCGGTGACGTGCGACAGGTCCAGCTTGTCGAAGATCGCGTTGACGTGCTTCTCGACCGCGCTCTGCGAGATGTGCAGCTGCCCGGCGATCGCCGCGTTGGTACGGCCCTGCGCCATGTGCCCGAGCACGTCCCGCTCCCGGGGCGTCAGGCGGCTCAGCAGATCGGCGTGCGAGCTGCGCATCAGCAGCTGCCGGACCACCTCCGGGTCGAACGCGGCGCCGCCCGCCCCGACCCGGTCCAGCGCGTCCAGGAACTCGTCGACCTGCGCCACCCGGTCCTTCAGCAGGTAGCCCACCCCGGTGGTGTCGGCGGTGATCAGCTCGGTGGCGTAGCGCTTCTCCACGTACTGCGACAGCACCAGCACCCCGATCCCCGGGCGGCGGCGCCGGATCTCCAGCGCCGCGCGCAGCCCCTCGTCGGTGTGCGTGGGCGGCATCCGCACGTCCACGACCACCACGTCCGGCGGCGCGGCGCCGTCGAACACCGCCGCCTGCAGCGCCTCGGCGTCGCCGACCGCCGCCGCGACCTCGTGGCCCTCCTCGGCCAGCAGCCGGATCAGGCCCTCCCGCAGCAGCGTGGAGTCCTCGGCCAGGATCACCCGCACGGCAGCTCCGCCCCGATCACCGTCGGCCCGCCCGGCGGGCTGTCCACCCGGAACGTGCCGTCCAGGGCGGCGACCCGCCGGGCCAGCCCGGCCAGGCCGCCGCCGCCGGGATCGGCGCCGCCGCGGCCGTCGTCCTCGATGCGCACGCCGATCATTCTGCCCGGTTCGGCGCCGGCCCCGGTGGTCCCGGTGGTCCCGGTGGTCTCGGTGACCCGCACCGCGACCCGGGTGGCCCCCGAGTGCTTGGCCGCGTTCGTCACGGCCTCGCAGACCACGAAGTACGCGGCGGTCTCCACCGCGTGCGGGGCCCGCCCGGCCGGCTCGTACTCGATCGCCACGGGCAGCGCCGACCGCTCCGCGACCGTCTCCAGGGCCGCCCGCAGGCCCTCGCCGTCCAGCGCGGCCGGGTAGACCCGCCAGGCGACCTCCCGCAGGTCCTCCAGCGCCCGCCGCGACTCCTCGTGCGCCTGCCGCAGCAGCTCCCGGGACCGCTCCTCGTCGCCGGCGCGCCGCGCCCGGCCGATCAGCATGCCCAGCGCCACCAGGCGCTGCTGGACGCCGTCGTGCAGATCCCGCTCGATGCGGCGGCGCTCGTCGTCCACCGCGACCACGACCTCGGCCCGGGACTCCGCCAGCTGCGCGATCCGGCGCTCGTACTCGGCCAGCGGGCTCGGCCCCAGGCACCGGCGCGCCACCTTCCGCTCCAGCGCCACCACTCCCACCAGTCCCTGCACCGCGACGAAGAGCAGGATCGTGCCGACGACGGCGGTGTAGAGCACGATCCACGACTTGGGCGGGATGCCGTCCATGTACTCGCCGGTGATCCACCAGCCGACCACGAGCCCGGTCCCGGCGGCGGCCCCGTACACGATGAGGAACAGGATCGCGCCGCCGAGCAGCCCCAGCGGCACCCGAAGCACCATGTAGGCCAGCGCGCGCAGCGGACCGGACTCCGCCGCCTCGTGATGGCCGAAGAACACCGCCAGCCTCCTGCGCTCCCACCGCGCGCCCGCCAGCGCGCCCGCCGCGACCACGTCCGGGACGGCCCGGCGGCCCCGCGAGAACGCGAACGCGTAAGCCATGAACAGCGCCGCCAGCGCGAGCAGCACCAGCTCGACGCACGCGGACACCGCGCCCAGGGTCAGCCCCACAGGCGCCCTCAACAGGCGCATGACCAGGCCACGGCGCGCTCCCGGCACCGCGGCCCGCCCGGGGTCGTCAACCGATCCGATCACTTTCGTTGTTTCGCGTCCCGTACTGGCCGTAGCCCTGCTGGTGGGGCTGACCGTACCCCTGCCCGGGCTGCCCGCCATATCCCTGCGGGGGCTGCTGGCCGTATCCCTGCGGGGGCTGCTGGCCGTGTCCCTGCTGCGGCTGCTGCTGCCCGCCGTAGGCCTGCTGGTGACCGTGCTGGTGCGGATTCGCATAGTGCTGGTGGACGTCGGGCAGCGGGTCGACGCGGGTGTCCTGCGTGCCGGCGGAGTCCTGGGCACCGGCCCCGGCCTTCCGGCGCGACTTCACGACGCGCAGGGCGACGAACGCCAGCGCCGCCACCGCCGCCACCGCGAGGACGATCTTGGAGTAGACCCCGACGTACTCCTCGACCTTGTGCCACTGGTCGCCGAGCCCGTACCCGGCCATCACGAACGCGGTGTTCCAGATCGCGCTGCCCAGCGTGGTGAACAGCAGGAAGACGGGCAGCGGCATCCGCTCGACGCCCGCCGGCACCGAGATCAGGCTGCGGAAGATCGGGATCATCCGGCCGAAGAACACCGCCTTGGTGCCGTGCCGGTTGAACCAGGCCTCGGTCTTGTCCAGGTCCTCCAGCTTGACCAGCGGCAGCCGGTCCACGATCCGGCGGATCCGGTCGCGGCCGATGCCCGCGCCGATCCCGTACAGCGCCAGCGCGCCGATCACCGAGCCGAGCGTGGTGCACACCAGCGCGGCGACCAGGTTCATCTTGCCCTGAGCCGCGGTGAACCCGGCCAGCGGCAGGATCACCTCGCTGGGCAGCGGGGGGAAGATGTTCTCCAGGGCGATCGCCAGGCCGGCGCCGAGCGCGCCGAGCTTTTCCATGAGATCGGTCGCCCAGCCCGCGATGCCGCCGGCGGGTGCTTCCCCGCCGGTGGCCGCGGCGGCCGCCGTGATAGTCGTCGAGATCATGCCCATACGCTATGAACGGGCGGGACCGTTCACCATGGAGCCGACCGCCTATGTGACATGAGACACGCCACACCGCGAACCTGCGGAAAACCACACCCTCGCGGCGAAGAGCCTGTATGGGCCGGGCTTCGGCGGGCGGTCAGGTGGCGGCGGGCGCCGTGCGGTCGCGGGCGGCGAGGTAGGCGCCGCGCTCGCGCTCGTCCTCGAACTCCAGGACGGTCACGGTCAGCGGCCCCTCCCCCGGCGCGGCCGGGACGACGAGCAGGCACGGCGTCCCGGCGCGCTCGGCCAGGTAGGTGATGCGGTCCGGGGCGCGCTCGTACGACCGGGCGCCGGGGAAGCGCGCCAGGACGTGGTGGTCGTACGGGAAGGTCTGCTCGCGCATGCGGGCCCTCCGGGGGTGCGGGCGGTCCTCGAGAGGTACGGGAGGCGGGCCCTCATTTCCTCACGGAGGTGTGACGCGCCCGTGTCACCCCGATGACGCGTCGCCGAACGACGGGGCACCACGCCGCGCCATCGGGTCGCCCTCGGGCGGGACCTGCGGGGTGGCGGCGTCGCCGTCGGTCACCGGGAGCCAGAGCACGAACGTGCTGCCGACGTCGGGGGTCGAGAACAGCCGGACGTGGCCGCCGTGCGCCTCCACGATGTGCCGGACGATCGCCAGCCCCAGCCCGGTGCGCCGCTCCCGGGAGCGGCGCGCCTCCGAGCCGCGCCAGAAGCGGTCGAACACCCGGTCCTGCTCGTCCGGGCCGATGCCGGGCCCGGCGTCCTTGACCGCGACCCACTGCCAGCCGCCGGACCGGTCGGCCGCCACGATGATCGTGGAACCGGGCGGGGCCAGCCGCACCGCGTTGGACAGCAGGTTGCCGACGGCGCGGCGCAGCGCGTCGTGGTCGCCGATGAGGGTGAGGCCGCGGCGCAGGTCGCGGTCGACGGCCAGCCGGCGGGAGGCGGCCAGCGAGTCGAACTCCTCGGCCGCCTCGCGCGCCACCACCGCCAGGTCGACGTCGGTGTCGTGGAAGGCGGGCGCCGACCGGCGGGCGGTGGCCAGCAGGTCCTCCACCAGCCTGGTCATCCGGGTGGTGGCGCGGTCGACGACCTGGACGGCGCGGCGCCGGTCGGCGTCCTCGGCGTCCGGCGCGGTCAGCACGGTGTCCAGATTGGCCCGGATGATGGCCAGCGGGCTGCGCAGCTCGTGCGAGGCGTCGTCGATGAGCTGCCGCTGCGCGCCGAACGCCTCGTCGAGCCGGTCCAGCATGGAGTCGATGGTGTCGGCGAGGTAGCGCAGCTCGTCCTTGGGACCGGTCAGCCGGATCCGCCGGGACAGGTCGGTGGCCTGGATCTCCTCGGCGGCGCGGGCGATCGCGCGGACCGGTTTGAGCGCCCGTCCCGACAGCACCCAGCCGATGCCGAGGCTGGCGACGAACAGCCCGCCCAGCATCAGCAGCGAGTAGTGCTGAAGGGCCTGCTGCGTCTCGTAGTTGACCGCCCGCTCCACCTGCTGGACCTTGACGACCTCCACCTCGGCGTACTTGGTGAGGGTGCCCGGGTAGTACTTGCCGGCACGCATCGTGCTGGTGATCGGCTCGGCGTCGGTGCTGGCCGCGACCGCGGCGTAGATGCCGCCCAGCACCAGCGCGGTCAGGACGAACAGCAGGGTGGAGTACATCACCGTCAGCCGGAACCGGATCGAGTGCATGAAGCCGGGCGGACGCAGGCGCAGTCGGGGACGCATGATCAGTCGGTCATCTCTCGTGCTCGCTCGGCGGCGGGTTCGGCGCCCGGGTCGCGGAGCCGGTAGCCCTGCCGCACGACGGTCTCGATCAGCTGCTCCTCGGTCTCCACGGTCAGCTTGCGGCGCAGCGTCCCGATGGTGACCCGGACGGTGTTGGTGAACGGGTCGGCGTGCTCGTCCCAGACGTGCTCCAGCAGGTCCTCCGACGACACCACCTGCCCGGGACGGCTCATCAGGTAGCGCAGCACCGCGAACTCCTTGGGCGTCAGCTGCAGCCGCCGCCCGCCGCGGAACGCCTCGTGCCGCCCGGTGTCCAGGTTCAGCTCGCCGACCTGCCACACCGCCGACGCGGCCGGGCCGGTGTCGCGGCGCAGCAGGGCGCGGACCCGGGCCAGCAGCTCCGGGAACGCGAACGGCTTGACCAGGTAGTCGTCGGCGCCCAGGTCGAGGCCGTGCACCCGGTCGGCCAGCCGGTCCCGGGCGGTGAGCATCAGGACGCGCAGCCCGGGGTCGCTCTCCCCGTCCAGCTCCCCCTGCCGGAGGGAACGGCACAGGTCGAAGCCGTCGCCGTCCGGCAGGTTGAGGTCGAGGATCATCAGGTCGTAGGAGGCCGCGTAGAGCTTCTCCGACGCCTGCGCGACGTCGTAGGCGACGTCGACGGCGTAGTCGGCGCGGACCAGCCCGTACCGGAGCGCCTCGGCGAGGTCCTCCTCGTCCTCGACCACGAGAACCCTCATCTGCCCGAAACCTCCCTTATCGCCCTGGGGCATCCTCTCAGCTCAGCGGATGATGCGCTGGGCTCCGTCCACCGCCCGGTCCACCGGGATCGCGAACCCGATCCCGATCGACCCGCCACCGCCGCCCCGGCTCAGCGTGGCGATCGCGGTGTTGACCCCGATCACCTCGCCGCGCGCGTTCACCAGCGGGCCGCCGGAGTTGCCCGGGTTGATGGAGGCGTCGGTCTGGAGCGCGGTGCGGCGCCCGCCGTCGCCCAGCCGCACCTCCCGGTCCAGCGCGCTGACCATCCCGCCGGTCACCGTCCCGGCCAGGCCGAGCGGCGAGCCCAGCGCCATCACCGGGTCGCCGACCCGCACGTCCGCCGAGCGGCCGAAGACCAGCGGGGACGGGCTGTCGGACGGGCTGATCGACAGCACCGCCAGATCCTGGTCGGGGAGCGCGCCCAGCACCCTGGCCGTGAGCCGGCGCCGGTCCGACAGGACGACGCCGACCTCGGCCGCGCCCTCCACGACGTGCGCGTTGGTGAGGATGTGCCCGGCCCGGTCGATGACGAAGCCGGACCCGCCGCCGCGTCCCGAACCGGTCCGCACCTCGACGGACACCACGCTCGGCTGCACCCGCGCCGCGACGTCGCTGAGGTCTCCCGGGCCGTTGGCGGGGCCCGCGGTCGACTGCGCGAGCGGCGCCGCGGCCCGGTCGCCGGTCGCCCACCCGGCGGCCGCGCCCGCGGCGCCACCGACCAGCGCCGCCGTCAGCACCGCGGCGACCAGGAGACGCGCGCCCCGTCCGCCGCCGGCCGCCGCCGGGAGGACAGGTGCCGCCCACGAGGCCGGCGGCACCTGGCCCGACGACCAGCCCTGGGGCGGCGGCGCGGGCGCGAAGTCCGGCCCGCGCGGCTCCCCCAGGCCATATCTCTCATCGGTGTTCTGACTCATCGGACTCCTTCAACGCCCTAGGGAAGCCGCGAGAACCACAGCAGCGACGCCCCGGCGGTCGCGCAGGCCAGCATCAGCCCGGCCGCGATGAACCACCCCCACACCTCGCGGCGCTCGGTGCGGTACCCGACACTGCTGCCGATGTCCTCGTAGACCTGGCGCAACTCGGTGCCGGACGCCGCCTCGTAGAAGCGCCCGCCGGTCCCCTGGGCGAGCTGCTCCAGCGCGGGCCCGTCCACCGGGACCGGCACCGCGACCCCGTTCTGGTAGAAGACGCCTTCCGCCGTCCCGTAGGCGATGGTCGAAACGGGGATCCGCGCACGGCCGGCCCGCTCGGCCGCCTCCTGAGGGCTGCGGCCCGCCGTGTTGGTGCCGTCCGACAGCAGCACGACCCGTCCCGGCGGGGCGTCCTCGCCGTACTGCGCGCCGAACGCGGAGACGGCCTCCAGCGAGGCGATCACGCCCTCGCCGATCGCGGTCCGCGGGCCCAGCGTCAGCCGGTCGAGCCCGGCCCGCATGGCCGCCCGGTCGGTGGTCGGCGGGACGGTCACGGCGGCCGTCCCGGAGAAGGCGACCAGCCCCACGTTGAACCGGGCCGGCAGCCGGTCCAGGAACGCCGCGGCCGCCCGCTTGGCCGCGGTGAGCCGGTCGGGCCGGACGTCGGTGGCCTCCATCGAATGGGACACGTCCACCGCCACCATGATCGTGGCCTGCTCGCGCGGCACCCGCACATCGGCGGCCGGCCGCGCGAACCCGGTGACGAACAGCCCCATCATCAGCAGGAACGCCGCCGCGGGAACATGCCGCCGCCAGCCAGGCGTGACCGGGGCGACCTTCTCCAGGAGCGCCAGGTTGGTGAACCGGACGGCGTACCGCCCGCGCCGCACCTGCACGGCCACGTACAGGCCGACCAGGACCAGCAGCGCGATCAGCAGCAGCAACCTGCCAGGCGCGAGAAAGTTCATGACGCTCCCCCGCCCGGGCCCGGCGCCGCCGCGGTCGCGCGGCGCCGGGCCAGGACGTGCCGCACGATGTCGCGGATCCAGTCGCGGTCGGTCCGCAGCCGCAGATGGGCCGCGCCCGCCCGGCGCAGCGCGGCCGCGATCTCCGCGCGCTGCTCCGCTGCCGCCTCCGCGTACCGGCTCCGCAGCCTCGGGTTCGCGGTGGAGAGGTCGCGCCGCCGGCCCGACTCCGGATCGACGACCGACAGCAGCCCCACGTCCGGCAGGGTCAGCTCTCGCGGGTCGACGATCTCGACCGCCAGCAGCTGGTGGCGGTGCCCCAGCAGGCCGAGCCGGCGCTGCCACGACTCCACCGGTTCCAGGAAGTCGGAGACGACCACGGCCAGCCCGCGCCGCCGCGACGTGGTGCGCAGCATCAGCTCGGCGGCCGGGCCCAGTGTCGGGCGCCCCGCACCGCCCGGAGCGGACCGCGGCACGCCGAGCAGGGTGCGCAGCAGCGCCAGCAGGTGCGGCCGCCCCGACCGGGCGGGCAGGTGCCGCGGCCCGTCCCCGTGCACGATCTGGGCCCCGATCCGGTTGCCGGTCCGCTCGGTGAGGAACGCGATCGCGGCGACCGCGCACACCGCCAGGTCCCGCTTCTCCACCCGCCCGGTGCCGAAGTCCATGCTCGCGGTCGCGTCGACCAGCGCCCAGGTCTCCAGCTCCCGGTCGGCCGTCCGGTCGCGGACGTGCGGCACCGTCGTGCGGGCGGTGAGGTTCCAGTCCATGGTCCGCACGTCGTCCCCGGCCCGGTACTCGCGCCCCTCGGCCGCCTCGGTGCCCGGGCCCGGCAGCAGGCCGAGATGATCACCTTGCAGCAGCCCGTCCAGGCGCCGCGTGATGACCAGCTCCAACCGCTTGAGCGCCTGCTCCGGCGCGAGCTCCCGCAGGTCGAGAGAGGACTGCGCCAGGTTCATGCCGCCTCTCCCGCGTCCAGGGCGCCGGGGGCGTCCTCGGCCTCGGGGACGTCCTGGCTGGGGGCGATCCGCGGCGCCGGGACGGCCGACACGACCCGGGCGACGATCGTCCGGGCGTCGACGCCGTCGGCCAGCGCGTCGAACGACAGCACCAGCCGGTGCGCCATGACGTCCAGCGCCAGGTCGCGCACGTCCCCGGGCAGCACGTAGTCGCGGCCGCGCAGCAGCGCCAGCGCGCGGGCCGCGGCGACCAGCCCGAGGGTGGCCCGCGGGCCCGCCCCGTAGGAGATCAGCCGCGCGACCTCGTCCACCCCGTGGGAGATCGGGTCGCGGGTGGCCGCCACCAGGCGCACCGCGTACCGCGCGACCTCGTCGTGCACGAACACCAGCTCCGCGGCCCGCCGCAGCCGGGCCAGCGGCTCGGGGTCCAGCACCTGGGCGGGCGCGGGCGGGTCCACGCTCATCCGGTAGAGCACCGCCAGCTCCTGCGCCTCCGTCGGATACCCGACCTCGATCTTCAGCAGGAAGCGGTCGCGCTGCGCCTCCGGGAGCCGGTAGACGCCCTCGGACTCGATCGGGTTCTGCGTGGCCAGCACCAGGAACGGCGCAGGCACCGGGAAGGTGCGGCCGCCGATGCTGACCTGCCGTTCCGCCATCACCTCCAGCAGCGCCGACTGCACCTTGGCGGGCGCCCGGTTGATCTCGTCGGCCAGCACCACGTTGGCCATCACCGGGCCGAGCTCGATGTCGAACGCCTCGGCGGAGGGCCGGTAGACGCGGGTCCCGACGATGTCCGAGGGCACCAGGTCGGGGGTGAACTGCACGCGGCTGAACGTGCCGCCGGCCACGGTGGCCAGCGTCTCGGCGGCGAGGGTCTTGGCGACCCCCGGCACGCCCTCCAGCAGGCAGTGGCCCCCGGCCAGGACCGCGACCAGCATCCGCTCGATCATGTGGTCCTGGCCGACGATGATCCTCTTCATCTCGAAGAGGGCCCGCTCGGCGAGCGCGCTCTCGGCGACCCCGGACACCGTCATCGGCCGTCGGCCGCCTGCGCGGGCTCGGGCGAGGAGGTCTTCTCGGGGCAGTCCTCGCGGGGCGTGCCCGCGTTCCAGGCGGTGCCCGTCGTGCCGGCCGCCTCGTCGTGGCCGCTGACGATCCGCAGCTCGGGCTGGGCACCGGGATCGGCCAGCGCCGCGCCGCCCATGCCGAGCGCCGCCGCCCCGGCGGCCCCCGCCACCAGGATCCCGATCTTGGTACGTCCGCTGAGAGCCATGCTCGTTCCCTCCGTGATCCGTGCCTGCCGTCCCGGCCTTCCGGGGCGGCTGGGCACGATCACAACAGTCGAGGGCGAAAGCGGACTTAAGGACGGGCGCGGATCAGGGCTCGGGGTGAAGGGGCGTCTGGACGAGCCGCGCGCCGCCGTTCCCGTCCAGGAGGTGCCCGCGCCCAGGCGGGAAGGGCCCTTGGGGTGAGTGCCGTGCCAGCCTTTGCGCCAACGGCCCGGCGAGCGTTCCGTTTTCCTTCCCCGGCAGGAGCAGGCAGGGCGTGCCCCTCTTCAGCAGCGGCGCGACGATCTCGTCCCGGAGGCCGCTCGACGGGCTGGACACGCCGCTCAGGGCCCGCGCGACGACGAGGTGCAGGCCGATCTCGCGCCCATGCGGCAGGAGTTCGATCAACGGCCGCATGTCGTCGCGGCGCGCGGCGACCGTCTCGTAGTCGTCCACGACCAGGAACAGCTCGGCGCCCGTCCACTCCTCCGCCCGGCCCGGCCCGGGCAGCCGGCGGCGCATCGCGGTGCGAATGTCGTTCACCAGCGAGGCCGCCGCCGAGGCGGACGCGGCGAAGCCGATCTGGTGCTCGGTGCCGGCGACCTCCACCAGCGAGCGGGCGAAGTCGATGAACACCACGCGGGCCCGCTCGGGCGCGTGCCGGGCGGTGATCCCGGCGATGACGTGGCGGAGCAGGTTCGACTTGCCCGCTCCGGCGGCGCCGAGGACCAGGAGGTGCTGGTGCTCGGCGAAGTCGGCGTGGACGGTCGACAGGAGCCCGTCCTCGACGCCGATGGGGATCCGGTCCGGCCCCGTCTCGGCCGGGCCGGGGAGGGCGGAGGACGGCAGCCGCTCCGGCAGTGCGCGGACCGGGGGCGGGGTCGGGCCCGTCCACGCCTTGGCGATGTCGGCGGCCAGCCGCCCGAGATCGGGCCGGGCGGTGAGGAAGTGGAACCCGTCGCTGGTCAGGCCGCGGCCGGGGGACCCGTGGGGGACGTTCACCGCGCGCTTGGTGCCGAACTGCGACGCCGACGGGTCGGCGAGCCGCAGTTCCAGCTTGGTCCCGAACGCCTCGCGGGCCGCGGCGCCGAAGTCGTTCCAGGCGCCGGCGGCCGCGATCACGTGGACGCGGTACGGCAGGCCGCGCGCGGCGAGCTCGGCGACCGGGTCCTCGACCTCGGGGAATCGCCCGCGGAGCGCGCCCCAGTCGTCCACCACCAGGAAGACGTGCGCGCCGTCCTTGCCCGCCGCGGGCTCGCGTTCCCGGCGTCGGAGGATCGCGGTGACCTGCGCGACCGTGCGCCGGACGCGGTCCGGATCGGGGCCGGTGACGGCTCCGACGTGCGGCAGCCCGTCCAGCGCCGCCAGTCCGGCACCGTCCGCCGCCTCCGCCGCGGCGAGGTCGAGGCAGTAGAACCAGGCTTCTTCGGGGGTGTGGGTGAGCGCCAGGGACGCCACGAGCGTCCGGACGGCCGCGGTCTTGCCGCTGCCGGGCCCGCCGACGACCGCGACGTGCCCCGCCTCGCCCGACAGGTCCAGCCAGTACGGGTCGCGCCCGTGGTAGAAGGGCCTGTCGACGATCCCCGCGACGGCGCGCAGGCCGCCCCGGTGCTCCCACCCGGCCGTGGTGTGCCCGTGCTCCTCGGTGGTCGACAGGGGCGGCAGCAGCTCGTCCAGGCCCGGCGCCTCCTGCAGCGGCGGGCTCCAGATCCGGAACGCGGGCGTGCCGCCGCGCTCGGCCAGCCGCCGCACGGCCGCGTCGCGGACGCCGGAGGCGTAGGCGGCTCTGAACGGGACGGCCGGCTCGGTCCCCCACCTGAAGAAACCGTGGCCGGGGACGTCGGGCAGCTCGTGGGCGTCCGGGACGCCGAGCACCGTGCGCGACTCGGCTTCGGAGAAGGTCCGCAGGACGGCCGCGTAGCCGACGTGCCGGTGCAGGGCGCGCAGCCGCTTGTCCTCGAAGCGCCGCGACGCGACCAGCAGGTGCAGGCCCAGGTCCTTGCCGAGCCGTGCGATCAGCTGGAACAGGTGGCCGAAGTCGGGCTTGAGCGCCAGCAGCCCGGAGATCTCGTCGACGGCGATGAGCAGCGGCGGCAGGGCCGCCAGGCCGGTCCCCTCGGCGCGGTTCCCATCGTACTCGCCGACGGAGGCCAGTTCGCCCGCCGCGCGCAGCGCCTGCTGGCGCCGCACCAGCTCGCCGGACAGCGCCTCGTACACGCGGTCGGCGCGCGCCGGCTCGCCCACCAGGTCCGGCACGTGCGCCGAGACGTGCGGGAGCGGGTCCATCCCGGCGAAGGTCGCGCCGCCCTCGGACTCCAGCAGGACGAGGTTGAGCTCGTCCGGGGTGTGGGTCAGCGCCAGGCCGAGCACGATCGAGCGCAGCAGTTCCGACTTCCCGGACCCGGCGGCGCCGAGGATCAGGCCGTGCGGGCCGTGGCCGCCGTCCTTGATGTCGAGCTCGACCGGACGGTCCTCGGCGTCCAGGCCGATCGGCAGCCGCAGCGGCTCGCGGTCCGCCGCCGCCGGCTCGTCCGGTCGCTCCGGGTCCGGGATGCCCGGCAGGCTGGTCAGCGCGACCGGCCCCTCCGCCAGAGCGCGGGCCCGCCGGGCGGCGCGCAGGTCGGCCCGGAGGTCCTGGTTCTCGGCCTCGAGCCGCTCGATCTCGGCGGCCTGCCGGCGGACCTCCTCCCGCAGCTCCGCGCGCAACTCCTCCCGCAGCTCTTCCCTCAGCTCTTCCCTCAGCTCGGCGCGCAGCCGGTCGCGGTCGCGGGCGCCGTCGCCGGTCGTCTTGAGCCCGGTCCAGGGGGCGTCGAGCAGCACGGCCGTGTCCTCGACGGTGACGCAGAGATCGCCGGCTGCGGGCACGTGCCGGGCTCCGTCCAGGTCCAGGGTCGGCTCCTCCAGGTCCAGGACGGTGCGGGCGGCGATCCAGGGCGCCGTCCGGGCCTGCGCGACCCCGCAGGCCCGAAGGAACGCCAGCAGTCCCGGTTCGGCGGGGAGCCGGCGGCCGGTGAGCATGGCCGTGATCTCCTCTTCGGCCAGCCCGCTGCCCGTGGCCAGCTCGCGCAGCGAGCGTCCGGCGCGATGCCGCAGCTCCAGCAGCAGCGCCCCCAGCTCGGGTCCGGTGGCGACCGACGCCAGGGCCGCCTCCAGGTCGTCGGTGCGCGGCCGCACCGCCTTCTCGTTCATGCCAGGTCCCCCCAGCCTTCGGACTCCGGAGCACCGCCCGGAGCCTCCCGTTCACGCACCGCCAGCGTAGAGGTCGGGGCGATCATGGACATCCCGTTCAGACCGGAAGGAGAGACCAATCCCACATCGACCCCGGACACTCAGGGGCAAATGGGACTATCGAGGTCGAACGGGGCGGATGCGGCGCCCCGCTCGGCGCCGCGGCGGCGGGACGGGGGTTTCGGACACCCGTCGTGTCCGGATCCTGAGGAAGATTCTTTTGTGATCGACTTTTCCGTAAAGAGCCTTTCTTGTAGCGTGCGCAGCGTTTTGTGAAGTGAATTCATGATCGGACACACTCGCAGCAAGATCATGAAAGGACGCCACGATGGCCACGGCGACAGGCTTGGCCGCGTCCGTGCTGTTGGGCCTGCTCATGCTGCTGGCCACGGCACGGCGCGAACCGGGCCGCTCCCCCACGCCGGCGATCACTCCCGCCGCCGCTCCCGCCGATCACCCCGAGTCGCTGACCGCGGTGCTCGAGCCGGACTCCGAGGAGTACCTGGCCTGGCTGGCCGACCACCACTGGCCCGCCGACGAGTACCTCGACCTCGAACTGGAGTGGCGCAACGAGCTCGCCGCGACCGAGCTCCCGGACCCGTTCGAGCTCACCGTGCCGTACGAGACGCCGCAGTGCCCGCAGTGCCGGCTGCACCGCGAGGACGTCTGGCCGTGCCCGCAGTGCGGGCGGCTGCTGCACTCCTCGTGCGGCCACGGCATGCGGCGCCGACGCTTGGCGCACCCGTACCGGACGCAGGCCACCAATCCGGAGGCGGTCATCGCCGAATGGATCTGCACGGGCTGCATGTCGGTCGTGGGGCTCGACGTCGACCACGGCGACGAGGCCGACGACGACCTCCGCCGCTGAGGACCCCGGCCGGGGCCGTCCTACACGTCCAGAAAAGTAAAGAATTCCCCATACACTTGCATATTTCGGCCGTCTCTTGGCAAACTTCACTATGTCCTAAATTAGGACGCTGTGGAGGTAGTACCCGATGTCCGCCCGATCCTCGATCCCCGCCGACCCCCAGAGGTCCGCCCGTTCCCGGCGGCCCTGCCCGCACCGGCAGCCCTGCCCCGCCCCCGACGGCCTCGACCGCGAGGCCGCCCGCATCGTGGCCAGCCACCCCGAGCAGGGCTGGAGCCTCCTGTGCAACGGCGTCGTGCTCTTCGAGGACACCGGCGAACTGCTGCCCGACGGACGGGTCGTCGCTCCGCACCGCCCCCTCCGGCACGCCCTCCCCGCCCCCGTTCCGGCGTAGACCGCCGCCTCGCCTTCGCCCAGCGCGCAGAGACCGCGCGACGAGGCCGCGCCCCGGAACGGCGGCGGGGCAGGGTGCAGACCCCCTCGCCCTGGCACCCCGCTCTTGGACCCGCCGGGCTTCGCGGGCCAAGGCGCCAGCCAGGAAGGCTCTCAACGCCTCGCGAGACCGTTCCAGGCCGTCCGGTCATCGCGTGACGGAGACCGGCAGCCCCTCGGCGATGTTGAGCACGACACGTTCGCCCAAGGGCCGGGCCAGGGTGACCGGCTCGCGCCGGACCGTGCCGGCGGGCGCGCAGGCGACCGCCGCGACCGCGTGGAAGCGGTCGTCCGCGGCCAGGGCCGCGTCGGTGTCATCGGCGGCGACGGCCCGTTCGAAGTCGTCGTTGGCCTTGCGCATGCGCTCGAGGTCCGCCGGCGCCATGAGGGGCACGGCGGGGCCGACCCGCTGCCGGTCGCCAGAGCCGCTCCGCTACCGGGCGGCCTCAGCCAGCGTGCGCTTGGCCAGGCGGCCTTCCTGCATCACCAGCACCACGTTCGCCGGGTCGCCGAGCACATCGATGTCGGCGAGCGGATCGCCGTCGCACACCACGAGGTCGGCGGTCTTGCCCGGTTCGATGGTGCCGAGGGTCTCGTCCAGCCCCATCAGCTGAGCGGCGTTCAGCGTCCCGGTCCGGATCGCTTCCAGCGGCGAGAGACCCAGGTTCACCATATGGCCGAGCTCGCGGAGGTTCTGGGCGTGCGGCACGGCCCCCGCGTCGGTGCCGAGCGCGACCTTCACCCCGCGCCGGACCGCCTCGCCCAGCCGCTCCACCGCGGCTTCGGCCATCCGCATCTTCTTCTCGTAGGCCGCGGCCGTGAAGCGTTCCCGCCCGACGTGGAAGGTCGACAGCGTGGGAACCACGAACGCGCCCTTCTCCAGCATGAGGTCGATGCCCTCATCGTCGATGAGATAGCCGTGTTCGATGCTGGAGACGCCGCCGCGCAGGGCGTTCTTGATGCCCTGCGCACCATGCGCGTGCGCGGCGACCGGCCGGCCGCGATGCCGCCGGGTCTCGTCCACGACCGCCGCGATCTCCTCGACCGTCAGGCCCTCGTCCTCGGGCTGGTCGCTCGGGCTGTTCACGCCGCCCGTCGCGCAGATCTTGATGACGTCGGCGCCGTCGCGCATCAGCCGCCTCGTCGCCAGCCGGACCTGGACGGGGTCGTCCGCCAGTTCGCTGAACGGCTCTGGAAGGGCCGCCGACGGGTCGAAGCCGCTCGGCAGGCTGAAGTCGGCGTGTCCGCCGGTGTGACTCATCAGCCTCACCGCGACGTGCAGCCGGGGCCCTTCGATCAGGCCCTGCGCCACCGCGTCCCGGTAGCCGGCGTCGATGCCGCCGAGGTCGCGCGCCGTGGTGATGCCGGCATGCAATGTTTCGCGCATGCGCCGTGCCCGCTCGAATATGGTGACCGTCGGCCGGTTGGTCAGCAGCCTCCCGGTGAAATCGGCGTTGCTGTCCATGAGGAAATGCACATGGCAGTCGAAGAATCCGGGCAGCAGCGTACGTCCGCCGAGATCGATGACCGTCGCGGCGTCGATCCGCGGCCTCGAGCCCTCCGGCCCCACATAGGTGAACCTGCCGTCCTCCACCGCCACGGCCACCGACTCGACGGGCGCGGCGCCGGTTCCGTCGATCAGACGGGCGCCGGTGAACACGGTCGGGCCCGGCGATCGCCGTGCGCGGTTCTCAGTCATTTCGTGACCGCCGCCCGGTCCGCGGTGTGCGCGTGCATCCCCTGACCTCCCGGTTGGGTTCCGTGCTGTGAGCACGGCCAACTCTGCCCAGCCGGAAGCGGGTGACCAAGCGGCCGGTCTCGCTCAGCGGACTCCGCTCACCCTGAGTTCCGGGCCTCGTGAAGCGGCTCGCGGATGCGGGCAGTAAGTGTACGCTTGCGCCGTGCCCATGGCCCGATCGCGCCCCATGCCCCGGCGACCCCGGCGGTTCAGGTGATGACGTGGCGGTCGTAACCGAGCCGCGCGAGCTCCTCGTACGCCGCCCAGGCCGCCTCCGGCACGGGCATCGGGACCTGGAAGCCGCGCTCGGCGTACACCACCATGCGCTGCAGGTCGCCGACCATGAGTTCGAGGAACCGGTGCGCGTCCGCCTCCAGGTGGGCGTCGTAGGACACCTCGGGCGCGGAGGTGAGCCACTCGGCCTCGGGCCACCGGCGCAGCGCCGCGGCCAGGGAGCGCCTGGTCATGTACGGCTTCGCGACGAGGATCCCGCGCTCGACCGGCACCCCGCGTTCGGCGAGCAGGGTGCGCGTGGCGGTGATGTTCTCGCCCGTGTTGGCCGCCGTCTCCTCCAGCAGCAGCGCGTCGCCGGGCACGCCGTGCTCCCGCGCGACCCGCGCGAACGCCCGCGCCTCGGTCTCCGCCCATCCCGACGTGACCTTGCCCCTGCCGCCGGAGACGACGACCAGCGGCGCCCAGCCCTCGTGCCACAACCGCGCGGCCTGCACCGCGACCCGCAGGTCATGGCAGCCCATGGCCACGATGACCGCGCTCGGCGCCAATGGCGTCACGAACACCAGGTGGTCCCAAATGAGGCGCCCCAGCTCCCGCACCTCCGGCCAAGGCCGAGAAAACTTCACGGCATCACTCTCCCCCACGTGCGGCATGTCGTTGCCCATCCGACACGTCCGGCTAGTAGCTTTCAGCTACTTTGGTCCTTACGAAAGGCTCTTGCGGAAAGGACAGCGTGGTGTGATCGCGGCCCTCGTTCTCGCCTCCCTGGCCGGCCTGCTCGCTCTGAGCATGCCGCGCATGCTCGGTCGCGCCCGCCGGGCGGCCCGGCCGCATCCGGTCGTGCCCGAACCCGCCGCCGCGCCGTCCACGCCGGCGGACCCGGGCACCTACCCGGAGTCACTGACCGCCGAACTGGACCCCTGGGACGAGGAGTACCTCGCCTTCCTCGCCGACATGCTGTGGCCGGACGACGAATACCTCGACATGGAGCACACCATCGACTACGACGGTGACGGCGAGACAGGCCCCGGCAAGTGCCACTGACGCCCCTATCCTCTTCATGTGGATTGGGTGGAACGGGTCCTGCGCATACGCCAGCACACCCGCCGCGGTGAACGCGCACCGCACAAGCCCCTGCTCCTCCTGCTGGCACTGGCCCGCTTCCAGCAGGATGGCGGCCGCCCCATCCCCTTCTCCGCCGCCGAGCAGCCGCTGCGCCGGCTCCTCGATGAGTTCGGACCGCCTCGCAGTACCAGCCCGGCCTACCCGTTCCACCACCTCACCAACGACGACGCGATCTGGGTCGTCGACACCATGGACGGCCCCGGCAGCCCGGGACCCGTCCTCGGCAGGCTGCGCACGCCAGGCGTCCAAGGCCGGTTCCACCCCGAGCTGGCAGAGGCGCTCACCGCCGACCCCTCACTCGTCGCGCAACTGGCCCGCGCACTGCTGGAGGCCAATTTCGAGCCGTCACTCCACGACGACATCTGCCAGGAGATCGGCCTGGAACTCGACGGGATCGGCCTGCCCGCGCGCACGGAACGGCTCCTCCCGCCCCGGGACCCGGCCTTCCGTCTGCAGGTCCTGGAAGCGTACGAATTCTGCTGCGCCTTCTGCGGCTACGAAGGCTGGCTGAACGGGACCGCGGTGGGGCTGGACGCGGCCCATTTGCAATGGAGGTCCTACGGCGGCCCGGACAGCATGGGCAACGGCCTGTGCCTGTGCTCCCTGCACCACCGCCTCCTGGACCGCGGCGTACTGGGAATGGCGCGGGACCACACGATCGCCGTCTCCCGCAAGTTCGTCGGGCGCACTCCCTCTGCCGTCACGCAGGTGAAGGACCTCTCAGGCCGTCCCGTACGGGAACCCCAGTCCGGCCTGCCGACTCCTGAGCCGGACCACGTCGACTGGCACACGGCCCAGGTCTTCCGCTCCCCCGCCCGCGCCGCCGCCTGACACCGGACTCATTCGGCAGGTTCCACCAGCTCGTTCAAGATGAGGAGCAGCTCGGAGGCCGTCACCGCGTCCAGGTCACCGAAACGCGCGTGCGAGGATCCGCTGATCCGGACGGCGGTGAGCTTCTGATGTTCCTCGCTCTGGCCCGGCCCCCAGACGTAGATGCCGGGGCTGATCTCGACGACGACCGTGCGGCCTTCGGGAAGCTCCCGGTTGAGCGCATACTGCACGCCCCCGTCCTCCGCGGCGGCGCGCACCCATCCCCGCCGCTCCAGCCCCAGCACCTTGCCCAGCGAGGAGTCCAGACCCTTGAACCGAGCCAGTTCCGCCTCTGCACGCTCCTGCGCGGTGAACGCCAGGACGGGGCGGCCGAGCTGCGAGAACGGCTGCATGATCTCGTAGTCGGCGAACGTCTCGGCCCAGCCGGCCAGGTCCTCGCCCAGATGGACGGGATGCGCGATGCCCACAAGCCCCGCCTCCGGCAGTGTCAGGACGTCGTCGTTCACGTCGGCCAAGGTGCGGTCTTCAGCGACGCGGAACGCGGTGCGCTTCACTCCGTCCTCGTGCACCCAGACCAGGCGCCGCACGATGTGCCACAGAAGGGGATGCCCGACCAGGAGCTCCCGGAAGTCGGCGGGCTCCCAGCGGCGCCGCTCCGTCATGGCCCGCTCCATGCGCCGGATCTGGTCACCGGCGAGGGCGCGGACGTCCTTCTTCAACCCGCCGAACCTCTGGTGGGCGGCGGGCGCCAGCTCGGCATCGTCCTTCACCCCCGGCTTGGGCAGGCTCTTGCGCGCCTTCCCCTGCTCGTCGATCACCGTCGGGCGGAGCTGCTCGTCGAACCCCACTGTGAAGCGGCGCGGCCCGTAGTCCAGCGTCATGCTGCCCTCGGCGTCCAGGCCGAAGTCGGGCACCAGCCGGTCGGCGAGCTGGTCCGGCGTGAGCCCGCGCTCCTGCGCCACCTGGTCGAGCAGCCTGCGCGCCTTCTTCTTGATGCTCTTCGCCTTGGCCTTCTCCGCGACGGCATGCAGCTGCATCATCGCGACCTCGGAGCCCATCGCGGCGAGCACGTCCAGCGCGTTCAGCGGAAGCTTGGTCCCGTCCGACCAGGTCGCGGACCGGACCATCGCGCCGATCCGCCGCGCCGTCTCGTCGTCACCGGTCCAGCGGAGCTGCGACAGCGGCCAGCCTTTGGCTGCCACTTCGCCGGAGGACCGCCAGCGGTCGAACAGGGCCCAGCCGAAGGCGGCCAGCGACCCCGGATCGCACGCCTCCAGCGCGGTCCTGAAGTTCGCCGCCGGTGCGCGGCGCGGCCCCGTCTTGGCCAGCGCGGCGAACAGGCGCCAGGTCGCCTCCGCCGGGACGGCCCGCGCCCGGCCCCGGAGCAGCAGCTGCGGCAGCATCGCGGGAGCCGCCCAGACCGGCGGCGGCTCCGACCGTCCAGAGACCAGGGCCTTGGGGAGGTCGCCCGCGGCGGCCTCCTCCACCTTCCTCCCTCGCATCTCCTCCAGGGTCGAACGGACATGCGCGGGCAGTTCCTCCGCATCCAACTCGGGCCAGGCCCGCAGATGCTCGTCCAGCAGGGAGAGCACCAGCCGCTTCGAATCGCCGTCCGCCCTCGATGCCAGCATGCGCAGCGCACGCCTCGGGAAGCGCTCCATCATCGCCACCAGGGCAGGCCGGACGTCGCCCCGGTCGAGCCGATCGGCCACCATCCGGAACGCCCCCTCGGTGGGAAGCGCACTGAGCACGTCGAGGAAACTTTTCCGAATCCTGACGTCGGATTCCTCGTCGAGGGCCCTCGCCACCCGAGAGGCGATGGCCGGGCCGACGCCCTCGACCACCGTGGCGAGCATGCCCGGCAGGAAGTCGAACTCCGGCTGGTAGGGCTCGTACACGCCCAGGTAGCCGAGCCGCTTGGCCTGCTCGGTGGACGTGATCGAGCACCAGAGCAGCCTTCGCACGTGCAACGACAGGTCGCACTCGGCAAGGCATTCATCGACCCAGTCCTGCCGCGTCGGCACGAGGTAGGACACCACGGCCTTCTGCGTCGAATTCCGTCGGAACTCGGCGAGCCGTTCCACGGCCTCCGCGTAGTCACTCTCGTCCGCCACGGCCAGCAGGGCCCGCATCCGCCGTCCGGCCGACCCCACGGCCCAGTACGCGTCGCCGTACTCCAAATCGCCGTCCCGTATCACGTAGGACTGGCCGTTTGGCGCGTCCCGGACGAGAACCTGGTCGGCCTCCGCGCAGGCGCACGCGGCGAAGGCGAGGCCATGCTCTGCGATCCAGGCATCGATCCACGGCTGGTGCGACAGCTCTTTCCTAACGCAGACCTCCAGCTTGGCGACCACCGCCGCTCCCAGCGGGTCGGCATCGCCCCGCAGGTACGCCCGCGCGGCCTCGACGAACCTCTGGGCCCACCCCTGCCGGCTCCCCAGCGCCTTCTCGATGGCCGGCAGGGCCGCTTCCAAACGCTCGCGCACCCCCTCCCGCGCGGACGGGTCGAGCACGGCCTCGGGCACCGGAGGCAGCCCGCCGCGGCGGGGATGCATCTCCTCCCGCCATGCCTCGGGGATCAGCAGGGTGCTCTCATCGGGAAGTCGACCGCTCATGCCGGCTCACCGTAGAGGACCCGACCGACAAGCTGTATGAGGCCAGGACGTTGGTTACGCCTGCGCGTAGTCGCCAGGCCGGCGGTTGGCCCCCTGCTGCACCGTGGGGGCGGTGGTAGTTGTAGTGGATGTTCCAGACGCCGAGGGCGTCGCGGCGTTGTTCTTCGGAGAGCCAGCTGCGGGCATAGAGGAACTCTTCGGCGATGATCCGGTTGTAGCGTTCCACCTTCCCGTTGTGGCGAGGCGTGTACGGCGTGATGCGCTGGTGACGCGCGCCGAGTACGGCCCGGGCGAATGCGTCGGCGCGGTAGCAGGCGCCGTTGTCCGTGACGATGCGTTCGATGTGGGAGATGCCGTGGGCCGCGAACCAGGCTCTCGCCCGGTGCAGGAACCCGATGGCGGTGGCAGCCTTCTCGTCGGGCAGTGCTTCGGTGTAGGCAAGTCGGCTGAAGCCGTCGACGGCGGAGTGGAGGTAGACGTAGCCACCGCGTGCGCCCTTGTTCTTGCGCCGCTCGACGGTCTTGGCCTGGTGGCTTCCGCGTCCGTGGACTCGCCAGCCACCGCCGTCTGGGATCCGGCCGACCTTCTTCACGTCGGTGTGGACCATGTGCCCGGGCCGGCGAGCGGTGATCTTCCGCGGTTCCCGGTTCGTGTCGCCGTTGGGATCGATGAACCGGCGCCGGTTCAGGCCGAGGGCGAGCAGATGCCGCGACACGGTACGGCGGCTGAGCGAGATCCCCTCGGCCTGGAACTCGAATGCGATCCGGGACGCTGACCACTTCTCGGCTCGGCGGAGTGCCTCGATCCTGGCCACAACGTCAGAGCCCGTTGCCGTCGGCTGGCGTCGGAGTGTTGAGGAACGGTCCAGCAGACCGAGTTCACCGTGCCGTCGGTAGCGGTTGACCCATTTCGACGCGCACGCGCGGGAGATGCCCATCTCGGCCGCCACGTGGGCGATCGGGCGGTGTTGGCAACGCTGTACGAGTCGCAGCCGTCCTTCAGGGGACAGCGGAGCATTGCGGTGAAGCACGGGCGTTCCTAACGCCAGGGATCGAGGGCGAGCTTGCCCTGGGTCTGGCCCGCTTCGAGTTGCTGCAGCAGCATCGCCCCCTCAGCCAGAGGATGAACCTGGGGGGTGCCGGGCGGGTACACGTCGTTGGCGATGAGGGCCTCGATCTCGACGAGCAACGACTGGTAGATAGAGGGGGCTGCGACCGCCAGCGCACCGATGTGCAGACCCTTGACTTGGACTTGGTGGGTGAAGACCAGGTCGTGTGTGGTCAGGGTGGCGTCGCCGGAAGCGGCGCCGAAGACGACGATGCGTCCGGTGAAGGGTTTGGTGACGGACAGGCTGGTCTTGAACGTGGCCTGTCCCACTGATTCCAGGACCAGGTCGACACCGCCGGTCAGGCGGGTGATCTCCTCAGCCAGATCGGGGCGTCGGCTGTCCAGGACCTCGTCGGCGCCGAGGGCTTTGACGGTGTCGTGCTTTGCTGGTGACGCTGTGGCGATCACGTGCGCACCGTAGTGACGGGCGAGGCGAACGGCAGCCTGCCCCACGCCTCCGGCGGCGGCATGGACGAGCACGACCTCACCCGCCTTGATCTCGCCCAACGGCTTCAGCGCTGCCAGGGCTGTGGCCCAGTTCAACACCATGCCGAGGGCGGCGGCATCGCTCCAGCCGGACGGCACCGGAAGCACACCCGCAGCCGGCATCGTCATGTACTGCGCGAAGGCCCCCGGGCCAGCTCCGACGACGTGAGTGCCGAGCGGCAGCGGACTCTCGACATCCGGGCCGACACCCACGATCTCACCGGCGGCCTCGAAGCCCGCGACAAAAGGGGCCTGAGGGCCTCCCCCGTATGTCCCACGGGTCTGCATGACATCAGCGAAGTTGACCCCGGCAGCGCCCACGCGGACCAGGTAGTCACCGGGCCCCGGGCTGGGGCGACGCTGATCGGTCGTGAGGATCAGTTCCTGCGGTCCCCGGTGCGACCGCTGGACCAGTACTCGTATCGTCTGCTCAGCGGTGTTCTTCTGCTCGTTGAGCTCCATGCAGCGAACGTAGAAGTCTGACACTTACGTCAAGGTCAAGCGGCGGTCAGAGATCAGTACGGCGGGCCTCGCGCAGGTAGGTGTCGAGTGCCGCCTGCTGATCGCTGAGAACGGCGATGCGAGCAGCGAGCCGATCGCGATAGCTCTGCACCTCGTGCAGGAACTCCGCGCACCCCGCGTCGGTGCCGGCATCGGCGCCGCCAGTGAGGCGGGGCAGGAGCTCCTTGATCAACCGGACAGGCAGCCCGGACTCCAGCAATGTGCGGATGACGTGCACCCGGTCGATCGTGGACTGGCAGTAGTCACGGAACCCATTGCTGAAACGGCCGGGGACGATCAAGCCCTCGTCCTCGTAGTGCCGCAACGATCTCGCACTCACACCGCTGACCCTGGAAGCCTCACTGATCTTCATACCCGGAGGCAACGCTGGAGAGCACCGCGATCTTCCGGCGCTCACTTACGCCGAGTTGAATACCTGCTCAGGCGTCAACAACCTCATGTCCCGCAACAACAAGCCGTCCACGGACCTCACCGAAGCGACACAGTCGGCGCCGAGGGCCGCGACGGACGACCCGCGGCCGACCACCTGTGCCCGCAGCCTTTCTCCAGGTCAGGACGGAACGGACCAGAAAGCCATTCTGCCGATTCAGACACTGCGCCGGGCCACTTGAAGCCGCCCCTTATACCAGCGCATCGGCCGCCACCGGAAAAGCAGCACCACCGCACCCCCCATTCCAATTCTTCACACGCGTTCTCACCCATCAGCAAGGCCGAAATCGGCGATCTTCCCCCAGTTCGGCGCCACTTGACGCGCCCCCAACAAAGGCTACCGTCGAAACTCGATGCCATTTTGAATTTCACCCCAACGGCTTGCGGAGGACCTTTGATGAATGGCCCCACAGTCCAACCGTCTCCCTTCCCGCTAGAGCGGGCCAACGCCTTCGACCCGCCGCCCGCGCTCGCCGCCTTGCGGGAAGGACCTCCCTCCCGGGTGTCCCTGCCCGACGGCACCGAGCACTGGCTGGTATCACGCCATGCCGACGTCCGCGCGGCCCTCGCCGATCCGCGCCTCAGCGCCGACGACACCCATCCCGCCTTCCCCAGGCTGTTCCCGCTGCCTCCTGCCAAGGGCGCGCTGTCGTTCCTGCGCATGGACGATCCCGAGCACGGGCGGCTGCGGCGCATGCTGGCCGCCGAGTTCACCGTCCGGCGCACCAACCTGCTCCGCCCCGGCATCACCGCCTCCGTCGCCGCCCTGCTCGACGACATGGCGGCCGGCCCGCCACCGGCGGACCTGGTCCAGCGCTTCGCCCTTCCGCTCCCCTCGCTGGTGATCTGCCGGCTGCTCGGCGTGCCGTACGCCGACCACGGCTTCTTCCAGTCCCGCAGCGTCGCCACGCTCTCGCTCGCCCTCAGCGACGAGGAGACGGCGGCGGCCTTCGGCGAACTGGCCGGCTATCTCGACCGGCTGGTCGCCGACAAGGAGCGCGCACCGTCCGACGACCTGCTGGGACGCGCGGCGGCACGGGTGTGCGACGGTGAACTCGGGCACGACGAGCTGGTCTCGATGGCCCGGCTGCTGCTGATCGCCGGACACGAGACCACCGCGAACATGATCGGTCTCGGGACGCTCGCCCTGCTACGCCATCCCGCCCAGCTCGCTCTGCTGCGCGACGACCCCGCACTGATCCCGCAAGCGGTAGAGGAGCTGCTGCGCTACCTGACCGTCGTGCAGCGCGGCACCGCCAGGGTCACGGCCGCACCCGTCCGGCTCGGCGGCGTGACGATCCCCGCCGACCAGGGCGTCATCATCGCGCTGCACGCGGCCGACCGCGATCCCGGCCACTTCCCCGATCCCGACAGCCTCGCCCTGCACCGTTCCGCCCGGCAGCACGTCGCGTTCGGGTTCGGCATGCACCAGTGCATCGGGCAGACCCTCGCCCGCGTGGAAATGGAGATCGCGTTCGCCAGGCTGCTGGACCGCTTCCCAGGGCTGGCCCTGGCCTGCGACCCCGCCGAACTGCGGTTCCGCGACTCGGTCGTGTTCGGAGTCCAGAGCCTCCCGGTCACATGGTGACCCCGGCGCTGGTGGCCGACCGCGCCGCCTGCCGCGGAGCGGGCCAGTGCGCGTTCAACGCACCCGAACTCTTCGACCAGGACGAAGAGGAAGGGCTGGTGGTCGTCCTTCAGCCCTTCCCCTCCGCCGAGCAGCTCACAACAGCACGGACGGCCGTCGACTCCTGCCCCAACCGCGCCATCGCCCTGACTAGCGCTGCGCCGCCAGCGACCGGCGCGCGGCCGAGTTCACCGCGGGCAGGTAGCCGTTGGCGTGCCCCCTCGCGGTCGGGTGATAGGAGTCCGAGATCGGATAGGTCACCGAGTTGAGCCAGCCGTCTCCAGAGCACAGCTCGTGCCCGGAGAACTCGTCCCGCACGTCGGAGAACACGAACCCGGCCCGCGCGACCGCCTTGTTGATCGAGGTGTTCAGCGTGTCGGCGGCCCGGTTGAGCACGGTCCGCTTGGTCTGGTTGAGGCCGACGCACCCGGCGCTGTTCTGTAGGTAGAGGCGCGGATACCCGAGCACGACCACGCGCGCGGACGGGGCCTTGGAGCGGATCGAGTCATAGAGGGAGTCGAGCCGTCCGGGCAGCATGTTCTCCATGTACGACTCGGCGTTCTTCACCGCGGCCTCGCAGTTGGCCGTGGACTGGAGCACGCACGTCTCCATCACCTTCGCGAACCCGGCGTCGTTGCCGCCCACCGTCATGGTCACGAACGTCGTCGTCGAGCTCAGCGAGCCCAGCTGCCCGCTGGCCACGCTCGCGGTCGTGGCGCCCGAGCAGGCCGCGAACTTGAAGGACTCGGGCGACTTGGCCGCCGCCCACAGCTTCGGATAGGCGTTGGCGCTGCGGTAGCAGGTGCCCGCGCCCGGATCGTAGGCCCCCGCGCCCGTCCCCGAGGAGTAGGAGTCCCCGAGCGCGACGTAGTGGGTGCCGGCCGCGGACGCCGACCCGGCGGCCACAAAGGAACAGACAGTGAACATTGCGGTACCGAGAGTAATTGCGCCGAGGCGGGAGGCATGCATTCGGTGCTCCGTTGGCTGGGGACGGGTAGGGGGTAGCGAGATGTCTCGCACCGCTTATACCCCGCGCTTGTTTTAATGAAGCCTCGACTTGATCACCCATTTTCGTCAAACTTCGCCATTGAAATCCCTTTTCCCAACCCCCATCTGATCAGCTCAGAACCCGTAAGGCAGGACACGTTGAACGGACGACTCATCCACATCGGCCAGGTCATACTCGACCTCGTCATGCGCGTCCCAGCGCTCCCCACCTCTGGGCACGACGTCCTGGCCACCACTACGGACCTGACCCCCGGCGGCGGCATCAACGTGATGGCGGCGGCCGCCCGTTCAGGCGCGGACGTCCTCTACGCGGGCACCCACGGCACAGGCCCGTTCGGCGACCGAGTCCGAGCAGCGCTCCAAGCCGAAGGAATCGCAACAGCCCAACCACCCACTGACGAGTCAGGCACGGGCATATGCGTGGCCCTCATAGAAGAAAACGGCGAACGCACCTTCGTCACCGGCACCGGCGCAGGAGGCCGGCTCCACCTCGACAACGTCCAGGTCAACGAGACCGACCTCATCTACGTCACCGGCTACACCCTCCTGGACCCCGCCAACCAACTCGCCCTGCAAACCTGGCTGGCCGCGCTCCCACCCGTACAAGTCCTTCTGGACCCAGGCCCCTTGGCCGCCGACCTCCCCCTGGACGACCTCCTGAAATACGTCACGATCCTGAGCTGCAATACGACCGAGGCCAAAGCCCTGCACCTTCCCACCACAGCCACGGTCATCATCAGAACTGGCGCCTCAGGCTGCACCATCACCCACGCCGGCCGAACCCGCCACATCCCCGGTTACCCCGTCACCCCGGTGGACACCAACGGCGCCGGGGACACCCACTGCGGAGTCCTGGCCGCCGAACTACTCCGCGGCACCGACCTGGAAACAGCGGCCCGCCGAGCCAACGCCGCAGCCGCCCTCTCCGTCCTCCATCAAGGCCCGGCCACAGCCCCCACCCGCCAGCAGATCACCGACTTCCTGGCGGCCCCCTAACCTGGCGGGATGGAAGACATCGGCGAGTTGGCCGCACAACTCCGGGAGTTCGCGGCCGAAAGGGACTGGGAGCAGTTCCACACCCCCAAGAACCTGGCGATGGCCCTGGCCGGCGAAGTAGGCGAACTCGTCGCCGAGTTCCAGTGGCTGACCCCAGAGCAGTCCCGCACGGTCGCAACCGACCCCGAAGCAAGCCCCCGTATCCGCGGCGAACTAGCCGACGTCTTCCTCTACCTGACCAGACTCGCCGACCTCCTGGACGTAGACCTACTCCAAGCCGCAGACGACAAGCTCCAGGAGAACAGCAAGCGCTACACCCCAGAGACCTACCGAGGCTCCTCCCGCAAGGCCCCACCCCTGGCCTGATTCAAGTAGCCGCCGGGTCACACCATGATCACCGCAAGCCAACGATCTTTGACCTTTCGCCACAAGCCGCACGTCACCGCTTTACAGAGCACCGGGGGCCATCCGCACAACCGGCACTCTCCATGCACTGCCCTTGCCGCCCCCTGCCCCCGATGTAAAGATCTCCGCACAGCCGATGAACGGAAGCGGGTGGCCTCATGACGAGACCGTGGGAAGCCGACCACAACGCCGAGTTCCAGCGCCGCCTCGGCAAGACGGCCGCCGAAGTGGGAGACAGCCGGACCACGCAGGACTGCCCCGAGATCTGGGAGCTCGACAACGGCGATATCGCCGTCATCGGCCGTGACGCCACCACCGCCTACGCGGACCGCCTCCCACCCGGCGTGCGCATCGGCTCCGACGAGCGACTAGTGATCATCTCCGGCCGCATGCTCTCCGCCGCCAAACCAGACATCCGCGACGCTTGACCGCCTCGACCAGGCCGCGTACCACCAGACCTTCGCCCTGCAGGCCGAGGTCCCAAGCGGCATGATCTGAAAGCCCGAACACGCCGAGACCTTGCGCAAGCCCGGCGACACCAGCTGGGAGGCGTTCGCGTCCGGCAACTGGGCGCGGACCCCACACCTGCCGAAGACCGACCGCGACCCGATCCGCAGGGCACTTGGGCGGGACAGATTCCGAGTACGTGACCTTCGCTCACCATGGCCAGAGGCGGGCGCGGCGGGCCAGAGGAATGACCACCACTGCGGCGGCGGTTCCAGCGGCAAGGAGGGGCCTCTGCCAGCGGGGACCCCGGGATCGCGGTTCCGGTCCCTGTCCCGCAGACGGGGCTGGGGCGCGGTTGTACTCCTCTTCGAGGATCAGGTGGAAGCGGCGGGCGCGTCTGGTGTCGGAGGTTCTGATCCGGACGTCGCGGGCGGCCTCCCAGAAGGCGCGCCCGGGACTGCCGCTGAACAGCTCCCGTGAGATCGCGCGCAGGCGGGTCTCGCCCATGGCCTTGGTCTCGAACGACATCTGCCACTCGGAAAGGATCATGTTGATGTACATGAGCTGGCGGCGGGCTTTGCGGTCCTCGTCTTCGGGGACCGGGCCCCATGCCTCGTCCAGAGCGGGGTCGTCCATGGCCATCTTGAGCAGGTCGGCGATCGCCGAGCGCCGGGCCTCTCCGCGGACGATCCGCGTTTCGCGTGCCTGGAAGATGAGGATGCCCGCGATCCCGAGGAGGGCAAGAACGGCCAAGGCGTCCCGCCCGGCGGGGCGGGCGATGAACCCTTCGCCGAACTCTTCCATGATCAGCGGCACAGGACGAGGAATCGCGTACGCCGTGAACGCATCGGAGGCGTCCTTGCCGGGATGGTGGGTCGCTCGCACCGCTGACTGCGCCGCACCGCATGCCATCGCGGCGGTCATCGCCCAGGGCACGCGGGCCTGGGCGTGAGTGATCGCGCGGCTCATTCCGTCCACTCCCCCGCGAAGGTCACGACGACCTTCCGGCCGTGCTCGTTGCCATGCCAGCCCCAGCTCGCGGCGACGAAAGCGATGGTGAGCAGCCCTCGTCCGCACTCGTCCAGATCATGGGTCTCCGGGGTGGCCGGTTCGCTCGGGCCGCCCTGGTCTGCGACCGAGATCACGACGCCGCCGCAGCCACGAAGGATTTCGACGGTGAACACGCCGCCGTCCTGGCCGGATTTGGTATGCCGGAGCGCGTTCCCGACCAGTTCACCCGCCGCCAGCAGGACGTCGTCGAGATAGGGACAGCCGTCCAGCAGGCAGCCGACAAAGCCGCGGGCCGCACGGGCCTGGTCGGCACGGCCGGGAAAGGTCCGCCGCCAGTACAGCGGCACCGCGGGCTCGACCGCGGGAAGGAGCGCCAGGGACATCGGACACCTCGGGTCTTGTTCACCTTGCGGAGCACTCGGGGACGCACTCCGTCACCACCACATCGTCACAAGACGTGGCCACTCGAACACGTTGAATCAGCACACCACCCATTCCAGCCAACAATCAGCACACCCACGCCGCGCACAGCTGCACTTCGGGCGTCCAATCCCACACATGAGGCGTTCGCACACCCGAAATCCGCACGTGCGGATTTCAGGAGGTCATCGCTGAAGTGCGCATACCTCGATAGCGTGACCCGATCCGGCCAATCGATTGCCAGTTCGAATTCGCCGACGCGAACCTGGACCGGCACACACAGTGATGCCACCGTCACAGCTCCACCGAGACGCGAGGAGAACGGTCATGCCGAGCCCCTACGTCCGCCGCCGCCGGCTCGCAGCCGAACTCCGCAAGATCCGCGAGCACCGCAACATGACCACCGACGAGCTGGGCCGGCTCGTCTACCAGTCCCGTACGAAGATCACACGGCTGGAGAACGGCCAGGTCCGGCCCGACCTCGCCGAGATCATGAAGATGCTGGAGATTCTCGGTGTGGAGGGCAGCCAGTACAAGAGGATCGTCCGGCTGGCCCGCGACGCTGCGGAGAAGGGCTGGTGGGATCGCTACGGCAATCCCATGGGCCCTCGCCAGAAGCTCTACGCCGACCTTGAGTCCGGTGCCGACACGATCCGCAGCTTCAACCAGACGGCGATGCCCGCGGTCCTGCAGAGTCCCGAGTTCATCATGGCGCTGGTCGAGCTCGACCGCTGCCAAGGGCCACTCGGCTACCGGCCCGAGCGCATGGCCGAGGCACGTGCGCACCGCCAGCGCTGTCTGCTTCGAGAGAACGGCCCCTCGTACGAGACCGTCCTGGACGAGTGCATCATCCACCGGCTGGCCGTTCCCGCCGAGGCCATGGCAGCCCAGCTCCGCCACCTGATCTCGGTGGTCACGTCCGAGGAGCGGATCACCGTACGGGTGCTGCCCCACAACGCGGCCATTCCCGGGGGCTTCCTCCCAAAATCGTCGTTCTACCTGTTCACATTCCCCGAGCGAGCCGATCCGCCGATGGCGGTGCTCGACACCGTCACCACGGACCTGGTCCTCACCCAGAAAGGCGAGGTGGCACAGTACGTCGAGATGTTCAAACGCCTCCGGAAGGCGGCGCTCAGCCCCAAGGACAGTCTCACCTTTCTCCACCGGGTAGCCGACGGTCTCACCGAAGAGGCAGGATCGGGAGCATGACGAAGCAGTACGCCCGCTGGCGCAAGTCCCGCCATAGCGAACCGAACGGCGAATGCGTCGAGGTCGCCCAGGCCACGAACGGCACTGTGGGCGTGCGTGATTCCACGCTCGACGACCGGAGCCCCATCCTTGCTCTCTCTCCCGCTCAATGGACGACGCTCCTCGACCGCCTTCGCAGCAGCATCTGACAGCTGATCGTCTTGGCGCACGGCCAGGGCCTGGCGTCGACATCGCTGTGGCCGTGAACTGACGCCCGGAGTCTCCCTCCCGCTCTTCCCACCCGCATGAGCGAGACAAGCACGGCCACTGATGCGCCCGGCCTGCTCTCCTCCCCGGTACCGAATCGAGAGCAGGACGGGCGCCGCTCAGCCGCTACAGGCCGTCGGTGTTGGGAACACCGGGGGGCCGGCGCACTGGCCGCCGGCGTCCCTGACGCCGCCGAAGTTCGCCGAACCCTAGGCGGGTGGAAATCGCCGGCACGTTCGCGATCAGGGCGTCACATCGGCGGAGGCCGGTGCGGCATCGTGCTGGCCGTTCCACATGTGCTCGATGAGCAACGCCCCTGGAGAGATGCCGGGCGAGACGCGTAAAGCAAGCACCTTCGTTGACTGATCCAGAATGTCCGGATGACCGATAGCCTTTACCGGAGTGTTGCGGCCCGACGGGCTTCCGCCGACCGGCTCTTCGGTCGGCGCTGGACATGCCCCCATACCGCACGAGGTCTTCGTGCTGCCTGGGGGTAGGTCTGTTGACGGTCTTCCGTCGTACCGCCGCAGGGCGGCTCCCAGTTCCTCCACCAGTTGCAGTGAGTCGCAGAAGACGAGGCGTTTCTCTCCTCGGTGCAATGCCGCGATGACGGTGGCGGCGTTGGGGCCATCTGTACTTGTCGTACGCGTAGCCACCGAGCGAGTTCCTACCACGCCTGCTACTTCAGCGGGTCTGAAGTTGCCTCAAGACTTTAGGCAGGGTGATCGGCGTGTGGCTCGCCGGGTATTCCACGTGTCTCGTCCGGGCAAGGTCGATCTTCATGGCCACAGGTTGCCACGAGCCCTCGTCGATTCGCCCGCTGAGGCGATCCGCTTCAACAACGGCCTGCACCAACTGCTCGCTCGTGAGAGGGATGGCGGCCACATACACCTTGCCCACGTGACGGCAGAGCGCCGAGCAGTCGTTGAAGGTCCCCAGTGGTTCACCGGCCACTGCCGCCAGGTCCTCAAATCGCCATCCCAGCGGGCCTGCCATCGCATTGAGTTGCTGGAGGGTCTGGTAACGCCCCTTCGGCATGCCGTGGATCGTGCCCCTGGACAGCCCGGCGAACGGCATCTCCCGCATGCCGAAGCCGCGGTTGCGCATGAGCCCGTCGAGGATGCCCGCGAATCCGCCCACGGGCGGCGGCGCGGCTTTTGAACCAGAGACCACGCAGCGATCGCAGCAACAAGCCCTGTGAGGGCCGCGGGTCAGGATCCGTATTGCTTTGCTACGCCGTTGAGCAGGTGCTCCAGGGTTACGTAGTTGGGCGGGTCGACCACGTCGATGAGGTTGGACGAGACGCGCACCTTGCTTTCCGTGGCGACCTGGGTGAACTGCTGCGGGTCGCGGGCGCGGAAGCCGTGTCGGGCTGCGAGACGCTGCAGAGTGGGGTCGTCGGACAGCAAGCGGCCGACTCGGTCGCCTGAGGCGTTGAGCGGGACGAGTGTGTGCTTGGAGAGCACGGTGGGCGAGGGGTACATCATCACCATGCCGGGCTTGATCTTCCCGGCCACGGCGGCACCGACGTACTGGGCCTCGTAGATGAGTGCGAGCGGCGTCTTGCCCATGCCCAACGACAGGTAGTCCTGGAAGGGGCCTTCGGTGGTGTTGGCCGTGTAGCCCTGGTCTAGGAAGAGCCGGGACAGGACGGGCAGCACCTTGCGTTCGGCGGCGATGCCCTGGACGACGGAATCGCCGTTGGCGACGTAGCCGGTGATGGCCAGGTACATGGCGGCGGAGTTGGACGTGCGCGGGTCCGTGGTGGAGACCAGGATGTTCTTGCGCACTTTGTAGGCGGTGTTGCCCTCGAGCTCGTCCCACCGGGTGCGGTTGGAGACCAGTTCGAGGTAGCGGCCGACGTCGAAGGTCCAGGTGGCACCGCGTTTGGCGACGCCCTCCTTGGCCAGCAGGTCGGCGATCGGCTGGAACGTGGCGATCGCCATGGGCGAGGAGAACGGGGTGTACTCGGCGTTGATGCCGCGCTGCCGCTGGATCCGGTCGGCCGCCGGGGCGCTGGACGGGAAGGCGAAGTCGTACTTGTCGAGGTCGACGGAGGTGGCGAGCTGCCGGGAGCCGGCCGGTTCGACCTTGACCTCGACGCCCTGCCGCGCGAGCGCGTCGCGTACCTGGGGGTCGTTGAAGAACGTCTGCTTCTCCGAGCCGACCACGCCGCGCACGACGGTGAGCTTGGCCGGGGCGTCCTCCTGCCCGGAGACGTAAACGACCACCGCGGTGGCCGCGACACCGACCGCGGTCAGCGCCGCGATGAGCGTCATGGCCGTCTTCCGCGATATGCGGATCCGCTGCGGCGAGGGCGCATCCGAAAGGTGTTGCGCGTTCGTCTCGGTCGGCGGAGCCGTTTCCGGCTCGGATTTGTTCCCCGAATTTTCCGCCGCGTTCACCTGGCTTTCCTCGGGAGCCACGGGCTGCGGCTCGGCGAGTTCCTGCCGGACGATGCCCTCGACGAAGATGGGAACGAAATCCCGGATGCGATGCCCGTCGAATCTGGCCTGCGCGGTCGCGACGAGGTCCGCGACGTCGGGCCGGGAGTCGGCGTAGTCCGCCGTGAGCCGTTCGATGACCTGCTGAATCGCCTGCTCTTCGCGCAGCGGGCCGACACGCATCAGTGCCTCCTGGTCGGGGTGACCGACAATGCCGTGCCGATCCGGGTTTTACCAACCCTTCACCGGAAGTTCATTATCGGTCATACAACTCGTGCCGAAAGCGCGGAATTTCGCCCGTTCACGATCATCTGCGCGTGCCAACCATACAAGGCATCCCGCAAATCAAGAACCGCTCCGTCATATCTGCGAAGCGGTGCGTGAGCCAAGACGATTCCGCCTCGTACCGCGGCGGCGGTACGAGGCGGAGGGCGGGTCATTCGTATTCGGTGCCGCCCTTGCGGGTGAGGTAGGCGGGCGAGATGAACTTGGCGATCGCGCGGCCGACCGTCACCTGGCTGTAGCGTTCGACGGCGGAACGGACGACCAGGCCCTCGCGCAGGTGCTCGGACGAGCCGGACACCGTCTCCTTGCCGCTGGCCAGGTCCATCAGGGCCGCCTCGTCGTACGGCCCCTCATAAAGCCGGGGAACGGCAGGGAGTTCGACCTTCGCGAGGACGTCCGCCAGCTCGCCGGAGTTCAGCCAGCGCACGGGGCCCTCCGCGGTCGCGATCGCCACGTCGAACACCGCGTAGCCGACCTGCTCGCCCGCGGCGTTGGCGCCGTAGGCCAGGTCCTGGACGCCGCGTCCGAACACCTCGCCGAACACCCCGACGCGCTCGACCTCGAAGATGTCGGCGATCCGGCGAGCGGCTTCCGCGACGCCGTGCGATTCGATCGCGCGCCAGTAGAGGTTCTTCGGGTTGTGCGCCAGCGCGAGCCGCTTGGCGCCGAACCCTTTGGACGACACGAACGCCTCTCCCCCGACCAGCGAGAACAGGCACGCCGAGCCGTGGATCTTCTCCGTGGCGACCACCGGTTCGCCCGCCTCGAACATGGACGGGTACCGCTTGATGTCCTCGATCTCGATCCACGGGAGCAGGTCCGCGGCGGACACGACCTCACCTGCCATGTGCACCGGGATCGGCGGCACCCACTTGGTGACGCCCAACTCCTCGGCGAAGTCGCGGTCCTGCGCGTTCGCCTCCGCGAGATCCACCCCGCTCACGGCCTGGGGCAGGCACACGATCCCCTGGGACAGCTCGCCGCGCAGCCTTACCGCCTTGACGCGGTTCTTCTGGGAACCTGCCAGCTTCCCGGTCAGGCCCAGCTCGGCGATCAGCTCGTCCGGCAAGAGGGAGCCTTCCGGGATGTAGAGGGCCCAATCGCCGGTCTGGAACTGCCCCTTGGCCACCACCGCCCGGTAGAGCCCGACCTGGGCCAGTTCCAGTGCGTCGGCGTTATCGTGCGGGTGGATCGTGAGCCGCTCGGCCGTCACGCGCAGCGTCGACATGACCGTCCTTTCCGTAAGTTTCCGGCAAGCGTCGCAACGCCCCCGCACGTTCGGCAACGCATTATTCGCCGCACGGGGCCGCGGGTAAGCGGGGATCTCGAGCCGCCGGGGGATTCGGTCGAGGTGCTCGATGGCGTCGTCGGCCTGGCGTGTGCGGGAGGACGTGGCGAAGGCGCGACCCGATCAACCCATCACCGTGCTTCGTCAACGTAAGTGGCGGGCGCCGCACAGACGAAGTTCGGGGGCTCGACGGCAGTCCCGCTCCTGTGCCCGACTGGCATCGGAGTCATACCCTCAAGCAATGACCACGTATCGCAATCGGATAATTACTCACAGTGACATCTGCTGCTAGTGTCCGGTCCAACGGAAACGGAGAGATATATGCCCGACCGGACACGACGGGCCCGGTTACCGTCATTGACCGGCCTGCGGTTCGTCTTGGCCGGAATTGTACTGGCGTGCCACACGCTGGGATTTGTCGACGGCAGCCTACGCGATGCCGCAGTAATGACCTTTCCGATAGCCGCCACAGCCGTCAGCGGCTTCTTCATCCTGTCGGGCTTCGTACTCACCTGGACCCATACCGTCGGAGACCGGGCTCGTTCCTTCTGGCGCCGCCGATTCTGGCGTATATTTCCCAACCACGCACTCTCGTGGACGGCCGCCGTCGTGCTCTTCAGCGTCGCCGCGCCGCCCCCGCAACTCAGTTCGTTTGGCGAACCCCCGTTCTACGCCGCGTTCCTGGGTTTGTTCATGGTGCAGGACTGGATTGCCCGCCTTGAGGTGAACACCGCCTACAACGGACCCGCCTGGTCGCTGTCCTGCGAGGCGTTCTTCTACGCGATGTTCCCGCTGCTGATCAGCGCCGTCCGGAGAGTCCCGCGCAGGCGGCTACGGTACCTCTGGGCAGCCCTGGCCATCGCCGCCCTGGGGTTGCCGCTGGTCGCGATGACCATTCCCGGGCCCCCGCCTGCCATCGAGGAATTCCCGGTCAACCAGAACAGCCTGTGGTTCGGCTACGTCTTCCCGCCGGTCCGGCTCGTGGAGTTCGCTCTGGGCATCGTCACTGCGCGCCTGCTCCAGACCGGACGGTGGCCACGGCTGCCCCGCCTGGCAATCATCGCTTCGCTCGCCCTTGCGATAGGCCTGCTGGGCATACTGCCTCTGCAGTACGCCCTGGGAGCGGCCACCGCTGTCCCGATGACCCTGATCGTCGCAGGCCTCGCCCTGGCCGATGTCCAGGGCCGCTCTGGCCAGTTGGCGCGACCTCTTCTGGTGCGGCTGGGAGAAGCATCGTATGCCCTTTACATTTGCCACTTCCCGCTCCTGCTGGCCTTGAGCAGCGTGATCGGACCGCAGCGCTCTGACGCCTTGTGGGTGAACGCCACCCTCGCCGTCGCCTTCACGCTGCTCGCGCAGGCGGTGGCACTGGCGGTCCACCGATATTACGAGCAGCCACTCACAACCGCCTGGTCACGCCGACGGCCACCCTCTCTGACCACGCACCGGGACCAGGGAACAGAGGCCCCCGGCACGTCCACGGCCAGGGAAGCGCCCTAGGCCGCCCCCGAAGGCAACTGGCTGCAACCTGCGCCCGAGACTTGAGCGCGTGTGGGAACCCACTGATCTTGCGAAGCGCGGCGGCCAGCGTGAATGCAATACCTGAAAGCAGCGCAGGACGCCCGCCGGCCCCTGAATCCTGGTCTGGCAGAGGCCGGCAGCGCCTGGTCGGGCTGTCTTCGTCCAACGCCGAGTTGCGGGCCCGGTGCGGGTCAGGCGGCGAGGATCTGGTCGGCGGTTTTCACTACGTGGTCTACGAAGCCGTACGTCCGGGCCTCGTCGGCGGTGTAGTAGCGGTCGCGGTCGGAGTCGGCCTCGATGCGTTCTACCGGCTGGCCGGTGTGGTGGGCGATGCGTGTCTGGATGAGGTGTTTGACCGAGCGCATGTGTTCGGCCTGGATTCGGATGTCCGAGGCGGTTCCGGCGATGCCGCCGGACGGCTGGTGCATGAGGATGCTGGCGTGCGGCAGCGCGTAGCGCTTGCCCTGTGTCCCCGCACACAGCAGGAACTGGCCCATCGACGCGGTGAAGCCCATGGAAAGGGTGGCGACGTCGTTCGGGATGAACTGCATGATGTCGTAGATGGCCAGGCCGGCGGTGACGGAGCCGCCGGGTGAGTTGATGTAGAGGTGGATGTCGCGCTCCCGGTCCTCGGCGGAGAGCAGGAGCATTTCGGCGCAGATCCGGTTGGCGATGTCGTCGTCGACCTGCTGGCCCAGGACGATGACACGGTGCCGCAGGAGCCGCTGGAAAACCTCTTCGCGCAGCTGGGGCGGGGCCTCGGTGGTACCGGACGAGGGTTCGCTGAGCATCTGGAGCGTCATGGCGTCAGATAACCGCTGCTCGCGAGGTGACGTCCAACAACCGATGCGGCGAGATTGACAACAGGGAGTTGTTAATCCAGGGTTGGGGCATGGATCCCGATCTCCAGGGGATGCGCGCGTTCGTCATCGTGGCCGAGGAACTCCATTTCGGACGGGCCGCCGCCCGCCTGCTGCTCACCCAGCAGGCGCTGTCCAAACGTGTTCGCCGACTGGAGAACTCCCTGGCCACGCCCCTGTTCGCACGGACGACCCGCAAGGTGGAGCTGACCGCGGCAGGGCACCGTCTGCTGCCGCTGGCCAGGGACGCGGTCGCCGCGTTCGACACCGCCGTCGCCGCCGTGCGTCCGCAAACCCCCACGGCCTTGCGGGTGGACGTGTTCGCTGAGCGCTTCACGCCGCTGGCGCTGCTGCGCGAGATCGCCGATCGCGAGCCCGATCTGGGGGTGGAGCCGAGCATGCGGCAGGGGCTGGCGAACGCGCTGCCCGCCGTCCTGAACGGCGAGCTGGACGCGGCGTTCGGCCGGGTGAACGATGCCGCGCGGCCGTGGCCGGCCGAGCTGGCCCACCGGCCGGTGTCGGTGGTGGCGTTGTACGCGTTCGCGTTCGAGGGGCATGCGCTCGCCGACCGTCCCGCGTTGCGGATCGCCGATCTGAAAGAGGCGGGGATCGCGATGCCCGATCCGGGCGGGGCCGACGAGTGGCGCGCCTATCTGGCCCGGCTCAGCGAGGGCCTCGGCGTGCCGGTGCGGTACGGGGAGGTCGCGGTGGGCGTCCGGGATTCGGCACGGCAGTTGCAGCGGGAACGCCATGGCGTCGCTGTGGGAGAGAAGGACATCGATCTCCCCCACTACCCGCGGCTGCGGCAGATCCCGATCGTCGAGCCGACGCCGCTGCACGTGTGGTCGATCGTCTGGCATCGGGAGAACCGCGATCCGCGACTGGCCAGGCTCCTCCGGGCGCTTCCTCGGCCAGAGGCGCCGCCGGTGGGGACCTGGCTGCCGGACGAGGACCGCGCCGCCCTCAACCGGCGAGCGGGCGGGCCGGCGTGACCACCTGGCGGTGGACGATCACGTCGAACCACTGGGCGAGGGTGCTGTGGCTGAGCCGGAAGCAGGAATAGCGCCTCCGGGCTGTCCGGGGCCTATCAGCGCAGGTCGGAAGTTAGGGTTCGGGCGTGGTTGAGGGGCTTTATGAGGTGTTCGGGCGTGTGCCGCGGCCGGGGCGGGTTGAGGGGTGTTCGCACTGTGTGGCGCCGGACGAGGATCGGGTGCTGCTCGGACGGCCGGTGCGTGAACTGGAGCCGGAGGTGCTCGCCCGGTACGCGGCCAAGGCGCTGAGCACGTGGGGTGGTGTCGCGGAGTTCCGCTACTTCCTGCCCCGGTTGCTGGAATGCGCGGCGGCCGATGCGTTCGTCTACCCGGATCCGCCGGTGGTGTTCGGCAAGCTTGCGAAGGCCGGTTGGACGGAGTGGGACGCGGAGGAGCGCGGGGCCATCGAAGTGTTCCTGAGCGAGTGGTGGGACAGGACGCTTGAGCGGTTTCCCTCGCGGCCTGCGGTCGGGACGGTGCTGTGCAGCCTGGGGTGCACGGGGATCGGGGTCGGGTCGTTCCTGGAGCGGTGGGAGCGGCTGGCGTCGGATGAGGCGATCCGGCATCTACACGAGTTTGTTCTGCACGAGGTCGGGTGGGGACCCCAACCGCGGTTGGTGGACGCGTACTGGGGGCGGGACGGCCGGGAGGTCGTCGGATGGCTTACCGGAGGGCGTGCCGTGGCGGCTGTGGAGGCGGCCTTCGCGCGGGAGGATCGCGAGTATGTGCTGCGCCTGCTGGACGAGGTGCACACGACGCTTGATCGATAATGCGTCGGGTGGAGAGGAACAACGAGATCTGCTCGATCGAGGTCGGGCGCGGCACGCTGCGGCTGACGTCCATCGAGATGCGGATGACGTACGGCGGGTGGATTGAAGGTCTGCCCACGGCCCGGACCAACGACGCCATGCTCGAGAGGGCGGCGAAGCGGGCGGGCGAGCGGTTCGGGCGGCCCGTGTACGTGGTTCCGCCGGAACGGTCCACCGATGACGACTCCAGTTGGCGGTTCCGTGGACAGCCCGCGGAGTTCGTGCCCGCGGTGGAGTGCATGGGGCTGTTCGAAGGGCCGCCGACGCCTCGGGCGGAGGGCGACTGGTGGACCACCATGCTCGCGGTCGTGTGGTACCAGAGGGCGACCGACAGGGTTATCCACCCGGACGCGGTGGCGCGGATGCACGACCTGCCGTGGGACGAGCTGGCTCAGGACTTCACGTTCGACGACTGGTAGGCATACGGGAGAATCGGGGCCATGCGGTTCGGCGTTCTTGGACCGGTCGAGGTGCGCCTCGACGGTCGGGTCATCGTGGTGGGCGGGCCCCGGGTGCGGGCGCTGCTGGCGATGCTCCTTCTGGACGCGGGCAACATCGTCGGCACGGAACGGCTGATCGACGGCCTGTACGGGGAGGATCCGCCGGCCGGCGCGGCCAACGCGCTCCAATCGCAGGTCTCGCGGCTGCGGCGGGGCCTGGGCGGCGCGGACCTGGTGGAGGGGCACGCGGCCGGTTACCGGCTGGCGGTGCCGCGCGAGGACGTCGACGTCCATAGGTTCGAGCGGCTCGTCCAGAAGGGCGACTTGCGGGAGGCGCTGAGGTTGTGGCGCGGTCCGGCGCTGGCCGATGTCGCGGCGCCCTTCGCGGCGGGCCAGGCGGCGCGGCTGGAGGAGCTGCGGGCGGGGGCCGTCGAGGACTGGGCCGATGCGGAGATCGCCGCGGGCGAGGGCCCGGTGCGGGAGCTGCGCGAGCTCGTCGCGGCGCATCCGCTCAGGGAACGCGCGCGCGGCCTGCTGATGCGGGCGCTGCACGGCGCCGGGCGGCAGGCCGAGGCGCTCGGCGTCTACGAGGAGACGCGCCGGCTGCTGGCCGACGAGCTGGGCGCCGACCCGTCCGCCGAGCTGGCGGAGATCCACCTGGCGATCCTGCGCGGCGACCCCGGTCCGGCGCGGCCCACCGGTGCCCTCCCGGCGCAGCTCACCAGCTTCGTCGGGCGTGAGGACGAGCTGAAGCTGGTCGGCGGGATGCTCGCCGAGGGGCGGCTGGTGACGCTCCTCGGGCCGGGCGGCGCGGGCAAGACGCGGCTGGCGCTGGAGGCGGCGGCGCGCGAGGAGGGCGAGGTCTGCTTCGTCGACCTGTCCCAGGTGGGCGACGCGGCCGAGGTGCCGAAGGCCGTGCTCGGCGCGCTGGGCGTGCGGGAGTCGGCGATGCTGCCGGGCGGGCCTCAGCCGGAGGCCATGGAACGGCTGGTCACCGCGCTGGACGGGCGGCGGGTGCTGATCGTCCTGGACAACTGCGAGCACGTGATCGAGGCGGCGGCACGGCTGGCGCACCGGCTGCTGACGGCGCTGCCGGGGCTGCGCGTGCTGGCGACCAGCCGGGAGGCGCTGGGGATCACCGGTGAGTCGCTGCGCCCGCTGCCGCCGCTCGGGCTGCCGCCCGAGGGCGCCGGGGCGGTGGAGGCGGCCGGCTATCCGGCGGTGCGGCTGTTCGCCGACCGGGCGGCGGCGGTGCGGCCCGGTTTCGCGGTCGTCCCGGGGAACGCCGCCGCGGTCGTGCACATCTGCGCGGCGCTCGACGGCCTGCCGCTGGCGGTCGAGCTGGCCGCGGCGCGGCTGCGGGCGCTGCCGGTGGAGGAGGTGGCGCGGCGCCTGGACGACCGGTTCCGGCTGCTGTCGCGCGGCGACCGGTCGGCGGCGCCCCGGCACCAGACGCTGCGCGCGGTCGTGGAGTGGAGCTGGGACCTCCTGGACGACGCGGAGCGGACGCTGGCGCGGCGGCTGACCGTCTTCGCCGGCGGCGCGACGCTGGAGGCGGCCGAACTGGTCTGCGCCATGGACGCCGACGTGGACGAGCTGCTGGCCGGGCTGGTGGAGAAGTCGCTGCTCCAGACCGACGGCACCCGCTACCGCATGCTCAGCACGGTACGGGCGTTCTGCACCGAGCGGCTGGCCGAGGCGGGCGAGCAGGACCGCTTCACCAGAGCGCACGCCGCGTACTTCCTCAGCCTCGCGCGCAGCGCCGACACCATGCTGCGCGGCGCCGAGCAGCTGGAATGGCTGGCCCGGCTGGCGGCCGAGCACGCCAACCTGCACGCGGCGCTGCGCGCGTCCATGCACACCGACCCGGTGACCGCGCTGCGCCTGGTCGCCGCACTGTCGTGGTACTGGTGGCTGCGCGGCCGCGTCGAGGGCGGGCCGCTGTCGATCGAGCTGCTGGACGTCCTCGGCCTCGAACCGCCGGAAGGCTGCGACGAGGAGTACATCCACTGCGTCACCAACGCCCTGTCCGCCGGGGCGTCGGGGCCTCGCGCGGTGGCCGCGCTGGATCTGGCGACCGAGAAGATGGCCTCGCTGCAATGGCAGGTCGAGTACCCGCCCACCCTGGTCCTGTGGGGCCTCACCGCCGGGCCGACGCGCACCGACATCGACACGCACTTGCTCCAGACCGGCCGGGACGCCTGGTCCAGGGCGCTGCTCAGCATGAGCGACGGCTTCCTGGCGCAGTTCCGCGGCGACATGGACGAGGCCGACGCGTGCAGCAGGCGGGCGCTGGAGGGTTTCCGGGCGGTGGGCGACCGGTGGGGCATGGCCAACGCCCTGGACCCGCTCTCGCAGATCGCCTTCCATCGCGGCGACCGGGGCCGGGCGATGGAACTGCTGGACGAGGCGCTGGAACTCGTCGGCGAGCTGGGCGCGCTGGAGGAGCAGGCCGACCTGCTGTGCCGCCGCGCCGACATCCTCCTCCATGGCCGGGAGCCGGACGCCGCCCGTGCCGATCTGGAGCGCGCCGCCGAGCTGGCCCGCCGCGCCGGCGCCCTGGACAAGGTGGCCGCCGCCAACCACGGCCTCGGCGAACTGGCCCGGCAGGACGGCGACCTGCGGGAGGCACGGCGGCTGTACGACGAGGCGCTGGCCGGATCGCACGCCGAGCGGTTCATCGCGGCGGCGACGCGGGCGGCGGTGTTCGTCGGGCTCGGCTGGATCGCGCACGCCGAGGGGGACGCGGCCGGGGCCGGGGCGTGGATGCGGCGGGCGCTGGGGCTGACGTTCGACCATCCGGTGTTCATGTACCGGGCGAAGGCGGTCGTGGGCTTGGCGGGGGTCGCGCGGCTGGAGGGGGACGCGGAGCGGGCCGCGCTGCTGCTCGGGGCGACGGAGGCGATGCGCGGCGCGTCCGTCGCGGGCGATCCCGATTTCGTCCAGGTGGAGGCCGGGGTGCGGGCGGCGCTGGGGGACGCGGCGTACGAGGCGGCGCGGGCGCGCGGTGTGGCGCTGACGCCTGAGCGGGCGATGGAGACGGCGCTCGCTTCCTGAACTCTCGCTGCTGACCGGCGTCCGCCCGGTTCGTCAGCGGACGGTGCGCGGACGGTCAGCGCGGTCTCCGACAGTGGCGGCATGAACACCCTCACTCCCCCGGCCGGTCCGCCGGCCGTTTACTCCGCGTCGCGGAAATGGGGCACGTTCGGGATCTGCCTGCTGCTGATCCTGGTGCCCAATATCGACCTGACCGCGCTGAACCAGGCCATCCCGCACCTGACCGCCGACCTGCGGCCGTCGGCCACCCAGATCCTGTGGATCGCGGACGCCTACGGTTTCGCCCTCGCCGGGCTGCTGATCACGATGGGCGGGGTCGGCGACCGGATCGGGCACAAGCGGCTGCTGCTGATCGGCACCGCGCTGTTCGGCGCGACGTCGGCGCTGACCGCCTACGCGAGCAGCGCCGAGATGCTCATCGCGGCGCGGTTCCTGCTGGGCCTGGCCGGCGCGACCCTGATGCCGTCGGCGCTGTCGCTGATCCGCCGGGTCTTCACCGACCCCAAGGAGCGGACGATGGCGGTCGGGATGTTCGCCGGGATCGGCGGCCTGGCGGTCGGGCTGGGACCGGTGGTCGGCGGCGCGCTGCTGGACCACTTCTGGTGGGGCTCGGTGTTCCTCATCAACGTGCCGATCATGGCGGCGGTGCTGGTCGCCGGGTCGGCGGTGCTGCCCGAGACCCGGATGCCGAACCCCGGCCGGCTGGACCTGCTCAGCGTCCCGCTGTCGATCGCCGGCGTGCTCGGCGTGGTGTACGCGATCAAGGAGGTCGCGGCCGGCGAGGGCGCGAGCGCCGCGGTACCGGCCGCGGCGCTGGGCGGGCTGCTGGCGCTGGCGGCGTTCGTGCTGCGGCAGGTCCGCCTGGACGACCCCCTGATCGATGTGCGGCTGTTCGGCCGGATCGCGTTCTCCGGCTCGGTGGCCACCAACATGTTCGCGATGTTCGCGCTGGTCGCCCAGTCGCTGATCTTCTCGCTGTACTTCCAGCTGGTGCTGGGCTGGTCGCCGCTGGAGTCCGGGCTGGCCGGGCTGCCCGGCGCGCTGGGCGCGATGGTCGGCGGCGCGGCACTGGCCCCGCCGCTGATCGGCGCGCTGGGCCGGGCCCGCGTGGTGGCCGCCGGGCTGGCCCTGGGCGCGGTGGCGTTCGCGCTTCTCTCGCAGGTCGGAACGGACAGCGGCTACCTGTCGCTGGTGGGGCCGATGGCGATGTCGGGCCTGGGCATCGGCATGGTGATGACCGTCACCGCCGACACGGTGCTGGCGACGGTGCCGCGGGAGCGGTCCGGCGCGGCGTCCGCGATCTCCGAGACCGGCATGGAGCTGGGCGGCTCGCTGGGCATGGCGGTGCTGGGCAGCATCCTGAACGCGGTCTACCGCAACAGCATCGAGCTGCCCCCAGGGCTGCCCCCAGAGGTCGGCCACGCAGCGCGCGACTCGTTGAGCGGTGCGGCCGAAGCCGCCGCCGCGCTGCCGACGCAACTGGGGCGGCAGGTCGTCGCGAGGGCCGGTGAGGCGTTCGTGGACGGCGTGCACGTCGCGCTGCTGTGCAGCGCCGGGCTGGCGGCCTGCGTGGCGGTGTTCGCCCTGGTCGCGCTGCGCCGGGTGCCCAAGGTGATCCCCGAGCATGTGGAGCCGGGGCTGCCCGGGGAGGGGGTCCCCGCCGGTCACGGCCAGGAGCGGCCCTTGTAAAAAGTGATATCACTTTGCTAATTTGGTGCCATACACAAGGAGGATGCGATGAACGATCCCGCCGCCATGGCACCGACCCCCGAAGAGACCCGCGCGGAGTCACCCGCACAGGCCGCCGCGGCCGTGCCCGAGATGCCGCGTCCCGAGGTCGAGGAGCGAGCCGCCCGCGACAGGGGCGGCTGGCCCATGCTCGGGCTGGCCCTGCTGCTGCTCGTGCTCGGCGCGGCGGCCATCCTGGGCGGCATCGCCGCCGGGGGCGCCGGCCTGGCCGCCGGCATCGCGGTCGGCGTGCTGCTGGTCATCGCCGGGCTGGTGATCAGCATCGGGCTCACCCCGGTCGCGCCCGGCGAGGCCCGGGTGCTGCAGCTGCTCGGCCGCTACACCGGCACCGTCCGCACCGACGGGCTGCGCTGGGTCAACCCGATCACCGAGCGGAAGCGGATCTCCACCCGGATCCGCAACCACGAGACCGGCCTGGCCAAGGTCAACGACCTGGACGGCAACCCGATCGAGATCTCCGCCGTCGTCGTCTGGCAGGTCGAGGACACCGCCCGCGCGGAGTTCGCGGTCGACGACTTCGTGGAGTTCGTGGCCTTCCAGACCGAGGCCGCGGTCCGGCACATCGCCGGCAGCTTCCCCTACGACTCGCACGAGCGGCTCTCGCTGCGCGACAACGCCGACGAGATCACCGGCAAGCTGTCGGCGGAGCTGGCGCTGCGGGTCGCCTCCGCGGGGGTGGCGATCATCGAGTCGCGGATCACCCGGCTGGCCTACGCCCCCGAGATCGCCCAGGCCATGCTGCGCCGCCAGCAGGCCGGCGCGGTCGTCGCGGCCCGGCAGCGGATCGTCGAGGGCGCGGTCGGCATGGTCCAGCTGGCCCTGGACCGGCTCGACGAGCAGAACGTCGTCGACCTGGACGAGGAGCGCAAGGCCACCATGGTCAGCAACCTGCTGGTGGTGCTGTGCGCCGACCGGGACGCCCAGCCGGTGGTCAACACCGGATCCCTCTACCAGTGACCAGTGGCTTCCGAGCGTAAGAAGATCCTGCTGCGGCTCGACCCCGCCGTCCACGACGCGCTGGCCCGTTGGGCGGGGGACGAGCTGCGCAGCACCAACGCCCAGATCGAGTTCCTGCTCCGCCAGGCCCTCTCCGACGCCGGGCGGATGCCCCGCTCCGCCGGGCGGATGCGCAGGCCAGGCAGGCCGTCCCGGTCCCGGGACGACACCGGCGACCAGCTCCCCGGAGACCCGGTCTCCGGGGCGGACCAGAATTCCCGGTCCCCGCACCGCGGGGAATCCACGAACGAGGACGATGATTAGGTCATGGTCGATGTACCCGAGTCCCTTCCGGCCAGGATGTTCCTGCTGGCCTACGACCTGAACAAGAAGCGCATGGCGGTGTCGGGCAGCCGCCTGGGCTACGTGCTGCGCGCCGCCGCCCTCACCGAGCTGTACCTGGACGGGCGGCTCATCGAGGAACGGCGCAAGCCCAAGGCCGACACTCCCGGCGACGACCCGTACGGGCTGGTCGCGCAGATCTCCTCGTCCCGGCCGCGCTCCTGGCAGTACTGGGTGCGCAAGGACAGCCGGGCCATGGTGCGGACCGTCCGAGCGGAACTGGCCGACGGCGGGTGGATCCGGGTGCGGCGCCGGCGGGTGCTGGGGGTGTTCCCTTCCCACCAGGTCACGGTGAGGGATCCGCGGGTGGTCAAGACGCTGTGGGGCGGGGCGTCCTCGGCGCTGCGAGGCCGTCCGGTCGCGCACGTCAACAGCTACGACGCGGCCGCGGTCGCGCTGGCGGCGGCGGGCGAGCTGAAGACCGTCCTGCCCCGCGCGGACCGGCGGCGGCACAAGCGGCGCATCGCCGAGCTGACCGCGCGGTCGGGCCCGGCCGCGCCGGCGGTGCGCAAGGTGATCCAGGCCAACAACGAGGCGGCCGCCGCGGCCGGCTGAGCCGCGGCGGCCGTCCTGGCGGTCGCCCCCCTGGACGGCACCGAGTTCCGGGGGATGGTACGGGTCTGGTGGATAATGCCGGATAAGTGGCATTTTCCTGATGCAGTGATCCCGTACGGAGGGGCGCGACCGGTGCGGCGAGGCAGGCGGGGCGGCGAAGCGGAGGCGCCCCGACCGGGCTCCCGCACGGGCGACGGAGAGGCGCGGGCACCGGTCCGGAACCCCTGGCGGGTGCTGTCGGCGGTGAGCTTCGGCACCGTCCTGCTGGTCGTCAACGTCAGCACGCTCAACATCGCGCTCCCGGTGGTGGTCCGGCACTTCGACGCCGGCGCCTCCGCGGCCGGTTGGATGCTCCTGTCGTTCATGCTCGCCCAGACCGCGCTGCTGGTGGTGTTCGGGCGGATGGCCGACGTCTTCGGCCGGCGCGGCACCTACCTCTGCGGACTCGCCGCGTTCACGCTGGCCGGCCTGCTCGCCGGCTTCGCACCGAACGTGCAGGTCCTGATCGCGATGCGGGTACTGCAGGGTGTGAGCGGCGCGGTCCTGCTGGCCAACGGGACGGCGATCATCGCCTGGGCGTTCGGCCCGGCCCGGCTCAGCCAGGGCCTGGGGGTCTACATAGGCGTGCTGGGCGCCGCGCCGCTGCTGGGGCCGTCCATCGGCGGCTACCTCGCCGAGACGGCGGGCTGGCAGTGGGTGTTCTGGTTCAACGTCCCGCTCGGCGCCCTGGCGCTGGCCTGGGGGTTCCGGTCGCTCCCCCGGATACCGCGCGGAGTGCGCGAGCCGATCGACGTGCTCGGCGCGGTACTGCTGGCGGGCTGGCTGGGCGCGCTGGTGATCGCGCTGTCGGAGGCGGGATCGCGCGGCTGGAAAGGCCCGGCGACGTTCGCCGGCATCGCCGTCTGCGCGCTGGTCCTGCCGCTGTTCGCGGTCCGGCAGCGCCGCGTCCGGCACCCGCTGATCGACCTGGCGCTGTTCTCCGACCGCGGCTTCACGGTGGGCTCGCTCGCCGCGCTGTTCAACACCCTCGCCCGGTTCGGGACGCTGCTGCTGCTGGCGCTGTTCCTCCAGGCGGTCAGCGGCATGACGCCCGCGCAGGCGGGCATCGCCGTGCTGCCCGGCCCGCTGGCGGGCATGATCGCCGCCCCGATCGGGGGATTCCTGGGCCGCCGGGTGCCGGACCGCACGCTGGCCGTGGCCGGTTCCCTGATCACCTCCACCGGGCTGGCGGTGACGCTGCCGCTGCTGTCGGGGAACACCCCGTACTGGCTGCTCGCGCTGTGCCTGGCGCTGGTGTCGATCGGCAGCGGCGTGTTCGCCACCGGCAACACCGCCGCGATCCTGTCGGCCGTCCCCGCCGAGCGGCTCGGCATCGCCAACGGCCTGCGGATGACGCTGCAGAACGTCGGGAACGTGCTCAGCGCCGCACTGTGCCTGGGGCTGGCCGCCTCCGCGCTCGCCAGGGACGACCGCCACCTGCTGTACCAGGGCGCGGCGGCCGAACTCTCGCGCGACTCCCTGGGCGACCTGGTCACCGGTTACCAGCGGGCGTTCGCGCTGCTGCTGGCCGCCTCGCTGATCTGCACCCTGGCCTCCCTGTCCAATCGGCTGTCACGCGGACCGGCCCGGGACGGTGACGTCGCGCTCCCCGATTCGCCCGAAGGCGCGGGCAGGGCACCGGGAGGAAAATCGAGTGCCGCCGAGAATGGCGCACTCTAAGGTGTCCGGATGACCACGATCTTCGAACACGTCCGGGCGCATATCCCGGAGAAAGGCATTGGACTTTCCAACGGCGGCGAAACGCTGCCCGATGACGCCGAGACCGACGGCATGTGGGCCCCGGGCGCCCATGACGGCGTGCTGACCCACCATTGGGGCGGCGACGCCGACCCCGACGAGGTTCAGCGGCTGACCGCGGCACTCGTCGAGGCCGCCGCCGACGGCGCGGACGAGGAGGAGCGCTACCAGGCCCTTTACGCGGTCGCCCAGAAGACGACCGTCGTCAGCCTCGTCGACAAGGTGCTGACCGGGGTACGCTCGTCCGGCGTCGATCCGGAGCGCTGCCACCGGCTCGCCCACCGGCTGGCGACGCAGGGGCGGCACCGCGAGCCGGTCAAGCTGGGCATCGCGCTGCTCGGCCTGTTCGACGCCCGGCTCCACCGCGACGAGCTGATGGTCCTCGGCCGGCACGACGAGTTCACGCTGTTCGCGGCCGTGGCACTGAAGTGCCGCGGGGACGACGACGAGCCCGGCGCCGAGTCCGACCTGTGGGAGCTGGGCCGGAAGGTGCACGGGTGGGGACGGGTCCACATCGTCGAGCGCCTCGACGGGACGTCGGATCCGCGGATCCGGGAATGGATCCTGCGCGAGGGGTTCCGCAACGGCGTGATGGATTCCTACCTCGCCGGGATCGCGGCGGAGACCGGAGGCCTGGCCGACGCGCTGTCCGACGCGCCCGATGACGAGCTGCTGAACGCGGCCGGCGACATTCTCAGCGCGCTGTGCGAGGAGGGCGGCCCGGTCGCGGGAATGCCGGCGTACGCCGACGGCGAGCGCGCGACCGCGCTTTTCCTCGACCACATGTCCACCCGGGCGGGCGAGCTGCGGCATTTCCTGGCCGTCGAGGATGTGCGCGCCTACGCGGAGCGGGAATGGCCGCCCCTGGGTGCGCGCTGCGCCGAGATCATGGACCGCCCGCTGTGGGCCGACCTGGCCCGCCGATCGCTGGCCTCGCCGGACAAGGAGGAGTTCCACAGGGCCTCCAGGGTCTGCGGGGCGCTGGGCATCCCGACTTTGCGGGCGCGCCTGGACCGGCTGCGCACCGGTGATCCGCTCGACTCCTCCGCCTGGTTCCGCGCCGCGGGCGAGGCCGGGCCGGACGGCATCGACGAGGTGCTCGCCCTTGCGGTGGAACTGCTGCCGCTGGACGAGATCGCCACCGGCCCGGCCGACGAGATGGGCCTGGGCCCGGGGTTCAGGCCGCACGGCTGCCTCGACATGCTGCTTCAGGATCTCGGGAAGTGGCCCGGCCGGGGCGTGCCGCTGGTGCTGGCCGGTCTGGCGAGCCCCGTCGTCCGCAACCGCAACCTCGCCGTCCGGGTGCTCCACGAGTGGGGCCTGGACGCCTGGCCGGACGGGATCGAGGCCGCGGTGAACGAGGCCATCGACCGCGAGCCCGACGACGCCGTGCGCGAACGCCTCCGCGCCGTCCTGGACGGCCGCCCGGTCGACTGACGCGAGCGGCCGGTCCGGTCGTGGCCGGTCAGGGTCACTCGACGACGAGCTCGACCGGGATGTTGCCGCGGGTCGCGTTGGAGTAGGGGCAGACCTGGTGGGCCTGCTCGACCAGCGTGCGCCCGGTCTCCCCGGCGAGCTCGTCGGGCAGTTCGACCCGCAGCACCACGCTGAGCCCGAATCCGGCCTTCAGGTCGCCGCCGATGCCGACCTCGGCGGTGACCGACACGTCCTTGACGTCCTGCTTGCCGGCGCGGGCGACGGCGGCCAGCGCGCTGGCGAAGCAGGCCGCGTACCCGGCGGCGAACAGCTGCTCGGGGTTGGTGCCCTCGCCGCTGCCGCCCATCTCGCGCGGCGGCGCGAGGGGCAGGTCGAGCCGCCCGTCCGAGCTGACCGCGCGCCCGTCCCTGCCGTTGGCCGTGGCCACCGCCGTGTAGTGCACCGTGCCCTCTGCCGCCGTGCTCGCCATGCCGACCTCCTCGATGACCGGTGGGCCGGTCCCGGCCCACCCAAATCAAGATAGCACAACTTAATTGCGTGCAATCTAAACGCCGTTTTCCTCCTGAGGCAGGCGGTTTGACGCTCGTCTCAAGGGCACGACCACTTACAGGGGGCAGCGTTCTAACGGAGACGATGTGGAGATCAATCTCGACCTTCGGTTCCCGCGGGACGCGGCGAGCGTCCCGGCGATCCGCCGGATGCTGGACGCGTCCCTGGACGTGCTAGGAGTCGAGGAGCCGATCCGCGGCGACATCCGGCTGATGCTGACCGAGGCGTGCGGCAACGTCATCAAGCACGCCCGCGCCGGGGACGCGTACACGGTGCATGTGCTGATCATGGACGAGCACTGCGTCATCAAGGTCATCGACCACGGCCGGGGCTTTGACCCGGCACGCCTCACGGTGACCCACCCGGCGCTCCCCGACCCCGCGGCCGAGCAGGGCCGCGGCATGATGATCATGCAGACGCTGGCCGACCAGGTCCGGCTGCACTCCCACCCCGAGCACGGCGCGCTGGTCGCGTTGGAGAAGAGGCTGCACTACGGAGGGGACACGCTGGGACGGCGCCTGGCCGACGCCGCGCGGGCGAACGGCGCGGCGGACGGCGCGGCGGACGGCTGCGAGCTGCGGCTCACGGCCGCGGCGGCCCCGGAACTCCAGGAGTTCGCCACCCGGCTGTTCGACCTGGCCAGGCGGGGCCGGACCGAGCAGCTCGCCGCCTACGTCGAGACGGGCGTCCCCGCCGACCTCAGCAACGACAGGGGCGACACCCTGCTGATGCTGGCCGCCTACAACGGCCACGCCGAGACCGTGCGCGCCCTGGCGGCGCGCGGCGCCGACCCCGAGCGGGAGAACGACCGCGGCCAGCGCCCGCTGGCCGGCGCCGTCTTCAAGAAGGAGCCCGAGATCGTCCGGGCCCTCCTGGAAGCCGGCGCCGACCCGACGGCCGGGGAGCCGTCCGCCTACGACACCGCCCGGATGGTCGGCCACGCCGGCTTCATCGACTGGTTCGACGAGCGGGCCGCACCGTCGGCCTGAGCTTCAGGTCAGTGATCGAGCGCGGCCAGGTCGGTGGGCTGGCCGTTGTACCCCTTGGGCAGCACGACCCGGCGGGCCGGCAGCGGGATCTCGATGCCCTCGAGCTGGAACCGCCGGTGCAGCCGCTTGACGAACTCGTGCTTGATCCGGAACTGCTCGCCGAACTCGCTGATCCGAAGGATCACGGTGAAGTTGATCGCCGAATCGGCGAAGGTGTGGAACCGGACCAGGGTCTCGTGCTCCTTCACCGCGCCCTCGATCTCGGTCATCACCTCGGTGCCGATCTCGACGACGACCTTCTCCACGTGGTCCAGGTCGCTGCCGTAGGCCACCTTCGCCTGGATCAGCAGCGACATGTCCTGCGCGGGACGGTGGTAATTGGTCAGGATCGTGTCGGAGAAGCGCTGGTTCGGGATCACCTCGACGTTGTCGGACAGCGTGCGGATCGAGGTGTTGCGCCAGTTGATGTCGACGACGTACCCCTCCTGGCCGCTGCTGAGCTTGATGTAGTCCCCCGGCTCGATGGTCTTGGACGCCAGCACGTGCACGCCCGCGAACAGGTTGGCCAGCGTGTCCTGCAGGGCCAGCGCGACCGCCAGGCCGCCGACGCCCAGGGCGCCCAGCAGCGGGGTGATCGACACCCCCAGGCTCTGCAGCATCACCAGGAAGCCGACGCCCAGCACCACCACCCGGGTGATGTTGGCGAAGATCGTCACGTTGGCGGCCACGCCCTGCCGGGCCAGCGCGATCGAGCTGACGATGCCGGCGATCATCCGAGCGCAGGCCAGCGAGACGATGATGATCGTCACAGCGCTCAGCACCTTGCTGGTGCCCGAGAGCGTGCCCGGCTTGAGGTCCAGGACGTTGGCCGCGATCCAGGCGCCGCCGAGCAGGGCCAGCGGCACCGCCAGGTCGTGCAGCAGCCGGGCTGCCAGATCGTCCCAGGCCCAGCGGCTGTCGACCGCCCGCTTGTTCAACCGTCCCGACAGGATGCGCAGGACGATCGCGACGGCAAGCGCCACCACCAGCACCACGGCGGCGGCGATGATGCGGCCCCAGTCCAGCGACTCAGGCATGACGTGAATCTCTCCCTCCGGGCGTTGGCCTGCTCCGGCCAACCACACCGTTTTCCGGCAGTACGCGGCATAAATACGCTCTGCGTTACTGGTCCCGATTTCGCCCGATCGTAGTGAAACTCTGCGGCGCCGGGGGCGTTCTCACAGACCCTGCCCACTGTCGGTAAGGCCACACTGTGAGTGACACAAGCGCAGGTCACAGGATGTGAGTGAAACATCACCGGTACTCTGCGTGCGAAATGTGGCGCGTGCCTCCCTGTTGAGGGCGTGGAACGGCACGGATCGCCGATTACGCTTGATCGAGTGGTAGGTCTGAGTCTCATGCGCCGCCTGGGGACCACGGCGCTCGGGCTTCCGAACGGTCCCCACCGGGTGACGGTGCGGCGCGATCTGGAAGTGCCGGCCGCCGACGGGATCACCCTGCTCGCCGATCACTACGCCCCGGCGGACGTGGAGCGCCCGCCGACCGTGCTGGTCCGCTCCCCCTACGGCAGGCGCGGCCCGTTCGGGCTGATGTGCGGCCAGGCGTTCGCCTCGCACGGCTTCCAGGCCGTGGTGCAGAGCGTGCGCGGCGGCTTCGGCTCCGGCGGCGTGTTCGAGCCGCTGGACGAGAGCGAGGACGGCCTGGCCACGATCGCCTGGCTGAAGGAGCAGCCCTGGTTCGGCGGCACGTTCGCCATGCACGGCCCCAGCTACCTCGGCTACGTGCAGTGGGCCGTCGCCGACCAGGCCGGCCCCGAACTGAAGGCGCTGTCGATGCAGGTGACGGCCTCCCAGTTCCGGGACGCCATCAACGTCGGCGGCACCTTCGCGCTGGAGTCCACGCTGATCTGGGTCGACGTCACCTCCCGGATGAAGCACCCGCTGTCGGGCATCACCACCGGGCTCATGTCGCCGCGCCGGGCCCGCCGGGCGGCGCTGTCGGGCCGCCCGCTGGCCGAACTGGACGTCCTGGCCACCGGCGAGCAGCAGCGGTTCTTCCAGGACCTGCTGGTCAACGGGCCCGACACCACGTTCTGGGACAAGCGCGACTTCAGCCCCACGGTGTCGGAGGTGGCGGCGCCGGTGAACATGACCGGCGGCTGGTACGACATCTTCCTGCCCTGGCAGCTCAAGGACTACGCGGCACTGCGTGCGGGCGGCCACCGCCCGTACCTCACCATCGGCCCCTGGTTCCACGCCGACCAGCGGATGATGCGCGGGTCGATCCGGGAGTCGATGGACTGGTTCCGCGCCCACCTCCTGGACGACCCGAGCGGACTGCGCGAGGAGCCCGTCCGGGTGTTCGTCACCGGGGCCGACCAGTGGCGCGAGTTCCCGGACTGGCCCGTCCCCGGCATGCGGGAGCGGCGCTGGCACCTCCAGCCGGACGGCGGGCTCGGCCACGACCGGGCGCCGGAGTCCGAGCCCGACCGCTACCGGTACGACCCCGACCACCCGACACCGTTCCTGGGCGGGCCGACGCTGCTCGGCGACAACCACCCGGTCACCGACCAGCGCCGGCTGGAACGCCGCCGTGACGTCCTGACCTACACCTCCGACGTCCTGGACGACGACCTGGAGATCATCGGCCCGGTCACCGCCGAGCTGTTCATCCGGTCCGACCGGGAGCACACCGACTTCGTCGTGCGGCTGTGCGACGTCGGCCCGGACGAGGAGTCCCTCAACCTGTGCGAGGGCATGCGGCGGCTGGTCCCCGGCACGCCCGAAGCCGACGACGAGGGCGTGCGGCGCGTCGCCCTGGAACTGTGGCCGGCCGGCCACCGGTTCCAGGCCGGGCACCGGATCCGCGTGCAGGTGTGCAGCGGCGCCTACCCGCGGGTGGCGCGCAACCCCGGCACGGGCGAGCCGATCGGCACCGCGTCCCGGATGCTCACCGCCGACCAGGAGATCTTCCACGAGCCCGGCCGCCCGTCGGCGATCGTGCTCCCTGAGGTGCCCTGTGTTTAATGCAATCCCGGCCCAGGGATACTCGCCTGGCGGCTCGCCCCCCTGACCGTGCTTGGTGCGAGCGCGGCATCGCTTCGCGATCTGGCCGGTAAGGCTTGCCTCCGGCATCGCCACACCGGCCAGGTAGCGCGCTCGCGCGGTGCTTGAGGGCGCTTCGAGACAGACCTGGCTAGGTGTTGTCGCTCTTCGGGGCGCGGGCGCGTAGCGCGGCCAGGGCGCGGTCGGCGTGCACGTTCATCCGGATCTCGCTTTTCACGACCTCCAGGACGCGGCGGTCGGTGTCGATCACGAACGTCTTCCGCTTCGTCGGCGCCAGCGCTACGCCCCGCTTCACACCGAACCGGGCCCGCACCGTGCCGTCGGGGTCCGACAGCAGCGGATAGCCGAACCCGTGCTTGTCGGCGAACTCCTTCTGCTTGGCCACCTCGTCGCCGCTGATCCCGACCGGGTGCGCGCCGGCCTCGGCCAGCTCGGCGGCCAGATCGCGGAAGTGGCAGGCCTCGGCGGTGCAGCCGGGCGTCAGCGCGGCGGGATAGAAGAAGAGGACGACCGGGCCGTCCTCGAGAAGCCCGCCGAGGGTGCGGAGGCGTCCCGTCTCGTCCGGCAGCTCGAAGTCCTCGACCACGTCGCCGATGTTCATGGAACCGAACGTACAGCAGCGCCGCGCGCGGCGGCAGGGGCGATCTCGCGCGGGTCAGCGGAGCAGCGCCGCGATCTGCTCCGCCGACCAGGCGCGGGCCGCGCCGGGGCGGGCGCCGAGATACGCGGCGGCGCGCTCGGCCGTCCAGCCGTGCGCCTCGCGCAGCCCGTTGCCGAGCATGGTGAGGTACGGGGCGGTCGGCGCGTTCAGCTCGGCGCGGTCGGCGCCGTCCGGCGAGGTGAAGGTCAGCATCGGGTGCCCGTCGCGCTCCCCGACCTTGATGACGGTCTCGTACCGTCCCGGGCCGAGCGTCTGGCGGCCGGTCCGCAACGCCTCCGAAAGGTCGGGATCCTCCCCCACGTCGCGGCGCATCTCCTGCGACACCACATCGCAGAACTGCCGGCGCGTGAGGAGATAGGCGCGGGCGGCGGCCCGTCCCGGCAGCTCCGGATCATAGAACGCCATCCCGCCGCCCCAGGTGAGGGAGGTCAGCGCGAAGAAGATGCCCCCGGGCAAGGTGACCGCCCGCGTGTCCCTGGCCGGGCTCGTGTCGCGGCACCCGGTGTAGGTGCGCGCACCGCCCTCGGGACGCCCGCCCGACAGATAACAAGAGAAACGTTCCTGGAAGAGATTGGAGCCGTAAGCCACATACCAGACCGCCGCTTCCCCGCTCATGACGCTCCGGTTTACCGGATCTTCCGAAGGATGCCCCGGCCTTCAGGCAAGGGAGGAATCCGGTCTCCCGCGGAGCCGGGCGGGGAAACAGCGATCGTCGTCAGGCGATCGGTCGTCTGAGATGAGTCCGCCGTGTGCCTGGTCATGGTGATGCCCCTTCTTCATGGTTGTCCGATGTGGTCGTGTGCGGGTCGGGTCACCGATGGATTGCGCGGAGTGACGGACGAATGTCGGTGGTGGACCGAAAGGCCGCCAACCTGGCCCGCTACCAGCGCCGGATGGCCCGCTGCCAGAGAGGCTCCGCCAACCGGCGCAAGGCCAAGAACAAGGTCGCCCGCGCCCACCGCAAGGTCCGCAACGCCAGGCAGGACTTCCTGCACAAGACCACCACCAGCCTGGTCGCCTCCGCCGACCTGATCGCGATCGAAGACCTCAACGTCAAGGGCATGGTCCGCAACCGGCGCCTGGCCAGGAGCATCTCCGACTGCGGGTGGGGCGAGTTCCGCCGACAGTTGGAGTACAAGTGCGAGCGGGCCGGACGCACCCTGGTGGTGATCGACCGCTGGTGCCCTTCGTCCAAGACGTGCTCGGCCTGCGGGCACCTGCTCGAACAGCTGAGTCTGAACATCCGGGTGTGGACGTGCCCGGGCTGCCGCACCCGGCACGACCGGGACCACAACGCGGCCAAGAACATCCTTGCGGCTGGTCGAGCCGCAGCCAGGGGCCACATCCCCGGTGATGCCTGTGGAGCCGGTGTAAGACGGCAAGGGACCCTCCTCCCGCAACTGGCCGTGAAACAGGAAACCCCACCCGCAAGGGCGGGACTCCCCCTCCTTTAGAGAGGGGAGGAAGTCAAGAACCGGGCTGATCGCTCCAAGGACGGTGTGGCGCACTCCCGCGACCGTATGGCGGCGGTCACGTTCCCCCTTGTCACGCCCTTATTTCAAGAGTCGTACGTTTCACCGGCGGTCCGTCGGAAACACTAAAGATCGAGCGGGTGTCTACGACGCAGATACCTCCAGGTTTCACCTGTGCTAAACCCGGAGGTTCTCGTCATGCATCGTTCGTTGAGCATCGCCCTGGTGTCCGCCTCCGACCTCGACGGCGAACACGTCCAGGCCATCCACACCCGCGAGCTCGCCCGCGCGCTCGCCCGCCCGGCCTCCGATGCCGCCCAAGGCCACCGGGTCACCGTGTACGCACGCCGCCACGACGCCGCGGCGCGCACCCGCACCAGGCTCGGCCCCGGCGCCGTCCTGCAGCTGATCGACGCAGGCCCGGCCCGCCCGCTCAACGACGACGAACTGCTGAAACACGTCCGCGACCTCGCCCAGGGGCTGCGCGAGCGCTGGACCGGCCCCGGCCGTCCCGACCTGGTGCACGCGCACGGCTGGATCGGCGGCCTGGCCGCCTGCGCCGTCGCCCGCGAACTGGACATCCCCTTCGTGGCCAGCCCGCACGGGCTGGGCGCCACCGAACGGCAGGCCGGACGCAAGGTGCACCCCGCCCGCGCACGGCTGGAGAAGGCCATCGGCCGGGAGGCCGACACCGTCGTCACCGCCTGCGGCGACGAGGCCGCCACACTCGTCCGGATGGGCGTCCCCCGCAGGAAGATCACGATCGTGCCCTACGGCGTGGACGGCGAGCAGTTCACCCAGGTCGGCCCCGCCATGCCGCACGGCGACCGGCACCGCCTCGTCACCGTCTGCCAGGACCTGGAAGACGGCGGCGTGGCCACCGCCATCCGCGCCCTGCTGCACGTCCCCGGCGCCGAACTCACCGTCGCCGGCGGCCCCGAGCGCGAGGACCTGGAGAACGACGCCGCCGTTCACCGGCTGATGATGCTGGCCAAGGAGCTGCACGTCGCGGACCGGGTGCTCTTCCTGGGCCGGGTGCCGCGCAAGTCGCTGCCCCGGCTGCTGCGCACCGCCAGCCTGGCGCTGTGCCTGGCCCCGCACCAGCCCTCGCCGCTGGTCCCGCTGGAGGCCATGGCCTGCGGCGTCCCGGTCGTCGCCTCCCGCAGCGGCGGGAACGCCGACAGCGTGCTGGACGGCATCACCGGCCTGCACGTCCCCGCCGACCGGCCCGTGCTCATCGGCCGCGCCATCCGGGACCTGCTGGCGGAGGAGACCACCCTGCACGGGTACGCCATCGCCGCCGCCGACCGCGCGCACTCCCGGTTCACCTGGGACCGGATAGCCGCCGAGACCCTCCGCGCCTACTCCCGGGCCCTGCCCCCCGAGCCCGAGCCCGAGCCCGAACCGGCGCCCGTCCCCGAGACGGTCGCCGCGCACAAGGCGGAGCCCGCCCTCGTCCACTGAACCGCCGCGCCGCACGGGCCCCCGGACCCCCCGATCCCCACCCCGGTCCGGGGGCCCGCGCATGCCCGCGCCTCGCTCCCGGGATGGGATACTCCGTGGCATGGGAGGAGGCGAACGAGCCCCCGCGCTGATCGGCCGCACCACCGAACTCACCGCGCTCACCGGGGCGCTGGACCGGGCCGCGGCGGGCACCGCCGGAGCCGTACTGGTCAGCGGCGACGCCGGAGTCGGCAAGTCGCACCTGGTCGGGGCGCTCACCCGCACCGCCCGCGACCGCGGCTGCACCGTCCTGGTCGGCCAGTGCGCCGAACTCGGCGAGAGCATGCCCTACCTGCCGCTGTCGGACGCGCTCTGGGGCGGATCCGACGACCCCGCGCTGCGCGCCGCCCTCGACGCCCGCCCCGCGCTGCGCCGGCTGCTGCCCGACGGCGACGGCGACGGCGTCCCGGCCGGCGACCTCGGCCAGCAACGGCTGTTCGGCGCCGTCCTCGGCCTGCTCGGCGAGCTGGGCCGCGACCGGCCCGTCCTGCTCGTCCTGGAAGACCTGCACTGGGCCGACCGCTCCACCCGGCACCTGCTCACCTTCCTCAGCCGCGTCCTGGAACGCGAACGGGTCTGCCTGATCGGCACCTACCGCTCCGACGACCTCCACCGGCGGCACCCGCTGCGCCCCGTCGTCGCCGAACTCCTGCGGCTGCCCGAGGTCACCGCCGTCGAACTGCCCCCGTTCGGACGCAACGAGACCGCCGCCTACCTCGCCGCGATCGACACCGACGGCGCCCCGCCCACCGCCGAGGAGATCAACCGGGTGCACCTGCGCTCGGAGGGCAACCCGTTCTACGCCGCCGAGCTCTACGCCGCCGCCCGCGACGGCGAGGAACTGCCCGCCGGACTCGCCGACCTCCTCCTCGCCCGCGTCGAACGGCTCTCCGAGGACGCCGCCCGCGTCGTGCGGGCCGCCTCCGTCGCCGGCCACCGCGTCGACGACGAGCTCGTCCGCCGGGTCTCCGGGCTCGACGAGGCCGCCGCCGGCGAGGCGCTGCGCGAGATCGTCTCGCACCGGCTGCTGATCCCCGACGGCGCCCAGGGGTACACCTTCCGGCACGCGCTGCTCCGCGAGGCCGTGTACGCCGACCTGCTCCCCGGCGAACGGACCCGGCTGCACGCCGGCTACGCCGCCCTCCTCCCGGCCGAGCCCGCCGCCGAACTCGCCCACCACAGCCTCGCCGCCCACGACCTGCCCACCGCGTTCGCCGCGTCCGTCCGGGCCGGCCGCGAAGCCGAACGCATGGGCGCCCCCGACGAGGCCCACGAGCACTACGGCCGCGCGCTGTCGCTCTGGCACACCGTCCCCGATCCGGAGCAGGCCGCCGGAACCGACCGCCTCCACATCGAGCTGGCCGCCGTCCGCTCGTCCGGCCGGTCCGGCGAGCCGCGCCGCGCCGTCTCCCGGCTGCGCCGCCTCATCGAGGAGCACGACCCGTCCGATGTGCGGATGGGCGTGCTGCTGCGCGAACACCTCGCCTACTACCTCGGCGACAGCGACCAGCACGAGGAGTCGACGGCCGTCTCCCTCGAGGCCATCGCCATGCTGCCCGCCGACCCGCCCACCCGCGAACGCGCCTCCGCCCTCGCCACCTACGCCCGCACCATGCTGTACTGGGAGCGGGACCCGACTCTGCTCGCCGTCGCCGAGGAGGCCGTCGCCGCGGCCCGCGCCTCCGGCTCGCCCGACGCCGAGGCCAGCGGCCTGGTCAGCCTGGGCATCTACCGCGAATCACGGGAACCCGACCCCGGGGTCCGCGCCCTGTTCACGCGCGCCCGCGACCTCGCCTTCGACGCGGGCAACTACCAGGTGGGGCTGCGCGCCGCCTTCCATCTCGCCCGCTCGATCTTCGACCGCGGCGACCTGGCCGCCGCCACGAACGCCGCCGACGACGCCGTCCGCTTCACCCTCGCCAACGGCCTCGACTGGAGCACCTACGGCGCCACGCTGCGCTGCCTGCAGTTCCTCGTCCACTACACCGCCGGCGACTGGGACGAGGCCGGACGGATCGCCGCCGGCTTCCCGATCCAGGTCGTCCGGCCCGCCGAGGCGCAAGTCTCCGCCTACGCCCTCTTCCTCGAGATCGCGCAGGGTGAGGACATCACCGAACGCCTCCGCTGGCTCGCACCCGTCTGGGCGGACGACGACTTCATCGCCTACGTCGGACGCGGCCTGGCCGCCGAACACGCCGCCTGGCAGGGCGACACCGGCACGGCCCTCGACCACACCGCGGCCATCCTGTCCACCCACCCGCCGTACGAACCCGCCCTCATCAGGATCGCCGCCACAGCCCTGTGGGCCCAGGCCGACCGCGCCGTACGCGCCCGCGCCGCCGGCGACCCCGAAGCCGCCGAGACCGCCGCCGAGACCGCCGACGTGCTCCTCGAACGCGCCCGCGCCGCCGCGTCCATGACCCCCGACGGCCGCCCCCGCGCCTGGCTCGGCCTCGAAGGCCACGCCTGGCTCGCCCGCGCCGAAGCCGAACGGGCCCGCGCGCACGGCGAGAACTCCCCCGACCTGTGGCGCAAGACCGTCGAAGCCTTCTCCTACGGCTTCACCTACGAGGTGGCCCGCTCCCGCTGGCGCCTGGCCGAATCCCTAGCCGAACAGGGCTCCCGCGAGGAAGCCGTGGACGAATGGCGCAAGGCCCTGAAGGAGGCCGAGTCCCTGGGCGCCGCGCCTCTCGTCCAGGCATTGAACGACCTGGGCAGCCGCGCCCGCCTTCTGTCGTCCCAGCAACCCGCGTCCACGACCGGCGGTGGCCTGACCGCCCGCGAACGCGAAGTGCTCGCACTGGTGGCCGAGGGCCGCAACAACAAGGAGATAGCGGCGGCCCTCTTCATCAGCCCGAAGACGGCGAGCGTCCACGTCTCCAACATCCTGGCGAAACTGGACGTGACAAGCCGCACCCAAGCAGCCGCCAAGGCCCACACCGAGGGCCTGCTCAAGGATTGACCCCCGCTCACCACCTGTGCGCTTGGATGACATCTGTGATCGCAGCGTCCAGTTCGTCGCCGAACGCAACAGATCCAGAGCGTCCCTGACCTCGGCGTTTCTAGAGAGCGTCGTTGAAACGTTCGAGCCGAGCGGGTCGGCGCGCCACAGCCCGCCGCCAGGGGCATAACCATCCCAGTACCGGCGCGTCAGGCCCAGCAGCCACATAACGGCGACTTCAAGCCTCGCCCTCAAGACAGCCGCCCTTGCGGACCGCATCTCTGATCTTGGCCTTGAGCCTCTGCCGCTTCAGCTCTTCGTCGAGTACCTCGAAGTAGGCCGCGGCAACAATCGTCGTGTGGGCGGCCGCTAACAGCCGGTGCCGCTCGTAGCCGCCGGTCCCCCGCAAGCGGTCGGACGCGCCGTCCAGCAGCTTGCGGACCAGCGAGGTGGCCTCGTTCTTCTGGTCCACCCACCCCCACAGCGCGGCGACCCCCGCCAGCGGGGCCAGTGCGCTCGCGCCGCTGAGCGCCGCCACTCCGGCGGCCGCGCCGCTGCCGAGGATGATGCCGCCGAGCAACTTGTCGAGCTTTTCGAGCCGAGGCCGGTCATGATGACCGAGGATTTGAAGAGCCCTTGATAGGTAAGGGCGGGATCACGCCGCACGCCACCGTCTCCCCGTAGCCGATTCCCCCTAAAAGACTAGAGATGTTCGATTGGTAGCGAAGGCCGGTTACAGCAGGCCGCGGCCTGGGATCAGGGGGAGGTCTTTGGCGGTCAGCAGGCCCGGCGGGGCCTGCACCACCGCTGGGACGGCGTTGACCAGGCGCATCGCGGTGGCCTTCAGGCCGGCGGTGTTGTGGTCGCCGTCGCTGCCGAGGAGCTGGAGGTCGAGGGTGTAGTCGGGTTCGCCGCGCACCTCTACGCGGTAGCAGCCGGCGCCGGCGGGCTGGGGCCAGGTGGGCGCCAGGTCGTCGCGGAGGCGGGTGACGTGTTCCAGGACGATGACCGGCTTTCCGGCACGGAGGCCGCGGAGCTCGAAGCGGAGCGCGGCGGCGGTGCCCTTCTCGATGGTGCCGGAGGCGACCTCGAAGGTCTCCGGGGCGGGCAGGCGGCGGTGCCATTCGCCGATCTCGTCGAGTTCGACGGCGAGGGCGTCGGCGATCTGGCGGACGACGCTGCCCCAGGCCATGGTGAGGACGCCGGGCTGGAGGAGCATGGGGATCTCGTCCAGGGGGCGGCCGAAGCCCATGATGTCGAACAGCACGGTGCGCTGGTCGTAGGTGGCGTAGTTCAGGATCTCGGCGCAGCGGACCTCGTCGATGCGTTCGCTGATGCCGGTGAGGGCGAGGGGCAGGACGTCGTTGGCGAAGCCGGGGTCGATCCCGTTGACGAAGAGGGACGCGCCGCCTTCCGCGGCGGCCTCGCGGACGGGGCCGGACATCTCCGGGGGTACGACTCCGTCCGGGAACTGGAGGAAGACCGGGCTGCTGGAGACGACGTTGGCGCCGGTGCGGAGGATGCGGCACAGGTCGTCGACGGCCTCCATGACGCGGACGTCGGCCATGGCCGTGTAGACGACGCAGTCGGGGCGCAGGGCGAGGAGCGCGTCCGCGTCGCCGGTGGCGGTCACGTTCAGGGGGCGGTCGAGGCCCGCCAGGTCGCCGGCGTCCCGGCCGGCCTTGGCGGGGTTGGAGACCCAGACGCCGGCGAGTTCGAGGTCGGGGTGGGCGTCGATGCCGATCAGGGCGTTGCGGCCCACGTTGCCCGTGCTCCACTGGACGACGCGATAGGTCACCGAGGTCTCCTACAGGTCGGGCAGGCCGAGGTCGAGGTTGGGGGTGTCGATGCCGCCGTCGACCTGGAGGATCGTGCCGGTGACGTAGGCGGCGGCCGGGGCGGCGAGGAAGAGCGCGGCGGCTGCTATGTCGTCGGGGTCGCCGATGCGGCCGAGGGGCGTGTTGGACTCCATCTCGGTGCGCATCCGGTCGTCGGCCATCACGATGTCGAGCGCGGAGGTGGCGACCGAGCCGACCGCGATGGCGTTGACCCGGATCTTCGGGGCGAGGTCGAGGGCGGCCAGGCGGGTGTAGTGGGCGAGGGCGGCCTTGGCGCTGCCGTAGGCGAGGTAGCCGCGGCCGGCGACGCGTCCCATGACCGAGGAGATGTTGACGACCGAGCCGCCGTGCTCCAGCAGGTGCGGGACGGCGGCGCGGGTCAGCGCGTGCGCGGTGCTCACATTGAACTGGAACGCGTTCTCGAGGTGTCGCGGTTCGGTGTCGGTGAACGCGCGCGGCAGGGCGCCGCCCATGTTGTTGACGACGATGTCGAGCCGGCCGAAGGCGGCCGCGGCGCGGTCGGCGAGCGCCGCGCAGGCGGCGGGGTCGCTGAGGTCGGCGGGGACGGCCAGTGCCCGCCGCCCGGCCGCCTCGATCTCCGCGGCGACCTTGCGTAGCTGGTCCTCGGTGCGGGACGAGACGAGGACGTCGGCGCCCGCCTGGGCGAGCGCGACGGCGCAGGCGGCACCGATGCCGCGGCCCGCCCCGGTCACGATCGCGGTCCTGCCGGGCAGCCGGAAGCGTTCCATGATCACCGGCGCTCACCTCCGGCCGCCAGCGTAACCAGAACTAGAACGTGTTTCAATAATGCCTAGGACAGGAAGTCGAAGGGCTGCCCGGCGCCCGCCTCGCGCGCGGCGCGTCTCACTTCTCCGGCGGCCGGAGCGTCACCACGAAAGCGAACGCGACGATGGCGTTGGCGTACACCATGGCGACCATCGCCGCGCCCCGCCCCTCGTCGGCGACCATCAGCAGTGCGATCAGCGGGAGCGCCAGCACCGAGGGTATGAGCGCGCCCGCGAGGATCGGGTGGCGGGCCAGGACGCGGCCCGTGCGGGGGCGGTCGGCGGCCGCCACGTAGCCGGTCACGCCCACCACGGCCACGATCAGCACGACGATGCCGGACCCCAGGAAGCTCATCGGCCGTCACCCGCCCGGTGCCGGCGGCGCAGCAGCACGATCCCGGTGACGCCGAGCGCCAGGAACAGGATCTCGGCGGCGATCTGGGCTTCCGGGACGTCCAGCCATACCCCCATCATGAGCGCGGTCAGGACGGCGACCACGACCTGCGCGACGGTCGCGGCGAGGAACAGTCCCGCCGACATCGGCTCGGGGGCGGCGTCCCGTCTGGCCCGCGGGGTCCCGGGGTTCCGGCGGGCGCCGGGCGGCATGGGCGCGGTGGAGGCGTTCCCGAACCGCGCGGCGGCGGGCGGCAGCGGTATCTCCGGGCGGGTGGCCGCCGCCCGCGCGGGCGGGCGCGGGGCCGGGGCGCCGCCGTGCAGCTCGGTGAGGGCCTCCGCCATCGTCGGGCGGCGGCCGGGCGCCTTGTCGAGGCACGCGGCCAGCAGGTCGCGCCGGTGCGCCGGCAGCGCCGACAGGTCGGGCTCGACATTGAGGATCCGGTGCAGGACGGCCGGGATGCCGTCGGTGCCGAACACCGGCCCGCCCGTCGCGGCGAAGGTGAGCGTGACCGCCCAGGAGAACACGTCCGAGGCCGCGCCGACCTCGTCCCCCGCCACCTGCTCGGGCGACATGTACGCGGGCGTGCCGAGGATTCCGCTGGTCACCGTGGTGGTCGCGGCCAGCGCCCGGGCGACGCCGAAGTCGATCACCCGGGGGCCGTCGGGGGCCAGCAGCACGTTGGTCGGCTTGAAGTCGCGGTGCACGATCCCGGCGCGGTGGATGCCGTTGAGCGCGGCCGCGGTGCCGATGGCCAGCCGTTCCACGCTGCCCGGATCGCGCGGCCCGGTACGGCGGACCAGGTCGTGCAGCGACTCGCCCTCGATGAACTCGCTGACGATGTAGGGCCGGTCGCCCTCGACGTCGGCGTCGAGAATGCGGGCGGTGCAGTACGGATCGACCTCGCGGGCCAGCGAGCTCTCCCGCAGGAACAGCCGCCGGGCCTTGGCGTCGTCGGACAGCCGGGCGTGCAGGACCTTGACCGCGACCTTCCGTCCGGAGTCGTCCGCGCCGAGGTAGACCGCACCCTGCCCGCCCTCGCCCAGCAGCTCCAGGAGCCGGTACGGGCCCAGTTCCCGAGGGTCGTCGGCGCGCAGGGCCGTGGTCGTCGCCATCCGGCGATGATAGGTGATCATGCGGGGCGGCGCGGGCACTGTCCGTCAAACCGGACACTTCCGGGGACGGTCGCCGCGGACGCCCCTATCGGATCCCGGTGTACGGCGGGTTGACAGGCGGCGGACATCGCACTTTCCCGCGCGGTCAGGCGATCTCTCCCACCCATTTTGCCAACGGATGCCGCAATCTTAGGCACATTTACGGCTTTCGCCGATAAATACGAATCTTCGATCATGTGCGGTGACCTCCGGCGCGTCAACAGGGGCGCGCCCAACCCCCACTGGAGGCTCAGTGAGACACCGTCATGCCCGCATCCGCGGCACCGCGGTCATCGGCGCGGCCTCGGGACTGGTGGCGACCGCGCTGGTCGCAGTCCCGTCCGCGCAGGCCGTGGCCGGCTCCCCGGCCGGGTCAGCGGTACCGCCAACCCCCTCCCCGCAGGCGAGCACCGCCAAGCTCGCCCGCTCCCTCGCGGGGACGCTCGGCGCGCGCAGCGCCGGAGCGTACATCGACAAGGCCACCGGCAAGCTGGTGGTCACCGTGACCGACGCCGGCGCCGCGCAGACCGTGCGCGCCGCCGGCGCACAGCCGCGGACGGTCCAGCGCAGCGACGCGGACCTCAAGAAGGTCATGGCCGCGCTCAAGCGCGACGCGACCGTGCCCGGCACGGCCTGGGCCGTGGACCCCGCCGCCAACCAGGTGGTGCTGTCCATGGACTCGTCCGTCACCGGGAGCAGGCTGCAGAAGGTGCAGGCCGCGGCGCAGGAACACGGCGCCGCGGTCCGCACCAAGAAGGTCGCGGGCACGTTCCGCACCTTCACCGCCGGCGGCGAGGCCATCTACGCCGGGGGCGGGCGCTGCTCGCTCGGGTTCAACGTCAAGAAGGGCGGCGAGTCGTTCTTCCTGACCGCGGGCCACTGCACCGAGATCGGCGGGGCCTGGTTCTCCGACCAGGCCAACACCCAGAAGCTGGGCGACACCGACGGCAGCAGCTTCCCCGGAAACGACTACGGCATCGTCAAGTACACCGGCACGCCGGCCGACTCGCGGGGCACGGTGTCGCTGTACGGCGGCACGCAGGACATCACCGGCGCGGGCGAGGCGACGGTCGGCCAGAACGTCACCCGCAGCGGCAGCACCACCCAGGTCCACGAGGGCGAGGTGACGGCGCTCGACCAGACGGTGAACTACGCCGAGGGCACCGTCAGCGGCCTGATCGAGACCACGGTGTGCGCCGAGCCGGGCGACAGCGGCGGCTCGCTGTTCGCCGGGTCGACCGCGCTGGGGCTGACCTCGGGCGGCAGCGGCAACTGCACCGCCGGAGGGACGACGTTCTTCCAGCCGGTGGGCGAGGCCCTCAGCGCCTACGGGGTCGAGATCTACTGATCCCCGGGTGAGAGAAGAGTGATCTCCGTCGGCCCCTGACAGACCGACCAGCCGTGCCAGCGCTTCGGAGTCAGGGGCCGACGGGCACCTCCAGTGTCCGCAGCACCTCGGCGATCACCTCCGACTGCCGCGGCACCAGGTAGAAGTGGTCACCGGGCAGGACCTCCACCTTGAACGGCTCCGCGCCGGTCACCGCGCGCCACCCGGCCACGTGGTCGGGGTCGACGCGCGAGTCTGCGTCGCCCAGCAGCGCGGTCACCGGCACGTCCAGGCGCGGCTCGGGCCGGTGGACGTAATTCTCGATGAGCGCGAAGTCGTTGCGCACGTACGGCAGCACCAGCTCGCGCAGTTCCTCGTCCTGGAGCACCTTGGCGTCGGTGCCGCCCAGTTCCCCCAGCGCCGCGACCACGCCGTCGTCGTCGCGTTCGGAGATCCGCTCGTCGCCGCGGTCGTGCGGCGGGCGGGCGCCGGAGACGAACAGGTGCACCGGCGGCGTGCCGCGCTCCTGCAGCAGCCGGGCGACCTCGTACGCCAGCACCGCGCCCATGCTGTGCCCGAACAGCGCGGCGGGACGGTCCGTCAGCGGCGCCACCGCCGCCGCGATCAGCCGCGCCAGCTGGTGCGCGTCGGCGACCAGCGGATCGGACATCCGGTCGGCGCGGCCCGGGTACTGCACGGTGTGCACCTCGACGGCCGGTCCGGTCTCCCGTGCCCAGGTGCGGTAGAAGACCGCGGACCCGCCCGCGTGCGGCAGGCAGATCAGCCGCAGCGACGCCCACGGGCGCGGCTCCACGCAGCGCAACCAGGTCACGGAATCAGCCCCTCCTGCTCGGTCCGCCGATCGAGCGTACACGTCTCGTCCCAGCTCAAACGGCACGGCTGATCTCCGCCGAAACGGGCATGTCGCCTATATGGAAGAGAAACGCGGTGACGTGCAGGAACTCAGCGACTTCGAGCTGCAGGTCTACGAGACGGTCGCGGAGATCGACAAGGACGGCGACGCCGCCGACATCGGCACGCTGACCCGCCTGATCGAGCGGCCGGAAGAGGAGATCTGGGCGGCCCTGAGCCACCTGGTCTCCGCCAACCACCTGCACTCCACACCCGCGGGCTTCGTCCTGGGCCCGCACGACTGGGCGCCCTAGCGGTGGTGATCGTCAAGCGAACCCGTCAAGCGAATTCGGAGGTGTCCAGTTCGAACGCGAACGGCTCCGGCAGCTCCAGGGCCTTGCCGAACGGCACCCACACGGCCTGGTGGTAGTCGTCCCCCTCGGGATCGCTGAACAGGGTCACCTGCTTCTCGTCCCGATCCACCAGCAGGAAGTAGGGGACGCGGGCACGCGCGTAGCAGTGCCGCTTGGCCTGCCGGTCCAGCTCGGGCCTGGAGGAGGTCACCTCGACCACCAGCAGCACCCCGTCGGCGGGCATCCACGGCTCGGCCCCCCGATAGAGGTCCAGTTCCCTGGGAGCGAAGGTCGCATCGGGAATCACCCGCGCCTTCGGGCACTTGCCGCCACTGGGAGTGATCAAGCCCTTGTGCCCGGAGAAGGAGAACCGGATGTCGGCCTTGGTGAAGACCTGTTCGGCGATCAGCGAGATCGCGTCCTCATGGTCGCCGCCGGGGGTGGGGTCACGACGATCTCTCCATCGATCAGCTCGGCTCGGAAGCCCTCGGGGGTGCGGAGGTCGAGGAAGCCTTCGAGGAGGATCTCTTCCTGCGTCTTCGGTTCAAGAGCCATCGCGGACATGCTCTGCTCCCTTCCTCGTCGCTGACGAGGATAGCAACAGAGTGCCACCTTTCGAATACTGATCGTGATCGTCGCACATGGCGAATCTGGCCAGTTCCAGCCTAGGGGAGTGGGCGCGGCCCGCGCGGGAGCCGTGCGGCGAGCACTATCTAGCAAGCATCTGCTTGGCTAGGCTGGGGGCATGGAGCTCGGGGTGACGGAGGAGCAGGAGGAGCTGCGGGCCGCGCTGCGGCGGTTCTTCACAGACAGGTCGCCCTCGGCCGAGGTACGGCGGCTGATGGCGACCCCCGAGGGATACGACCCGGCGGTGTGGGCTCAGATGGCCGGGCAGCTCGGCCTCCAGGCGCTGGCGATCCCCGAGGAGTACGGGGGCGCGGGCTTCGGCATGCGCGAGACGGCGATCGTGATGGAGGAGATGGGCCGCGCGCTGGTATGCGCGCCCTTCCTGTCCAGCGCCGTGCTGGCCCCGGCCGCGCTGCTGGCCTGCGGTGCCGAGGAGGTCAAGCGCGAGGCGCTGCCCGGCATCGCGGACGGCTCCACGCCGGCGACGCTCGCCTGGATGGACGGCGACGACTGGGCACCGGAGTCGATCTCCATGGCGGCCCGCCGCGTCGGCGAAGGGTGGGTCCTGGACGGGACCAAGTCCTACGTCCTCGACGGCCATGTCGCGGACCTGGTGCTCGTCGCGGCCCGGGTCGGGGGCGAGACCGCGCTGTTCGCCGTGGACGGAGCCGCGCCCGGCCTCACCAGGACGCCCCTGACCACGCTCGACCAGACCCGGCGGCTGGCCCGGCTCGGATTCGACGGGACGCCCGCCCGCCTGCTCGAACGGGACGCGGGGCCCGTCCTGGAGCGGGCGCTGGACCTGGCCGCGGTCGCCCTGGCCGCCGAGCAGCTCGGCGGCGCGCAGCGGACGCTGGAGATGACCGTCGAGTACGCCAAGGTGCGGCACCAGTTCGGCCGTCCGATCGGCGGCTTCCAGGCGGTCAAGCACCGGTGCGCGGACATGTTCGTGCTGGTCGAGTCGGCGCGTTCGACGGTGCTCCAAGCGGCCGCGGTCGCCGACCTGCGACCGGCCGAGCTGCCCGCCGCCGCCGCGCTCGCCAAGGCGTACTGCTCGGACGCCTTCTTCCACGTCGCCGCCGAGACCATCCAGCTCCACGGCGGCATCGGGTTCACCTGGGAGCATGACGCGCACCTGTACTTCAAGCGCGCCAAGTCGTCCCAGGAGCTCTTCGGCCCGCCCGCCCGGCACCGCGAACGGCTGGCCGGGCTGGTCGGAATCTGATCGACCTGCCCGACAATGGTCGAATGCGGACTTCACTTGCGAGCGGAAGCATGTTCGGGCTGGCCTACGGCGACGCGCTGGGCGCCCCCACCGAGTTCCTCGACATGCGCCGGATCCGGAAGCGCTACGGCGACGCCGGCCCCCGCGAGCTGACCGGCACCCCGGCGCTGGTCACCGACGACACCCAGATGGGCATCGCGGTCGCGCTCGGGCTGCTGGACGCCCTGGAGAACCCCCCGTTCACCCCCGACCTGATCACGCCGATGTGGCGGCGCCGGTTCGTCGACTGGCTGATCAGCCCCGACAACACCCGCGCCCCCGGAGGCACCTGCATCAGGGCGTGCCGGGGCCTCCAGGACGGGCGGCACTGGCTCGACGCCACCCAGCACAACTCCAAGGGATGCGGCGCCAACATGCGCGTCACGCCCGTCGGCCTGGTCCCCGGCTTCACCGACGAGACCCGCGCGGGCGCGGCACAGCTCCAGGCCGCCATGACGCACGGCCACCCCACCGGGCTGGCGGCGAGCGAACTGACCGCGTTCACCGTGTGGTGGCTGCGCCAGGGCATGGCCCCCGCCGACCTGCCCGCCGCGCTGCGCGACCACGCCAACACCCAGCGCGTCACCTACCACGAGCGGTGGCTGTCCGATCTGTGGACGCGTTGGGGCGCCAAAACCCCCGAGGACTTCATCTCCTACGGCTGGGACGAATGCCTGGGCGTCCTCGACCGCCTGGACGCGGCCATGGCCCGTCCCGACCGGAGCGCCGACCCGTGCGAGGCCACCGGCGGCGGCTGGGTCGCGGAGGAGGCGTTCGGGACCGGGCTGCTGTGCTTCCTGCTGTTCCCCGACGACCCCGTCTCGGCGATCTCGCGCGGCGCCGCCAGCTCCGGCGACTCCGACTCGATCGCATGCCTGGCGGGCGCCTTCGCGGGCGCGCACCTGGGCATGGCCGCCTGGCCCGCCGAGTGGGCGAACCGGATCGAGTACGCCGGCACCCTCGCCCGGATCGGCCGTGCCTGGGACTGATCCCTACGGCGCCGGCCCGGACGCCGACGCCGACCAGCCGGTCCATCGATCGATCGTGATCGCGATGACCGGCCCTTCGGGCGGGCGCCGCCGGTACTGCTCGTAACGGCCGGCCAGCAGGGCGATCGGCTCGGCCATCCGCGCGGGATCGTCCAGGACGGCGGCATGGCCGTCGACCCGGACCCACCACAGCCGCTCCCAGTCGTCCTCGTAATGGTCGGCCAGCACCGACACTCGGGGGTTGGCGCGGACGTTGGCCAGCCGTTTGAGGTCCCGGGTGCGCTTCGGCTTGTGGTCCACGGCGGTGTACACCGTGCCCCTGCTCACCGCGAACGTGACCACGACCAGATGCGGGCGGCCGTGCTCGTCGGCGGTCGCGAGCCGCACCACCGGGACCGTCGTCAGCCTGCGCAACGCTTCGTCGGGAGTCAGCCGTGGCACCTCAGCAGCCTGTCACGCCCGCGCCCGTCAGGCGAGGGCCCGCGCCATCCGGCCGCTACCCGCGCGGGTGGTCGGGCGGCGTCAGCCCGCGCTCGACGACCTGCCGCAACTCCTCGTCGGTGAGAACGCGCGGCTCACCGATCATGCGGGCGCGCACGTAAACGCCGCACAGCCACTCCAGGAGCCGGGCGTTCTCGTACGCCTCCTCCAGATCACCGCCGAGGGTGACGCCACCGTGGTTGGCCATCAGCGCCGCGTGCATGGCACCCCACTCGCCGCCCTCCAGTGCCGCGCGCACGTTGGCGGCCAGCTCCGGCGTCCCGTACGTCGCGTACTCGGCCACCTTCACCACACCGCCGAGCGCCAGCGTGTTGTAGTGGATCGGCGGCAACTCCGACATCGTCGTCGCCACCACGGCCCCGTAGGTCGAATGGGTGTGGACGATCGCCGCGGCACCCGACACCTCGTAGATCGCCAGATGCATCGGCGTCTCCGACGAGGGCGCCCGCTCCCCCTCGACCACCTTCCCGTCCAGGTCGAGAACCGGGCAGTCCGCCGGCTCCATCCGATCCAGCATCATGCCGCCGGGCGTGACCGCGACCAGGTCACCGGCCCGCGCGCTGATGTTCCCGCTGGCCCCGGTCACCAGGCCGCTCTCGGCCATCCGCCGCCCGATCCCGCACAGGGCGGCCCGCTCGTCCGCTAGCAACATGAACGGATCAAATCACAGGCGCGGGGCGCGGAATCAGTCCGCGGCCAGGTAGGGCTCCCTCAGCAGGCGCTTGTAGAGCTTGCCGGTGGGGGTTCTCGGCATTTCGGTGACGTAGTCGACGGTGCGCGGGGCCTTGTACCCGGCCAGGGACGCCCGGACGTGGGCGATGAGCTCCTCGGTCAGCCCGCTGGACGGGGTGAAGCCGTCGGACAGTTCCACGGCGGCCTTGACCTGCTCGCCGAACTCCTCGTCGGGGATCCCGAAGACGGCCACGTCGCGGACGGCGGGATGGGTGATGAGGACGCCCTCGATCTCGGCCGGGTAGATGTTGACCCCGCCGCTGATGATCATGTCGATGGCGCGGTCGGAGAGGAAAAGGTAGCCCTCCTCGTCCATGCGGCCGATGTCGCCGGTGGTGAACAGGCCGTCGGGGCGGTGCACCGAGCGGGTCTTCTCCTCGTCGCCCCAGTACTCGACGTCGTCGCCGCTGGTGTAGCGGAACCAGATCTGGCCGTTCTCGCCGGGCGCGGCGGGCTCGCCGTCGCCGGTGAGGACGTGCACCTCGGTGATCGGCAGCGGGCGGCCCACGCTGCCGGGCCGCTCCAGCCATTCGGACGCGGTGATCACGGTGTTGACGGAGGCCTCGGTGGAGCCGTAGTACTCGTGCACGATCGGACCGAACCAGTCGATCATCTGGCGTTTGACGGCGGGCGGGCAGGGCGCGGCGCCGTGCCAGACGACGGCCAGGCTGCCGCCGTCGAAGGCGCCGCGGGCGGCCTCGTCCAGCCGGAGCATCCGCACGAACTGGGTGGGGACGAGGTGGATGTTGGTGATCGCGTGCTCGTCGATGAGCCGGAGCGTCTCGGCGGCGTCGAAGGCCCGGCGCATCACCACCGAGCGGCCGCGGAGCAGGAAGACGTAGGACCACAGCCACTGCGCGGAGTGGTAGACGGGGCCGACCAGGAGCGACCGGCCGGCCTCGGGGATCCGGAGGATCCCGGCGAGCAGGTCGCCGATCAGGATCGCGGTCTCGATGGGCGCGCCGGCGCGCACCAGCTTGCGGCTGACGCCCTTGGGCCTGCCGGTGGTCCCGGAGGTGTAGTTCATCGGGTAGCCCAGGACCTGGTCGGCGGGCTCCCCGTCGGGGCCGGCGGCCAGGAACCTCTCGTACGGGGTGAAGCCTTCGACGTCGCCGCCGATCGCGACGCGGGCCAGCAGGTCGAGCCCGTCGGCGGCCTCGCGGGCGACGCCGCCGAAGGGCTCCTCGGAGAACAGCGCCCGGGCGCCCGCGTCCTGGAGGATGTAGCGCAGCTCGTCGGCCGTCCAGTGCCAGTTGACCAGGACGTAGCGCAGGCCGATGTGCCCGGCGGCGCACATCAGCTCGAAGTGCTCGCAGCGGTTGCCGCAATGGATCGCGATCGCGTCGCCGCTGCCCAGCCCCAGGTCGCGCAGGGCGCCGGCGAGGCGGTCGGTGCGCTCGTTCAGCTCCCGCCAGGTGCGGCTTCCCCGTTCGTCGGTCAGGGCCGGTTCGTCCGGGCGTGCCTGCGCGTACGGGCGGAGCAGCTCGGCCATCGTGACCTCCTGGCGTGCGGAAGTATTAGAACGGGACTCTAAAACTCCCAGGCAGGAAAGGCCAGATGTCGCGGAAAGTCATCCTAGGAGCTCATGAAGGCCCATAGAAGAGCGGAATGGCCCCCGGCGCGACCGCGCCGCCACACCGAGGGCCATGTCCGATAACGTAGACGCTCGCGACGTCTAGCCGGTTTCACCCTCGTTACGAGCTACGTACCAGATCTTCCGTCCTGGGCCCCCCGCCCCGGACGCCCAGCACCGCCTCGGCCGCGCCGACCAGCTGGGCCAGCCGGAAGACCTCGGAGCGGTGGAACGGCGGCGCGCCCGTGCGGGCCACCACCAGCACCGGCCCGGCGCCCCAGGGCGTCGCGATCGGGCAGATCGCGTACTGGGTGCCGTCCGGCGCGGTGAACCCGCGCGCCCGCACCGGCTCCAGATCCGGAAGCTCCACCCCGGCCAGCCCGCCCAGGCTCGCGTGCACCAGCGCCGCCCCCTCGGCCAGCCCCGCCCAGTCGGCGCTCAGCAGCGCGGGAACGGCGTCCGCCAGCGTCACCGCGCCCCGTTCCGGATCGGCGGCGAGCTGGCCGATCAGGGCGGCGTCCGGAAACGCCCCCTGCGGCTCGGCCGTGGGCCAGATCCCGACGATCTCCACCCCGGGGACGGACGCCAGCCCGTCGCAGAGCCGGTCGATCCCCGCACCGGACGGCCAGACGACGGTGAAGTCGTCCAACGCCCGGCCGTTGTCGCGCTCCAGGACCGCCATCTGGGCCACATCCGCCCCAGCCGCGCCCAGAATCCGTGCGACCTTGCCCAGCGAGCCGGGCCTGTCCGGCAATCTGATACGAATCCGCAGCAACATGGGCACCTCCTGTCATTCGACGGTGCCTCCCACGGTGCGGTACCGCCGTTTCCTTCGTGTTACCCCGGCATGTCGGCGTTAAGAAGCCGGACCCCACCGGAACCGGGCCGGACCAAAAGGCGCCGTAATTGTGACGGGACGGCGAGGTCGCGGGACTATCCTCGCCAGGTGCGGGCCGTTAAGGTAACTGCACGTGTCGAGCTCCCTGGATCACCGAGTCAGTGAGGGGTCCGGCCCCGCCGAACCGGCCTCGCGGCCCGCATCGGACGAGGCCGCATCGGACGAGGACGGCAGCATCGCGTCCCGAACCGTCGCCGAGGCCGCCGCCAAGCCCGCCGAAGCCGAACCCGCGGACCCCGACCCCGCGGAGCCCGAGCCCGCGGAGGCCCCGCACGAGAAGATCATCGAGGCCCTGGCCGCGCTGACCGACCAGCTGAGACGGGAGCAGGACCGCGCCGCCCACCGCGAGACGATCATCGACCGGCTGCACGAGGAGAACCAGGGCCTGCGCTACGGCGAGCTGCAGTCGGCGTTCGAGCCCGTCCGGGCCGCCCTCTACCGCCTGCACGACCTGACCCGGCGCGAGGCCGCCCGCTGGGCCGCGCCCGACCCGCCGGGCCCCGCGCAGGCCGCCGCGCTGCTCGCGGCGGTGGCCGACGAGGTCGCCGACGCCCTCGGCCGTACCGGCGTGGAGCGTTTCACCGTCGAGCCGGGCGCGCCCTACGATCCGGCCCGGCACCGCCCCGTGGCGGCCGAGCAGGTCGCCGACCCGGCCGCTGCCGGCACCGTGGTCGCGGTCCGCTCCGACGGGTTCGAACGCGACGGGCGGGTCGTGCGCAAGGCCGAGGTCACCGTCGGCCAGGCGACCGGCACGGCCGAACCGTTCCCCCCGTCCGGGTCAAGTGGCCTGCGCGAGAACGGACGAGGCGAGACCATGTGACCCGGGCCGTACGCCTGAGACCCCGCTGAGCCCATGAGCCGGCGATCGGGAGACGACTCCCCGCCGCCACCGATATCAGGAAGGGAGCGAGCGCGAGCAACCGCCACGGCCGAGCGCCGGGGCGCCGCGCGACTCTGATGGCCGTCTACGGGATCGACCTGGGAACCACGTACTCGTGCATCGCCTCCATCGACGAAGTGGGACGGCCCGCGGTCCTGCGCAACCTGGAGGGCACCGACACCACGCCGTCGGTGGTGTACTTCGAGAGCGGCGACAACGTCGTCGTCGGCGCCACCGCCAAGGACACCGCCGTGCTCGTGCCCGACCAGGTGGTGAGCCTGATCAAGCGGGACATGGGCCGGGACGTGACGCGCAACATCGGCGGGTTCGACTACACGCCCGAGGAGCTGTCGGCGTTCATCCTGCTGAAGCTGGCGACCGACGCGCGCACCACCGACGGCGAGGAGGCCCGCGACGTGGTGGTGACGGTGCCGGCCTACTTCGGCGCGGCCGAGCGCGACGCCACCCGCAAGGCGGGCCGGATCGCCGGGCTGAACGTCATCGACATCGTCTCCGAGCCGATCGCCGCCGCGATCACCTACGGCGTGCTGAACCCCGAGGGCGACCGCACGATCCTGGTGTACGACCTGGGCGGCGGCACGTTCGACACCACCGTGATCACGCTGCGCCGCGGGCACATCGAGGTGGTGTGCACCGACGGCGACCACGAGCTGGGCGGCGCCGACTGGGACGCCCGCCTGGTGGAGCACCTGGCCGAGCGGTTCCGCACCGAGCACCCCGACGCGAGCGACCCGCTCGACGACAAGCAGACCGAGCAGCAGCTGCGCCGGGACGCCGAGGACGCCAAGAAGGCCCTCACCACCCGTACCGCGCACACGGTCCGGGTGATGCACGACGGCCGGGTCGCGGCGGTCGAGGTGACCCGGGAGAAGCTGGAGGAGCTGACCCGGGACCTGCTGGACCGCACCATCGAGATCACCGGCCGGACGCTGACCACGGCCGCCGACAAGGGCGTGCAGGACTACGACGACCTGGTCCTGGTGGGCGGCTCCACGAAGATGCCGGTCGTGGCGGCGCGGCTGGAGACCGAGCTGGGCCTGCGGCCCCGGCTGCAGGACCCCGACCTGGCCGTCGCCAAGGGCGCGGCGCTGTACGCGTTCGAGGAGACCTACCGGCGGCTGCTGGCGTCCGGCGACGAGGACCGGGCCGAGCAGATGGCCGGGCGCGCCGGGTTGACGGCCGACCAGCAGAAGCAGATCGCGGCCCGGCAGATCCGGACGGTCGCCTCGCACGCGTTCGGGATCGTGGTGGTCGACCGCGAGTCGGGCGCCGAGCACGTCGCGCACCTGGTGCACGCCAACGACGAGCTGCCCGCGGCCTGCACCGAGGACTTCTTCACCGTCTACGACGACCAGACCTCGGCCGACATCCGGGTGATGGAGCAGGCGGGCAGCGTGGAGTCGACCGAGCTGATCGACAACACCGAGATCGCCACCGGCGACATCCGCGTCCCGGCGGGCAAGAAGGCCGGCTGGCCGATCGAGGTGACCTTCGCGCTCGACTCGTCCGGGCTGCTCAACGTCACCGCCATGGAGAAGGAGACCGGGGAGCGGCTGGAGCTGAAGGTCGACGTCGGCGGCATGTCGGAGGAGGAGGTCGAGCAGTCCCGCCGCGCCCTGTCCAGGGTCCAGGTCAGCTGACCGGCGGCCGACGAGCCGATGAGCATCGACGACGCGCGGTACCAGCGGGAGGTGCTGGAGCCTGCGCGGGCCGCCGGTGACCAGCCGCCGGAGGATCTGCGGGTTCGGTACGCGCTGCCCGATCCGCTGACCTCGGCCGCGGTGGCGGCGCGGGTGAAGGAGGTCCGGCAGTGCTGGCGGCGGGCCCGGGGGCAGCTGAAGTACCGGAAGCTGATCGACCGGCTGGAGGCCGAGCACCGGGAGCTGGCGCCGCTGTTCGCGGCGGCCGAGCGGGGTGATCTGGGGCCGCTGGCCGGACGGCTGGCGGGCGGCCGGGAGCGGACCCGGGAGCGGCGGGCGCAGGCGCGGGCGCGGCTGGCCGACGCGGCCGGGATGCTGCGCGCGGTGGCCCCGGCCGAGGTGGAGGGGATCGCGCGGACGTCGGGGGTGTCGCGGGCGGAGCTGGAGGAGCTGGCCGCCGCGGACCGGATCGAGGTGCGCGAGCCGGATCCGCTGCCGGCGGCCGCGCCGTACGCGGCGTACCGGAAGGTGCGCGAGTCGCTGGAGGTGCTGGGCCGGCGCCATCTGGCGGACTTCGTGTTCGGCGGGCGGTTGAAGGGCCCGATCCGGGTGCTGCACGGGTTCGCGGCGCCGGGTCCGGGCGGGCGGCCGCTGCGGCTGGACGCGGCGGCGGTGGCGGCGACCGCGGCCGAGTGGGCGCGGCGCGGCCGCGACACCAGCACCACGCACGCCGACACGGTGCTGGCGGCGCTGCGGTCGGGAGCCGACCTGGCCGAGCTGGTCCGGTACGACCTGGTCGACCGGCTGCGGGAGCGGGTGCGGCAGCGGGCGTCGGAGCGTGCGCTGCTGCGGTACGCGCTGGAGGAGCTGGGCGTCGAGCGCGACGACGCGCACCGGCTGGTGTTCGCGGTGCTGCGGGAGACGGGCCCGGGGGGCGGCACGGCGGGGCGGCTGCGGGTGCTGCTGGACGCGGGCGAGGTGTACGCGGCGGCGGAGCTGGCCGAGGCCGCGCGGATCCCGGCGGCGGAGCTGGCCGAGGCCGCGCGGATCCCGGCGCCGGGTCCGGGCGAGGACGCCGACGAGGCGCGCACGCTGGCGGCCGAGGCCCGGCACCGGGTCGACACCGCGGTGCGGTTGCGCGAGCACGCCCAGGCCGAGGCCGATCCCGACCGGGCGTGGCTGCTGCTGGCCGACGCGGTGCGGCTGGTGCCCGACCTGCCCGGCGCGCCGGAGCACCAGCGGCGGCTGCCGCCGCGTCCGGTGCCGTCGCTGCGCGCCGAGGCGGAGGACGGCTCGGGTGTGCCGGTGCGGCTGTCGTGGGAGCCGTCGCCGTCCACGGCGGGCGAGGTGACCTACCGGGTCGTCCGGCGGAAGGGCCGCCCGCCGGGCGGCGTCGCCGACGGCGATCCGGTCGAGGGGCGGCGGGACGACCGGCCGCCGGTGAACGTCCCGCTGTTCTACGCGGTGTTCGCCTGCCGGGGCGACGCGGCGGCGGCGCCCGCGCAGGCCGGTCCGGTGCTCGTCCGGCCGGAGCCGCGCGAGGTGGAGCTGGTGCCCGGCGACGGCGTGGTCACGGGACGGTGGCGGTGCCCGGCCGAGGCGGTGCGGGTGGAGGTGGTCCGCGACGGGCGCGCGATCCCCGCCGGGCGGGAGGGCTTCCAGGACCGCGTCCCGAACGGCACGACGCACCACTACCGGGTCTCGGCGGTCTACGCCGACGGCGACGGCGGCGAGGCCGCCACGCCCGGGGTGCGCGCGGCGGTGACGCCGAGCGCGCCGCCCGAGCCGGTGTTCGAGCTGTCCGCCGAGCCCGACCCGTCCGATCCGGGGCTGCTGCGGGTGCGGTTCGAGCGGCCGCGGCACGGCGTCCCGGAGCTGGTGCTGCTGGACCGGTCGCCGCCGTGGCCGCGCAGCGCGCTCGTCCGCCTGGAGGAGGTACGGGAGGCGAGCCGGCGGCTGGCGGGCGTCCCGTCCGCGGGCGGCCTGACGGTGCGGCCCGGCGCGGGCGGGTGGCTGCTGGCGGTGACGGTGGCCGAGGGCATGGCGGCGGTCGGGGCCTGCCACCGGCACGTCCACCTGCCGCCGCCGCGCCGGCTGGTCGCCGAGCGGCGCGGCGGGTACGTGCACGTGGGGTTCGACTGGCCGCCGGACGTGACCGAGGTGGAGCTGGCCTGGCGGGTCCGCGCGGGGCGGCCGGACAACGGCGCGGCGCACGCCGGTCCGCTGGAGCGGGAGGTCGTCACGCGGGCCGCGTACGACACCCAGGGCGGTATCCGGGTGCGGGCGCCGGAGGAACTGCCGGTGGAGCTGTCGGTGGCGGCGGCGGGCACGGTCGGCGGGGCGCTGGTCACCGGCCCGCCGGTGACGGCCGAGGTGGCCGCGCGCGTCCTGGTCGGCTACGACCTGGAGCGCGGCGGGCCGCCGTGGCGGCGGTCGCTGACGATCCGGCTCACGTGCGCGCGGCCGCTGCGGATCCGGCGGCTGGTGCTGGTACGGCGGGACGGGCGGGTGATGCCGCACCGGGCGTCCGACGGCGAGGTGGTCGCCGACTGGGAGCACGTGCCGGTGCCCGGCGAGCTGTCGGTGACGCTGCCGAAGCCGGGGGATTCCGCCTCCGGGGGGTGTTGGCTGCGGTGCTTCGCCGAGGATGATGTCATCGAACTGCGCGATCCGCCGGTTCGCCGTCTCCAGGTCGCGAGGTGAGGCCGCAGTGTCGCTGGCGTCTCGGGTGCCGCTCCCCGGTGTGCGCGCCCGGCAGGGGCTGACGTGCCCCTACTGTTTCGCGGTGGTGGCGCCGCAACGGATCCCGTACCGGTGCAGGGGGCGCGCCGGCCGGCGCAAGGGCTGCGACCCGGTCCTCGACCAGCCGCTGGCCGACTACCTGGGGTCGACGGCGGGCGCGTCGCTGCCGCCGGTGTTCGCGCCGCCGGGACGTAGAGGCGCCGCCGGAAGGGCGGACTGTCCCGACTGCGGCCAGCCGACCGGCAACCGGGTCTGCCCGGAGTGCCACAATCCGCTGCCGCCCGCCTACGTCGACTCTCCGGGACGGATCGTCGCGCTGGTCGGCGCGAAGAACGCGGGCAAGAGCACCTATATCGCGGTGCTGCTGCACGAGCTGATGAACCGGGTCGGCACCGAGCTGGACGCCTCGCTGGTGGCCTGCGACGACCGGACGATCGAGCGGTACAAGCGCGACTTCGCGCGGCCGCTGCTGGAGGAGCGGCGGCTGCTGGCGACGACCGCGAGCGCCGCGACCGGCCCGCGCGAGCCGCTGGTCTACCTGCTGACCCGCACCCGCCGCCCACGGTTCGCCCAGGGTCGGTTCGGGGGACGGCTGGCGCGGGCGCGCAACGACTCGCTCGCGCTGGTGCTGTTCGACACCGCGGGCGAGGACCTGCGCAGCCGCGAGGTGCGCGACCTGCACCTGCGCTACCTGGAGGCGGCGGACGCGATCATCTTCCTGGTCGATCCGCTGGAGCTGCCGGGCGCCCGGTCCGCGCTGGTGGAGGCGGGGCCGCGTCCCCGGTCGCCGGGGGAGGACCCCGACAGCGAGCCGATCAACATCATCGCCCGGGTCACCGAGGCGCTCCGGCAGCGGCACGGCGCCCGTCCGGGCGACCGGCTGCCGGTGCCGGTCGCGGTGGCGCTGACGAAGATCGACGTGCTGCGCGCGGCGCTGACCCGGCAGTCGGCGCTGCACCGCTCGCGCGGCGGCGCCGGCGTCCTGGACCTGGACGACAGGGAGGCGGTGGACGCGCAGGTCAGGTCGCTGCTGTACGAGTGGGAGGCGGGCCAGCTCGACACGTACCTGGGGCAGCAGTACGACGAGCACGCGCTGTTCGGGATCTCGGCGCTGGGCGGCGTGCCCGAGGACGGCCGGGTGGGGGCGGGCGGCGTGCGGCCCTACCGGGCGGAGGATCCGCTGCTGTGGCTGCTGTACCGGTTCGGGATGCTCGACGGGGTCCGTCCCGGCGACGGGGACAGGCCCGGCGATCCCGGCGGCGAGCCGTCCCCGCTGCAGGGGATGTGAGGGGGCGTGGCCTGGCAGCTCCACTACACCTCGGCGCGGCGGGGTCCGACGGGACGGGCCGGGTTCCAGTTCGTCGCCGAGACGCCGGGGCTCCCTGAGGGGGCCCGAGCGGGGGTGACGCCGTACCTGTCGTACCGTCCGCCGCCGGGGGCGCCGCTGTCCCCCGACGACGCCGAGCTGGACCGTTTCCCCGTGGCGATGCTGTACGACCGGGTGGCGGGACGTCCGCTGCTGTTGCGCTGCCGCTATCTGGGCCGCGATTACAGCGGCCGGTACGGCAACTTCTTCGCGCACGCGGTGGTGGCGGAGGAGGAAGAGCTGGAGGGGCTGCGCCCGGCCGAGCTGTGGCGCGCGCCCTTGTGGACGGACCGTCCGGTCGACGGCGACGCGGCGGGCGTCTCGTTGCCGGCTCTGGACGAACTCTCTCCGGGCGCGGACTCCGATCCCGAGTCGCTCGCCGAGTGGCTGGCGGCACACGGCGCGGCCGGCGGGGACGGGGACGGGGCCTACGCGCTCCTCGCCCGGTTGATGGACGCCGTGGTCGACGTGCTCGCGCAGGGCCACGGACGGGTCGTGCTGGTCGGCGGTGAGGTGGAGCCGATCGCGCGGTGGATCGCGGTGGTGTCGTACTCGCTGCCGGTCGCGGCGGCGGCGCGGATGTCGTTCGTGACCTACAGCGCCGACCCCGACGGCGCGGCGCAGCGGCTCGTCGGCACGACACCGGACGTGTGGGCGTCGGCGCAGCGCAACGCCGGCCACGCCTTCCATGTCGGCGGCGTCCCAGGGGCCCCGCCGGCGCGGCCGGCCGGCGCGGCGAGCCGCTTCGCGCGTACGGTCGCCGCCTGCTGGCGCGATTTCGACTTCGCCGGGCTGGACGCGCTCGGCGAGCTGGGCGAACTCGCCCCGCCCGGCGCGCGCGCCGCTCCCGAGGTGCTCGACCAGGCGGCCGCGCTGCTGTCGCTGTGCCGGGGCGACCGAACGGTGACGCCGGAGGAGGAGGCGGCGGTCGCCGGGCTGCTGGCGCGGCGCGACGGCGAGATCCCCGACTGGGTGTGGCGCGATCTGGCGCGGGGCACTGCCGAGCTGGGGCTCGACCTCGCCCTGACCGTCCACGGCCGGACCGGCTCCGCCGAGCCTGCCGGGGCGCCCGGGGACGCCGAGCACGCCAAGGACGCCGAGGACCCCGCTCCCGGGCCCGCGATCACGACGGCGCTGGCCGGGGCGCTGGCGGAGGCGCCCGATCTGTCCGAGGTCGCGCGGATCGTGGCGGCGGCGTCCAAGGCGGGGGTGGAGGTCGGCGCGGACGAGGCGCGCACGGCGGCGGAGAGGTGCGCGCGGAGCGGGGCCGCCGACCTGCCCGCCGCGCTCCCCCGCGTCCCCGCCGGGCTGCGCGGGCCGCTGCTGGACGGCGTCCTGGCCGGGCTGGCGGGGGGCGGACGGGAGGCGCGGCGCGCGGTGCTGACCGGCGCCGCCTGCGATCTGCTGTACGGGGACCTCGACCGGCTCCGGGACGTCCCGGAGATCGCCATGTCGGTGCTGGTGTCGGTCGGCGGGCGGCGCCCGGAGCTCAGGGTGGCCGTCACCGGCGAACTGCTGGGGCTGGCCGCGGCGTCGCCGGAGGCGGCCGGGAGCACCGACCGCGCGCTCGACCGGGTGTGGCGGACGCCGCCGTCGCCCGACGACTGCCTCGCGCTGCTGGAGGCCCACGCGGACGCGTTCACGGCGTACGAGGTCCTCGCCGGGCTCCCCGCCCGCGCGTTCGCCCGCCTCGCCCACGACGACGGCGGCGCGCCCGGTGACCGCGAGGGAGCCCGCGCAGAGATGCTGTCGGCGCCCGCGACGCTGCGGCTGGCGGCCCGCGTGCGGGCGACGCTCCCGGAGGGCACCGGGCCGGCCCGCGCCGCCGCCGCCATCCAGGCTTACACCGGCGCCGTCACGGCCGAGCGCCCCGAGCCCGCCGCGGACGCGCTGGTCAGCCTTACCGAATCGGGCGCCCCGGCTCGCCTGTCCGAAGACCTGTTCTCCGCCGCCGCGCGCCGGCTCACCAGGCGCGGCCCCGGGTTCCGGGCGGCGCTGCTGGCCGGCCTGGACGGCCCGGGGCGGTCCCGGCTGGGCGCGCTGTGGACCGCCGCCCTGCCCGGGCGCGCCCGCTCCGGCCGCGCCCCCGTGCGCGGCGCGGAGATCGCCGAGCGCAACGAGCTGATCGAGGTGGTGCTGCGGCTGCGGCGGCGCGGCGTCGCCGAGCCCGCGCTGGAGACCTGGGCGCGGTCGGCGGCCGGACGCTGGCTGGCGGCGCGGCAGCTGGACACGCACTTCGCCGGCGACCGCGAACTGCGCACCGCGCTCAAAGAACTCGTCGCCGAGGCGCGCGGGCGGGGGGACTGAACGGTGCACCCGGTTTTCCTGCTGCTGCTCGGCGCCGCCTGGATAGGCACCATGTGGCTCGGCTTCGCGGTGGTGTTCCCCGTGCTGTTCCCCGCCACGCTGGTCGTGGCGGGGGTCGCGACACTGGGTCTGTACTACCTGCACGCCTGCCGCACCCTTGGGCCGTCCACGGTGAAGGGGCCCTCGCCCGTAGCGGAGCCGGAGATCTCCTACCGGCACTACCTCCTGGCCCAGGTCTGGTGGGACTGGTGGGCCATCGCCCGCACCGTCGTCCCCCGCGTTTGGACGACCGCGTCCGGCACTGTCGTGACCCTGACCAAGACCATGATGGGCGGCCCGTGGGGGTTCTTCGCCCTGCCCATATGGCTGGCCCTATGCGCCGGCATCGCGGCCGCCGCGCTGCCCGCCGCCGCCATAGGCGTGGCGCTCACCGTCCTTTACGGGCTGGTCGCCGCCGTAGGACTGGCCGTATGGCTGGTGTGCGTACTCGTCCTGGCCGCAGTGGAACGCCTCTTCATGGCCTACGCGCGGATCCTGCAGACCTGCCCGCACCCCTTCTGCTACGAGAAGATCGCCCTGCCGGTGTACGAGTGCCCCGGATGCGGGGCTCGGCATCCCCGGCTCACCCCCGGCCCGGCAGGGGCGTTCCGGCATGTGTGCCGCTGCGGGGCCCGCCTTCCCACGACGGTGTTCCTGGGGCGTTTCCGGTTGGGCGCGTACTGCCCGCACTGCAACGGACGCCTGCCGGAACGGATCGGCCGTGTACGAGTCGAGCCCCTCCCCTTCGTGGGCGGGCCCGCCGCCGGGAAGACCACGTTCATGGTGCTCGGCATCCGGGCCCTGCACGCGCGCGCGCAGGCGCTCAACGGGCGGCTGGCCTTCGTCGAGCGACGGCACGCCCAGGCGTACGCAGGCGCCATCGAGGAATTCCAGCACGGGGGCCGTCCCGCCAAGACCGGGCCGGAGCTGCCACTGGCCACCATGGTCGACATCGACCTGCCTGGCCGCGCCCGCAGGATCCTCTACCTGTTCGACCCGGCCGGGGAGCACTACACCGGCGCCACCGAGGTCGAGTCGCTGCGCTACCTCGACCACGGCGAGGCCCTGCTGTTCGTCGTCGACCCGTTCGCGCTGCCGCAGGTCCGCCGCGCCCTGACCGCCGATGAGCGGGAGCACGTGGACCGCTCGGCGGCCTCCTCCGACGAGGATCCCGCCGACACGCTGCAGCGCGTCCTGAACGAGCTGCGCTCCCGCCCCGACCGGGGCCGGCAGAAGCGGGTCGCGGTGATCGTCACCAAGGCCGACCTGCTGGCCGCGACCGAGATCGGCCGCGTCCCGGGCCGTCCGGCGGGCGCCCCGGCCGGCGACGCCGCGCTCGCCGGGGACGAGGCGCTGCGCGCCTGGCTCGACCATGCCGGCCTGGGCAACACCGTCCGCGCCCTCGACCAGGTCGCGGGCGAGGTCCGCTACTTCGGCTCGGGCCTGGACACCGACCCGGGCGACGTGGCCGATCTGCTGGGCTGGGTTTCGGGACTGCCCGTCGGCGAGCGGGAGCCTGCCCCCGCCCCGGACGCCGCCCCTCCCGGCGCGGCACTGCCCGGCACGGCCCCGCTGCGCGCGCCCTGGCCGGTGCGGGGCCGCGACGCCACCCGGGTCCCCGCCGGGTACCAGGCGGGCCGCTGGTCCGTCCTGGCCGGGCTGTCGGTGCTCACCGCCGCCACCCTGACCGGCGCGATCGTGGCCGCCGCCGAACGCTTCCCGCCCCCCTACTGGGATCCGTTCCAGATCCCGTTCTGAGGTCGGGCCCTCAGCGGCGTGCGACGCCGGCGAACAGGAACGTCCCGGCCGGGTCCACCGCCCGCGCCGCCTCGTCCGGCCGCCACTCGGGCGCGTAGACCAGGCCCGGCTCCTCCAGCTCGAAGCCTTCGAACAGCGCCTCGATCTCCGGGCGGGAGCGCAGCGCGATCGACGCCGACGACGCGTCGTACACGCTCTTGGCCGTCCCGGCGGCCTCCGGGCGGTTGCCCTCGCTGGTCACATGGCTGATCACCAGCGCGCTGCCGGGCGCCATCGCCGCGCGCAACCGCCGCACGACGCCCGCCGGGTCCTGCGCGTCGGCCACGAAGTGCAGCACCGCCAGCAGCAGCACCGCCACCGGCCGGTCCAGGTCGATCAGGCCGCGCAGCTCAGGGTCGGCCAGGAGCGCCTCAGGCTCGCGCACATCGCCCCGGACGACGGTCACGCCCGGCGCGGAGCCCAGCAGCGCCCGCCCGTGCGCCACCACCACGGGGTCGATGTCGGAGTAGACGACCCGGGCGTCCGGGGCGGCCTCCTGCGCGACCTCGTGAACGTTCGCCTGCGTCGGCAGCCCCGCGCCGATGTCGATGAACTGGCGGATCCCCGACTCCGCCAGCCGCCGCACCGCGCGCCGCAGGAACGCCCGGTTCTCCCGGACCGTCACGGCGGTCTCCGGCGCCGCGGCCAATAACCGCTCGGCGGCGTCGCGGTCGGCGGCGTAGTGGTCCTTGCCGCCGAGCAGGTAGTCGTAGATGCGGGCCACGTTGGCCACGCCGACGTCGATGCCTCCGGGCCCGGCGTATTCGTCCGTCACCGTCGGACCACCACCGGAAGCTCGACCGGGCGGTGGATGACCGCCTCACCGACCCACGGGACGGCCGTGGCAGGGCCCGCCAGGCTCAGCCCCGGCAGCCGGGTCGCCAGCGCGCCGAACGCCTCCTGCAGCTCCATCCGGGCCAGGTTGGCGCCCAGGCAGTAGTGCGGGCCGTGGCCGAAGCTGAGATGGTGGCGGCGCGCGCCCTCCAGGGAACCGTCCGGGGCCCGCTCCCCGGCGAAGCGCGCCACGTCGAACCGCTCGGGCTCGGGGAAGACCTCCGGGTCCAGGTTGCCCGCCGGAAGCATCAGGAAGACCGCCTCGCCCGCCTCGACGGCGCCGCCGCTCAGCTCCACCCGCTCGGTCATCCGGCGCAGCACCCCGTAGCCGCCGGGCCCGTCGTAGCGCAGGATCTCCTCGACCGCCGCCGGGACGAGCTCCGGGTCGGCGGCCAGCGCCGCCCACCGCTCGGGGTGGCTCAGCAGCCGCAGCGCGCCCCTGGAGATCTGGCTGGCGGTGGTCTCGTGCCCGGCCAGGATGAGCCCCAGCACCAGGGCGACGAGCTCGTCCTCGCTCAGCCGGTCGTCCTCGTCGCGGGCCCGCACCAGCACGTCGATCAGGTCCTCGGGGGCGTCGCCGGGACGCCCCCGGTGCGCCGCGACCAGCTCCGCCGCGTACCCGGCGAACTCCATCGCGGCGGCCATCCGGTCCTCGCCCGAGGCGTCCGCGGTGGACAGGAACACCTCCGTCCAGTGCCGGAACCGCGGCTGGTCCTCCACCGGCACGCCCATCAGCTCGCAGATGACCAGGCTGGGCAGCGGGAACGCGAACGCCTCCACCAGGTCGACCGGGCCGGGCGCGGCGGCGACGCCGTCGATCAGCCCCGCGGTGATCTCGTGGACCCGGGGCCGCCAGCCCTCGATCTGCCGGGGCGTGAACGTGCCCGACAGGATCCGGCGCAGCCGGGTGTGCTCGGGCGGGTCCATGTTGAGGATGGAGGTGGGGTTGTCCTCCAGGCTCATCCCCTTGGTCAGCCTCGGGGCGCCCTCGTACCGCAGGTCGCGGCTGGCCGCCGAGTGCGCCAGCACGGTGCGGAGGTCCTCGTGCCGGACGACGGCCCTGATCCGGTCGCCGCTGGGCAGCGTGACCGGGGCCAGCGGCGCCGTCGCGAGCCGCGCGGCGAACCGCGGGGACGGCGGCCCCAGCTCGCCCGGGGGCAGCTCCGGCCACGCCCAGCCGAGCCGGTCCGCGGTCTCTGACTTCGGGGGCATGCGCGTTCCTTCCGCCTTCGATCCGGCAAGATCCTATGGCGATCACCATGCCCATGATCACGTCCCGGGCGGACGGCGCCCGCCCGGAATTGGCCACTTGAGGACGCGTTTCCGGCACGTCCCGCAGCGGACCGAACCCGGTGACGCTCCGCTAATCAGATTCTTGGAGTGACGTACAACACTCTTTGGCAAGGCACATAACGGACCGTAATCCGGTTGCAGCCTTATAGCCCGGAGCGGAGCACGTTCCGGACCGGCCCCGTGAGCGCGACAGAGAGGCGACCTCCCATGGCGACCGGCGAGACCCCGTACCCGGCCCTGGACGAGGCGGCCGGAGACCTCCTGTTCCGGGAGGCCCGCACCGCCAACACCTTCGCCGACCAGCCGGTGAACGAGGAGCAGGTCCGGGCGATCTACGAGCTGGTCAAGTGGGGGCCCACCGCGATGAACAGCCAGCCGCTGCGGCTGGTGCTGGTGCGCTCCGCGCAGGCCCGCGAGCGGCTCGTCCCGCTGATGTCGGAGGGCAACCGGGCCAAGACCGCCACCGCGCCGCTGACGCTGATCGTCACCGCGGACGCCGACTTCCACGAGCACATGCCGACCACGTTCCCGCACAAGCCGGACGCGCGCGAGTCGCTGGCCGGGCATCCGGGGCGGGAGCGGATCGCGCGCTTCAACGCCAGCATCCAGCTCGGCTACCTGATCATCGGCATCCGGGCGATCGGGCTGGCCGCCGGGCCGATGGCCGGATTCGACGCGGATGCCGTCAAGAAGGAGTTCCTCGGCGACACCAACCAGGAGCCGGTGGCCGTGGTCAACATCGGCCGGCCGGGGCCGGACGCGTGGGTCGGGCGCAACCCGCGCCTGGAGTTCGACCAGGTCGTCACCACGGTCTGACCGGCCCGCCACGCCCTCCCGAAAGGTTGCGTCACAGGACTGACCGGCCGTACGGTCGTGAGGTGATCGTCAGAATCGGCTACATGCCCGCTCCCGCCGCACCCGACCGGGACGATCTCACCGCCCTGGTCCTCGGGCTGGAACGCGAGGGGTTCGACTCGCTGTGGGTCTCCGAGCGGCCCACCGGGCCCGCCGGCGACCCCGTCGTCGCGCTCACCTACGCCGCGGCGCTGACCCGCCGGATCAAGCTCGGCCCCGCCGTGATGGCGCTGCCCGGCCGCCCGCCCGCGCTGGTCGCGCAGGAGCTGGCCTCCCTCGACCTGCTCTCGGGCGGCCGGCTGCTGCCCGCCTTCGGGCTCGGCGTCCGCGGCACCGCCGAGCAGCAGGCGTTCGGCGTCCGGCGCGATCAGCGCGCGGCGATGCTGGAGGAGGCGCTGCCGCTGCTGCGCCGGTTCTGGTCCGAGGACGAGGTCACCCACCACGGCGCCTTCTACGACTACGACGGCCTCCGGCTCACCCCCAAGCCCGCCCGGCACGGCTTCGACGTGTGGCTGGGCGGCGCCTCCGACGCCGAGCTGCGCCGCACCGGACGGCTCGCTGACGGCTGGCTGGCCTCCTTCACCACCCCCGCCGAGGCCGAGCGCGGCCGGCTGCTCGTCCAGCGGACCGCCGGCGAGCACGGCCGCGAGATCGAGGAGGAGCACTTCGGCGCGGTCGTCCCGTACCGCCGCGGGCCGGTCACCCCCGACCTGGCCCGGCGGCTTTCGGGCGCCGCCCGCCGCGTGCACGGCCCGGCCGAACCCGACGACGTCGCCCCCGACCTGGACCACCTGGAACGCCACCTCAAGCGGCTCATGTCGGCCGGGCTGTCGAAGTTCGTCGTCTTCCCGCTGGCCCCGGTGGACGACTGGGACGGCGAACTCGCCGACGTCCGCGACACCGTCCTGCACCTGCAGACCCGCAAGCCCTAGGTCTGAGCCGGAGTCCGTTCCCGCCATGTTCCCGTCCACCTTCGTTGACGCCCGCCGCGGCCCGGTCTTGGCTTGCGAGAAACCGACCGGTCGGGATGGCCGGGGATCTTGGAGGAGGCCCACCCGATGCCCTCAGTCGAGACCGCCCGCGGGCCTGTCGACGTCGCCGCCCTCGGCCGGACGCTCATGCACGAGCACGTCTTCGTGCTGTCCCCCGAGCACGTCGACAACTACGGCGCCGGCGCCTGGTGGAACGAGGAGGAGCGGGTCGCCGACGCGGTCGGGAAGCTGGCGGCGCTGGTCGAGCGGGGCGTCACCGCCATCGCCGACCCGACCGTCTGGGGGCTGGGCCGCTACATCCCGCGGATCCGGCGGATCGCCGAGCTGGTCCCCGACCTCCACATCATCGTCGCCACCGGGCTCTACACCTACAACGAGCTGCCGTTCCAGCTGCAGCACCGCGGCCCCGGCACGCTGCTCGGCGGGCCCGACCCGTTGGTGGGCGACTTCGTCCGCGATCTGACCTCGGGGATCGGCGACACCGGCGTGCGGGCCGCCTTCCTCAAGTGCGCCGTGGACGCCCCCGGCCTGGTCCCCGGCGTGGAGCGGGTGCTGCGCGCCGTCGCCGCCGCGCACCGCGAGACCGGCGCGCCGATCACCGTCCACACCGAGGCCACGACCCGGTCGGGACGGCCCGTCGTCGAGCTGCTCGGGAAGGAGGGCGTGGACCTGGGCAAGGTCGTCATCGGCCACGCCGGGGACAGCAACGACCTGGACTACCTCAAGGAGCTGGCCGACACCGGCGCGATCCTGGGCATGGACCGCTTCGGCCTGGACCCCTACAACTCCACCGCCGAGCGCGTCGGCACCGTGGCCGCCCTCTGCGCGCAGGGCTACGCGGACCGAATGGTCCTCAGCCACGATGCCAGCTGCTACATCGACTGGTTCGGCCCCGACCCCGAGAGCCTGCGCGGCATGGCCCCGAACTGGCACTTCCGCCACATCAGCGACGACGTCCTCCCGGCGCTGCGCGCGCTGGGCGTCCCCGAGGCCCAGCTCGACCAGATGCTCGTCGAGAACCCCGGACGCTACTTCTCCTAGCGCGCGGGCCGGCGGGTGGCGGCCTGGCGGATGGCGTGTTCGGGGCGGTGCGCGGTCGTGCCGCCGTCGACGACGATGGTCTGGCCGGTGATGCAGCGGGCCTCCGCGGAGGCCAGGAACGCGACCAGGGCGGCGACGTCCTCGGGCTCGCAGGCGTCGGGGAGGAGCCGCTCGGCGGCCTTCTCGGCCAGGCGGTCCGGGGTCATCGCGCGCCGGGCGGCCGCGGTGAGGACGAGGGCGGGCGCGACGGCGTTGCAGCGGATCCCGCGCGCGCCGTACATCGTGGCGACGTAGCGGGTGAACGAGATGAGCGCCGCCTTGGCCGCCCCGTAGGCGGCGTGGTCGGTGTCGCCGACGAGGGCCGAGACCGAGGTGGTGTTGACGACGGACGCGCCCGCGCCCATGTGCGGGATCGCGTACTTGACGCACAGCATCGCGCCGCGCAGGTCGACGGCCATGGTGCGGTCCCAGACCTCGACGTCCATCTCGGTCAGGTCGAGGTCGCGGCCGTAGACGTCGCGGGACAGGACGGCGGCGTTGTTGTGCAGGACGTCCAGGCGGCCGTGCGCCGAGACGGCCGCGCCGACCATGGCGCGGACCTCGTCCTCGGCGCTGACGTCGACGGTGGCGGCGCGGGCGGTGCCGCCGTCCTTGACGATGAGCGCGGCGGTCTCCGCGGCGGTGTCGGGGTCGATGTCGGTGGCGGTGACGGCGGCGCCCTCGGCGGCCAGGCGGCGGGCGCAGGCGCGGCCGATGCCGGAGCCGGCTCCGGTGACCAGGGCGGCCCGGCCGGCGAACCTCATCGTTCGTCCCATTCGACGGGCAGGGTCTGCAGCCCGCGGCCGACCATGCTCTTGCGGTAGGCGGGCGCGGCGCCGGGCGCCGGCCGGAGGGAGGGCAGGCGGGTGGTGAGCCGCTCGAAGGCGATCTCCATCTTGAGGCGGCTCAGCGCGGCGCCGACGCAGTGGTGGACGCCGTAGCCGAAGACCATGTGGTCGCGGGCGTTGGGACGGCGGATGTCGAAGCGCTCGGGGTCGGCGAAGACGGTCTCGTCGTGCCCGGCGGAGTCGGCGTGCAGGAGGAGCTGGGTCCCGGCCGGGATCGCGGTGCCGTGCAGGGTCACCTCGCGGGTGGTGGTGCGGAAGCTGCCGAGGCTGGCGCCGTCGATGCGCAGGCTCTCCTCGATCATGCCGGGGATCAGCGACCGGTCGGCGACGATCTCCGCCCAGACGTGCCGCTCGCGCAGCAGCCGGTGGACGGCGTTGGACAGCCCGTTGGGGACGGTGTCGTTGCCGCCGAGCAGCAGCGCGCTGATCGTCTCGACCACCTCGCGGTGCGACAGGTCGGTGCCGATCAGCTCGGCCATGAGGGAGGCGAAGTCCTCGCGCGGCTCGGCGCGGCGCTCGGTGACCAGGCGGTCGACGTAGTCGAGGTACTTGAGGAAGTCCTGGGCCAGTTCGCGCTGGCGCTCGGGCGGCTGCGGCGACAGGAACAGCTGGAACCAGGACGTCACCCAGTGCTTGACGCGTTCCTCGTCCTCCGGGGGAACCCCGATGAAGACGGCGGCGAGGCGGGCGGAGGGCAGGTGGGCGATCTCGGCGGTGAAGTCGGCCCGGCCCTCGGGGACGACCGCGTCCAGGACGGCGTCGACCTTGGCGCGGAACTCGTCGCCGAGGCGGGCGACGGCGCGGGGCGTGAACGCGCGGGAGATGGCCCGCCGCATCCGGGTGTGCTTGGGCGGGTCGACGTTGGCGGCGAAGTCGTCCAGGAAGGAGCGGTGCTCGCCCAGGGTCTCCTTGACCTCGTCGGTGAGGGTGCGGGAGATGGTGAGGGAGCCGACGCTGGAGTAGGTCTCGTGGTCCCGGTAGGCGGCGCGGACGTCGTGGTAGCGGGTGAGCACCCACATGCCGAGGTGGTCGCTCCAGAAGACCGGGCGGTCGTGGCGGAGGCGCCGCAGGAACGGGTAGGGGTTCGCGACGTGCCAGTCGGAGGTGACGTCGAAATCCGTAGCTGTTTCGGGGCTGGTCAAGGACGGCCTCCAGAGAGGATCTCGCGGGGGTTGGCGACGAGCATCCGGTGGATCTGCTCCTCGGTCACGCCCGCGGCGCGCAGGGCGGGCAGCACGTCCCGGGAGATGTGCAGCAGGTGGTAGTTCGGGTGCCGCCGCTTGACGACCTCCGGGTCGAAGCGGTCGTTGAAGCAGTACGAGTCGTGCGAGAGGACCATCCGGCCCGCGTGGCCCCGCTCGCACATGGCGGCGACGGTGGCGACGCGGTCCTCGAACGAGGTGAACTCGATGCCGAAGCGGTCCATGCCGATGTAGGAGCCGCCCGCGACGAGCTCCTCGAGGTAGGCCAGGTCGGTGGAGTCGCCGGCGTGCCCGATGACGACGCGGGACAGGTCGACGTCCTCCTCGGCGAGGAGCTTCTGCTGGTCGAGGCCGTTGCGGGTGGCGGACTCGCTGTGCGTGGTGATCGGCACGCCGGTCTCGCGGTGCGCCCGCGCGACGGCGCGGATGACCCGTTCGACGCCCGGGGTGATGCCCTGGCGGCCGGTGGCGCACTTGAGCATGCCCGCCTTGACGCCCGTGCGGCCGATGCCCTCGGTGATGTCGCGGACGAAGAACTCGGCGAGCCGGTCCGGGCCGCCGAACAGCGTTCCGGGGCCGCGGTTGCCGAAGTACGGCGGGAGCGCGTCGTAGGTGTAGAGGCCGGTGGCGGCGACGATGTCGACCGTCGTGAGCTCGGCGACGCGCTGGACGGCCGGGACGTACCGGCCCAGCCCGATCACGGTGAGGTCGACGATGGTGTCGATCCCGGCGGCCTTGAGGTCGTCCAGCTTGGCGGCGGCCTCGCGGGCGCGCTCCTCCGGGTCCCAGCCTTCGGGGATGTCGGGCCAGTTCCACAGGATCTCCGGGCTGAGGCCGAAGACGTGCTCGTGCATGAGCGTGGCGCCGGGGTCGGCGACGGGCCCGCGGAAGGTCTCGATCATGAGGTCGGCACCACCGGGAACATCGGATGGTCGAACGGCTCGTTGACCGTCAGCCCGAGGCCGTCGGTCTGCCCGTAGGGCGCGCCGGTGTAGAGGGCGGCGGCGTCGAAGTAGGTCGCGGTGAACGACAGCCGGGGCCGGTCGCGGCCGTTGGCGGGGGCACCGTGGACGACCAGGCTGCTGTGCACGGTGGCGTCGCCCGCCGCGAGGTCGAGCGGCTCGGACAGTTCCAGGTCCGCCAGCCAGGGGTGCTGGCTGAGCGCGTCGTCGCCCGCGCGGACGAAGCTGCGGCCGAGCGGCCCGTGCAGGTGGGAGCGTTCGTAGAAGCGCAGCGCGCCCATGTCGGCGGGCACCTCGTCGAGGGCGAGCCAGACGGTCAGCATCGCCGACCGGTCCATCGGCATCCAGGGGAAGTCCTGGTGGAAGACGGTGGCGCCGTGCCCGTCCCGGCCCGCGGGTTCCTTGATCAGGAGGTTGGTGACCTGGAGGCGCACCGCCTGGACGCCGCCCAGCAGCCGGGTGACGTTGCGGGCCAGCGCCGGGGCCGTGGCCAGGGCGCCGAAGGACTCCTCGTGCCGGGCGATGTCGCGGTCCTGGCCGAACGCCTGGTCGACGAAGTTGTTGCGGAACGCGCCGTGCCGGGCCGCGAGCCGTTCGAGGGCGCGCTCGCGCAGCCCGGCGACGAAGCCCGCGTCGACCAGCCCGGGGAGCCTGGCCCAGCCGCGTTCGCGGAAGTGGGTTATCTCCGCGCCGGTCACCTCGCGTACGGGAGCCTGCAGAACCGGTACACCCATGGACGGACGGTAACGCCATCCGGGCATGTCGAGCAAGCGCTTGGTATCGCTCGTCGAGGTGCCGGGCACCCGCTCCGGGATGCGACAGTGGGGGACGAACTCGAGCGCGGAGGTTGGGTGAGATGAGCCGGAAGGCCCCACGCGAGGACGTCGACGACAGCGGCCTCGAGGTGACGAAGCCGAAGGACTGGGCGGCCGGAGTCCCCGGCGTCACGGCGGCGCTGCGGCAGTCCTACGACCAGATGGGCGCCGCCCGCACCGCGCTGGCGCTGGCGCGGGTCAACCAGAAGCAGGGCTTCGACTGCCCCGGCTGCGCCTGGCCGGAGGGCGACAAGCGGCACCTCGCCGAGTTCTGCGAGAACGGCGCCAAGGCCGTCGCCGAGGAGGCCACCACCCGGCGGATCACCCGGGAGTTCTTCGCCCGCCACCCGGTCGCCGAGCTGGCGGAGCGCAGCGACCACTGGCTGGGGCAGCAGGGCCGGCTGACCGAGCCGATGATCAAGCGCGCCGGGTCCGGGCACTACGAGCCGGTCTCCTGGGACGAGGCGCTCGGCCTGCTCGCCACCGAGCTGAACGCCCTCGGCTCCCCCGACGAGGCGCTCTTCTACACCTCCGGCCGCACCAGCAACGAGGCCGCGTTCGCCTACCAGCTCTTCGTGCGCTCGTTCGGCACCAACAACCTGCCCGACTGCAGCAACATGTGCCACGAGTCGTCCGGCTCGGCGCTCAACGAGACGATCGGGATCGGCAAGGGCTCGGTGCTCCTGGACGACCTCCCCCAGGCCGACCTGATCTTCGTCGTCGGGCAGAACCCCGGCACCAACCACCCCCGCATGCTGTCGGCGCTGGAGGAGGCCAAGAAGGCCGGGGCGCGGATCGTGGCGGTCAACCCGCTGCCGGAGGCGGGGCTGATGCGGTTCAAGAACCCGCAGCGCCCGTCCGGCGTCGCGGGCCGCGGCACCCCGCTCGCCGACCGGTTCCTGCAGATCCGGCTGAACGGCGACCTGGCCCTCTTCCAGGCCCTCAACCGGCTGCTCGTGGAGAAGGACGCGGTCGACCACGCCTTCCTCGACGAGCACACCGCGGGCTACGAGGCGTTCGAGCGGCACCTGACGGCCCTCGACTGGGAGGACGTCCTGGAGGCCACCGGGCTGACCAGGGCCGACATCGACGCCGTGCTCGGCGACGTGCTGGACGCCGAGCGGATCGTGGTGTGCTGGGCGATGGGCCTCACCCAGCACCGCAACGCCGTCCCGACCATCCGCGAGGTCGTCAACTTCCTGCTGCTGCGCGGCAACATCGGCCGTCCCGGCGCGGGCGTGTGCCCCGTCCGCGGGCACTCCAACGTGCAGGGCGACCGGACGATGGGCATCTTCGAGCGCCCGGCCGCCGCGTTCCTGGACGCCCTGGCCGCCGAGTTCTCCTTCGACCCGCCGCGCGAGCACGGCCTCGACACCGTCGGCGCGATCCGCGCGATGCGCGACGGCGAGGCGAAGGTGTTCCTCGGCATGGGCGGCAACTTCGTCCGGGCCACGCCCGACTCGGCCGTGACCGAGGCGGCGATGCGGAGCTGCCGGCTGACCGCGCACGTGTCGACGAAGCTGAACCGCTCGCACGCGGTGACCGGCGAGCAGGCGCTGATCCTGCCGGCGCTGGGCCGCACCGAACGCGACGAGCAGGCCGCCGGGCCGCAGTTCGTGTCGGTCGAGGACTCGATGGGCATGGTGCACGCCTCGCGCGGACGGCTCGCCCCGGCCTCGCCCGAGCTGCTGTCGGAGGTGTCGATCGTCTGCCGCCTCGCCCGTGCGACGCTGCCCGGCTCGGGCGTCGACTGGGCCGCGATGGAGCGCGACTACGACGTGATCCGCGACCACGTGTCCCGGGTGGTGCCCGGCTTCGAGCGCTACAACGAGCGGATCCGCGAGCCCGCCGGGTTCACGCTGCCGCACGCGCCGCGCGACGAGCGCCGCTTCCCCACCGCGACCGGCAAGGCCAACCTGACCGTGAACGGGCTGGAGGTGCTGCGGGTCCCCGAGGGGCGGCTGCTGCTCCAGACCGTCCGCAGCCACGACCAGTACAACACCACCGTCTACGGCATGGACGACCGGTACCGGGGCGTCAAGGCCGGCCGCCGCGTCGTCTTCGTCAACCCCGGCGACCTCGGCGCGCTGGGCCTGGCCGACGGCGCCACGGTCGACCTGGTGTCGGAGTGGTCCGACGGCGTCGAGCGCCGCGCGCCCGCCTTCCGGGTCGTGGCCTACCCTACGGCGCGGGGCTGCGCCGCGGCCTACTTCCCCGAGACCAACGTGCTGGTCCCCCTCGACAGCACGGCCGACATCAGCAACACCCCGACCTCCAAGTCGATCGTCGTCCGGCTCGAACCGGCCGAGATCGGGATCGGCGCCTGACCGCTCGTCCGCGGGGCGCGCGCTGCTCTAGGCTCGGTCCATGACAGCGTCCCAGCCACCGGATCTGCCCGGCCGCGCGGACTCCTCCCCGAGCCCGCCGGAACTGCGGGCGTCCGACGCCGACCGCGACCGGGTCGCGGACGTGCTGCGCGATGCCGCGGGCGAGGGCAGGCTGACCCTGGAGGAGCTCGACGAGCGGCTGAGCGCGGTGTACTCGGCCAAGACCTACGCCGAGCTGGAGCCGATCACCCGCGACCTGCCGCTGCCCGCGGACCCCGCTCCCGCGCCGGCCCCCGCGTACCGGGCGGCCGGGTCCGCCGCCGAGGCGCCGAGCTGGAAGACCGGCGTGGCGATCATGGCCGAGTTCCAGCGCAAGGGCCTGTGGACGGTCCCGGAGACCTTCACCGCGTTCGCGTTCTGGGGCGGCGGCAAGATCGACCTGCGGGAGGCCCGGTTCGCCTCCGGCGAGGTGCGGATCCGGGTCTTCGCGATCATGGGCGGGATCGAAGTGATCGCGCCCGACGACCTGACCGTGCACGTCACCGGCATCGGCGTCATGGGCGGCTTCAACCACCGTGCCAGCGGCCCCGGCGTGCCCGGGTCGCCCCGCGTCACCGTCTCCGGCCTGTCCTTCTGGGGCGGGGTCAACGTCAAGCGCAAGGCCCGCCGCGAGGAGAAGAGGCTGCGCAAGGAGCAGCGCAGGCGCGGCGAACTCGATCAGGGCGAGTCCGGCTAGGGGGCCGGGGCGAGCTTGCTGCCGGGATAGGGGCTGAGCAGGGTCTCCCGCCACGGCCCGTCCAGGAACCGGCGGGCCTGCTTGCGCCAGCCCACCAGGCGGTGGTCCGGCTCGGCCTCGTCGTCCAGGCCGAGCGCCGCGTCCCGTGCGCGCTGGAGACCCAGGTGCGCGTCGATGTCGGTGCCCCACAGGGTGACGGCCTCGGTGTCGCAGAACTGGACCTCGTACGAGCCGACCAGGCGGTGGCCGTGGTCGGCCAGGATCGGCGCGCGCTCCTCCCGGACGGCGTCCAGGTAGTCCAGCGCCGCCCCCGGGCGCACCTGTGCGCTCTCGAAGAGGTAGAGCGGCGCGGCGTACCCCTCGGCGAGCAGGTCGGCAACGGCGGGCGAGCCCGGCGCGGCGCCGAGCGGGCGGGAGAACGCGCCGTGCCGCAGATCGTCGATGTCGGACAGGAAGAGGTTCTTCTGCACGTCGTCGTAGATCTCCAGCATCTGCCGCCAGCCGCCGTCCCAGCCGCCGTGGCAGTCCCAGAGCGTCACCACCTTGAACTGCGGGTGGCCGGTGATACCGACCGCGTAGAACGCGCCGACCAGGTCGATCTCCCGGGAGCGGATCGACATGCCCGCGGTGAGCCCGTGCGCGCCGGCCTCCAGCCGGTCGTCCTCGCGCTTGTACTCGGTGAGCCAGCGCAGGTACTCCAGAGGCCTGCGCGAGTTCATCGGGTGGAACTCGACCTCTTCGAGCAGGTAGATACCGCGGCGCATGAAGCCTCCCAGACCCGACCCAAGCAGTTGCTTGGTCGGGACCCTAGCCGCCGCGCCCCTCCGTCACAAGAGCGGCGGGCGGCGGTCCCGCCACGGGTGGGCCCGCTCGTACGCCAGGCAGGCGTTCAGCACCAGCGCGTCGGCGTGCCGCGGCCCGACCACCTGCAGCCCGACCGGCAGCCCCTCGGCGGTGAAACCGCAGGGCACGCTGGCCGCCGGCTGCTGGGTCATGTTGAACGGGTAGGTGAACGGCGTCCAGCCCGTCCAGCGGCTCTTCCCGGCGCCGGCCCCGGCGGCCGGCGCCACCCGCTCGGCGTCGAACGCCGCGATCGGCATGGTCGGCGTGAGCAGCAGGTCGTACCGCTCGTGGAAGCGGCCCATGATCCGGCCCAGCTCCATCCGCCGCGCGGTCGCGTCGAGGTAGTCGCTCGCCGAGTAGCCGGCGCCGATGTCGCACACCTCGCGCAGGCCCGGGTCGAGCGCGGCGCGCTCCGCCTCGGTCAGATGCTGGACCACCTTCGCCGCGCCCGCGAACCACAGCACCTCGAACTCCGCGACCGGATCGGCGAAGCCGGGATCGACCCGCTCGACCTTGGCGCCCAGCGCGGCGAACGCCTCGACCGCCGCCTCCACCGGAGCGGCGACCTCGGGATCGACCGACGCGAACCCCAGCGTCGGGCTATAGCCGACGACCAGGCCGTCCAGGCCGCCGGTGAGGGGCGAGAACGGCGCGTGCGGCGGCGCCAGGGCCGACCAGTCGCGGCTGTCGAACCCGCAGATGACGTCCATCAGCAGCGCCGCGTCCTCGACCGTCCGGGTCATCGGGCCGACGTGCGCCAGCGTGCCGAACGGGCTGGCCGGGAAGTGCGGCACCCGGCCGTAGGTGGGCTTGAGCGCGAAGGTCCCGGTGAAGGAGGCCGGGATCCGCACCGACCCGCCGCCGTCGGTGCCCAGCGCCAGCGGCGCCATCCCGGCCGCCACGGCCGCCGCCGCGCCGCCGCTGGAGCCGCCCGGCGTGCGGGACGGGTCCCACGGGTTGCGGGTGATCCCGGTGAGCGGGGAGTCGGTCACGCCCTTCCACGCGAACTCCGGCGTGGTGGTCTTGCCGGCCGGGACCGCGCCGTGCTCGTACAGCCGGGCGACCGAGGGCGCGTCGTCGGGCCACGCCTGCTCGGGACTTATCGAACGGGATCCGCGCAGCGTCGGCCGGTCCCGGGTGAGCAGCACGTCCTTGATCGACACGGGCACCCCGTCGAGCAGCCCGGCCGGCTCGCCGCGCCGCCACCGCTCCGCCGACGCCCGCGCCGCCCCCAGCGTCCATTCGGGGTCGACCAGGCAGAACGCGTTCAGCTCCGGATCGACCCGCGCGATCCGGGCCAGCACGGCCTCGGCGGCCTCGACCGGGGACAGCGCCCCGGTGCGGTAGGCGGCCAGCAGCTCGGTCGCGGTCAGCTCCGCCGGGTCCGCGGACTCGGTGCCGGTCATCGATTCCCCCAGGGGTCGCAGCGGTGGAAAGGTGAGACGGGAGGTCAGGACGACGCGGCCGGGGCGCCCGAGCCGACGTAGCCCAGGCGCTTGTCGACGACGTTGCGCAGCGGCCGGCCGTCGACGCGCCGGTCGAGGTTGTCGGCGAAGAGGCGGACCAGCTCCTCGCGCCAGCCGACGATGTCGCCCGACATGTGCGGGGAGACGATCACGTTGGGCAGGTCCCAGAGCGGGGACGGGGACGGCAGCGGCTCGTCCACGAAGACGTCCAGCGCGGCGCCCGCGATCTCACCCGTGCGCAGCGCCGCGACCAGGTCGTCCTCCACCACCAGCGGGCCCCGGCCGATGTTGATCAACCGGGCGGACGGGCGCATCCGGGCCAGCGCGGCCCGGTCGATCATGCCCCGGGTGCGGTCGGTGAGCGGCGCGGCCAGCACCACGTAGTCGGCCTCGGCCACCGCTTCGTGCAGCCGGTCGTCGGGCAGCACCTCGCCGAGGTCGGGATCGCCCGACCGGGCGGTGCGGCCCACCCCGCTCACCCGCAGGCCCGCCGCCGCCAGCGCGCGGCCGATGGCGCGGCCGATCGGGCCGGTGCCGACCACCACCGCGCGGCGGTCCGCGATCGGCTCGGTCTCGCGGTGCCGCCACTCCCCCTCGGCCTGGAGCCGCAGCGTGGTGTGCAGGTCCTTGGCGAAGCAGAGCACCAGGCCGAGCACGTATTCTGCGATGGGGCGGTCGAACACCCCGCGCGAGTTGGTGACGATGGTGTCACCCTCGACCAGGGCGGGGAACAGCAGCCGATCGACCCCCGCGCTGGCGATGTGGACCCAGGGCGGGGCGTCCGCGGCGGCCGCCGGCCAGGCGTCGGCGACCGCCTCGGTCAGGAAGTCGTAGACGAACAGCACGTCGGCGCCCGGCAGCGCGTCCGCGAGCTCCGCCTCGCGCACGTAGAGGACGTTGGCGGCGCGCTCGACCGGGGCCATGCCCGGCGGCGGGACGTTCCCCTGGAGCACCACGACCCGTGGCGGCCCGGAGGCTAGTGGCTGGGTGGGCTCCATCGGCTCACTCTCTGGGGTCGATCAATTAACCAGAACGCAACAGGTGGAAGGCATTGACACGCTAGGAAGCGTTCGTAGGATTGTCAACAATCAGCGTGGGGCATCAAGACACCGGGTGGACCCACCCGGTCCCGCGCTGATCGTGCTGCAAGACCGTCGCAACCGTTCCACAGGCCAGGGCGGATCCCAAGGCGCTCTAATCAGAAGAGTCCTCTCGGGTGAGCGACGGCGTCGCCCACCCCTGTGCCCGGGGAGGCCGGCATGCCCAAGCTCATGACCATCACGCTCGAGCACCGCGGTGTCTCCTGCGTCGCCGAGTTGCTCGAGAAAGACGCCCCCAGGACGTGCGAGGCGGTCTGGCAGTCGCTCAGCGAGGGCCCCCTCGGGGGCGAGGCCTACCACGCCAAGTACGCCCGCAACGAGGTCTACACGATGGTCGAGCAGTTCGCCGCCGAAGAGGTGGGCCTGGAGAACCCGACCGTGACACCGATCCCGGGCGACGTGGTCTACTTCTCCTTCCCCGGCGGCATGCTCGATCGCGCCTTCAAGGAAGAGAAGGGCATCCACGGCCTGCCCGGCGTGATCGACCTGGCCATCTTCTACGGCCGCAACAACCTGCTGCTCAACGGCGACGTGGGCTGGGTGCCCGGCAACGTCTACGCCACCATCGTCGACGGGCTCGACCGCATGGCCGAGGCCTGCAACGACGTGTGGCGCTCGGGCGGCGTCGGCGAACGCCTGGTATACGCCCGGCACGGTGGCTGAGCGGCGGCGGGGATGACATTCGACCCCCAGCTCATCGTCGGGCCCGAACTGACCGCGCAGACCGGCATCGGCGTGGTGGCCCCGTTCGACTTCGCGCTCGACCGGGAGCTGTGGCGCTGGACGCCCGACGAGGTGTCGCTGTTCATGACCCGGCTGCCGTACGTCCCGGTGCCGGTCACGGTGGAGATGGCCTCCGCCCTGTCGGACCACTCGATCGTCCGCCAGGCCACCCGCGACGTGCTGGCGCCCGAGCCGCTGGCGGTCGCCTACGCCTGCACGTCCGGCAGCTTCATCCGGGGCGCGGAGGGCGAGCGCGAGCTGACCCAGACGATGCTGGGCGCCGGCGCACCGGCCGCCACGACCAGTTCGGGCGCCTTGGTGGAGGCGCTGCAGACGCTGGAGATGAACCGGATCGCGGTGGTGACGCCGTACATCGACAGCGTCACCGACCGGCTGGTGTCCTTCCTGGGCTCGCACGGCGTCGGCGTGGTGTCGTCGGTCGGGATGGGCCTGCTCAACCACATCTGGAAGGTCGGCTACGGCGAGGTCGTCACCGCGGTCTCGGCGGTCGACCGGCCGGAGGCCGAGGCGGTCTTCATCAGCTGCACCAACGTGCCGACCTACGACATCATCGCGCCGCTGGAGCGGATGATCGGCAAGCCGGTGCTCACCGCCAACCAGGTGACGATGTGGTCGGCGCTGCGCGCGATGGGCTGCCAGGCGGCCGGCGACGGGCAGTGGCTGGTGCAGAGCACCCGCGCCACCGCCGCCTGACCCGGCACCTGAGACGGCCCCTGGCACGGTGGCCGGGCCGTCCCCTCAGCGCGTCGCGGGGAGGGGGCGGCGCGGCCGGTGCCCGCACCGTCCAGGCCGGTGGTGGCCACGACCAGGACTCATTCGTGCGGGCAAAAGATCAGAAATGTTAGGATTGTCAACAATCTGAATCCGCACCCGGATTCGGAGCGGAGGACGGATGGCACCGAAGGCGCCCACGATCGGATTCCTCTACCCCGGCTACTCGGCCGAGGACGACTATCCGGTCATCGAACGGATGCTCGGCGACGTGCGCCTGCCGGTCGTGCACACGCTCATGCGCGAGGACGCCCACCGCGTCGACGCCCTGCTGGACGTGGGCGGCGCCGACGTGCTGACCGACGGCGCCCGCGAGCTGGCCGGGCTGGAGGTGCGGGCCGCGGTCTGGGCCTGCACCAGCGGCAGCTTCGTCTTCGGCTGGGACGGCGCCGCCGAGCAGGTCGACGGCGTCCGGGAGGCCGCGGGCGCGCCCGCCTCGAGCACCTCCTTCGCCTTCGTCAACGCGGCCCGCCACCTCGGCCTGCGCCGGGTGGCGGTCGCGGCCACCTACCCGGCCGACGTGGCCGAGCAGTTCGTGGCCTTCCTGGGCCACGCCGGCATCGAGGTGGTCTCGCTGTCGTGCCGCGGCATCATCACCGCCGCCGAGGTCGGCACGCTGGGCCGTGACGAGGTGCTGGAGTTCGTCGCGGCCAACGACCACCCCGAGGCCGAGGCCGTGCTCGTGCCCGACACCGCGCTCCACACCGTCGCCTGGCTGGACGACCTGGAGGAACGCCTGGGCAAGCCCGTCCTCACCGCCAACCAGGTGAGCGTCTGGGAGGGCCTGCGGCTGGCGGCGGCGAGCGGCGACGGCGCCGCGGGCGCGCTGCGGCCCCGTCCGGGCCTGGGCAGGCTGTTCGCCACCGGGCTCGACCCGGCGGCCGCGTCGTCCGCCGAGCCGGCGGTGCCGGGTGCGCACCATCGCACGAGATGAGAGAGGGGCCCTGCGTATGGGCCGGTTGGGTGAGCTTGAACCCGTCCCCCGCAAGTCCACCGTCGAGATCGTCTACGACGAGCTGCGCACTGCGATCCTGTACGGCCACCTGGAGCCGGGCGAGCAGCTCGGCGAGGCGGAGCTGGCCGGCCGGCTGGGCATCAGCCGCGGCCCGCTGCGCGAGGCCATGCAGCGCCTGGTCCAGGAGGGGCTGCTGCACAGCGAGCCACATCGCGGGCTCTTCGTGATCACGTTGGACCAGGGGGATGTCGAGGACGTCTATCTGGCCCGGCTGGCCATCGAGCGCGCCGCGTGCACCCTGGTGATGGACCGCAACCGCGGCGAGGCGGTGGCGCGGCTCACCGAGGCGCTGGAGCACCTGGTGGAGGCCGCCCGGGAGCGCGACCGGGTGAAGATGAGCGACGCCGACCAGGCGTTCCACGAGGTGCTGGTGAGCGCCTCGGGCAGCCCGCGGCTGGAGCGGATGGCGCAGACGCTGCTGGTGGAGACGCGGATGTGCCTGAACGCGCTGCAGGGCACCTACCCCGAGCCGGAGGAGCTGGTCGAGGAGCACCGGCGGCTGGTCGACGCCATCTCCGACGGCGAGGAGGAACGGCTGCTGCGCCTCATCGAGGACCACATGACCGACTCCATCGACCGCCTGCGCTCCTGACCTAGTGGAGGGGCGACCCTCCACTCTTTTCAGTGTGGACCGGCCAACGGAAAAAGCGGTTGTGTGGCTGGACAAGCGCGGGCTTCGCGTGCTGCCATGACATGGATGTAGATTGTCGACAATCCTACTGGGAGGATCGGATGGCTCAGCTGTCTCCCGTGCTCAAGCAGGCCACCCCCGTGCTGGCGGAGCGCGGCGAGGGCGTGTACCTCTACGACGAGGCGGGGCGCCGCCATCTCGACTTCACCGCGGGGATCGGCGTCACCAGCACCGGGCACTGCCACCCGAAGGTCGTCGCGGCCGCCCAGGAGCAGGTCGGCACGCTCATCCACGGCCAGTACACGACCGTGATGCACAAGCCGCTGCTGCGCCTGACCGAACGGCTCGGCGAGGTGCTCCCCGAGGGCGTCGACTCGCTGTTCTACATGAACAGCGGCAGTGAGGCCGTGGAGGCGGCGGTCCGGCTGGCCCGGCATGTCACCGGCCGGCAGAACATCATCGTCTTCCAGGGCGGCTTCCACGGCCGCACCATGGGCGCCGCCGCGCTCACCACCGCGGGCACCAAGTTCCGCGCCGGGCTCGGCCCGCTGATGCCGGGCGTGGTCGTGGCGCCGTTCCCGCAGGCCTACCGGTACGGCTGGGACGAGGAGGAGGCCACCGCGTTCGCGCTGCGCGAGCTCGACTATGTCCTGGCCACCTCGGGCGCGCCGCAGGACACCGCCGCGTTCATGGTCGAGCCGGTGCTCGGCGAGGGCGGCTACATCCCGGCGCCGCCCGCGTTCCTCGAGGGGCTTCGGGAGCGCGCGGACCGGCACGGCATCCTGCTGATCGCGGACGAGGTGCAGACCGGGTTCGGCCGCACCGGCCGATTCTGGGGCCACCAGCACGCCGACGTGCGGCCCGACGTCGTCATCACCGCCAAGGGTCTGGCCAGCGGCTTCCCGCTGTCGGCGATCGCGGCGCCGGCCCGGCTCATGGAGAAGGCCTGGCCGGGCTCGCAGGGCGGCACGTACGGCGGCAACGCGGTGGCCTGCGCCGCCGCCCTGGCCACCCTCGACGTCATCCAGGAGGAGGGCCTGGTGGAGAACGCGGCCGAGATGGGCGCGCGCCTCCAGGACGGTCTCCGCAAGGTCGCCGCCGACCATCCCGGGATCGGCGACGTGCGCGGCCTGGGCCTGATGCAGGCCAGCGAGTTCACCGCGCCCGGCGGCGGGCCCGACACCGCCGCCGCGCAGCGTGCGCACAAGGCCGCCGTCGACCGCGGCCTGCTGCTGCTGACCTGCGGCGCCCACGGCAACGTGGTCCGTTTCATCCCGCCGCTGGTGGTCGACGCCGGCCAGGTGGACGACGCCCTGGCCCTCTGGCGCGAGGCCGTCGCCGCCGGCTGACCGGGCCGGACCGGGGCCCCCTCCGTTCCCCGCGCGGGAGATCAGGACGGGGGTCCCGGGATGCCGTGCCGGGCGGCGAGGGCCTTGAGGCGCGGGCCGAGCAGCGAGGTGGCGGTGGCCGCGGCGGCGGCGCCGAGGACGATCGCCCAGGCCGCCGGGCCGAGCGGGGTGCTGCCGAAGAACTCGCTGACGACCGGTGTCTCGATCACCGCGGCCAGCGCCAGCAGCGAGGCGGCGCAGGTGGCCAGGACGGCCGGGCTGCGCCACCCGGTCTGCAGCGTCTGCGCGAGCTGGGTGATGACCAGCGCGGCCAGGCCCATCGTGCCGGCCCGCCGGGACCGTCCGGTGAAGCGGCCGATCTGCCAGGCCAGCACGGCGCCGAGCGCGGTCACCACGCCGCGCGCCACGATCGCGTCGTGCATGGGGTCGCCCAGGACGCCTCGCCGGGGCGGGCGCGCGGTCGTCTCGGCACCGGCCGGATCGCCGTCGCCGTCGGGCGGGGCGAGCGCGACGGCGAGCGCGGGCATCATGTCGGTGAGCATGTTGACCAGCAGCAGCTGGCGGGTGGTGAGCGGGGCGCGGCCGCCCACCGCGGTGCCGTAGAGGGTGAAGGCCACCTCCCCGGCATTGCCGCCGACCAGGATCGACACGGCGTTGCGCACGCTCTGCCACAGCGCGCGGCCCTCCAGCAGCGCGGCGACGATGCCGGGCAGGTCGCCGCCGCGCAGGATCAGGTCCGCCGCCGACGGCGCGGCCCGCGAGTCGCCGGTGGACAGGCCGATGCCCACGTCCGCCAGCCGGATCGCGGCGGCGTCGTTGGCGCCGTCGCCGGTCATCGCCACCACCCGGCCGGCCCGCCGCAGCGCCTGCACGATGCGGACCTTGTGCTCGGGCGTGACGCGGGCGAACACCGAGGTCGCCGCGATCCGCGCGGTGCGCTCGCGGTCGCTGAGCCGGTCCAGCTCGGCGCCGGTCAGGGTGCGGTCCGGACGCGGCACGCCCAGCCGGGCGGCCACCGCCCGGGCGGTCTCGGGATGGTCGCCGGTGATCATGACCACCCGGATCCCGGCGGCGGTGAGCGTGCCGATCGCCTCGGCGGCGGCCGGACGGGGCGGATCGGCGATCCCGAGGAAGCCGATGAGCAGCAGGTCGGCGGTCTCGGCCGGCTTCTCGACCTCGTGCAGGTCGGCGGGCCTGGCCTCGGCGACCGCCAGCACCCGCAGGCCGCGGCCGGCCAGCCGGCGGACCAGCCGCTCGACCGCGGCGCGGCGCGCGGCGGTGAGCGGCACCGAGCCGACCGCAGCGCCAGGCGCGGCGCCGGCCGCGGCGCCGCGTCCCGTCGCGATCCGGTGGCAGCGCGGCAGCACGACCTCCGGGGCGCCCTTCACCGCCACGTACGGCTCACCGGCTTCGCGGCCGGTGGCGGCCGCGAAGCCGCGGCTGGGTTCGAACGGCGTCTCGTGCAGCAGCTCCCAGTCGCGGTCCCGGTCCTCGCCGAGGCGGGCCGCGGCGGCGTCCAGGACGGCCCGGTCGGTCGCGTGCGGCACGCCCCCCGCGGCCGTGCCGTCCGGGCAGGCGCGGGCGGCCGCGGTGAGGACGCGGCGGCTCACCGCGCCGCCCGCGGCGGCGTCGCGGAGCGGTCCGCTGATCGTGGTGACCCGAAGCCGGCCCTCGGTCAGCGTGCCGGTCTTGTCGAAGCACAGGACGTCGGCGCGGCCGAGCGTGCCGAGCGTCCGGGACGAGCGCACCAGCACCCCGCGGCGGGACAGCCGGCGGGCGGCGGCCAGCTGCGCGACGGTCGCCACCAGCGTGAGCCCCTCCGGCACGGCCGCCACCGCGACCGCGACGCCGGAGGAGATCGCCTGCCGGGCGGAGGCCCCGCGCAGCAGGCCGAGCGCGCTGACCACGCCGCCGCTGAGCGCGGTGACCGGCAGCGAGGTACGGGTCAGCTCGTTGAGCTGGGCCTGCACGCCGGTGGGCGCGGCGGCGCGGCCGGCCAGCGCGGAGGCTCGGCCCGCCTGCGTGGCCTCGCCGGTGGCGACCACGACCGCGTACCCGCGGCCGGTCAGCACGGTGCTCTCCTCGTACAGCATGCAGGAGCGCTCGGCCAAGTCGGCGCCCGGGACGGCGGCGACCGACTTGGACACCGGCAGCGACTCCCCGGTGAGGCTGGCCTCGTCGACCTCCAGGCCCTCGGTCTCCAGCAGGCGGGCGTCGGCGGGCACCACCTCGGAGGGGCCGACCGCGATGACGTCGCCGATCCGCAGCTCGCCGGCCGGGACGCTGTCGTGGGCGGCCCAGCCGTTCAGCCCGAACGTCCAGGCGCGCGGCCCGCCGCGGGTGCGCACCCGCCGGGCCGGGGCGCGCTGGCCGAGCAGCAGGCCGCGCAGCGCGTGCTCGGCGCGGGCCCGCTGCACACCGCTGATCAGCGCGTTCCCGGCCATCACGCCGCCGACCAGCGCGGCGTCGATGCCGGAGCCGACGACGGCGGACGCGGCGGCGCCCAGCACCAGGACGGGCGTCAGCGGGTCGCTCAACTCGTGCCGCACCGCCACCGCGACCTCGACGAGCGCCTTGACGGACCGGGCCGACCGGAGCGGGTGCGGGAGGCGGTCGGCGGGGACGGTCTCCGCGGCCGTGGCCGCGCGCAGGCGCAGCGCCTGCTCGGCGGCGTCGACCGGGTCCAGCGCGTGCCACTGGACGCGCGGCAGCGGCCGCGGCGCGGGCCGGGCCGCCAGCCGCCGGGCGGCGACCAGGCCGCCCAGCGCCGCGATCAGCGCCGCGCTGTGCACGGGGGCCAGGTTGAGCGGCGACCTGGTGCGGCGCTCGGTCAGCACCAGCAGCGCGCCCAGGGTGGAGCCGCCCACCGCGAGCCGGACGGCGCGCCGGCCGGCGTCCCGGGCGGCGCCGATGGCGACCGCGAGCCGCCAGAGCTGTTCCAGGCCGCCCGTGCAGAGCAGGTCGGCGCCCCAGCAGACCGGCGCGCCGCCGGCGGCCGTGACGCCGACGGCCACGTCGGCGGCGAGCGCGGCCTCCTGGTCGGAGGCGGTGACGACCAGCACGCCCTCGCCGTCGCGTTGCAGCGCCCGGACGTGCTCGTACAGCGGCGTGGACGGGTCCAGCGCGTCGTCGGCCAGGGGCAGCAGCTCGGCGGTGGAGACGTTCTCGGTGAGCAGGACGCGGGCGCCGCTGTCGCGCACGGCGGCCAGGACGCTCTCGGCGAGCGGGTCGAGGCGGCGGCCCACGACGACCTCCCCCAGCGCGCGGCCGTCGGGCTCCAGCACGTGCAGCCGGAGCCCCAGCGGATGCCCGGGCGCCCGGTCGGCGGCGAGGGAGGCGCGGCGCAGCCGCCGGCCGTCGGGGTCGGGCACGCCCAGCAGGTCGGGATCGAGGGTCAGCAGCCGGCTCGCGGCCCGCCACGCCTCCGGGCCGGACGCGGAGACGATCTCCGGTTCGGTGCCGCACAGCGCGGCCGAGTCGACGGCCACGGCGGTCACCCGGTCGAGCCTGCGGTAGGCGCCGCCGTCCAGCGGGAGGACCCCGCGGCGGGCCAGCTCGCGGCCGAGCATGGCGGCGAACGCCCCGCGGCCCACCCGGGCCGCCCGCGGCACCATCGCCAGCAGCAGGTCGGCGGCGGAACCGGGGCCCCGTCCCAAGGCGAGCATGCCGGCCGCGCCCGCCAGCGCCGCGATCGCGGCGCGGTCGGCGCCGGTCTCCACGGGGCCGGGCGGCAGGGGGCGGGGCCGTCCGGCGCGGCGCGCGGCTTGGTCGGGCGGCTCGGCCGTGTGCAGGTCGGCCGCCCAGCGGCGCCAGGCCGCCCGCCGGGCGTTCATCTCGGCCAGCTGGACGCCGTGGCGCAGGGCGTCCACGCTGAGCGCGGACGCCTCCTGGGTCAGCCCGTGCAGCACGGCGGTCGAGACGGCGAGCAGCAGGTCGACGGTGTGCCGGCCGAGTCGGGCCTCCAGTTCGTGCCGCAGCCGCGGGTGGTTGTCCACCCACACCAGGACGACCCGGGTCGCGCGCGGCAGCCGGGGCAGTCTGGCGGCGCGGGCGGCGACCGCCACGGCGGCCGCGGCGCAATCGGAGGCCAGCGCGATCGCCTGCGCGGTGACCGGGGCCGTGTCCCCGGGATGCCCGTCGACGGCGAAGGTCTCGTCGGAGACCCGGTGCCGGTCCTCCACTGCGGCGATGGCGGCGACGATCCCGTCCAGGGTGACGGCGTCCTCGTCGAAGGAGCAGAGGATCTCGCCGGTGACCGCGTTGACCTCGGCCCAGTCGACGCCTTCGAGTCTGCGCACCGCCTCCGCCGCCGCCTCGCGCAGGTCGGCGTGGACACGGGTGCGGGCGATGGGGCGGCCGCGCAGCTCGATATAGGCGCGCCCCTCGCGCGACCAGACCCGGCGGTGGGTGCGCGCGCCGATCAGGTCGGTGAGCTCGGTGCGCGCCGCCAGCTCGCCGAGCCGGTCCGGGACGGGCACCCGGGACAGCCCGGCGCCCGCCAGCCCGGCCGCGCGGGACGCGGCGCCGGCGGCCAGTCCGGCCGCCTCGGTGGCGGCACCGAGCGTCAGCCCGGCCACTCCCGCTGCCAGGCCGACGGTACCGGAGGCCGTGCGGGGCACCCAGCGCACCGCCGGTCGGAGCAGTCCCACCATTCGTCGGCCCGTACCCCTGGCGGTGGTGGCGACACCGCCGGTGCGCGGAATTTACCGATGGGCGGGAAAGCCCCCGCCGGGGCCGGGGAGGGTCAGCCCGGGAAAGGTCAGCTCTGCACGACGGCGCCGCTGTCCAGTAGCCCGTCCACGTCGTCGAAGCCGAGGTCGGTGAGCACGTCGCGGCTCTGGCCGCCGGGCAGGGCGGGCACCCCGTCGGTCCGGGCGGCCGTGCGGGAGAACCGCGGCGCCGGGGCGGGCTGGTGCTTGCCGTCGTGCTCCAGGAAGACGTCCCGCTCGGTGTTGTACGGGTGCTCGGCGGCCTCCTTCAGCGACAGCACGGGCGCCACGCAGGCGTCGCTGGGCAGGAAGACCTTGGCCCATTCGTCGCGGGTCCGGGTCTTGAACGCGGCGGCGAACCGCTCCCGCATCTCGGGCCAGCGCTCCCGGTCGTGCTGCCCGGGCAGGGCGGCCTCGCCGTCCCGGTCTTCGAGGCCGAGCAGCCGGACGAACTCGGCGTAGAACTGCGGCTCGATCGCGCCGACCGCCATGTGCCCGCCGTCGGCCGTCTCGTAGACGTCGTACCAGGGCGCGCCGGTGTCGAGCATGTTGACGCCGCGCCGGTCCTGCCAGAGGCCGCCGGCCAGCATCCCGTGGATGAAGGTGGACAGGTGCGCGGTGCCGTCGACGATGGCGGCGTCCACGACCTGGCCCTGCCCGCTGGTCTTGGACTCCAGCAGCGCCGACAGCACGCCGACGACCAGGTACATGCTGCCGCCGGCGAAGTCGCCCAGCAGGTTGAGCGGCACCTGCGGCGGGCCGCCGTCCCGGCCGATGGCGTGCAGCGCGCCGGTGACGGCGATGTAGCCGATGTCGTGCCCGGCGCTGCGCGCCAGCGCGCCCTGCTGGCCCCAGCCGGTCATGCGGCCGTACACGAGCCGGGGGTTTCGGGCCAGGCAGTCGTCGGGGCCGATGCCGAGCCGCTCGGTCACGCCGGGGCGGAAGCCCTCCAGCAGGACGTCGGACTTCTCCGCCAGGCGCAGCACGACCTCCCTGCCGCGCTCGCTCTTGAGGTCGACGGCGATCGAGCGCTTGCCGCGGTTGCTGAAGTCGGCGCCGCCGGACGCGGCGCCGGGCCGCACGGCGGACGGGCGGTCGACCCGGATCACGTCGGCGCCCAGGTCGGCCAGCAGCATCGCGGCGAACGGCCCCGGTCCGATCCCGGCCAGCTCGATCACCCGTACTCCGGACAGCGGTCCCTTGCCCATGCCAGACCCCTTTCACCGAGCCTCAAGCCCCGGCTGAATCCTATTCGGTGGCCCCCTCAGTGTGCACGACCGGCGTAAGCGAACGCTGACCGGCCCGCCGGTCGGGAGCCCGGGGCTCAGGACGGCGGGCGGGCGGTGAGCGTGACGGGTCCGGACGGGCGGCGCTTGGGACCCGATGGGGTGGCGTGCAGGAGCCTCGAATTGACCGCGCTCGTCACGAACGGGCCTTTCGCCTGCGGTTCGAGCCCGCGCGCCGACGCGGCGAGGTAGTGCCATTCGCCCTGGGCGGATCGCCGCCAGGCACCGGCGACCGGCCGCCGCGTGTCGCACGCGCCGGTGCCGTACGCGCCCTTCCTGTCCAGCAGGACGGACTGCCCGGACGCCGGGCCGCCGCCTCCGGCGAGGGTCATGCCGGTGCAGACCCACTGCGCCCGTCCGCCGCCCCGGGGCAGCGTGCCCGACCAGAACTCCCACGCCATCGCCTCGGCGATGGGCCGCGCCTCCTGGGGCGTCAGGCACGCGACCCGCTCCCAGACGCCCAGCGCCGCCCCCTTCAGCCGCGCGGGCGTGGCGGGCTTCGCGGGGGCGCGCTTCTTCCCCGGCTTACCCGGCGCGGGGACGGTGTGCTCGGGCGAACGGTGCACGAGCACGGCAGGACGAGCGCCGCCGAACTCCCCCACGGTCCGGGTGTCGCCGTCGCTCGTCAGGTGGAGGAGCGGGCCTCGTCCACACCGTGAGCGGGGCCGCACGGGCTCGGTCAAGCCCTCGCGCACGGCCATCTCGGCCCCGGTGAGCGTCTCGGCGCCGTCCCACGGGGCGAGCAGGTAGCGGCCGTCGCCGGCGGCGATCGGGGCGGACGGGTCGGTGCCGGCGGTGGAAACGGCGAGGCGGCCGTCGGCGCCGGTGAAGCGCCCGACCCGGTCGCCGTGGCGCAGGAGCGCGACCGGCCGCCCGTCGACGCGGCCCGCGAAGAGCAGCTGGGGGTCGCCGCCCGGGGCGACGCGCCCGGCCTTCGCCGCCGCGGCCCAGGCCCTCGACGCGCGTGCCGTGAACGCCCGGTCTCCGGCGAGGTCGCCGCGCGCGGGCCAGACGTCCAGGCTGCGCGGGGCCCGCCGCCAGGCGTCCGGGGCGGCGGAGACCAGGGGCGGGTTCTGCGCGTCCGCCGAGGACGTGCCGCCCGGGAACCGGCCGGCGCCGCCGGTCTCGCTGACCACCAGCGCACCGGCCAGGACCGCCGTCAGGGCCACCGCGACACCGATCGGGATCGGCGTCCGGCCGCGGGCGGGACGCGGCCGGGGCGGGGCGAACGGGTCGCCGCCGCCCTTGGACGATCCGGCGCGCGGCCCGGCCGCACGGCGCGGGGTACCGGGCGGAAGGGCATTCTGCTCGGGCACCGCGGCCCGCTCGGCCGCCGCGCCCCGTCCACCCGTTCGCCGGGACGCCTTCCGGGCCGCCTCCCGCGCCCTCTCCTCGGCCGCCTCGATCACCAGCCAGGGGTCGCGCACCCGCAGCGCCACGAGCTGGTCGCGCACCGCGAACCGGGGCAGTTCCGCCACGTACAGCAGCACGTAGGCGACCCGGATCCGCGGCTCCAGCGTCGAGAGCATGGCGGTGAGGGACGGGTCGGGCAGCCGGGCCGGCATGGACCGCAGCCAGGGCCGCAGGCCGATCTGCCAGCGGCGGCGCGGGCGCATGGCATGGCGCAGCACGCGGGTGCGGCGCCACGCCCGGCCCCGGTGGCGGCCGAGCCCGAATCCGAGGGCGTGCCCTCCGGCGCGGTCGACGATCCGGCGGGCCAAAGCCAGCCGGTAGGTCCGTTTTCCCTTGCCCGGAAGGATGAAATACGCCAACCGGACGAGTTCCCGGTATTCCGCGTCCATTCTCGCGCCCGGCCTGGTCCCCGGTCTGGTCCCCGGTCTGGTCCCTGGTCTGGTCCCTGGTCTGCCGCCCGGCTTCTTCTTCCCCTCGTGCCGCATCGCGTCCGCTCCCCCGATCGCACCGGCTATGCGGACCAGAGATTAGACATCCTCGCGGCCACCCGACCGCGAATTGCGGGAACGATTAAGCGAGCCGGGCGTTATTTCCCGCTATGGGTGACGCGTTCGATGAACGCGTCATGGAATCCCATGAGAATGCGCTCATTACGGCGTTGCCGAAATGGAATCCGGACGTCGGCGGCCTTGGGCGATTCGCCCGTACTACCCTGGTGCCTTCCAGCCGACCCGGCGCGCCGCCGCCTCACCGCGAAGGATCCCGCCCAGCCATGACCGAGGACGTCCCCGGCTACCGGGTGCTCGAACAGGTCGGCGAGGGCGGCTTCAGCGCCGTCTACCGCGCCCGCCAGGAACGGCTGGACCGGACGGTGGCGCTCAAGGTGCTGTTGATCAGCGCCGTCGACGACGGCGCGATGCGCCGCTTCCAGCGCGAATGCAAGATCACCGGACGGCTGTCGGGGCACCCCCACGTGGTGACCGTGCTGGACACCGGCACCACCCGCTCGGGCCGCCCGTACATCACGATGGAGTACTTCGAGCACGGCGCGCTCAGCGACCGGCTCGCCCGCGAGGGGCCGCTCCCGGTGGGCGAGGTGCTGCGCATCGGCGTCAAACTGGCCGGCGCGCTGGCCGCCACGCACGAGACCGACGTGCTGCACCGCGACGTCAAGCCGCAGAACATCCTGGTCTCCCGGTACGGCGAGCCCGCGCTGGCCGACTTCGGCATCGCCCGGCTGGTCGACTCCTTCGACCCCTCGCACACCCAGGCGTTCACGCCGCACCACGCCGCCCCGGAGGTGCTGGAGGGGAAGGCGCCCGGGGTCGGCTCCGACCTCTACTCCCTCGGCTCGACGCTCTACCAGCTGCTGGCCGGGCGGCCGGCGTTCAAAGGCCCGCGCGGGGAGGGCATCGCACCGCTGATGCTGCGGATCCTGCACGAGCGGCCCCCGCCGATCGAGCGGCCGGACGTCCCGGCGCCGGTGGCGGAGGTCATCGGCCGCGCGATGGCCAAGACGCCCGAGCACCGCTTCTCCGACGCCGTGGAGTTCGCTCAGGCGCTGCAGCGGTTGCAGGGCGAGCTGGGCCTGCCCGTCACCGACCTGGCGTACAGCGGGGTCGGGACGGGCGCCGCGCCGCCGTCCCCGGCCGAGGCGCAGGAGGCGTCCACGCATCCGCGTCCCCCGGCCGTGCCTGACTGGGCGCCGACGATGCCCCGGGAGGCCCCGTCCGCCTTCGAATCAGACGCGCCCGCCACGCCCGGCGCGCCTGAAGCACCGGCCGCGCTGCCCGCGGCCCAAGCCCCGCTCTCGCCGTGGCACCAGGCCGCGGCCGCCCGGCCACAGCAGCCCCTCGCCGTGCAGGAGACCGCTACTCAGGCGCCGAACGGCCGGCCGCCGGTGCCGCCGCAGGACGCGCGAAGCCTGCCGCCTCCACGCCCCGAAACCGGCGGCGGGAGCACCGCCGGAAGCGGCGACGGCCCGCGCCGCGGCCTGGTCGTCGCGGCCGCCGTCGCGCTCGTCGGAGGCGTGACGCTCGGCATCGGCGCCCTCGCCCTCCGCGGCGGCTCCTCCGACGCCGCGCGGAACGGCCGGACGGCGGGCGATCAAGCCCCGCCGTCCGCCGGGACGCCCGCCCAAGGGCAGCAGGGCGGGCAGGACCTGCAGCCGATCCCGGCCGCCCAGTTCCGGGCCACCCGGCCCCGCGACGTAACCGCCAGGGGCATCGGCGGCCGGGCCGTCCTGACCTGGACCGTGCCGCCGGCCGCCCGCCAGTTGCCGATCATCGTGCAGACGCTGCCCGCCGGGAGCACCGCCACCGTGTCCGCCGGGAAGGGCGCGCGGTCGGCCACCGTCACCGGCCTCGATCCCAAGACCGGCTACTGCTTCCGGGTCGGCGCGCTGCTGCGGCTCAACCAGGGCGCGCCGGCGACGATGTCGTGGTCCAAGCCGCCGGCCTGCATCCGCGACGCGCGCGTGCGGAACTGACGGCGCCGGCCCGGGTCACCCGCCCGGCGGCGGGTCGGAGGCCTCGGCGGCCCGCTCGTGCAGGCGTTCCCTGATCTCCTCGGGGGTATAGGCACGGCGGCGCCGCTCCGCCCGGGCGATCACCACCCCGGTCGCGGCGACACCGACGAATCCGGCCACTCCCAGCACCTTCCACCACCGCATCCACCTAGGGTAGCGATCATGCCCGGCACGAGCATCGGCCTCGACGAGGCCGTCGACCTGACCCGCACCGGCGACGTGTGGCTGTTCCGCGGCCGCACCCCGGCCGACCGGGCGATCCAGATGACCACCAACAGCCCGGTCAACCACGTCGGCATGGCGATCGTCGTCGACGACCTGCCCCCGCTGATGTGGCACGCCGAGCTCGGCAGGTCGCTGCGCGACATGTGGACGGGCGGCCACCACCGCGGCGCGCAGCTGCACGACCTGCGCGAGGCCGTGATCGTCTGGGGCAACCGGTACGGCCAGCGGGCCTGGCTGCGGCAGCTTGACCCTCCGCCGACCCGGGAGATGGAGAACGCGGCGCTGAAGTCGGTGGCCCGGCTGGACGGCACCCCGTTCCCGTCCACGTCCCGGCTCGCCTCGCGCTGGCTGCGCGGCCGGGTCCCGTTCCGCCGCCCGGCCGAACGCGACATGAACCTGGAGACGGCGTTCTGCGCGGAGATCGTGGCCGTGGCGTACCAGGCGATGGGCCTGCTGCCGGGCGGGCGCCGGCCCAACTGGTACGACCCGGGCCGGTTCTGGAGCGGCGACGACCTCGACCTGGAGACGGGCGCCCGGCTGGGGGGCGAGATCAGCGTCGTCGTCCCGCCGAACCGGCACTGACTGACCGGCACTGACTCACCGGCACTGACTGACCGGCACTGAGCGCCAAGTTCCGGCCAAGGGGGCTTCGAGGCCGGACAAGCCGCCGGAACGGGCCGGGAACGCGGGTAGGGGCGTGGCATGAGCGACGCACTACCGGCCCTGCCCCTGGAGGCTTGGGAACCGACCAAGAACACCCTGCACCTGTGGACGCAGATCGTCGGGAAGATCCAGCTCGCCTCCGCCCCGCCGTGCAACCACTGGTGGCACGTCACCATGCGGGTGGACGAGCATGGCTACCGCACCGGGCTGATGGCGCACGACGGCGTCGACTTCACGATCTCGTTCGACCTGACCGGGCACCGCCTGGTGGTCCGTACCGAGAACCGCGAGGAGGCGCTGCCACTGCGCGACGGGCTGTCGGTGGCCGTGTTCTACCGGGACCTGTTCGCGCTGCTGCGTGAGCTGGGCGTGCACGTCACGATCAGGGCGCGGCCGTACGGGGTGCCCATGACGACGCCGTTCGCCGACGACACCGAGCACGCCGCCTACGACCGGGCCCGGGCCGAGGACTTCCACCGGATACTGGAGTGGGCGGACGAGGTGTTCCGGGAGTTCCGCGGCTGGTTCGCCGGAAAGGCCTCCGCGCCCCAGTTGTTCTGGCACAGCTTCGACCTGGCCACCGCCCGCTACTCCGGCCGTCCCGCGCCCGAGTTCGAGGGCGACGACCCGGTCGCCCGGGAGGCCTACAGCCGCGAGGTCATCAGCTTCGGCTGGTGGCCCGGCGACGCCTCCGCCCCGGCTCCCGCGTTCTACTCCTACGCCCATCCCGAGCCGGCGGAGCTCACCCGCCGGCCGCTGCGGCCCCGGGCCGCGCGCTGGACCTCGATGGGGCCGGAGGGAGGGACGCACCAGGCGCGGCTCGCCTGGGACGTCGTCAGGGAGTCCGCCGATCCGCGCGGCATGCTGCTGGAGTTCCTGCAGAGCGCGTACGAGGCCGGGGCCGTCACCGCGAACTGGCCCTACGAGGAGCTCGAGTCGAACTGGTGCCCCGAGCAGGGCCGCGTGCGGTCCGTTCACATGGCCTGACGTCAGGGCCGGTCTCGGCGGAGCGTGCGGGGGTGCAGGCGGCGTCGCAGGCGGCGGAGCCTGCCCGCCTTGGCGGTGACGAGCCGTCCCAGCCGGTCGGTGTGCTCCCATGCTTGGTCGGCGGCGTGCGGCCCGGGCGGCGCCGGGGCGAAGCGGGTGTGGTTGACCAGGTCGGCGAGCGGGCGCAGGTGGTCCAGCGCCGTCTCGCCCAGATGGCCCGCGCCGAAATGGGCGACCTCGTGAGCCGTGAGGGTGCGGGCCGTGGCCAGCCCCACGTCGCCGAGGTGCTCCAGGGCCTGGCGCCATGCTCCTGCAATACGCGCGGCGGGCGGGCCGGTGCGACGGCGGCGTCTGCGCAGGACCGGCGCCAGGAGGACGGCGAGCAGGTAGGCGATGGCGAGAGGCCCCGCGATTGACACCGCGTACACCCACCACGGCAGGGGCGGGTCTGCGGCCGCAGGGGGTGCGGGGGGCGGGGTCTGCGGGGTCTTGTCCGGGCCGCCGCCGCGCTGCTGGGAAGCTGCGTTCCGCTGGATCTGCTCGAGTTTCTGCTGGGTCTCCCCTGCCGCGACCGCGTCGGAGTCCTTGGACTGGTCGGAACGCTGCGGAGTGGGGTTGAACGGCACCCAACCGAGCTTGTCGAACTTCACCTCTGGCCAGACCATCACGTCCCCTGCGCGCATGTCCCGCGCGTTGCCGGCGGGCCGCCCACCGCTGAAGCCCACCATGATGCGCGTGGGCAGGCCGAGCGTACGGGCGAGAACGGCATAGGTGGCCGCGAAATGCTCCGGGGTGCCGCGGCGCCCCTCGGACAGGAAGTAGTCGAGCTGCCGGTAGCTGTGCCCTGGCGGGGCGGTCACGTCGTACCGCGCGTAGGACTTCAGGCGGACGGCCAACATCGCCGCCTGCTGGACGGGCGAAACCGCACCGGCCGTCGCGTTCTGTGCGAATCGGCGGAACTCCTCCAGCTGGACGGGCGGCTTCGTCGCCCCCGGCCCCCACGGGAGCCGCATCGCCTCGCGCGCCTCCGCGTCCTGGGCGACGCCCGCGTCGGCCAGGTCGCCGGCCCGCCACTCCCGCACCTCGGACGCGACGCGATAGGACTGCCCGGGACGCAGCAGCGCCGCGGCGGCCAGGGATCCGCTGTCCGGGTCGACGACGACGCCGAGCCCGTCCACCCGGCGGGGCCGGTCGGCGGCGGGCACCCAGACGCCGGGCAGGTCCCGGATCGTGATCCGCTGCGCGGACGTCCGAAGGCTTCCGCCCGCAGCGTCCGGCGCGGCGGGCACCCGGCTGCCGGTCGGGACGAACCGGGCGGTGGACGACCAGGCCACGCCGTCGAACCGGGACAGCACCGCCAGCCGGACGTTCTCCCGCCGGGACGCCTCCACCCTGAACAGCACCTGGTCGGGAGCGAGCAGCCAGCCGCCGACCCGGTCGAGCGGGCTGACCCCGTCGCGCTGCTGCGGCGGAGGCGCCCGCACCTGCTCGCGCGGGTTGTACGGCTCGGCGCCCACCGGCACGTACGGCCCGGCAGCGAACGCCACCGCGCCCAGGACCGCGGCGAGCGGGACGCCTGCCAGCAGCGGACGCCACGCGGCCTCCTCCGAGCGGACCAGGACCAGGACCGCGATCAGCACCACGGTCGCGGCGGCGAGCCCGAGGTTGCCGCCCGGGCCGTCCACGCCCAGCAGCAGCGCGGCACCGAACGCGGCGAGCGGCGGCAGGCACGGCGCGGCGCGCAGCGACGTCCGCAGGGCCAGCTCGGCGGACCCGAACGCGGCCAGCCAGACCAGCACGTGCACCAGCACCAGGAGCTCCGGCTCGGCGGGCGCGGGCAGGAGCGTCGTCAGGATCGACTTCCACGAGCCCAGCACGCCCTCCCGCAGGGCCCGCGGCAGCGTGCCGTCCGACAGCGCGGGCCGCAGCACGGTGACGGCGACCGTACCGGTCCAGGCCACTACGGTCAGCACCAGCGAGATCCACAGCGGCCACGGCCGGCCTGCCCGGCGCGGACCCGACAGCAGGCCGGCCAGGACCGTCGGCGCCACCGCCGCGACCGCGGCGACCGGCAGGACCGGGCGCAGGCCGAACACCCGGTGGAAGGCCAGGCCCGCCACCGCCGCCAGCGACGCGGTCACGACCAGCGACAGGTACCGCCTGATCACCGGCCCGCCCGCCCCTGCCGGTTCCAGGCGGCCGCCAGGCCGTCCAGGTCGCCGAAGTCCAGCAGCCGGACGCCCGGCGGCGCGGACGCGGGCCCGTCCGGGCGCACCCGCAGCACCACGACCCGGTCGAACCTGCCGCGCACCGCCGCGATCCGGTCCAGCTCGGCGGCGCCGGGCGTCACCACGACCAGCGATCCGCCGGCCCGCACCCGGCGCACCACGTCGACCGTCGAATGCGGGCCCGCCGCCGGCGCCACGGCGGTGAGCCCGTCGAGCAGCGCCTCAGTGCCCTCCGGCCCGCCCCGCGTCTCGGCGACCGGGCCGTTCCCGGTGAGGACGCGCACGGGGAAGTTCGCCGCCGCGGCGCCCACCGCGACCGACGCCGCCGCGTCCACCGCCAGCTCGAAATCGTCCGGGTCGGCCCATGCCTCCGGACGGGCCTCCAGCACGACCGTCGTGGTGGGCAGGCTGGCGTCCACGAGCCTGCGGACCATGAGCGTGCCGGTGCGCGCCGACGACTTCCAATGGATATGCCGCATCTCGTCGCCGGCGACGTACTCGCGCAGCGCGTGGAACGTGGCGGTGCCCGCCGGTGACTTCTCGCTGGTCGGGCCTTCCAAGTGGTACGCGCGCCCGGACGGGAGCAGCCCCAAGGGCACCGTCTTGGGACGGACGAGAAGCGTCTGCGTCGAACCGTACTCGCGTACGCGACGGGCCAGTTGGAGCGGGTCGGCCCGTGCGAGTCGCAGCGGCCCCACCGGGATCTCGCCGCGGCGGTCGGTCGGCAGGCGATAGGTGACCGTCCGCTTGCCACGCGGACGGAGCCTCGGCACTTCCACCGCCACGGCGGTCGAACCCGCCGCGTCATGGGCGACCAGGCCGCGCACCGCCGCACGGCCCGCGTTCGTCACGTGCAGCACCCCGACGGCGGGCTCGCCCCGCTCCACCTTCAACGGCGCGATCTCCCGGGCGACCTCCAGCCTGGGACGCGGCAGCGTCCACAGCACCGCGCCCGCCACCGCCGGCAACCCGGCGGAGGCCAGCATCGCCGGCTCCGGATAACCCAGCCACCAGCCCGCCGCGTACAGCAGCACCGACACGGCGCCCGTCCCCCAGCCCAGCGGGGTCAGCATGATCAGGGCACCCCGGCGGCAGGCGCGGCCTGCGGCGTCGGGACGCCCGCCAGCACCTCGCCCACCACGTCCCCGCCCGTCCGGCCGCGCAGCTCCGCCTCCGGCGTGACGATCAGCCGGTGCGCGATGACCGGCACCGCCAGCGCCTTCACGTCCTCGGGCACCAGGAACGACCGGCCCGCAGCCGCGGCCCGCACCCGGGCGGCGCGCAGCAGCGCCAGGCTCGCCCGCGGGCTCGCGCCCAGCCGGAGCTCCGGATGCTCACGGGTCGCCGCGACCAGCCGCACCACGTAGTCGTACAGCGGCGGCGCGACATGCAGCCGCTCGGCGAACTCCACCATCCGCGCCACGTCCTCGCGGGCCGCCACCGGCCCCATCTGGTCCAGCGTCGCCCCGGTCGGCGCCCCCGCCAGCACCGCCACCTCGGAACCGTGGTCGGGGTAGCCCATCGAGATCCGCATCAGGAACCGGTCGAGCTGCGCCTCCGGCAGCGGGTACGTGCCGTCCATGTCCACCGGGTTCTGCGTCGCGATCACCATGAACGGGCGCGGCACCGGATGCGGCGCGCCCTCCACCGTGACCCGGCGCTCCTCCATGACCTCCAGCAGCGCCGACTGCGTCTTCGGCGAGCCCCGGTTGATCTCGTCGGCCACCACCAGGTTCGCGAAGATCGGGCCGGGGTGGAACTCGAACGCGTTGCCGCCCTGGTTGAAGATCGACACCCCGGTGATGTCGCTGGGCAGCAGGTCGGGGGTGAACTGGATCCGGGTCCACTCGGCGTCCACCGACACCGAGATCGCCCGCGCCAGGGTCGTCTTGCCCACGCCGGGCACGTCCTCGACCAGCAGGTGCCCCTCGCTGAGCAGGCAGATCAGCGCCAGCTCCACCTTCTCGCGCTTGCCCCGGACGACCTGCTCGATGGCGCCCGCCAGCGTCCCGAACAGCTGCGCGAACCGCGCCGCCACCGCGTCCGCGTCCGCCGTCCCCGCGTGCGGCCCCGGCTGCGCCGCCGCCTGGTTCTCCGTCATCGCTCAGTTCTCGCACTCGTAGAGGGGCAGGTTCGGGAAGGATCCGGTGCGCGGGGTCTCCATCAGCCCTTCGTGGAGGTAGCCGATGCCGCCGTTCCACTCGATCCGGTTCCAGACGTTGCTGCTGTAGTTCGTCTCGGACTCGGTGTAGTCGCCGCCGCGGACCTGGCAGATGACCGTCAGGGACCGGTACTCGCCCTGGGGGATCCTGCCGATGTTGGTGTTGCCTTCCTGCCGTGGCGCGGGCCGGATCAGGGTGTTGGTCTGGTTGTTGTTGGCGTTCTTGTACTGGCGCCTGGGATAGGCCAGGTCGACCGTGGTGGTCCGGGCGGGGGCGGTGCCGGCGCCGTTCTGCGCGGTGAGGCGGAACTGGTGCTTCTCGTCGTTGCGCAGGCCCACGACCGTGTGCGGGCTCTTCACCGGGACGGGAGCGCCGCCGTCCACGCTCAGCAGGTAGGTGACGCCGGCGCCGGAACCGTCCCAGGTGAGCACGGCGCTCTTGTTGCGCGGCGCACCGGAGAAGTTCGCGGGCGCAACGGGCGTGGTGCAGGGGCGGACCGGAGCGGTCGCCAGGGACGTCTTCTGGGCGTTCCTGCCGTTGCTGTCCTTGTACTGGACGGCGACGGAGAAGCTGTAGGTCTTGCCGCAACCGCCTCCGGTGACGGTGAACTGGTACGGGCCGCCGGCGCCGACGCGGGACGGCCGCACCTGGAGCCCGGCCGTGTCGCCCTTGAGCGCGTACCCGGTGGGCCTGCCGCCCGCGGAGGGCCGGAAGGTCACGCGCATCCCGCCGTTGAAGGGATCGACGCGGACGTTCTGCGGCGCGGAAGGGGTGCCGTCGCGGGGCGGCGGGGCCGGGACGGGGTCGTTCCCGCCGCGTCCGGCGCCATTGTCGGCGCCCCTGCCGCCACCGCCCGCGCCGGCCTGGGTCGGGATGGGGCGGCGCTGCCCGCCGGGCACCTTGTCGTCGTACTTCTGGATCCGCTTGACCAGGCCGCCGGAGTCGACGGCGAAGGCGAGCGCGCCGCCCGGATCGTTCGCCCACAGGAACCCGTCGCGGACGACGACCTCGATACCGCCGCCCGGGCGGGTGACCTGCATGGGGCGCTCCCAATCGCCGGTGCCGGTGTTGAAGACCAGTAGGCGCCCGGTGGAGCGGTCGGGAAGGTAGACGCGCGGGCCGAGCATGTTCGGCGGTTCGAACCGGTGGCCCGGCAGCCGCAGCGCGATCGGGCTGACCTGGCCGACCTGGGTGTTCAGCAGGAACAGCGCGCCGCCGGTGCCGAGCATGGGGACGACGTGGCCGTCGGTGACCGCCGGGACCCGCACCCCGCCCGTCCGGACGGCCTGGGTGACGGTCGGCGGCAGGGCGGCCTTCCGGGTGCCCTCGCTCCGGACGATCGAGGCGGTGGCGGCGCTGCTGTTGATCGCGACCGGTGTCCCGGCGGCGATGGTGAGGGCGAGCCGGTCGCCCGCCTTGCCGACCGCGACCGGCTGCCCCTGGCGCCCGCCCTGGAAGGGGACGAGCTGCCCGGTCTGCGGCACCGGGACCCACAGGTTTCCGGCGGCGTCCATCCCGGCCTGGCCCAGCGGCGGGGTCAGCGCGACCGGCTGCCCGACCGCGGCGAGCCGGACGGGGTCGATCCGCTGGACGGTGCCCTTCGCGGGGTCGACGGAGTACGCGCCGCCCTGCCCGACGAGCACCTGGAGCCCGACGCCGCCGAGCACGCGGCTCTGCTCGACCTTCAGCTGGGAGGGGTCGATGCGGCTGACGACGCCGGTGGTCTCGTCGACGAGCAGGACCGTGGTGCCGTCCTGGACGACCTTGATCCGGTGGCCGCGCATCTGCGGGATCATCGGGGCCTTGCCGTCCACCTTGCCGGCGGGGCCGTTGGCATGCACGACCACGCCCTTGGCGGTCGCGGTGAGCCATGCCCCTACGTCGGCCAGCTTGTACCGGGAGCCGGCGATGCCCACTCCGTACACGAGCGCGCTCACGCAGAGCACGCCCACCAGGCCGACCGCGATCTGCCCGGTGACCCGGTCCCGCCGCAGGAGCCGGCGCAGGACCGGCGGCCGCTGTGAGGATCGATCCCCGCTCAACCCCCGTCACCCTTCCGTCGCACCGGGCGCCTGACCGGCGCGAAAGCACACTAATGTGCTCGAACACCAAAGATAACGGCACCCCCTCCACCCGCACCGCGGAACAGCGAGACCGCCACCCCTCGACGGACCTGGAAAACGGGCCGAAAGTGACGCACTTCACATGATCAGCCACGTACCGTGCGGATCTGAACGCGAACGTTATGCCGGACGTCCTAACCTGAGGCAGCGCGGCGCCGGAACGCGCGGGCTAGGGACGACACGAGGTGGACGTGGACACGGTAAGCATCGCCGACATGTGGGACCGATTGACGGGGACGCAGCCGGATCCGCCGTGGTGGCTGGTCATCCTGGTCGCCCTGGTCGCGCTCGGGGCCGTCCTGCACGGCCCGACCTGGCGGGTGGCGCGCAACGCGGTCACGATCGCGCACGAGGGCGGGCACGCGCTGATCGCCCTGGTCACCGGGCGCAAGCTGGACGGCATCAAGCTGCACTCCGACACCTCGGGCGTCACCGTGTCGCGGGGCAAGCCGCACGGGCCGGGGATGGTCTTCACCGCGCTGGCGGGCTACCTCGCGCCGCCGCTGCTGGGGCTGCTGTTCGCGGCGCTGCTGGCGGGCGGGCGGATCACGCTGATGCTGTGGTTCTCGCTGGCGCTGCTGGCCGTGATGCTGCTGAAGATCCGGAACTTCTACGGGCTGTTCTCCATCGCCGTCACCGCGGCGATCATCTTCGGGGTGTCCTGGTTCGGCGGGGCCAAGACGCAGGCGGGCTTCGCCTACCTGGCCGCGTTCTTCCTGCTGTTCGCGGCGGCGCGGCCGGTGGTGGAGCTGCAGCGGATGCGGGCCCGGCACATGGCGCCGAGCTCGGACGCCGACCAGCTGGCGCATCTCACCGGCGTTCCGGGCCTGGCCTGGGTGAGCCTGTTCGGGGTCGTGGCGCTGGGGGCGCTGCTGACCGGCGGCCTGATGCTCACCCCCGACTCGGGGTCGCTCCCGGACGTCCCGCGCCCGCCCGGCCTCTCGGGATGATCGACGGGCCGGGCATCGACGGGCCGGATGCGGTCAGGGCCCTGCCCTGTTCGCGCGAACCGGCCCACGATGGTTCATGGCCCAGAAGGAGCACAAGAAGCTCGACCGCGCCAAATACCACCGCAAGCGCAAAGCCCGTCTGCGCCGTTCGCGGCACCGCTCCCGGCCCACGGCGGGAAAGGGCACCGGGAAGGGCACCTGACGCGGCCGTTAGCAGGCGAATGTCCGACACCGCCGATAGTTTCGACATGTGAGCGATCGGTGGGATCGGGAGCAGGTGCTCGGGCTGGCGCCCGACGCGGCGGCGGCCAAGGCGGCGGGCGGCGTCTCCAAACCGGCCAAATGGAGCGGCACGGGGTGTGACGACGAGGCCGTCTGGGGCGAGTGCGAGGGCAGCGGCAAGACCGCATACCGGGCGTCGGTCAATCTGACCGAGCCGGCGTTCCGGTGCTCGTGCCCGAGCCGCAAGTTCCCCTGCAAGCACGCCCTGGGGCTGCTGTTGCTGTGGGGCGAGGGCACGGTCGGGGGCGGCGCGCGTCCGGCCTGGGTCGCCGAGTGGCTCGAGGAGCGGGCGGCGCGGGCGGAGAAGGCGCAGGCCCGCAAGGAGAGCGCGGCCGCCAAGGTCAAGGACCCCAAGACGGCCGAGCGGCGCGAGCAGCGGGTCGACGGCGGCGTCGCCGAGCTCGACCAGTGGCTGCGCGACCAGGTGGCGCACGGCCTGGCGCAGGCCGAGAAGGCCCCCTACAGGCTGTGGGACGAGGCCGCCCGGCGGCTCGTCGACGCGCAGGCGGGGGCGCTGGCCGGGCAGGTCAGGGGGCTGGCGGCGATCCCGCGGCAGCCGGGCTGGCCGGACCGGCTGCTGGAGGAGTACGCGCTGCTCCGCCTGCTCGTGCGGGCGCACCAGCGGCGCGCCGAGCTGCCGGAGGCGCTTGGCGAGACGGTCCGTTCCCGCGTCGGGTTCACCGTGCCGCAGGAGGACGTCGCCCGCGACGGCGAGCGGGTCCGCGACCTGTGGTGCGTGACCGGGTCGCGCGACGTCGCCCAGGAGCAGCTCACCACCAGGCGGGTGTGGCTGCGCGGGCGGCGGACGGGGCGGCCGGCGCTGGTGCTGTCGTTCGCGGCGCCCGGACGCCCGCTGGACGCCTCTCTCGTCGTCGGCACGGAGATCGACGCCGAGCTGGCCTTCTACCCCGGGGCGCAGCCGCTTCGGGCGCTGGTGGTCGAACGGCACGGCGCGGCGGCCCCCGCGGTGCCGGAGGGGATGCCCGTCGGTGGTTTCCTGGAGGAGTACGCCGCCGCGCTGGAGCGCGATCCGTGGCTCGACCGCTGGCCCGCCGTGCTGGCCGGCGTCCGGCTCGCCCGCACCGCCGGCGAGCTCCAGGTGGTCGACGGCGCGGGCGACGCGCTGCCGCTGCCGGCGTCCGATCCGTGGCGGCTCCTGGCGGTGTCGGGCGGCCGCCCGGTGACCTTCGCCGGGGAGTGGTCGCAGCGGGGGCTGCGCCCGCTGGCCGCCTGGGACGAGGACGAGGGGGTCGTGATCCTTTGAACGCCTGGAGCGAGCACGTGAGCGCGGCGCTGCTGGGCACCGAGCGCCGCCCGCCGCCGCCCCTCCCCGGAACCACGGAGCCCGGCGCCGGGGGCGGCGCGGCGGGGCGGCTCCTCGACCAGGCGGCCGTCCTGGCCGTCCGGAGGCGGGCCGGGAGAAGGCCGTCGGCTGGCGCCGAGCCGATCGCCCCGGCGCCGCTGGAGGACGCCCCGGTCGTGCCGCCCGCCGCGGCCCGGCGGCTGGCCCGGATCCTGGCCGGCGAGCAGGTCCGGGTGCTGCCCGAATGGCTGGAGGCCGCCGCCGACCACGGCCGCCGGGTCCCGTCCCGGCTGCTGCCCGAGCTGCTGGAGAAGGGCCGCGGCGACCGGGTGCTGCGGCCGGCGATCGCGCGGGCGGCCGGGCGGCGCGGCGTCTGGCTGGCCCTGCAGAACACCGACTGGGCCTACCTGGTCGGCTCGGGCGACGACCCGGGCGGCGACGCCGAGGTGTGGGAGACCGGTACCCGGCAGCAGCGGATCGCCCACCTGACCCGGTTGCGCGGCACCGACCCGGCCGCGGCGCGGGAGGTGCTGCGCGGGACGTGGTCGAGCGAGCCCGCCCCCGACCGGGCCGCCTACCTGGGCACCTTCGAGCACGGGCTGTCGGCGGGCGACGAGGAGTTCCTGGAGGCCGCCCTGGAAGACCGCGGCAAGGACGTCCGGCAGCTGGCGTCGGACCTGCTGTCCCGGCTGCCCGACTCGGCCTACGGGCGGCGGATGGCCGTGCGCGCCCTGCGCTGCCTGCGGCCCGAGACCCGGCCCGGCGGCGGCCGGACCGGCCCGCGGACCTGGATCATGGTCGAGCCGCCCCGCGCCCACGACGAGGAGCTGGCCAGGGACGGCGTGCCGTTCCATCCGACCGGCTCGTTCGCGCCCGGGCGGCCGGCCGGCGGCCCGGTCGGCACCCGCGCGGCCTGGCTCCGCGAGATCCTCGCCCGCACCCCGCTGTCCACCTGGACCGAGCTGCTCGGGCTGCCGCCGATGGAGATCGTCTGCCTGCCGGTGGGCTCCGCCGCCGACCCCGACGGGCGCGGCGCCCGCGACCTGCACATCGGGTGGGCCCGCGCCGCGCTGCGGCAGCGGGACGTCGGGTGGGCCAGGGCGCTGCTCAAGGGCGGCGTGGTCGTCGACGAGCCGCAGGCCCTGGCCGACCTGCTGGCGGTGCTTCCCGAGGAGGAGCGCGACACCGCCACCGCCGACCTGATCCGCTGGGTCGACGGGCAGCCCGACCTGCTGCGCGTGCTGGAACGCGTCCCCGGCCCGTGGACGGGCGCGCTCGCCGACGCCGTCGTCACCACGATCACGGTCGCCGCCGAGCATTCCTCGCGCCGGCACGAGCACACCCTCACCCAGCTGTGCCGGCTGGCCGACCAGCGGCTCACGCCCGGCGCGGCGCCGCGCCTGGAGGCGCTGGCGGCCGGTTCGGCGGCCGGGCCCGAGTCGGCGGCGCTCGCCGAGCTGATCGACACCCTGCGCTTCCGCCACGACATGCTGAAGGAGCTTTCCCCGTGACGACCCCTTCCTCGCCCGGGACGTCCGCGTCCGAGACCGTCCTGCGCCCGCACGCCGAGCAGCAGTACGCCGGCGAGCTGGCCCGCCTGGCCGAGCACGACGACCGGCCGCGCCCGCCCGGCTGGCGGCTGTCCCCGTGGTCCGTCACCACCTACCTCATGGGCGGGGACCTGCCCGACGGCTCGACGATCTCCCCGAAGTACGTGGGCCCGCGCCGCCTGATCGAGGTCGCGGTGGCGACGCTGGCGACCGACCGGGCGCTGCTGCTGCTCGGCGTGCCCGGCACGGCCAAGACCTGGGTGTCGGAGCATCTGGCGGCCGCGGTCAGCGGCGACTCCACGCTGCTGGTGCAGGGCACCGCGGGCACCGCCGAGGAGGCCATCCGGTACGGGTGGAACTACGCCCGCCTGCTGGCCGAGGGCCCGTCCGAGCAGGCGCTGGTGGAGAGCCCCCTGATGCGGGCGATGCGGCTGGGGTCGGTGGCGCGGATCGAGGAGCTGACCCGGATGCCCAGTGATGTGCAGGACACCCTGATCACCGTTCTGTCGGAGAAGACGCTGCCGGTGCCGGAGCTGAACACCGAGGTCCAGGCGGTCAAGGGCTTCACCGTGATCGCCACCGCCAACGACCGCGACCGGGGCGTCAACGAGCTGTCCAGCGCGCTGCGCCGGCGCTTCAACACGGTGGTGCTGCCGCTGCCGGAGTCGGCCGACGACGAGGTGGCGATCGTCTCCCGCCGGGTCGACCAGATCGGCACGGCGCTGGAGCTGCCGGAGACCCCGGCCGGGCTGGAGGAGATCCGCCGGGTGGTCACCGTGTTCCGGGAGCTGCGCGGCGGCGTCACCGGCGACGGCCGCACCAAGCTCAAGTCGCCCAGCGGCACGCTCAGCACCGCCGAGGCGATCTCGGTGATCACCAGCGGGCTGGCGCTGGCGGCGCACTTCGGCGACGGGGTGCTGCGGGCCGCCGACGTGGCCGGCGGCATCGTCGGCGCGGTCGTCCAGGACCCGGTGTCCGACCGGGTGGTGTGGCAGGAGTACCTGGAGACGGTGGTGCGCGAGCGCCCCGAGTGGCGCGACTTCTACCGCGCCTGCCGGGAGGTGTCGTGACGCCGGTCCCCGGGACGGACCGCGGCGAGGGCGCGCGGGTCGAGATCTACGGGATCCGCCACCACGGGCCCGGCTCGGCGCGGGCCGTGCGCGGGGCGCTGGAGGAGTTCAAGCCGGACGCGGTGCTGATCGAGGGCCCGCCCGAGGCCGACGCGATCGTCGATCTGGCCGGGGACGCCGGCATGGTCCCGCCGGTCGCGCTGCTCGCCTACACCTCCGGACGCCCCGCCGCCCCGGCCGGGGCCGGGGCCTCCGGGGAGGAGGCGTCCGCCGAGGGGGCCGTGCCGGCCGGGGCGCGGGAGCGGCAGGCGGCGTTCTGGCCGTTCGCGGAGTTCAGCCCTGAGTGGCAGGCGATCCGCTACGCCCTGGAGGTCGGCGTCCCGGTCCGCTTCTGCGACCTGCCCGCCGCGCACCAGCTCGCCGAGCCGGAGGAGGACGAGCCTCAGGAGGGCGAACCTTCTGAGGACGAGGCGGAGGACGAGGCGGAGGACGAGCCGGCGGACGAGCCGGCGGGACGGCCCCGCGACGGGACCGCCGATGATCATTCCGCGGAGCGGGAGATCCGGATGGATCCGCTCGGCTGGCTGGCCAGGGCCGCCGGGTACGACGACGCCGAACGCTGGTGGGACGACGTCGTCGAGCACCGCCACGACGGGCCGTCGCCGTTCCCCGCGATCGCCGAGGCCATGGCCGAGCTGCGCGACCAGATCGCCGCGCTGCCCGCGGCGGCCCTGTCCGGGCTGCCGCCCGGCTACCTGCGCCGCGAGGAGCGGCGCGAGGCGCACATGCGGCGCACCCTGCGCCGGACGCTCAAGGACGGGCATGAGCGGGTCGCGGTGGTCTGCGGCGCCTGGCACGTCCCGGCGCTCCGGCGGAAGGTCCCCGCGACGCGCGACGACCAGACGCTGCGCGGCCTGCCCAAGGCGAAGATCGAGATCACCTGGGTGCCGTGGACGCACGGGCGGCTGGCCGGCGCCTCGGGCTACGGCGCGGGCGTGCGGTCCCCCGGCTGGTACCACCACCTGTTCACGGCCCCTGACCGTCCCATCGAGCGGTGGCTGACCCAGGCCGCGCGCGTCCTGCGCGAGGAGGACCTGCACGTCTCCTCGGCGCACGTGATCGAGGCGGTCCGGCTCGCCGACGCCCTGGCCGCGCTGCGCGGGCGCCCGCTGGCCGGGCTGGAGGAGACCACCGAGGCCACCCGGGCGGTGCTGTGCGAGGGCGCCGATCTTCCGGTGGAGCTGATCCAGCGGAAGATGGTGGTCGGCGAGCGGCTGGGCTCGGTCCCCGAGAAAACCCCGATGGTGCCGCTGAAGCGCGATCTGCGCGCCCAGCGGAGCCGGCTGCGGCTGGCGGAGTCGGCGCTGGAGAAGAAGCAGGACCTCGACCTGCGCAGGCCGATCGACCTCGACCGCAGCAGGCTGCTGCACCGGCTGCGGCTGCTGGACATCGACTGGGGCGTCCCGCAGGAGGGCGGCGGCCGGTCCAAGGGCACCTTCCGCGAGTCCTGGACGCTCATGTGGCGGCCGGAGTTCGACGTCGAGCTGATCGAGGCGAGCGCGTGGGGCACCACCGTGCTCGGCGCCGCCACCGCCCGGGCCGAGGCCATGGCGGCGAACGCCGCGACGCTGGCCGACCTGACCTCGGTCGCCGAACGGTGCCTGCTCGCCGACCTGGGCGCCGCGCTGCCGGCGGTGATGCGCGCCCTGGCCGACCGGGCCGCCCTCGACTCCGACGTGGCGCACCTGATGGCGGCCCTGCCCGCGCTGGTCCGGGCGCTGCGTTACGGAGACGTGCGCGGCACCCCGGTCGGCCCGCTGCGCACCGTCGTCGACGGCCTGGTCGTGCGCGTGTGCGTCGGTCTGCCGCCCGCCGTCTCGGGTCTGGACGACGACGCCGCCCGCGAGCTGCTCGGCCATGTCGACGCGGTGCACGGCGCGCTGGCGCTGCTCGACGACGCCGGCCACCTGGAGCGGTGGCGGCGGACGCTGGCGGGCGTCATCGACCGCCAGGACCTGCACGGCCTGCTTGAGGGGCGGCTGAGCCGGCTGCTGCTGGACGCCGGGCGGCTGCCCGACGTCGCCGAACGGATGGCCCGCTCGGTGTCGGTCGGCGCCGCCCCCGAGCGGGCCGCCGCCTGGGTCGAGGGGTTCCTGTCGGGCGGCGGGCTGATCCTCGTCCACGACGACGGCCTGCTCCGCCTCGTCGACGAGTGGATCACGGGCCTGCCGGGCGAGTCGTTCACCGACGTGCTGCCGCTGCTGCGCCGTACCTTCGGCGGTTACGCGGCCGCCGAGCGCCGCTCGATCGGCGAGCGGGTCCGCCATCTGGACGCGCCCGCCGCGCCGCGGGCCGGCGCCGGCGGCGACGATCTCGACCCCGCCCGCGCCGGCCGCGCCGCGGCGGCCGCCCTGCGGATCCTCGGCTGGAAGGCGCCGGTATGAGATCTCCCTCAGCTCACGCCCAGCGGTCTCCTAGGAGGAGCAGATGAACGCCCGCACGGACCGCTCGAGCACAGACGGCCCCGCGTACGAGGACGAGCGGCTCAAGCGCTGGCGGCTGGTCCTCGGCGGCGAGGGCGGCGCCGAGGGCACCGGCGTGCGGCTGTCCGGCGATGAGGCGCGGATGGACGGCGCGCTGGAGAAACTTTACGGCGCCGGCGCCGACGGCACGTCCCGGTCGGGGCGGCGCAGCGGCGGCCTGGGCGATTCGGCCCCGACCGTGGCGCGGTGGCTCGGCGACATCCGCGCCTACTTCCCGTCCACGGTCGTCCAGGTGATGCAGAAGGACGCGATCGAGCGGCTCGACCTCACCCGGCTCCTCATGGAGCCGGAGATGCTGGACGCCGTTGAGCCCGACGTCCACCTGGTCGGCACGCTGCTGTCCCTCAACCGGGTGATGCCCGACCGTGCGCGCGAATCGGCCCGCGCGGTGGTCCGCAAGGTCGTCCAGGAGCTGGAGAAGCGGCTGGCCCAGCGCACGCGCTCGGCGATCGGCGGCGCCTTGGACCGGTCGGCCCGCGTCCTGCGCCCCCGCCGCCTGGCCGACGTGGACTGGGACCGGACGATCCGCGCCAACCTGCGCCACTACCTGCCCGAGCACGGCACCCTCGTCCCGGAGCGGCTGATCGGGTACGGGCGCCGGCAGCAGGCGGTCAAGCGGGATGTGGTGCTGTGCATCGACCAGAGCGGATCGATGGCGGCCTCGGTGGTGTACGCCGGCGTGTTCGGCGCCGTGCTGGCCTCGATGCGGTCGCTGCGCACCTCGCTGGTGGTGTTCGACACCGCCGTGGTCGACCTCACCGAACAGCTGCACGACCCGGTGGAGCTGCTGTTCGGCACCCAGCTCGGCGGCGGCACCGACATCAACCGCGCCATCGCCTACGCGCAGGGGCTGATCAGCCGTCCCGACGACACGATCCTCGTGCTGATCAGCGATCTGTTCGAGGGCGGGGTGCGGGCGGAGATGCTGCAGCGCGTCGCCGCGATGACCGCCGCCGGGGTACAGGTGATCGTGCTGCTGGCGCTGTCGGACGAGGGCGCGCCCGCCTACGACCACGACAGCGCCGCGGCCCTGGCGGCGCTGGGCGTCCCGGCGTTCGCGTGCACGCCGGACGCCTTTCCCGACCTGATGGCGGCCGCGGTCGAGCGCCGCGACATCAAGGAATGGTCCGAGCGCAACCTCTGACCGGCCGTATCGGCGGCGGTGATCAGCGCGATCTCAGCCCCTTCATGAGGAAGATCACCACCAGGCCCGTCAGCATGGCGTAGCCGACCAGCACGGACGGCTTGGCGATCACCACGCCGCCCCAGCTCAAGGCGACCCACACCGAGGCCCGCGCGACCCGCATGGCCAGCACCGTCCAGGCCGCCGCGCGGCTGCCCCGGACGGCCAGCACCACGCCCACCAGCGTGACGATCGCCAGCAGCGTGAAGAAGGCTGTGATCAGCGGGAACAGCTCCGTGTTGGGCCGCTGGCTCAGCTGGGGGTAGGCCACCTGGCCGGCCAGGGTGAACACGTCGACCCCCGCCAGCAGCGTGGCCAGCAGGAGCCCGATGACCACCGACGGGCTGCGCGGGAGCCTCCGGAGCGGCCGTTCCCCTCGGGGCTCGCGGCGCTTCCGCTCGGCCTTGCCCCGCTTGCCTTCGGGCCGGACGTCCGGGTATGCGGCGCCAGGGTGTCCGGCGCCTGGACGCCCGGCGAAGGGGGGTGGCGCATCGCGCCCGGTGGGCGCGGGGGGCGGCGGACCGGCGGGCGGCAGCTCAGGGCCGGGCCCGGCGCGTTCCCGGCCGTCCCTCGCGGCGGCGTCCCGATCCGGCGCCCCCGGCGGCGCGGCGGCCTCCCGGGTGTCCTCAGCCTCCCGCTCCTCCGTTTCCGCGGTCTCGTGCCATTCGGTCGACCGCCTGGCGGGCGGCGGGCGCCCCGTCCCGAGGTCCCTGCCCTCCCACGGAGAGGTGGTTCGACCCGACACGCCCGACACGCCCGGCGGGCCGGATATCGGACGGTCTTCTTCAGTTTCGGATGGGTTCGCTCGCTGGCGCGGGGGGACGACCCGGGTGATGGGGTGCGAGCTCGAACGCTCGCCCAGGAGCCGGAGAAGGGCCGACTCGGCCGAGGGACGGGCCGTGGGGTCCTTCTGGAAGCAGTCGGCCGCCACCGCACCGATCTGCTCCGGCAGCATCGAGATATCGGGGGTGTCATGCATGATCCGGTACATCACCGCCGGCAGGGGGCCGCCGGCGAACGGATCGCGTCCGGTCGCCGCGAACAGCAGGGTGGCGGCCCAGGCGAACAGGTCGGCGGCGGGACCGATCTCGGCGCCGGCGAACTGCTCGGGGGCCATGTAGGCCGGGGTGCCCACGATCTGGCTGGTGACCGTGGCGTCGGGGTCAAGGGCGCGCGCGATGCCGAAGTCGATCACGCGCGGCCCGTCCGGGCCCATGAGGACGTTCTGCGGCTTGAAGTCGCGGTGCACGATGCCCGCGCGGTGGATCGCGGTCAGCGCGGTGACCGAGCTGATCGCCAGCCGGTCGAGGTCGGCGCCGGTGCGCGGGCCGCGCTCGTGCACCAGCTCGCGCAGCGACGGGCCGGGGACGTACTCGCTGACGATGTAGGGCTGGTCGCCCGCCATGTCGGCCTCGAGCATCTGCGCGGTGCAGAAGCCGGCCACCCGCTGGAGCAGGGACAGCTCGCGCACGAACCGGGCGCGGGAGCTCGCGTCGGCGAGCACCCGGGCATGGAGCAGTTTGATGGCGACCTGGCCGGTGCCGGACAGGGAGCGGCCGAGATAGACCACCCCCTGGCCGCCGGTGCCGAGCCGGGCGAGGATCTCGTAGTCACCCAGCCGAACCGGATCGGCCGCGGTAAGCGGAAGCGTCATGGCCTGTCACCCCCCGGTTGCGAAAATACGCACATTTGACCAGGCACAAATCGCGCCGCCGTGGCATCAAAGAGTATAGGTTCGGCGGGCCACGGGCGGGAGACGGAGATGCCAGAGATCAATTTTAGAATTCATGCACGGGCGGCGGTTCCCGTGCTGCTGTTGACGACCTTCGTCGCGGGAGGCTGCGCGGAGCAGGCGGAAGCGATCACAAGGCTGACGGTGGGATCACCGGGGCCCGATCCGTACACGCTGGTGTCCAACACGGACCAGCAGAAGATCAAGACCATCCCGCGCAGCGGCGGCGCCAAGAAGGGCGACACGCCCGGCCTGTACGGCGGCACGCGCCGGTCGGCGTCCTGCGATCCGGCGAAACTGGTGGCGTTCCTGCAGGCCAACCCGGATAAGGCGCGGGCGTGGGCGAGCGTGCGCAAGATCGCGGTCGGGGCCATCCCGCAGTATGTGCAGCGGCTGACGCCGGTGCTGCTCCGGGCCGACACGCTGGTGACCAACCACGGTTTCAAGAACGGGAAGTCGACCGGCATGCCGGCGGTGCTCCAGGCCGGAATGGGGGTGCTTGTGGACCAATACGGCCAACCGGTCGTGAAGTGCAATTGCGGCAATCCACTCAGCGCTCCGGAAAAGAAGATCTCCACGGGCAAGGCGAAGTACAAGGGCGCCTCATGGCCGGGTTTCAGCGCGGGCAATGTCACCAAGATCCGCGTCAGCGCGGCGGTGTCGTCCTTCGTGCTGGTGAACCCGGACGGGACCATGGGGTTCGTGCGGCCGGTCGCCACGGTGGGGAACGCCGACGGGCCGCCGGCGGCGGTACCCTCGACGGAGTCGCCGGCGCCGCCATCGGGCGGTCCGGGCACCCCGGGTCCCGGGACCTCGCCGGGCGAGACGCCGGGATCGCCCGGGTCGCCGGGTCCGGGATCTCCGCCGCCGAACGAGGGCGGCACGCCCGGGCCGGGGCCGAGCGGCGAGCAGCCCGGCGGCGGCCAGCCCGGCGAGCAACCCGGCGGCGAGCAGCCGGGGGAGCAGCCGGGTGAGCAGCCGGGAAACCAACCGGGGGGTGAGCCCGGGAACGGGCGGGAGCAACCGCCACCGGAGCAACCGCCACCGGAACAGCAGCAGCCGGAGCCGAACCAACCCGAGCCGAACCAGCCTGAACCCGGCCAGCCCGAGCCCGACCAACCGGCCCCTGACCAGCCGGCCCCCGACCAGCCGGGGCCGCAGCAGCCGGGGCCCGGCTCGTCCTGAGCGGCAACGTAGGCTAAATTCGCATATATGAGCAGTGCTTCAGATGTCGAGGTCACCGAGCCCGCGACCGCGCCGGACGCGTGCGCGGTCCGGGTCGTCGACCCCGCGAAGGTGGCCATGGTGACCGCCACCATGCCGGACGGCGACGTGATCGCCGACCTGGCGCAGGTGTTCGGCCTGCTGTCGGACCCCGGGCGGCTGCGCGTCATCACGGCGCTGCTCGAAGGCGGCGAGATGTGCGTGTGCGACATCGCGGCGGCGTGCGGGCACAGCGAGTCGGCGGTCTCCCACTCGCTGCGCCTGCTGCGCGCCAACCGGGTGGTGCGGGTCCGGCGGTCCGGCCGCCGCGCCTACTACCGGCTGGACGACTCGCACGTGCGGATGCTCCTCGATCTCGCCCTGGCCCACATCGGCCACCGGGAGGAGACCGGATGACAGGCGGCGGCCCGCACTCGCGCGAACCGGGCCACGGGCACGGGCACGGGCACGGCCACGGGCACGGGCACGGCCACGGGCACGGGCACGGGCACGCGGTCTCCCCCGACGCCGACCGGCGCTACCTGGCGGCCGCGCTCGCGCTGATCCTCGCGTTCATGACCGGCGAGGTGGTCATCGGGCTGATGGCGCGCTCACTGGCGCTGATCTCCGACGCCGCGCACATGATGACCGACGCGTTCGCGATCGCGCTGGCGCTGATCGCGATGCGGATCGCGGCGCGCCCGCCGCGCGGCGGCTACACCTACGGGCTGCGCCGCGCCGAGATCCTGTCGGCGCAGCTGAACGGGCTGACGCTGATCCTGCTGGCGGCGTACTTCGTCTACGAGGGCGTCCAGCGGCTGCTCCACCCGCCGGAGGTGGCCGGGCAGCTGGTCTTCTTCACCTCGCTGGCCGGGATCGCGGTGAACGTGGCCGCGACCTGGCTGATCGGCCGCGCCGACCGGCGCAGCCTGAACGTCGAGGGCGCGTTCCAGCACATCCTCAACGACCTGTACGCGTTCATCTCCACGGCGATCGCCGGGCTGGTGGTCTGGACAACCGGGTTCGCGCGGGCGGACGCGATCGCCTCGCTGCTGGTGGCGGCGCTCATGGTCAAGGCCGGGTACGGGCTGCTGCGGGACGCGGGCCGGGTGCTGATGGAGGCGGCACCGGCCGGGCTGGACCCGGGCGAGCTGGGCACCCGGCTGGCCGAGCGGCCCTGCGTCGAGGAGGTGCACGACCTGCACGTGTGGGAGGTCAGCTCGGGCTACCCGGCGCTGTCGGCGCACGTGCTGGTGGAGCCGGCGGGCGACTGCCACGCGGTGCGGCGCGACCTGCAGGAGCTGCTGCGGTCGCGGTACGGGATCACGCACACCACCCTGGAAGTGGATCACATCGACGAGGACTTCCACTGCGAGGACCCGCACGGCCCCCGCCATGTGGGCGGCGGGAGCGCGGAGCCGCACGAGCACGCCGGCGACAGCCGCTGCGGGCACTGAGGCGCGCTGGCCCTCAGCTCAGCGGGGGCGAGAGGTCGAGCAGCTTGGCCGGGTTGTCCCAGCAGACGGCGCGCAGCCAGTCGTCGCCCAGGTCCAGGCGGGCGAGGGCCTCGAGCTGGTGGGCGTACTCGTAGGGGATGTTGGGGAAGTCGGTGCCGAGCAGGACCCTGCCCTCCAGGCCCAGTTCGCGCAGGCGCGGGAGCAGCCCGGGCGGGAAGACGCCCAGTCCGGCGAAGAAGTCGGTGAACGCCATCGTGGTGTCGAAGTGGACGCGCTCGTACCGCTCGGCGAGCGCGAAGAAGCCCTCGAACTCGGGGGCGCCCAGATGCGCGATGATCGCGGTGAGGCGGGGGTGGCGGGCCAGCACCTCGCCGAACGGCCCCGGCCCGGTGAACCCGTTGGCGACCGGCCCGGACCCGGCGTGCACGACGACCGGGACCCCGGCGTCGGCGAGCAGTCCCCAGACCGGGTCCAGCTCGGACGCGCGCGGGTCGAACCCGCCGACCTGCAGATGCACCTTGAAGATCTTCGTACCGGCGTCGACGGCGCGGCCGACGTACTCGGCGGCCTCGCGCTCGGCGTAGAGCGTGGCGGTGGGCACGCAGTCGGGGACGCGGGCGGCGAACCCGGCCGTCCACTCGTTCAGGGACTCGGCCATGCCGGGCCTGTGCGGGTAGGCCAGCGAGGTGAACGCGCGGACGCCCAGCCCGCGCAGATGGGCGATCCGCTCCTCCTCCGGGACCTTGTAGCGGATCGGCCACTCGTGCCCGACCAGCGGCCCGGCCGAGCCGAAGTACTCCCAGACGCGTGACATCAGCCGGGGCGGCATGAAGTGGACGTGGACGTCGATGAGCCCGGGCAGGCCGAGCGCCCGCCAGAACGCGGGCACCTGGCCGTCGGCCCCCGGACCGGGAACAGAACGAGATTCAGTCACCTGCCGGAACCTATCCCTTCGAGCGTTCCAGGTACGCCGCCGCTCCATCACCATATAAACAAGCAAGCGACCGCTCAAGTAATCTCGGCCAGCAGGATCGGCAGCGCGGCGTGCAGCTCCCTGCCCCAGTACGGCCAGCGATGGGTGCCCTGGTAGAAGTGCGTCGAGGCGGGGATGCCCAGCGTCTTCAGCTTGCCCGCCAGCTCCAGCCCGACCCGGTGCGCCAGCGCCTCCAGGATGTCCGGACCCGGCCCCGGCCAGGGCCGCGGGTCGTAGGGGCCGGGCATGCCGTCGCCCGAGCTGATGTAGAGGCGCACCCCGGCGAGCCGGTCGGCCAGGTCGTACGGGTTGTGCTGCCGCCACACCACCCGCTGCTCGTCCGGGTCGCCCCACAGGTCGGTCCAGTGGGACGGGCCGCCGCCGATCGCCACACCCAGTTCGATCACGTCGGCGACGTCCAGCCCCCGCTCGTCGAGGTGCAGCGTGTTGACGGCCCCGCTGAACGAGGCGGCGGCCCGGAACAGCCCGCGGTGCCGTGCCGCGTACGCCAGCGCGCCCGTGCCGCCCATTCCGACACCGGCAATGGCGCGCGCCGTTCCCGCTCCGTAACCGCGTTCCAGGATCTGCCGCAGTTCGGTCAGATGGAACGTCTCCCACATCGGCGGCCCCCCGCCGCCGCGATTCCACCAGTCGGAATAATTGCCGGTGCGGCCGCCCTCCGGCATGACGACGATGACGCCGTGCCCGCCGGCGAGGCGTTCCAGCGCGGTGTTGGCCGTCCAGGAGGTGTGGTCGCCGTCACCGCCGCAGCCGTGCAGCAGCCACAGCGTCGGCCAGCGCCGCCCGGCCGCCACCGCCGCCCGCGACCAGCCCGCCGGCAGGAGCAGCCGGACGTGCGCGACGCCCGCCAGGGCGGGCGAGCGGACGGTCAGGTCGAGCAGCCGCGGGCCGGCCGGGCGCTCGCCCAGCACGGTGGCGCCGTCGCCCGCACCGGGCGCGGCCGGCGGCGCCGGACCGTCCGGCGCGATGGACGCCAAAAGCCCCGCCATTCCGGCAATAAATCCCACCCCGAACAGACCGCGCCGCAACATATCCACGCCCCGGACATTCGACCGCCGCCATTACCGGGAATATCCCCAAGTTCGGCGCCCGTTCAACGCACGGTAACGGGAAAATAAAATACCTGGGCCGCGGGCGCCGGTGCGCCGCCCGGTAGGGTGTGCCCGGACGCTGGAGGGAGACGACCGGTCGAGATGCGGAGCAAGGATGAACTGCAGTCCGCGATCCGGGAGGCGGGGCGCGCGGTCCTGGTGGTCAACGCCCTCTCCCGCCGGGGCCGCCGGATGTACGGCACCGCCCGCGACCTGCTGAAAGCGGCCGGGCTGGAGTTCGTCGAGGTCTTCCCGGTGACCGACCCCGAGCGGCTGGGCGGGCTGTTCGAGGACGCGCTGGCCCTGGAGCCCGATCTGGTCGTGGTCGGCGGCGGCGACGGCACCGTCGCCGAGGCGGTCGGCCATCTGGCGCACCGCGACGTCGCGCTGGGCGTGCTCCCGCTCGGCACCACCAACAACTTCGCGCGCAGCCTGGAACTCCCGCTCGATCTCGCGGGCGCCGTCGAGGTGCTGCGGAACGGGAAGGTCGCCGACGTCGACGTCGGCTGGTTCGAGGGCACCACCCATGGCGCTCCCGATGACCCCGCCGGGGCCGGCGCGGGCCCGTCCAAGCACATCTTCGCCAACATGGTCAGCCTGGGCCTGTCGGTGCACGTGGCCGAGCACGTGCCGCACGAGCTCAAGCGGATCATGGGCCGCGCCGCGTACGCGGTGACCGCGGCCCGGCTGCTGCCCCGGCACGAGGCGTTCGACGCCACCATCCGGATCGGCGACCAGACCTACCGGATGGCCACCCACCAGCTCAACGTGGCCAACGGCGCGCACCACAGCGGCCGGCGGATCGCCCGCGACGCCAGCCCCGACGACCGGCTGCTGGCCGTCTACCGGCTGGGCGACCGGCGGCGGCTCCAGCTGGCCTCGGCCACCGCCCGGCACGTGCTCACCGGCCCGTGGCGCTCGCTGACCGAGGACGCCTTCATCACCACCGACCACGTCCACATCGAGACCGATCCGCCGCTGGACGTGGACGTGGACGGCGAGATCAGGGGCCGTACCCCGGTGACCATCCGGCTGCTCGGAAACGCCCTGCGCGTGCTCGTCCCAGGGTCCTTCGTCGATACCTGAGCCGCGCCCGCGGAAGGGCGTTCACGCGGGCCGGGACGGGGCAGCATAGCGGCATGAACGCCGAGATCCTGCGGGGCCTGGACCCCTTCGACATCCTCGACGCCGAGGCCGCCCGGCTCGACGCCTACTTCGCCTCGCTCACCGGGCCCGACTGGGATCACGCCTCACGCTGCGAGGGCTGGTCGGTGCGCGACGTGCTGGCCCACCTGGCCGGCGAGGAGCTCTACAACCACGCCTGCCTGGACGACGATCTGGAGGGCATGTTCGCGATACTGGAGAAGGAGGGGATCGACGAGCTGAGCGCTTTCAACGACTGGTGCGTCCAGCGGCGGCGCGGCCTTCCGGTCGGCGAAGTGCTGGCCGAGTGGCGGGAGAAGAACGGCGACACCCGCCGCCGGATGCGCGATCTGGGCGGGACCGCCACCATCGCCACCATGGCCGGGCCGTACCCGGTGGGCGCGCAGACCTTCCACTACGCCTCGGAGTACGCCACGCACGCCGACGACGTGAACGTGCCGGTCGAGCCGGGCGAGGAGCCGAACCGCACGTCCTGGCGGGCGCACGTCGGGATCTTCGTGCTGGACGAGCAGGACGCGCCCGTCCGGGTGGAGGAGATCGCGGGCGGTTTCCGGGTGGAGCTGGACGGCCGGTCGGCCGAGCTGTCGTCGGCCGACTTCGTGGACGCCACCACCGGGCGGCTGGGCCGCGACCACACGCTGGACCCCGAGCTGCGCAGCGCCCTGGTCTGCCTGGCCTGAAGTCAGGCTGTGTTTCAAAGTCCCGGCCTACGGCGCTCGCCTGGCGGCTCGCCCCTCCCCGGGCCTTGGCGAGCGCGACATCGCTTCGCCATCTGGCCGGTGACGCTCGCCTTCGGCATCGCCTCACCGGCCAGGTAGCGCGCTCGTGCGGTACCTGAGGCCACTTCGAGTCAGGCCCTAGCCTTCGGTGGGCCCAGGCGCGGGCGCCGGGCGCGGCGGTTCGGCCTCGCCCGCCATCACGTACGCGCCGTCCCGGAGCCGTTCGACGAGCCCGCGCGTCCACGCGGCGGCGGTGTCGGCCGAGTGGACCCACCAGCCGAGCAGCTCCTGCAGATGGTCGAACCCCGGCCGTTCACCGCCGGCCGACTCCCCGGCCTCCAGGTGCGGGACCACCGAGGCGCGCCACTCGGCCAGGCCCTCCAGCCGCCGTTCGAACAGCGCGATCGCCTCGTCGCGGGGCAGCTCGGTGAGGAAGCCGAGCGCGGCCGACAGCAGCTCGGGACGGGGCACGTTCACCTCGACGATGGCGGCGCGCAGCAGCCGGAAGAACTCCGCCTCGCCCGGTTCGGTGATCTCGTAGTCGGTGCGGGGCGGACCGGCGTCGCCCTCGGCGACCTCGTACACGCGCAGCAGCCCCTCCTTGGCCAGCTGCTTGAGCGCGTGGTAGATCGACCCGGGGTTGACGTTGGCCCACTCGTCCGAGCCCCACGACAGCAGCTCGCGGCGCACCTCGTAGCCGTGCGCCCGGCCGAAACCGCGCACCCCGCCGAGCACCAGCAACCGCGTCGCCGACATCGTCTCCCCCGCCCGTGGTCCACCGTCGAGGTCAGGCTATTCCGTCGCGAGCCTCCCGAGTGCGGACAGGTCTTCCGCGGTAAGGCGGAGGGCGGCGGCCGCCATGTTCTCCTCAAGGTGGGCCGGGGACGAGGTGCCCGGGATCGCCAGCATGGCCGGGGACAGCGAGAGCAGGGCGGCCAGCAGCACCTGCGGCACCGTCGCGCCGTGCCGTTCGGCGATCTCCTTCAGGCGCGGGTCGTCCGGGATGCCGAATCCGCCCAGCGGAAAGTACGGCGCGTAGGCGATGCCGTCGCGCTCGCACAGGTCGAGCAGTTCGGTGTCCCGCGGCTTGGTCACGTCGAACCAGTTCTGCACCGCGGCGACCGGCGCGATGGCGCGGGCCTCGGCGACGTGCCCGGCCGTGACGTGGCTGACCCCGAGGTGCCGGATGAGGCCCTCCTCGCGCAGCCCGGCCAGCACCTCGAACCGTTCGGCGAGGGACTCCTCGTCCGAGGGCGGTTCCAGCCCGCCGATCCGCAGGTAGACCAGGTCGAGCCGGTCCAGGCCCAGCTCGGTCAGGTTGCGCTCCACCTCCGCGCGCAGCTCGCCCGGCCCCATCTGCCCGGTCGGGACGGTGTCGCCGGGCCCCTTCCGCGGCCCGACCTTGGTGGCGATCACCAGGTGCTCCGGGTACGGCGACAGCGCCTCCCGGATCATGTCGTTGGCGGCCAGGTCCCCGAGGTCGTAGAAGGCCGCGGTGTCGATGTGGTCGACGCCCAGCTCCACCGCGCGGCGCAGCACGGCCAGGCCGGTGCCGCGGTCGCCGGCGGGGCCGCCCACCTGGCTCGCCGGCAGCCGCATCGCGCCGAACCCCATGCGGGAGATCCGCAGGTCCCCGCCCAGTTCCCAGTGCATGTCGATCGTTTCGCTCATGGCGTCCACCCTGCCGCGGTCCGGCCCGGAGCGGCGCGGCTGGCAGTTTGCTGCCAAGTTTGACCGCGTCGCCCGGCACCGCGCAGACTGGACGGCGATGAGCCCCGACCAGGACCGCAACGTGACCCTGCGCGGCGAGGCGGAATTGGCCGCGCGTGCCGGGCATCTGTTCGGGAACGCACACGAGGAGTTCGTCTGCGCGGCCGTCGACCCCAACACCTGGGCGGCCCCGGACGTCCGCGACCAGATCCTCGCCTCCCGCTGGAAACCGCCGCCCGGCCTGCGTGTCTGCAAGCTCTACAACCCCGCGGCGCTGGCCGACGAGGAGTCCGAGCGGCGGCTGCTGACCATGGCGGGACGCGGCGTGGAGATCCGGATCTGCCCCACCCGACTGCCCCAGGAGACGATCGTCATCGACCGGCGGATCGCGGTCCTGGCCGGGCCGGCGCCCGTCCAGGGGCCGCGGATGTACACGGTGGTGCGCTCGCCCGAGGTGGTGGCGGGCGTGCGGTCGCTGTACTGGGCGACCTGGGAGTCCTCGATCACGCTGGCCGAGTACCGGCGGGGCCGCCCGCCCGCGCTGAGCGACCAGAGCCGGGAGATCCTGCGGCTGCTCGGCGAGGGGTTCAAGGACGAGACGGCCGCCCGGCGGCTCAGCCTGTCGCTGCGCACCTACCGCCGCCGCGTCGCCGAGATCCTCACCCTGCTCGACGCCGATTCCCGCTTCCAGGCGGGCCGGCGCGCGCACGAGCTGGGCCTGCTCAACTGACCGGCCGGCTCAGCCGCCGACGAGCGGGACGAGCCTGATGAAGACCAGGTCGGGGTCGCCGGCAAGGTCGACGACCTCGTCGAGGTCCTCCACCTGGCGGTCGCCGACCAGCATGAAGAAGCCGTTGGACAGGAACGCCCGTTCGGCGATGCCGGCCTGCCGCTCCCAGTCGAGCCGGCGCGGCTCGCGCAGCCGGTAGCCGTTCAGGTCGGCCTCGGCGTCCTCGGGCTGGACCAGTCCGTGGAAGCGGGAGACGGGCCGCGCGTTGTGCCGGGCGACCTCCTCCCGGACGCGCAGCCGGATCAGCTCGCGCACGGTCAGGGCGGCGGGCAGGTCACCGACCTGGAAGGAGGCCAGCGCCTTCCCGGTCGCGGTCTCGTCCCGGAAGGTCACGGCGGTCATGGGACTCCTCGTCGAAGCTGGGCCAGGATGCTCTGGTCGGTGATGGCGGTGTCGGCGGCGAGCAGGAACGCCTTGCTGAGGATCAGCGCGAGCCGCTCGTCCTCGAACGGCAGGAACACCTTGCCCGTGCCGCCCGCGTCCTTGCCGCGCGCGGGGACGACGCACAGGTAGGAGTCGTCGGGCTCCATGAGGATGTTGCCGCTGCCCAGGTGGATCTTGTACGTGCGCAGGTCGCCGCGCACCCGCAGGAAGCGGCCGTCCAGGTCGCACCGGTCGGCGATCTTGGTGCGGGGCAGGATCCGGGCCAGCGCGTCCCGGCGCACCTCCGCGCTCGCCGTCAGAGCGCCGAAGCCGGCCGCCCGCCAGTACGCCAGATGGCGGTCCTCGCCGCCGTCGGCCCAATCGGGATCGGCGGCGATCGAAGTGACGCCGATGAAGAGGTCCACGTCGCGCATGGCCTCGCTGAACACCACGGCGGGCACCTCGGCCAGCGGCACCGTGCGCCGGCCGGCGTCGTCCCGTCGCGCCAGCCGCACCTGGTCGGTGGAGGCCAGCTCGCGGTCGTCGACCGCGTCGCCGTGCAGGTACGAGTGGAAGAAGGTCGCCTGCCACTCCCCCGACGCCAACGTCCGGTACGCGCCGTCGTCGTCGCCGCCGTCCCAGGGCCCCAGCAGCCGGCTCTTCCAGCCGCGCGCCCTGAACAGCGCGAACAGCCGCCGGTAGTGGACGATGTGGGCGGCGAAGCGGTTGGAGTAGACGCCGGTCTCCTCCTCGGCCGGGGTGAGCAGGTAGATCTCCCGGAACGCCTGCTTGAACGGCTGCCTGATCCGCCGCTCGGTCACCAGGTCGCGCCAGGCCCGCACCTCCTCGGGCGTGGACCGGATGGGGTGCCAGAGCCGGACGGGAGCGTCGTCGCCGGGCACCGGTACCGGGCTGCCCGCCGCGTCGACCAGCGCGCCCGGCACGGAGCCGTCGGGAAGGGCGGGCCGCCACTCGCCCGGCGCCGTCTCGACCTCCCAGATCAGGCGGCCGATCGCCGTCGCGGCCACCGGGTGGGCGGCGAGGCCGTCGCGCCACTGGCCGTACGGCATCGCGCTTTCGCCCGCGAAGCCGCCCTCCAGTGCGCGGGCCAGCGTGGTGAGGTGCGCGCGGACCCGTTTCACCAGGTCGCGCTGGTCTTTGACGGCGGCGGCGTGGTCGCGGCGCACGGCCGCGGGCACCGACTTCAGCGGCTTGCCGCCCGGGCCGCGCCAGCTCAGCTCGGCGTCCTCGGCGACGGTGATCACGGCCTCGTGCTCGCCGAGCGGGGTGCGGAGCGTGCCGTCGGCGGCGAAGCCGAGGTCCGGCAGCCGCAGCGCCACCTCGGTGCGTTCGGCGAGCGCCGCGTCGATCCTCTTCAGCATCTTGTCGAGCTGCTTGGGGACGCCGCCGTGCCGCGTGATCGCGCGGACGGTGCGCAGCGAGGCGGCCAGCTCGGGAGTGGGAAGGTCCTGGGCGGCGCGGGCCAGTTCGTACAGCAGCGCCTGCGAGGGGAGCGTCTTGGCGGCGGTCGGCGCGACCGCGACTCCGCGCAGGATCCGGTCGAGCAGGTCGGGCAGCCAGGGCTCGTCGCGTGCGAGGGCGACCCGGGCGGCGCGGCCGAGCGTCCCGGCCTCGGTGGCGTCGAACGCCTTGTCGGCCGCGTAGGGGATCTTGCCCGTCTGGACGGCGTCGACCCGCTCCCCGGCCCGCTCCAGCAGGAGCCGCGCGAACCCGGCGTAGCCCTGGTCGGCGCACCGCTCCCAAGCGTCCGGGAGCGGCGCGAGCGGGTCCCATTCGCGATCGCGGCCGGCCTCGGTGAGGAGGGCGTATCCGGTGACGTCCCACCCCGCCACCAGCCGCAGCTCCTCCCGCGCGATCGGGCCGCACCGGCCCGCCATCGCGGCCATGGCCTCGGCGTGCAGGTCGGGGCCGGCCAGCGCGGCAAGGCCGAGCACCGGGAACGACGGGCCGCGCCCCTCCCCCTTCAGCGCCTCACGGACGAGACCGCGGGCCGCCCCGGAGGCCTTCGCGGGCCACGGGCCGGTGCAGCGCAGCAGGACCCCCAGCGCCGCGCCCAGATCGCGCGCGTGCCACGCGCCCGGGGTCGCGGCCAGGTGCGAGAAGAACCGCTCGCACGCCTCCGGACTGAACCTCACCTGACGTTCCCTGGTCATGCCGTGGAGCAGGGACTGGGGCGAGAAGTCGTCGCCGAGGTCCCCGGCGGGCAGGGCGGTCACCGGTTCCCCTTGATCTGCCGCAGGATGCCCTCGTCGGTGATCGATCCGTCGGCGGCCAGCAGGAACGCCTTGCTCAGGATCAGCGCCAGCCGCTCGTCCTCGAACGGCAGGAACACCTTGCCCGGCGCCGCGCGCCGCGCCGCGACGATGCACAGGTAGGAGTCGTCCGGCTCCATCTGGACGTTGCCGCTGCCCAGGTGGATCTTGTAGGTGCGCAGGTCGCCGCGCACCTCCAGGTGGCGGCCGCGCACAGAGCAGCGGTCGGCGATCCGGGTCCGGGGGACGATCCGCGCCAGCGCGTCCCGGCGCACCTCCGCGCTCGCGGTCAGGTCGCCGAACGCCGTCCGCCGCCAGTACGCCAGGTGCGGGTCCTCGCCGCGGTCGGCCCACTCCGGATCGGCGGCGATCGAGGTGACCCCGACGAACAGGTCGATGTCGCGCATCGCCTCGCTGAACACGGCGGCGGGCACGTCGGAGAGCGCGGCCTCGTCCCAGCGGCCGCCGTTCCTGCGCTCGAACCGCACCTGGTCGGTCGCGGCGTACGCGGGGGCGCCGTCGAAGTCCTCCTCGGCGGGCTCGTGGTAGAAGGAGGCCCGCCACTCCCCCTCCGCGAACAGCCCCTCGGCGTGCCCGCTGTCGCCGCCGGTGTGGCGCCCGAGGTAGTTGGACTGCCAGCCGCGCTCCTTGAACAACGCGAACATCTGCCCGTACCGGACGATGTGGGCGGCGAAGCGGTCGGAGTAGCCGCCGGTCTCCTCCTCGGCCGGGGTGAGCAGGTAGATCTCCCGGAACGCCTGCTTGAACGGCTGCACCATCTCGTTCTCGTCGACGAACGTCCGCCAGGCCCGCACCTGCGGCGCCGTCGCGCGGATCGGGTGCCACAGGCGCACCCGCGCGCCCGGTTCCGGCCGGGTCAGCGCGTTGCCGTCGACGGTCACCAGGACGTCGTCGGCCGGTGTCGCCGCGCGCCACACCCCGTCGCGGCCCTCGAACTCCCAGATGAGCCCGCGGGTGACGACGCCGGTGATCGGGTGGTCGCGGTAGTGGCGGCACCATTCGCCGTAGGCCCAGCCGCGGCCCCCCGACAGCAGCCCTTCGACGCGGGCGCGCTCGTTGGCGAGCGTGCGCCGCACCTCCTTGGCCAGCGTCTTGATCTCCTTGACCGCGGCGTCGTCCTTGAGCGCGGCCGGGACGGTCCGCAGCGGCCGGCCCTCGGAGCCGGTGAAGGAGGTCCGCACGGTGCGCGGGTCTTCGACGGCCAGCACCGCCTGGAAGCCGCCGACCTCCCGCATGACCGAGCCGTCGCGGCCGAGGCCGTGCCCGGGGACGCCGCGTTCCAGGAGCTGGGCGGGCGTGATCCCCTGCAGCGCGGCGGCGGCCTGGATCGCGGCCTGCACCTGCTTGCGCGCGCCCGGGTAGTGCAGCTCCTTCTCCAGGGTGCGCAGCGCGTCGAGGGCGGCCGGGTCGCCGAACGCGCCCAGCGCGTTGATCGCCGCGTTGGCGAGCGCGGCGTCCCAGACCGGCTCCTGGGTGACGCAGCCCGCGCGCCGCACGATCGTGACCAGCTCCCCGAGCGCCGCCGCGGCGCCGGTCAGCGCCGCCGCCCACACGTAGCCGCGCGCGGTCACGTCGCCGACCAGCACGGACGCGGTGCCCCGGCTCGGACGATCGGAGCGCGGCGCGGACAGGTCGGTGCGGGCGTACCCGCGGACGGTGGCCAGCACGTGCGCGCGGACCGCCGGGTCGAGCACCAGCTCGCGGGTGCGCTCGCGCCACCGGCTGCCCGGACGCGGACCCTGCAACTTGACCAGATGCGTGTCAAGGGCGTGCTCGTCCAGGACGTGCTCGTCTCGCTCGTCGGGGGCGTGCGTGTCGTTCGGCATGCGGAAGATCTTGACATGTGCCAGCGACATAACCGGTGCTCTTCGCCATCCGGATGAACCGCACTGGCCAACCGATCGGTCGGCACCTACCCTCGGGGGTCACAACAGAACGAGGTCCGGGACGGACGGGATGAGCGCTCCGCACGACGTTGTGATCATCGGCGCCGGGTTCGGCGGCATCGGGATGGCGATCCGGCTGATCCAGGCGGGCTTCGAGGACGTGGTCCTGCTGGAGCGGGCCGGCGACCTGGGCGGCACCTGGCGCGACAACACCTACCCCGGCGCGGCCTGCGACATTCCCTCCCACCTGTACTCCTTCTCGTTCGAGCGCAAGACCGACTGGAGCCGGCGCTTCCCGCCCCAGCACGAGATCCTCGACTACCTGCGGCACTGCGCCCGCAAGTACGGCGTGCTGCCGCGCATCCGGTTCGGCACCGAGGTCACCGAGGCGCGCTTCGACGAGGACGAGGGCCGCTGGCGGATCGCCACCGGCCGCGGCGACACGCTCTCGGCGCGGATCCTCGTCTCGGCGTGCGGCCAGCTCAACCGTCCCGTGCTGCCGCCCGTCCCGGGCCGGGAGAGCTTCGCGGGCGCCTCCTTCCACTCCGCCCGCTGGGACCACGGCACCGACCTGGACGGCAAGCGGATCGCCGTGATCGGCACCGGTGCCAGCGCGATCCAGATCGTGCCGGAGCTCGCCGGGCGGGCCGCGCGGCTCACGGTGTTCCAGCGGTCCGCGCCGTACGTCATCGACAAGCCCGACCGGCCGTACCGCGGCTGGGAGAAGGCCCTGCTGAGAACGGTCCCCGGCCTGCACGGGCTGAGCCGCGCCCGGCTCTACGCGCAGTTCGAGGCGCGCGCCCTCGGCTTCATCAAGTACCCCAGGCTGATGGACCTGGTGGCGCGCCGCTTCCGCGCCAACCTGCGCGGGCACATCGACGACCCCGCGCTGCGCGAGCGGCTGACCCCCGGCTACCCGATGGGCTGCAAGCGCATCCTCCTCTCCGGCGACTACTACCCGGCGCTCACCGAGCCGCATGTCGACCTGGTCACCGACCCGATCGACCGGATCACCCCGGGCGGCGTCCGCACCGCCGGGGGCCGCGAGCACCAGGCCGACGTGCTCGTCTACGCGACCGGCTTCGCGGCCACCGACTTCCTCGCCCCGATGAAGATCACGGGACGGGACGGGCGGGAGCTGAACGAGGAGTGGCGGGACGGCGCCGTCGCCCATCTGGGCATCACCGTCAGCGGCTTTCCCAACCTGTTCCTGCTGTACGGGCCGTACACCAACCTCGGCCACAACTCGATCATCTACATGCTGGAGTCGCAGTTCCGGTACGTCACCGGCTGCCTGCGGGCGATGCGCGACGCCGGGCTGGCCTGGATCGACGTGCGCCCCGACGCGCAGGACGCGTTCGGCCGCGAGATGCGCGAGCGGCTGCGCTCCACGGTGTGGGCCGCGGGCTGCGAGAGCTGGTACATGACCGCCGACGGCGAGATCGTCAACAACTGGCCGGGATTCACCTTCGCCTACCGCCGCGCCACCCGCCGCCCCGACCCGCGCCACTTCCAAGCCCGTATTTCCTAGTCCCGGCCCACGGCGCTCGCCTAGCGGGCTGTGTTTTTTGCAATCCCGGCTCAGGATGCTCGCCTGGCGGCTCGCCCCCTGACCGTGCTTGGGCGAGCGCGACATCGCTTCGCGATCTGGGCGGTGAGGCTCGCCTCCGGCATCGCCTCACCGGCCAGGTAGCGCACTCGCGCGGCACCTGAGGCCACGTCGAGGCCGGTCCTAGGATTCGAGGTATGCCGACCGCTCTCATCACCGGGGCCACCGCGGGCATCGGCGCCGCCTTCGCCCACCGCCTGGCCTCCGACGGATTCGACCTGGTGCTGCTCGCCCGCGACGCCGATCGCCTGGACGGCACCGCGGGCGAGTTGCGCGACGCCTACGCCGTCCGCACCGAGACCCTCGTCGCGGACCTGGCCACCGAGGAGGGCATCGGCGCCGCCGAGGAACGCTGCCGCGCGGGGGTCGACCTGCTGGTGAACAACGCCGGGTTCGGCAGAAAGGGGACCTTCCTGGACGTCCCCGTCACCGACGAGGCCGCCAGGCTGAAGGTGCACTGCGAGGCCGTGCTGCGCCTCACCCACGCCGCACTGCCCGGGATGCTGGAGCGCCGCCGGGGCGCGGTCGTCAACGTCTCTTCGGTGGCGGCGTTCGCTACACCCGGTACCTATGGCGCGTCCAAGGCGTGGGTGGTGTCGTTCAGCCAGGGCGTGGCGCGGGACATCGCCGGACGGCCGGGCGGCGACCGGGTGCGGGTGATGGCGCTGTGCCCGGGCCTGGTCCGTACCGAGTTCCACGAGCGGGCCGGGCTGGACGTCTCGGAGGTCCCCGGCTTCATGTGGCTAGACCGGGGCGAGGTCGTCGACGCCGCTCTGCGCGACCTGCGCCGCGGCGTCCAGGTCAGTGTGCCGGGCGCGCTGTACAAGGCGATCGCGGGCCTCGCCCGCGTCGTGCCCCGGGACTGGGTGGGACGCATGGCGTCCAATGCCCGCCGCCGCTACGGCCCCTCCGACTGACCCTTCGGCGGGAATCCCGGAGCACAGTGATGCGCCCTTGTCACACGGCGTGAGAACAGGGCATGGTGTCTGGGCGTCGGTGTGGGGGCGCGCCGGCATGGCAAACAAGACCCGTGCCGTCCCGCTGAAAGGCTCCCAATGGGTCATGACCTGGGCAACGCCGCCCTTGCCCTGCTTTCCACCAGCGCCTACTACATGGCCTTCCTGGTGTTCCGGATCGCGGCGGGGCGAATGCCGCCGCTGCGCGGCAGCCGCCCGTTCCACGCCGCCTGGCACATGCTGAAGGATCCGGTGTGGTTCGCCGGCGGGCTGATCCTCTTCCTGGGGCTGGCCTACCAGGTGGTGGCGTTCAACGCAATGCCGCTCGCGGTGGCGCAGCCGATCTTCGCGATCAGCCTGGTGTTCCTGGTGGCGTACTCCGTCTGGATCCTGGGCGAGCGGCTCAACGGCCGGGAGTGGTTCAGCGTGGCGCTGTTCCTCGTCGCGACCATCCTGATCGGGCTGTCGGCCGGCTCGGAGGGGCCGCTGCGGGCCGACAACAGCCTGCTGGGAACGCTCCGGTCGCCGTGGCCGATGCTCGCCGTGATGGCGCCCGCGCTGCTCGTCGCCGCGCTGGTGTGGCTGGTCGGGGACCGGCGGGCGGGCGGCCGGCACGCCCGCAAGCTGGCCGGCGTCGCCTACGGCATCGGCGCCGGCGCGTGCGCCGGGCTGGCCGAGGCGGGCATCCGCGGCATCGCGCTGGTGTACGAGGACACCGGCGACGTCCTGCGCGTGCTGGGCTCGCCCCACCCGTACCTGACGCTGGTCATGGCCGCGATCGCGCTGATCCAGCTCCAGGTGGCGCTGCAGCGCTGCCGGATCGCGATCGTGGCGACGGTGCTGACCGTGATCGGCCGGGCCTACCTGGTGCTGAGCAGCATCGTGCTGTTCGGCGAGGACTGGCCGCGGGACACCGGCCCGTTCGTGCTGCGGGCCGGGGGGCTGACGCTGACGCTGGTCGCGCTGGCGAGCTTCCCGCGGTACGAGCAGCGCGGCACCGAGAATGCCGAGAAGGCCGCCGACGTGCGGAGCGCCACCGCCCCCGTCCAGTGACCCGGCCCGCCCTCTGGGCCGTAGGGCCTGATTTTCACGCCTGGAGGGCATCCTGTCAGGACATCTGAGACTGTCTCAAGGTGGCCTCAGGTGCCGCGCGAGAGCGCTACCTGGCCGGTGGGGCAAAGCCGAAGGCAAGCCTCGCCGGCCAGATCGCGAAGCGATGTCGCGCTCGCCCCAGGCTCGGTCAGGGTGCGAGCCTCTAGGCGAGTGCCCTGGGCCGGGACTGAAATAAACACAGGGAGCGGACGCATGCGGGTGCTGCTGACGGGCGCGGCGGGCTATGTCGGGTACGCGGTGGGGCGGCGCCTCCTCGCGGCGGGGCACGAGGTCACCGGCCTGGTCCGGGGCGCCGACCGGGCGCTGCCGCCGGGCGTGCGGCCGATCATCGGGGATCTGCTCGACCCGATCGGGCTCGACGCGGTCCTGGACGAGCCGTACGACGCCGTCTGCCACCTGGCCGCGCTGACCCGGGTGCGCGAGTCGTTCGCCGAGCCGCTGCGCTTCTTCGCCGCCAACGTGCAGGGCACCGTCAACCTCCTGGCGGCGCTGCCCGCGACGACCACCCGCGTCGTGTACGGGTCCACCGCCGCCGTGTACGGCGCCCCGGACCGGCAGCCGATCCCCGAGGCGCAGGCGCCCGCCCCGACCAGCCCGTACGGCGCGTCCAAGCTGGCCGCCGAGCAGGTGGTCCGCTTCCATGCCCGCGCCACCGGGCACGGCGCCGTGGTGCTGCGCACCTTCAACGTGGCGGGCTCGGTGGACGGCCGGCCCGACCCCGACCGGACCCGGCTGATCCCCAACGCGCTGGCGGTGGCCGCCGGGACGGCCCCGCGCCTGGAGATCAACGGCTCCGGCGCGGCGGTCCGCGAGTACCTGCACGTGGACGATCTCGCCGCCGCGCACGTCCGGGCGCTGGAGGGCGTGCGGCCCGGCGACGACCGGGTCTACAACGTCGGCAGCGGCGCGGGCGCCTCCGTGCTGGAGGTGATCACGGCGGTGGAGGAGGTCACCGGGCGGGCCGTGCCGACCGTGGAGCGGCCGCCGCAGCCGGAGCCGCCGCTGCTGGTCTGCGACGCCCGCGCGGTGCGCCGCGATCTGGGCTGGCGGCCGGAGCGGTCCGCGCTGAAGCAGATCATCGCGGACGCGTGGGCCGCCCTACCCTCCGGAGGCGGATAAAATCCCAGCGTGCCCGAGCCCAAGTTCGAAGTCCAGATGCTCCACGACCGCGTCATGATCAAGGTCGAGAAGGAGGCCGGCGAGCGCCGCAGCACCGGCGGCATCGTCATCCCCGCCACGGTGGAGCAGTCCAACCGCCTGGTCTGGGGCGAGGTGTGCGGAGTCGGCACGCACGCGCGGACCGTCAAGGTCGGCGACCGCGTGCTGTTCCACCCCGAGGACCGGTTCGAGGTGGAGATCCAGGGCGAGAACTACCTGGTCATGCGCGAGCGCGACCTGCACGCCATCGCCAACGAGCGACCCGAGCACGGCACCGGCCTATACCTCTGAACAAAATTCATGTGCGGCGCGTACTGAAAAAGTCGCGCTCCGATGCCAAGATGTGATGATCCCGTGGCCGGTGGACCAGGTAAGGATCATGACAGCGCGCGACCCCCACGGCCTCAACGGCCCTGCCAGCTCCCGCATCTACGACTTCTCGATCGGCGGCAAGGACAACTACACCCCCGATCGCGAGGCCGCGCTGGAGGCCTTCGAGACCTTCCCCGCGGCCCGGCTGCTGCCCCGTGAGAACCGCAAGTTCATGCGGCGCGCGGTGCGGTACCTCCTGGATGCGGGCATCCGCCAGTTCATCGACGTCGGCTGCGGCCTGCCGGGCAAGGGCAACGTGCACGAGGTCGTCCACGGGACCGATCCCGCCGCCACCGTCGTCTACGTCGACTACGACCCCGTCGCCGTGGTGCACTACCAGGCGCAGCTGCACACGCTGTCCAACGCCGCCGCGGTGCGCGCCGACGCCCGCGACCCGGACGGCATCCTCAAGCATCCCGAGGTCACCGCGCTGATCGACTTCGACCGTCCGGTCGGGGTGCTGATGATCAGCCTGCTCTGCCATCTGCGCGACGAGGACGACCCCGAGGCCACCGTCCGCTCCTTCCGCGAGGCCATGGCACCGGGCAGCCACCTGGCGCTGAGCACCCTCACCGACGAGAACCTCACCGCGGCGGAACGCACCACGAGCGCCGACCTGATCCGGCGGGTCGGGTTCGCCCTCGAATTCCGCTGCCGGGACCGCATCGCCGGTTTCCTCGACGGGTTCGAACCGGCCGAGCCCGGCCTGGTGTACGCGCCCGAGTGGCGGCCGGACCGCCCGTACGACGAGCCGACCGGCTGGCTGCTGGCCGCCGTCGCCCGCAAGCCCTAGCTCAGACGACGACCGCGGCCGTCGACCCCGCCCTGGCCTTGGTGACGCGCAGTTGCGCTGGGATGCGGGTGCGCAGCTCGGCGACATGGCTGACCACGCCGACCGCGCGGCCGCCGTCGCGCAGGCCGTCCAGGACGTCCATCACCTCGTCGAGGGTCTCCTCGTCGAGCGTGCCGAAGCCCTCGTCCACGAACAGCGTGTTGATCTCGGTGCCGCCGGCCTCGGCGGTGACCACGTCGGCCAGGCCGAGCGCCAGCGCCAGCGAGGTGATGAACGACTCGCCGCCGGACAGGGTGACCGGATCGCGGTGGCGGCCCGTCCAGCCGTCGATGACCAGCAGGCCGAGGCCGCCCGCTCCCCTGGTGCGGTCGCCGGCGGACTTGTCGGTGGTGTGCTTGAGCGCGTACCGGCCCGCGGACATCCGGTCGAGGCGCTCGTTGGCGGCCGCGACGACCTGCTCCAGCCGGGCGGCCAGCACGTACGCCGACAGCGACATGCCGAGCCGGTTGGCGGCCGACTTCCCGGACGCGAGCCCGGCGAGCCGTTCGGCGACCCGGTGCCGTTCGGCCGCGGGACGCCACGCCCGCACGGCGGCGGCCAGCTCGGCGCGCAGCTCGGCGAGGCGGTCGCAGCGGCGGCGGGCCTGCGCGGCGGCGGTGCCGACCGCCTCCCGCGCGGACTCGGCCAGCTCCACCGCCGCCTCCAGGCCGGGCAGGCCGGGCGCGGGCGCGCCCGCCGCGGCCTTGACCGCCGGGTCGTCGAGGGCCGAGCGGATCGCGGCCTCCTCGTCGTCGAAGCGGCGGACCTGGTCGCGCAGGACGGCCTGGTCCTCGTCGTCCAGCGCGGCGGCCGCGGCGTCGTCGGGATCGCGGAAACCCTCGTTGGCGGACGCGGCCCTGGCCTCGGCGCGGGCCGCGGACAGCTCCCCGGCCGCGCGGTCGGCGTCCTGCAGCGCCCGCACCGCCTCGGCGAGCGCGTCGGCCTCGCCGCGCAGCCGCCGCATGCGGGCCTCCAGGGACGGGTCGTCGCCGCGCGCCGCGGCCAGCTCGGCGCGCAGCCGATCCTGCTCGTCGGCCAGCTCACCGGCGCGGACGCGGTTGGCGGTGAGCGCCTGGACGAGCTCGCCGCGCCGCTCGCGGGCCTGCTCCAGCTCCCGCTCGGCGCGGTGCAGCGCGGCCTCCAGCCGTTCGGCCTCCGCCGCTGCGGCTCCGGCGGCCGCCAGGGCGCGCTCGGCGTCCGCCAGCTCGGCGGCGAGCTCGCCGGCGCCCGTCTCCCCGACGTCCTCCAGCGTCGCGTCGCGTTCGGCGCGCAGCGACTCGACCGCCGCGGACGCGTCCTCGCGGCGCGCCTGCGCCTGCTCGTAGTCCTTCTCGGCGGCCGCCTCGTCCTCCTCGCCGATCTCGCCGCCGGGCGCGGCGGCGGGACGGGGATGCTCGGTCGAGCCGCAGACCGCGCAGGGCTCGCCGGGGCGCAGGTCGTCGGCCAGTGTCGCGGCCATGCCGTCCAGCCGCGCCTGCCGCAGCCCCTGGAACCGGTCGCGGGCCGCTTGGGCCGCGTCGACGGCCGCGCGCTGCTCGTCCTCGGCCCGGCCGAGTTTGGCGAGGACCTGGTCGCGCCGCTGGGCGAGGCCGAACCGGCGGCGGGCGTCGTCGACGGCGGCCTTGGCTCCGGGACGCGCCGCGGCGGCGAGCCGTGCGGCCTCGTAGGCGGACCGCTGCTCCTCGACCATCGCCGGAAGCTCGTCGACAGCGGCGGCGGCGCGCGCCTCCTCCGGCTCCAGGCGCTCGAGCTCTTCGGCCAGGCGGTGGTGCTCGGCGGTGACCTCGGTGAGCCGTGCGGCGGCGGCGCGCTTGCCGTCGAGCGCGGCGATGTCGTCGCGGCGCGCCCGCTCGGCCTTGGCCAGGACGTCCTCGGCGGCGCTCGGCCCGACCAGCGCGCCCACCCGGGACCGGGCCACGCCGGCGCGGTCGTGGGCGCTCTTGGCGTGGTGCGTCCGGTCGGTGAGGTTGCGGATCACCGGCAGCACCCGGTCGGCCCGCGCGGCGGCGTCGAGCCGCGCGGTGAGCCGGGAGCGTTCGGCGGCGCTCTCCTGGAGGATCTCGCGGCGGCGCAGCGCGTCGGCGTGGCGGCGATTGGCCTCGGCGAGCGCGCGGCCCTCGTCGTAGGCGGCGCGGGCCGCGTCCACCTCGCCGGCGACCCGGCCCAGCAGTTCCTCGGCCGAGTCGCGCACGGCCTGATGCTGGCCCGCCAGCTCCGCCGCCCACGCGGGAAGCGCCTCGACGTCGTCGAACGGCTCGGGGTCCGGTTCCACGGGCTCGCCCCGGCGCGGCCGCGGCACCGGGCCCGGCACCGACACGGCCGTGCGCGGCGGCGGGGCGCCGGTCGTCTCCGCGACCCGGTCCGCGATCGACTCCGCCGCGGCGCGCAACGCCGCGGCGTCGCGGCCGGTGGCGGCGCGGCGGTCGGCCAGCCACTTCTCGACCTGGGTGTAGACCTCGGCGGCGAACAGCCGCTCCAGCACCTTGCGGCGCTCCTCCGCGCCCGCGCGCAGAAAGCTCGCGAACTCGCCCTGCGGCAGCATCGCCACCTGGCAGAACTGCGCGGCCGTCATGCCGAGCAACTGCCCGATCTGGTCGCCGGCCTCGTCCAGCCGCGTCGACAGGCCCGCCCACCCGCCGTGCTCGAACTCCTCCAGGAGGACCTTCGCCTTCTCCTGCGTGGTGCCGGAACCGCGCAGCTTGGGACGGTCCCACGCGGGCGAGCGGGACACCCGCAGCCGGCGCCCCCGGATCGTGACCTCCAGCACCACCCGCGGCGCCGACCCGGCCGCCGCGTGGTCGCTGCGCAGCCCCTTGGCCGCGTTCCGCGCCCCGGGGACCTGGCCGTACAGCGCGAAGCAGACAGCGTCGAGCACGCTGGTCTTGCCCGCCCCCGTCTGCCCCTGGATGAGGAACAGGCCGGCGTCCGACAGCGCGTCGAAGTCGATCTCCTCGGTTCCCGCGAAGGGCCCGAACGCGGTGACCTCCAGCCGGTGCAACCTCAAGCGTCCTCCTCGTGGGGGGCGACCCCCCACACCCCCCGGCAAGAACCGGCGAGCATTCCTTCGCTTCGCTCAGTCATGCTCGCGCATCCTTCCGTCTGCAGCTTTCGAATGCCTCGTGCAGCAGCTCGCGCTCGGCCCCGCTGGGCGCCTCCTCGCCCATCTCGGCCACGAAGTCGCCCGCGATGTCGAGCTCGGAGCGCTCCTTGACCCGTTCCGACCAGGTTCGCGCGGCCTCCTCGGCGCCGCCCTCGGGCTCGAAGCCGAGCACCAGGGCGTGCGGGAAGCGGCGGCGCAGGCGCTCCATCGCCGACGACGGGCGGCGCGGGTCGGTGAGCGTGATCTGCAGCCAGCGGTCCTCGTAGGCCTCGTACCGCGGATCGGACAGCAGGTCTTCGATCCTGCCGCGGACGCGGGCCACCCGGCGCGGCACCGGCGCCTCCACGAACCGCGACCGCACCGCCGCGCCGTCCGCGCCGCCCCGCTCCAGCTCGATCAGCCACGAGCCCTTGACGTGCCGTTCCTCGGAGAACGAGTAGGCCAGCGGGGACCCGGAGTAACGCACCCGGTCGGTCATCCGCTGCCGGCCGTGCAGGTGGCCGAGGGCCACGTAGTCGACGCCGTCGAACACGCCCGCGGGGACGTGCGCGGCGCCGCCGACCGAGATGTCGCGCTCGCTGTCGCTCGCTTCGCCCCCGGTGACGAACGCGTGCGCCATCACCACCGAGTGCAGGCCGGGCCGCTCCTCGATCCCCGCCCGGACGCGGCGCATCGCCTCGGTCATCGCGGCGGCGTGGCTGCGCTCCTTCAGGGCCCAGTCGGTGCGGACGAGCTCGGGCTCCAGGTAGGGGATGCCGTACACGGCGGCGTCGCCGACGACCACCGGCTCGCCCACGCGCGCCGGGTCCGTGCGGATGTGCACGCCGGAGCCGTCCATCAGCGCGGAGCCGAAGCCGAGCCGCTGGACGGAGTCGTGGTTGCCCGCGATCAGCACGACGCGGGTCAGCTCCTTCAACCGGACCAGCGTCTCGTCGCACAGCCGGACGGCGTCCACCGCGGGCAGCGCGCGGTCGTAGACGTCGCCGGAGATCAGCACGCAGTCGACCCGCTCCGCTCGTACGGTCTCGACCAGGTGGTCGACGAAGTCGGCCTGTGCGCCGAGGAGGCCCTCGCGGTGAAACGATCTGCCGAAATGCCAGTCGGAGGTATGGAGGAGTCGCATGTCGCAGACACCATAGGCATCACCTCCGACACATCCGGCGCAGAAACGCCGTGCTTCCCCGAACCTGGCCGAACCCGTCCACCGGCCGCGCGCATAGGGTGGCGGATGTGAGCGAGCGCCCCCATGTGCTGTTGAGCTGCGCGATGTCGGTCGACGGATACATCGACGACGCGAGTCCCGACCGGTTGCGGCTGTCCAGCCCGGCCGACTTCGACCGGGTCGACGGGGTCCGCGCGGCCTGCGACGCCATCCTGGTCGGCGCCGGCACGATCCGCAACGACGACCCCAAGCTGCTGATCCGCTCCCCCGTCCGGCGGGAGCGCCGGGTGGAGCGCGGCCTGCCCCCGGACCTGACCAAGGTGACGGTGACCGCGGGCGGCGACCTGGACCCCGACGCGCGGTTCTTCACCACCGGCGAGTCGCCCAAGGTCGTGTACGCCCCGCCCGCCGCCGTCCCCGCACTGGCCGAAAGGCTCGGCGACCGCGCCGAGGTGATCGGCGCGGGCGACCCGGTGGACTTCGCGGCGCTGCTGGCCGACCTGGCGGCCCGCGGCGTGCGGCGGCTGATGGTGGAGGGCGGCGGCGAGATCCACACCCGCTTCCTCACCGCGGGCCTGGCCGACGAGCTGCAGCTGGTGGTCGCGCCGTTCCTCATCGGCGACCCGTCGGCGCCGCGTTTCGCCGGGCCCGGGGTGTTCCCGCAGTCGCCGGAGCGCCCGATGCGGCTGGCCGAGGCGACCCGCATCGGCGACCTGGTGCTACTGCGCTACCTGCTCGGCGGTGCGAACCGTGGATGACCTCCGCATGCTGCCGGCCACCCAGACCGGCGACCTGGTGCCACCGCGGCCGTGCCACCTACTCGGCGGTGCGAACCGTGGATGACCTTCCCGGCGGTGCGGGCGGTGGATGACCTGCGGTGGCTGCGGCTGGCGTGCGATTTGGCGCGCCGCTGCCCGCCGTCCCGGACCGCGTTCTCGGTGGGCGCGGTCGTCGTCGACGCCCGCGGCGCGGAGATCGCCCGCGGGTTCTCCCGCGCGGACGACCCGCACGACCACGCGGAGGAGGCCGCGCTGGCGGCGCTCGCCCGGCGGCACGGCGGGGCCGCCGCGGCGGACCTTCCGGCGCTGCCGGGCACCGGCCTGGCCGGCGCGACGATCTACACCTCGCTGGAGCCGTGCGGCGAGCGCTCCTCGCGCCCGCTGCCGTGCGGCGACCTGATCGCCGCGGCGGGGGTCGGCCGGGTGGTGTTCGCCTGGCGGGAGCCGCCGCTGTTCGTCCGCGACCCGGGCGGCGGGACGGACCGGCTGCGGGCGCACGGCGTCGAGGTCGTGGAGCTGCCCGAACTCGCCGACCGTGCCCGCGCCCCGAACGCGCACCTGCTCGGTCAGCCGTAGTCGGGCTCGGCGTGGGGCGGGCCCTTCAGCTCGTGGAAGCCCTGGACGGCGGAGACCAGCAGCGTGCCGTCCCAGAGCAGCCCGGCCTCCTCGCCGCGCGGGACGCGGGAGACGATCGGGCCGAAGAAGGCCGTCCGCGCCCCGTCCTGCCCGGTCGCCTCGATGATCGGGGTGCCGACGTGCTCGCCGACCTTGGCGATGCCCGCGGCGTGCGAGGCGCGCACGGCGCCGTCCCAGTCCGCCGTCTCGGCGGCCTCCGCCAGGTCGTCGGGCAGGCCCGCCTCGCCGAGGGCGTCCGGGACGGTCCGCGGGTCCCAGTCGCCGCCGCCCTCGTGGACGCGGCCGCCGAACGCGGTGTAGAAGCGGCCGAGGGCCTCCTGGCCGTGCTGTTCGGCGATGGCCGCGCAGATCCGCACGGGCAGCCACAGGTAGCCCTCGGGATCGCCTTCCGGGTCGTCGTCGCGGTGCTCGTTCAGCACCGACAGGCTCAGCACGTGCCAGCGGACCTCGAACCCGCGCACCCGCGCGGCCTCCAGAAGCCAACGCGAGGTGATCCAGGTGTACGGGCAGGAGGGATCGAACCAGATGTCGGCGTGGAGGGCTCGTCGCATCGGCCCATGGTCGCATTCCCGGATGAGACGGGAGTCTCGCCCGCTCTTGCCAATCCCCGGGGGCGGCATGCGATGCTGGACCCCGGCACACCAAGCAAGCATTCGGTCAATCTCTCCCATTCCGCGCGGAGGTACGGCAGCATGCGCGAGCACGATCGGCTGTTCATCGGCGGCCAGTGGACCGCCCCGGCCGGGACCGGCACGATCAACGTCCTCTCGCCGCACACCGAGGAGATCGTCGGCACCGTCCCGGACGGCCTCCCCGCCGACATCGACGCGGCCGTCGCCGCCGCCCGGCGGGCCTTCGACCACGGTCCCTGGCCCCGCATGGCCCCGGCCGAGCGCGCCGAGATCCTCGGCCGGCTGTCGGCCATCTACGCCGAACGCCAGCAGGGCATGGCCGACCTGGTCACCGAGGAGATGGGCTCGCCCATCCTGTTCTCCATCTTCGGCCAGGCCGCCCTGCCCCAGATGGTGCTGCAGTACTACGTCGACCTGGCCGCCACCTTCACCTGGGACGAGGAACGCGCCGGCATGCTCGGCCCGGTCACCGTCACCCGCGAACCGGTCGGCGTCGTCGCCGCCATCTACCCCTGGAACGTCCCCCAGTTCACGCTGATGATGAAGCTGGCCCCCGCGCTGATCGCGGGGTGCACGGTGGTCGCCAAGCCCTCCCCCGAGGCGCCGCTGGACGCCTACCTGCTGGCCGAGTGGATCCAGGAGGCCGGGCTGCCCGACGGGGTGGTCAACTTCGTCCCCGCGGGCCGCGAGACCGGCGCCTACCTGGTCGAGCACCCCGGCGTCGACAAGGTCGCCTTCACCGGGTCGACGACGGCCGGCCGGCAGATCGGCGCCGCCTGCGGGCAGCGGCTGCGCCCGGTCACCCTGGAACTGGGCGGCAAGTCCGCCGCGGTCATCCTGGAGGACGCCGACCTGGCCGCCACCGTCGAGGGCCTGAAGATGGCCTCGCTGATGAACAACGGCGAGGCGTGCGCCGCCCAGACCCGCATCCTGGCGCCGCGCTCCCGCTACGACGAGGTCGCCGACGCCCTGGCCGGCATGGTCTCCGCCCTCAACGTCGGCGACCCCGCCGACTACGGCACCGAGATCGGCCCGATGGCCGCCCGCCGGCAGCAGGACCGCGTCGAGGGCTACATCCGCATCGGCCAGGACGAGGGCGCCAAGATCATCACCGGCGGCCTGTCCCGTCCGCTCGACCGCGGCTGGTACGTCGCCCCCACCGTCTTCGGCGACGTGTCCAACGACATGCGGATCGCCCGCGAGGAGATCTTCGGTCCCGTCCTGGCGCTGATCCCCTACGACGACGAGGACGACGCCGTCCGCATCGCCAACGACAGCGACTACGGCCTGGGCGGCTCGGTCTGGACCGCCGACACCGACCACGGCGTCGACGTCGCCCGCCGGATCCGCACCGGAAGCTGCGGCGTCAACCTCTACGTCCTCGACCCCAACACGCCGTTCGGCGGCTACAAGGACAGCGGGCTGGGACGCGAACTCGGCCCCGAGGGCCTGTCCCCCTACCTGGAGCACAAAACCATCCCCCGCCCCGCGCAGGGGTAGCCCGGCAAGCCGATTCCACCTTGGGGCGCGGGTGGCCGTACCGTAGTGCGCCGTGTCGACCACCTCAGAGAACGCGGGCAGCGGAGCCGGCGCCCCCAGCCTCGACGACGTGCTGGTGGGCGAGGCCGTGCTCGGGGTCTACCGGCAGATGTTCGCGGCACTCGCCCGGGACAGCGGCGCCGTCGTCGACGATCCCGAGCTGGTGGACGTCGCCGAGACGCTGCTGGCGGCGTTCGCCGACGCGGGCGAGGAGGGGCTGAGCCGCGAGCAGATGCGGTACGTGTGCCGCCGCTACCCGACCGAGGTCTTCGAGAACCGGCTGCGCGTCCTCAAGGGGCTGGGCGCGGTCCGCGAGGTGTTCCCCAAGCCGAACCAGCTGCGCTACCGGGCCTCGTTCACCAGCGTGGTCGGGCTGATGTTCGTCCGGCGGATGATGCTGGACGGCGGGCAGAGCGAGATGCACCGGCTGCTGGCGCTGGAGCAGCTGAACGTGGCCGACCCGCGGATGACGGCTCGGCAGGCGCGGGCCGGGGCGGAGGGCCTGGCGCGCGCGTTCCGGCTGTGGAGCGTGGAGCTGCTCACTCTGACCAACGGGACGATCGAGGAGCTGCGGGAGCAGGCGCCCAAGCTGTGGGGCACCGAGGAGATCCTGCAGCGGGCCGAGCGGCTGCACGGGGCGATCCTGCGCCGCTGGCCGGAGCTGGACCGGGCGTGCACCGATCTGCGCGCGGCCATCTACGCCTACGGCGACGCATCGCGGCGGGCGGCGGCGCGGCTGTCGGAATCGGCGGGCACCACGCGCAACCTGACGCTGCTGCCGCCGGAGACGTGGCGGACGTTCGCGCGGACGGCGTCCCGCGAGGAGCTGGCGGGGATCCTGGACGGTTTCGTGTTCGACGCGGCCGCGCCGTGGCATGAGCCGGCGGCCGTGGTCACGGCGGTCGAGGACGGGCCGCGCACCACGCCGCCGCGCCCGGCGCCGCCGCGTCCCTCCCTGCCGGACCCGGGCCTGTCGGACGACACCGGCGGCGACGCGACCGCCGTCGAGCGGCTGCGCGGGGTGGCCGAGCAGGTGCTGCGCGGCCGGGACAGCGTCGCCGTCGAGGACGTCCTCGGGCAGGACTGGGGGGCGGCGCGGCGGCTGCTGGCCGACCTGTCGTCGGTGCACCTGCACCCGGAGCTGCCGTACCGGCTGGTGTGGTCGGACGGTCTGGACGCCCGTCCCGACGGCGCCCCGACGTGGGTCACGCCGGGCGTGTTCGAGAGGACGGCCCCGTGAGCGAGGACGGGATCGATCCGGAGGCGCTGGCGCGGGCGCGGGCGCGCGTGGTGGGGCTCGTCCCGATCCCGGTGTCGGAACCGCTGCCGGGCGGGATGCCGGCCGCGTCGGACGGGGAGCACGCGTGGCCGCTGCCGTCCTGGCCCGATGGGGCGACCCCGGCGGTGCTGGAGGAGTACGAGGTCGCGCCGGTGCCGCTGGACCGTACCGGGCAGGCGCGGCGGGTGCTGGCGGCGGCACTGCGCTGCTGCTGGACGCGCCCGGACGACGCCCCGTGGCCGGGCGGCACGGCGGCGGTCGCGGCGGTGCTGGAGGTGTACGCGGGGATGTCGCGCGGCGATCCGGAGCTGGCGCGCCGCTGGGCGACCGGTGAGCTGCGCCGCCTGGCCGACACCGGCTGGCTGCTGCTGGACGAGGAGGCGGGGACGGTGCGTCCGGGCCCGCGGGTGGCGCTGTGGCGCGAGGAGACGCTGGGCACGCTCCGCGATCTGCTGCGCCGCCTCCCGCAGCCGCCCGCCGCCGAGGAACCGGAGGGGGCCGGATGAGCGACGGGACGAGCGGCGGGATGTTCGAGCCGCTGCTGCGCTCGTACGACGAGAAGCGGCGGGCGGAGCTGGTGGCGGCCTACATGGCGGTCGAGCACGCGGCCGAGCCGGTGCCCGAGGTGCGGTTCGTGGCGCTGCGCGAGCCGGCGCTGCGCCGGACGTTGGAGGAGATGCTGCGGCTGAGCGGCCGGACGCTGGTGCGTCCGGGCGGCGCGGCGCGCTGGATCTCCGGGTACCGCGACGACGTCGCGGCCGTGCTGGGCGCCGATCCGGACTGCGCGCCGGCGGTCGAGGACCGGGCTGCGCTGGTGCTGGTGCTGATCCACAGCGTGGCGATCCCGCGCGCGGCGGGGCTGCTGGAGGAGGACTCCTGGACGTCGCCGTACCCGGCCCCGGTCGAGGAGCTGCGGCGGCGGTCGCAGCTGCCGGTCGGTGAGCTGGAGGCGTCGCTGCGGCGGCTGCGCACGGCCGGGCTGGTGGCGCAGGTGAAGGGCGGCGGCGAGGAGTCGGGCGGTTTCGTGCCGGGGGCGCAGTTCCACCGGCTCACGCCCGCGGCGCGCCGCCGGTTGCAGGAGGAGCTGATCCTGGCGGCCGGGCCGGGCTCGCCGCTGGCCGCGGCGATCCGCGCCCGCCGCCGCGGGCGGGGCGCGTCATGACCGAGCGGAGCGAGGGAATGAGCGCGGCTCTTGCCGGGGGGAGTACGGGGGGTCGTCCCCCGCGAAGGGAAGAAGGGGGCATTGCATGACGGCCGTTCTGGAGCCGGAGCCGCTGCTGACCGGGCCCGCGCCCGCGCGGCCGGGCGGCGGGGAGGACATCGTCGGCGACCGCACGCTGGTGGCGGTGCAGGCGGTGAACATCTCCCGGCTGTCGACGCATCCGGTGCCGACCGTGCCGGGCACGCTCATCGTCGTCGCCGGCCAGGGGCCCAAGGACTCGAACGGGGCGGGCAAGTCGTCGTTCATCGCCGCGATCACGGCGCTGCTGGGCGACGAGCAGTGGCGGTTCGCGTCGGGCGCGCGGGCGGTGGCGGAGCTGCTGTTCAACGCCGAGCTGGCGGCGCAGGGCGACAGCAAGTGGGCCAGCGCCGAGCACGGCTACATCGTGGGCGTGTTCGACCACGCCGACCACCCCGGGGACGGCGAGCGCGATCCGCTGACGGTGTGGCTGCGGGTGAACGCGGACGCGCCCCACCTGGAGATCCGGTGGCGGCAGGGCGTCCATCTGGCCGCGGCGCCGTCGGAGGCCGGGCGGGTGGCGCTGGCCGACCGGCTGTGGGCGGGGCTGCCGCGCAGCGCGGGCCGCCGCGACCTGGTCGCCAAGGACCTGACCCGGGTGCTGTACGGCGGGCAGGTGCGGTGCGTGTCGTTCCTGTCGACGTCGGTGCGGTCGAAGGTGGCCACCAACCTGCTGTCGCAGCCGCTGAACGAGATCTCCCCGGAGCGGATCTTCAGCGCGATCGCGGCGCTGACCGGGCTGGACCGGGAGCTGGAGGCCGAGCGGACGTCCCGGGCGGAGGAGCACCGGGAGCGGGCCCGGGCGGCGGAGGCGACCGAGCGGCTGGCCGGGTGGGAGCGCGAGGCGGCGGCGCTGCTGAAGACGTTCGACCGGCGCGACCGGGCGCGGGAGGCGGTGGCGGCGGCGCTGCGGTTCTGGCGGACGCGGCAGGCCCGGCTGCTGGTGGACGCCGCGGCGGCCGACGCCGGGCACGCCGCCGGGCAGGAGCGGCTGCGGCAGGAGAACGAGGAGATCGTCGCGGCCGTCAAGGCGGCCGAGAAGGAGATCGAGCAGCTCACCGGCGGCGCGCTGGAGGAGCAGCTTGGCGAGGCGGGCGCGGCGCTGGCCGACCTCAAGGGCCAGGCCGACACGCTCGGCGCGGACAAGGCGGTGGCCCGGAACCGGCTGGAGGAGCTGCGCCGCCAGGTGTCGGCGCTGGAGGAGCGGCTGCGCGAGGCCGACGGCCGGGACGCGGAGGCGGCGGGCCGCGAGCTGGCCGAGGCGGAGGCGCGCCGCGACGAGGCGCAGCAGGCGTTCGGGATGGCCAAGGGCGCGGTGTCCCGGGCAGAGCGGGCGGTGGCCGAGGCCGAGGCGGGCGAGAGCAGCGCCCCGGCGCAGATCCGCGCGCTCGCCGGGGCGGGGATCGCGGCGGTCGGGCTGCTGGACGCGGTGGAGCTGGACGGGACGGTGCGGGACCGCTGGGAGGCGGCGCTGTGGCCGTACCGGGAGGCGGTGGTGGTCGGGGCCGGCGATCTGGACGCGGCGGCCGGGGCGCTGGGCGGGCTGCCCGGCTCGATGATCGTCCCGGCGGACGCCGGGCTCGGCCCCGAGCCGGACGGCGCGGCGGAGGCCGTGGACGGCCACCCCGAGGGGGTGCGGTGCGTCCTGCCGCTGACCCGTTTCTTCGCCGCGCTCGCCGGCGACGACGGTGGCGGCACCGGCGTGGTGATCGTCGGCGGTTTCGCCGAGCCGGTCACCGGGCGGGTGGCGCGGGTGCAGGCGGCCCGTGCCGGGCTGGAGGCCGCGCGGGAGGCGCTCGGTGAGGCCCGGCAGCGGGCCGAGGACGCCGCGGCCGACGTGGCGCTGGCCGCCCGGCGGTCGACCGCGGCGCGCGCGGCGGCGGAGCTGGAGGCCGTCCGGGAGCGGATGGTGGAGCTGCGCGAGCGGCTGGAGGAGCTGGCGGGCAGCGAGTCCCGGCTCGGCCCGCGCCTGGGCTCGGCCGAGCAGACCCTGCGCAGGTTGCAGGCCAAGGCCGACACCCGTGCGCTGGAGGTGGACCGGCTGCGCGGGCGGCGGGAGGCGCACGAGCGCGAACGCGACCTGGTCCGCTCCAAGTCCGCGGAGCTGGCCGACCGGCGCGCCGCGCTCGGCCTGGCCGATCTGGAGAAGGACTGGGGCGGCTCGCGGGAGGGCGCGGCCGAGTGGCTGGCGGCGCTGGACTCCGACGAGGCCACCTGGACGCCGGACGAGTGGTGGCACAGCGCGGAGAAGCAGCTGTCGGAGGCGCTGCGGCACGTGTTCCCCGACGGGCCGTCCGACGAGGACATGCCGGAGGAGGTCCGGTTCCTGCTGCGCGAGCGGACCGACGGGGAGGGCCGCCGCACCGAGCGCGAGCGGTCCACGTTCCCGCGCCTGGTGAAGGCCCTGGAGAGCTACCTGCGGCAGCAGGAGGACTACGAGCGGCACCAGCGGCGCCAGATCGAGGTGCAGCTCTCGGGCCGCCGCACCGACCTGGAGAAGGCGCAGAAGGGCGCCGTGGACGCGGCGGGCGCGGCCGAGGCGCACCGCGCCGCCCTGACCGCCGCGATCCGGGCCCGGCTGCAGCGGGTGTCGGAGGAGTTCGAGAAGCTGGACACTGCCTACGGCGGGTACGGCGCGACGCTGGAGTTCCCGACGCCCGAGCCGCCCGGCGACCCCGAGCAGGAGTGGCGCTGGAAGGTCACGCCGAAGTGGCGCCGCTCGGACGGGCAGCGCTACGTGCCGTACAACCGGCGGGCCAACACCGCGCTGATGGACGAGAAGGCGGTCAAGCTGGTGTGCGCGGCGGCCCTGGCCAGCTCGGGCGGCGGCCGGCTCTGCCTGGTCCTGGACGAGCTGGGCCGCAACCTGGGCAAGGAGCACCGCAAGGAGGCCGTCGCGCTGTTCCGCAAGATCGGCGAGACGCACGGCATCACGGTGATCGGGGCGCTGCAGGACGACATGGAGCCGTACGCGATCGACGCCTGCGGCCAGTACGTGAAGCTGCGCCGGTCGTCGGACACGATGCCCTACAACGAGCCGCCGGTCGTGGTCGGTTACGACGAGCACGAGGCGCGGGTGCGGATGCTGGCCGCCCAGATCACCGCCGCCCGCGCCGCCGCCGAGCCGGAGGACAATTCAGATGAATCCTGACGGCTGATCCGGCAGGATGGCGCGTCATGCACGCCGATGAACTCCTCGCCGAGGTCGAGCAGCTCGCCTACTCGGCCCGCTGCCGCCACCTGGCCGACCTGCGCCGCCTGGCGGGTTCGGCGGAGCTGCGCGAGCTCCTGGACGAGCTGGGCGGGCGCGGCCACTACGAGCGGTCGCTGTCGCTGTTCGTCGCCTCCGCCGTGCGGGACGAGGCGTCCGTCGAGCACATCGGCCGGATGATGCGCGATCCGGCGACCGATCTGGCGTTCGCGGCGATCGCGTGGGCGGCGCGGCTGGGCGCCCCCTACGAGCCGTTCGAGGAACTGCTCCGGGACGCCCCTTCGGCGCGGCGCTCGGCGGTGTACGAGGCGATCCGGCGGCGCCGCCGCGCCGACCTGGCCGAGCGGCTCATCGACGGCGTGGCCGAGCTGTGGGGGAAGGCCGAGGCCGCGTCGCTGCTGCCGGCCTGCGGGGAACGGGCCGTGCGGGACCGGCTGGACGATCTCGCGCAGGCCGTCCCGAACTGGAACTCGCTCGGCGCCGCGCACCCGGACGTGATGCTCGACTTCGCCGCGCGCCGGCTGGAGGAGACGCCCGACAACCTGCGCGGCTTCTGGTGGAGCTGGCACGGGCCGGGCGTGGTGGCTGCGATCCCGCACGACCCGGGCCGCGTGCTCGCGCTGCTGGAGCGCCACTGGCGCGCCGAGCCGATGCCGTACCCGGTGGTGCGCCGGCTCGGCGAGCTGCTCCAGGCGGATCCGGCGCGCACGCAGCGGCTGCTGCTCGCCGAGGAGCACCGGCCCCACCTGCCCGGCCTGCTGTGGGCCCGCGCGGTGCGCGAGCGGATCATCCGCCTCGACGGCCTGGACGAGGCGGCGTTCGCCCGCGCGGTCCGGGAGGACACCCGCGTCCTGGCGGCGCTGCTGAAGGCGGCTCCGCCGTCCGGCCGCGACGCGCTGTTCACGGCCGCGATGGAGGGCGTCGACCTGTCCACCGCCGAGCTCGGCCCGGAGCTCATGGAGGTCCTCCCGCACGCCGCACGCGCCCGGGAGGCCCGCCGGACGCTGGGCCTGCGCCAGGTGGCCGAGGAGCCCCGCAAGGTCTGGGAGACGACCGCGTACCTGCCGTACGACGAGGCGCTCCCCGTGCTGGGCGAGCTGACCCGCAGGTGGGACCCCGACGAGCGCGCGATCGGCTACCGGCTGCTGGTCCTGTGCGCGGGCCGCAGCCGCTCCCCCGGGGTGCTGACCCGCCTGCTCGACCAGGACCTCGGACGGCTCCGCAACGAGCAGGACCCGGTCCGGGTGAAAGCCCTCACCGCGCTCGCCGCGATGCCCGTCTCGATGCTGCGGGCCGAGCACGTCCCCGCGTTCACCCGGCTCACCGGTGACGCTCTCGCCGCCCGGGACTCCTCGTACGGGACCCGCCACCAGCTCACCCAGCTGGCCGTCGTGCTGTGCAGGCAGGGCGCCGCCGACGCCGGCACCGAACTGCTGGAGCTGGCGTTCGACATCCTGCGCAGGGTCGTCGGCCACGAGGGCACCCTGTACCTCGGACGCCTCGACCACGGCCTGCCCGCAGGCCGGGAACGGGCGATCGGCCGGGCGCTGGCCGCCCATCTGGACAGCGCGGGCGACCGGGACGACCACCGGCTCGTGCTCGCCCTCGCACGCGCCCTGCGCGACCGGGCGGCGGGCGTGCCGGAGATCCAGGACGGCCTGGAACGGGCCCTGGACGCCCGCGACGACCGCGTGATCAAGGAGGCGATCACGCTGTGGCTGATGGCGCCGCGCGCCCGCGCCGAACGCGTCGGCCGCGTCGTGGCCAAGGACCCGTCCGCCGTCACCATCCCGGCCGTGTTCGGCGCGATCGCCCGCGACCGTTCCGACCTGCTGCACGTCGCGCTGTCCGACGAGGCCCCGCCCGGCCGCTGGCGGCATCCCGCCGTCCGGTACGTGCCCCTGGCGGACCCGGCCCTGACCCGCCGCTGGACAGGCCGCCAGCAGGCTGAGTACCGGACGCTGCTGCACCGCGTCGCCAGCGACCCCAAGACCCCGTCCCATGACCGCGGCAAGGCCGTCGCCCTCGCGGCGCGGGTGCCCGGGGCGACGCCCGACGACCTGCGCCGCTACTACGACCCCGAGCTGCGCGAATACTTCGACGAGCAGGACGCCCACCTGGCGCGGAAGGCCCTCACCTCCGCGGTGTGGCTGGCCTCGCCCGGCGAGGTGCTGCCCGAGCTGCTCGACCTGGCCTCCTCCGACGACGCGCACGTGGCGATGTACGCCGCGAGCCGCGCCACCCGGTTCGTCGCGCCGTCCACGCTCACCGCCGTGCTGGCCCCGGTCCTCACCGACGGCAAGATCACCGCACGGAAGGAGGCGCTGCGGATCCTGCTGCGCAACCGGGTGCCGGACGCGATGGCCGTGGTCGCCGCCGCCTGGGACGACCCCGGCCAGCACCGCGACGTGCGGTCGGCGATCGCCTCCGCCGCCCGCGACCGGCTCGACGACCCGCGGGCTCAGCGCATCCTGGACGAGGCCGCCCGCGGCCCGCGCGATCTGGCCCGCCAGATCCTCGGCACGCTGCCCTTCATGGTCGAGCCGGAGCACCGCCCGCGCTACGCCCGGCTGGTGCTGAGCGTCGCCCGGTCCGAGGACCCGGAGGCGGCGCGGCTCGCGATCCCCAGGCTGCCCCCGTGGGCGTCGTACGCCCCCGAGATCCCTGCACTGCTGGCCGAGCACGTCACCGGCCTGGCCGGGACGGCGACCTGGCAGGCCGCCCTGTCCAGCCTTCTCGACTGCGCCCGGTCCGGCCACGGCGTGGCGGAGCTGGCGGCGGCAGTGGACGACCTGGCCGCCGCCCCCGCGCTGCCCGACGCCGACGCCGAACGCGACCTGCCCGCCGCGCAGCGCCTCGCCTCTTTGACCGCCCAGGTCAGGGTCGGCTACGGCCGCGACCCGGCCCGCAACGAGCCCATCGTGCAAGCCCTGGCCGGTCGGCTACCCGAACCGCTGGCCTCCGAGCTGCACGCCGCCATGCTCTCCTGGGACGTCCCCGGCACCGAGGCCGCCCTGGACGCCCTCGCCGCCCGTCCCATCGGCGGCGTCTTCGCGATCGCCCGGGTCGCCGACGCGCTCGCGTTCGGCCGCCACGCGCAGGACCTCGGCGACGGGCACGCCTACTGGCACCTCGGCGCCTACGTCCCCGTACCCGAGGCGGTGCTCCCGCACGTCGCCCGGATGGCGTCCGGCGACGACCTGGCCCCGGGCCTGTTCGCCTGCGCCCTCACCAGGTTCCACGGGGCGCGGTCGGGCTGGCCCGAGGAGTGGCGCGCGGTGCTGCGCCGCCTGCGCGCTCACCCGCACCCGGACGTCGCGTACAACGCCCGCACGATCCTCACCGCCGACGAGTGAACCGCCGCCCCGCTGGCGTGGGGTCCAGGCGGTAACGCGGCACGAGGCGTGCGTAGCGTGAACGCTCGAACACAGGGACGAAAACGTGCTGGATAGTGCCTGGTCAACGGACATTCGCCCCGGGCACAGACATCGCCGCGTTCTGCCCGCGCGACCCCGTGAAGTACACCGTCGCCAAGCCCGTTTCCGTCCAGAAACAGGCCCAGGTCTCAATCGGCGGGCGCCCGGCCCAATACAAGGAATGGCGCATGGAGTGCTACGGCGGCCCCGCCGGAACCGAGAAATCGGGCGTCTACTTCACCCAACGCCTCTGGTACCTCGCCGCGCGGAAACTCATCATTGTGGACGAGTTCGATACGCCGAACCTCAGCGCCATTCTCGACCAGGCCAAGTGGTCCTGACCTCCAGGAGGAACCGGTGACCGACTGGCAGGTGCGCGGCTTCCGGGAGGTGCGGGAACTCGGCCGGGGCGGCCAGGGCAGAGTCGTCCTGGCCCGGCACGCCAAAGCCGGCACCCCTGTCGCCATCAAGTACCTCCCCGCCGAGGCCGGCCCCGGCAGCAGGGCACGTTTCCGCCACGAATCCCAAATGCTCGGCCGCGTCACCAACCCCCACGTGGCCCGCCTCTACCGGCTGGTGGAGAACGAGCACGGCATCGCGATCGTGATGGAGGCGGTCAACGGTGTCCCCCTCACCGACGTCCTCCGCCACCACGAAACCCTCGAACCTGAGGCCGCGCTGACCGTCCTGAAAGGCTCGCTGCTCGGCCTAGCGGCCGCACACAACGCCGGCGTCGTCCACCGCGACTACAAACCGGCCAACGTCATCGTCCCGTCCGACGGTCGCAGCAAGCTCATCGACTTCGGCGTAGCCGTATGGTCCGGCGAAGGCAGCTTGGCCGGGACCCCCTACTACATGGCCCCCGAACAATGGCGCGGTGACCCGGCGTCCCCCGCCACCGACGTCTACGCCGCGACCTGCGTCTTCTTCGAGTGCATCACGGGCCACCGCCCCTACCCGCCCGGCGACCGAGCCGCGATCAGAGCCGGGCACCTGTCGGCCCCCGTCCCCGTCGAGGACGTCCCCGAGAAGCTGCGGAGTCTCGTCGCCAAGGGCATGGCCAAGGACCCGGCCGAGCGTCCCGAGAGCGCGAAGGCGTTCGTGGCGGAACTGGAGGACATAGCCCGCGACACGTACGGGCCGGAGTGGGAGACCCGCGGCGTCCGCGCCCTCGCCGGAGGGGTCATCGCCCTGGCCGCGCTGTTCCCGCTGACGGCCGCCGGGCTGGCGTCGACCGGGGGCGCCGCGACCGCGACGGCGGGCACAACCGGCGTACTGTCCGCACTGGGCACCAAGGCCGGCGTCGCGGTGGCGGGCACCGCCGTCGCGACCGCCACCGTGGGCGGCGGCGTCGGCGTCTACCAGGCCGTCCGGCCCGAACCAGTGGAACGCCCCATGGCCGCCACCGCAAGCCCGACCCCGCCGGGCAAGCGACTGGACCTCGGCGACTTCTCGATCATCGCCCCCATGTCCTGGCGCATCGAACGCGAGGGCGGGCGCCTGCCCGGCCACTGGATCCGGCTGCCCGGCAGATGCACGCCCGCCACCGAGTACAGGGCCAAGCTCTGCCCGCAGGTCCAGGTGCTCGGCAAACAGTGGATCGACCCGCCCGTGGACGCACGCATCGAGAGCTATCAGCCCGCTTACGCGTGGCATCCGGGAACCGACCCGTCCCACGACTGCCCTCCCCGGCCCAGCATCGGGGCCGCGAGGGGCGTCCGCCTGCTGAAGGAGAGCGTGGTCAAGGTCGGCGACCGCACCGCCGAGTACCGCGAATGGCGGATGGAATGCAATGACTTCAGCCCGCGCGGAAGCAACGTCTTCTTCGTCCAGCGCCTGTGGTACCTGCCGCAGTCGAAGATTCTCATCGTCGACGAGTGGAACGCCCCGGGCCTGGCGCAGATCCTCGCCCGCGCCAAGTGGACCTGACGCTCGCTAGAGCGTGCCCTCCTCCAGGGCGCGCTCCAGGTCCGCGTCGACGCAGTCGAGCCGGACCTCGGCCTCCGCCGACACCTGTTTGACCGCGCCCTCGATCTGCGCCTCGAACTGCGGCTCCCAGAGCCGGACACGGGAGATGCTCACCGGCCACTCGTTCCGCCCCGTCACCTTGAACTCTCCGTCGGACTCGTGCAGCGCTAGCTCGACTTCCCGGTCGAGGCCCTCACCGCTCAGCACCTCCCCAACGGCCCGCTGCACCTCCTCGGCCTGCTCGCGGGAGACAAGTCCATTGACGTCTAGTTTGATGCGAATGTTCACCGACATGGCGCCCACCCTAAAGCATCGAGCGATCACCATGGGTATGCGATGAAATCGCCCCGCCGCGAGAAGGTGAGGGACGTCAGGGCTTGAGGCGCGGGCATGGTCACGATGGACATCCCGGCCTGGTCGGAGGTTTCCGGTGAACCCTTGTGTGCCGGTCCAATGTCGCAAAGGATTGCCCCGTGAGCGCGGAGAGCCGAGCACAGAGAGCCGATGTAAAGGTCCAACTCAAGGCTGTGCGGGTGCTGGCCGACATGCTGTCCCGGGACCTGCCACCCGCCAACTGGACCGTGTACCCCCTTAAGCCGCCGCACCTCTACGGACAGGTCGTGCATTCAGGCGCCGAGACACCGAACGGCATCAGCGCCGCCCACGACGAGATCGAGCAGTGGGCCAGGTTCCTCGGCGTGGACGTGGTAGCGCAGCCCCACACGCCTTACGAGACCATCCATCTCATGGCCGAAGGCGTCTACGAGGGCGTCGAAGTCGATGTGGCCGCCATCATTCCCGATGACGGCGGCGCCTGGCGGGAACGCCTCGGAAGATGACGCGCCGACGTCCTCCCCACCGAATGGGAGAGCGATGGAACCGGCCCGCCGCGAGAAGGGTGTCCGGTCTTCCTCATGTCGACCCCTGACCACGGGCCCGGCGGCCTCACCCGTCCCCATTAGGCTCCGCGACCCCGCGGTGCCGTGCTCATCTGGGTGGTCCGCGCGGCCAGCATCACGAGCCGGTCTTGACCCAGCCGAACCCCAACGCCGGGCAGCGGCAACCCCGCCCCGGCCCGCTAACGCCACTGACCGTTCAATTGCCGCCCAAGCTCCGGCGCGGATCTGGGGCCCATCCGGCGGGCAAGTGGACGAGGCGAACGTAGCGGGCACACAGGGAGATAGGGGAATGATGGCGAACGCGCAGCCTCGTAAGTCACCGCGCTCACTCTGAAGCGCGCCGGCCTTCATGATAAGGTGGACGCGACAATGGGGAAAAATCGATTCTTCCTGAAGGAGAACATGTCCCGGCAGGTTTTGTCGACCGCGCTTCTCGTGGGGCTCAGCCTGCTGGCACCCGGCCCAGCCGAGGCAGACCAAAGCGGAGCTAACACCCATAATCAAAGTTCCGGGACACCGGCGACCGCCCTGCCCAGCGGATGGTTCCACCTCCAGGGCACCGTGAAGGACCCGATCGCCCCCTTCGCCCTACGTGCGTTGGACGTGCAGTGGCAACCGGACGGCAGGATCAACGGATTCGTCCGGGTAAACGGAACCATCTTTCCGAAAGATTCACAGCTATGGCGGAGGTCGTTCCCGGCCTCCGGCCGCATCGGTGAGATCAAACTGAAGAACAAAGTGATCGCGCAGTGCATTTCGAAGAACACCACGCTCCGGACGTGCTCCGATCCGAGCACGACTTGGGTCAGCATCCCGCAAGGGGGCAACAAGGTGGTCATCCGCAGCGACTTCGGGTCGAGGAATGAATGGTGCCTGGCCAAGGGCACGAGGGGAAACTTGGAATCCCTCCGCAACGAGGACTGCACCGACCATCGTTACACGCCGCAGATGATCTGGGAGGCCCGCCCGGAACGCTGAGCGGTGGTATCGGGGGCCGATAGCGGCGCCGGGTCCCGTCATGACGGCTCGCCGGTGAGGCCGTGGTGACGCACCGCACCAGCGGCGGCGCGCCGACCATCAGGTCTCAGGTGGAACGCGGCCTCCAGGCCACCGCCAGTGACTCGTGCGGCTGATCTCATCGAGGTCGCGTTACCTAAACTTCTCTATCACGCCCTTAATAAGGTAGCTTAGGGAGTGATGGACGACAGGATGTGCTCCAGGCATCCGCTGCGTGTCCAGGTCGTCCACGAAGGGGAACGGCAGCGCATGAAGATCGCGATTCTGGGACGGGAGGCCGACGGTGGCTGACATGGTGCAGGAACGGGCCGGGGTCCCGGTACTGGTGTGCGACCCGGACGGTCCGCTGATCGCCACCATGGACGACGCGCTGGACCTGATCGGCTCGACCTACCAGGGCGCCGAGGTGGTGGCCTTGCCCGCGGCCCGCCTGGACGAACGGTTCTTCTCGCTGGGCACCCGTTTCGCGGGCGAGCTCATGCAGAAGTTCGTCAACTACCGGCTGAAGCTCGCGGTCGTCGGCGACGTCTCCTCATACCTGGCGGCCAGTTCCGCTTTGCGCGCACTCGTCCGCGAGTCGAACAGGTCCGACCACGTGTGGTTCGTTCCGGATCTCGACGCGCTCGACGCGCGGCTGGCGGTGCAGGCGCCATGACCGTGATCTACTAGTCCGAGGCCGGTGGACGCGAGCTCCTCGACCACTACCGGCAGGTGCTGGACACCTGGCCGGTTCCCGCCGAACACGTACGCGTGCCGACTCGCCAGGGCGAGACCTTCGTCCTGGCCTCCGGCCCACAGGACGCGCCGCCCCTGATGCTGCTGCACGGCTCGGGCGCGAACACGTCGATGTGGCGAGGAGATGTCGCCACCTGGTCTCGGCACTTCCGCACGTATGCCGTCGACCTCGTCGGCGAGCCCGGTCTGAGCGCGCCCTCGCGCCCCGCCCTGGACTCCGACGCCGTGTCACTCTGGCTGGACGACGTCCTGGAAGGACTCGGGACCGCCAATGCCGCGTTCGTCGCCACCTCCCTCGGCGGCTGGACGGCCCTGGACTACGCCATCCGCCGTCCGGAACGAGTGACCCGCCTGGCCCTGATGTGCCCCGGCGGCGTGGGACGGCAGAAGGTCGGCTGGATCTTCAAGGCCCTGCTGACCCGCCCGTTCCGACGCGGCGGACTGCGCGAATCGGCGATGGCGGTCGCAGGCCTGGACGGGGAGAGGCACCGGCAGGCGCTCGACGCCGTCGTCCTGACGTTCACGCACTTCAACCCGTGCAGGGAGAAACTCCCGGTGTTCTCCGACGAGGCGTTGCGCGGCCTCACCATGCCCGTACTCGTCATCGTCGGCGGCCGGGACGCCATGTTCGACTCCCGCCAGACCGCGCGACGCGTCCGTGAGTGCATCCCGCACTCGACCGTGAACCTGCTCCCCGAGGTCGGTCACGCCATCTTCGACCAGTCCGAGCCGATCTCCGAGTTCCTCCGGGCCTGACGAAACCTCGGCCACCGACGCCAACGGCCGGGCCTCGCCGAACTCGGGCAGCGGCCGGAGCTGCCCGAGATCAGCATGAAGGAGCGCGACATCGCCAGAACGCCCGGCGGGTTTCGCCGGCATGGCCTCACGCGATGACGGGGGACTTCTTGATGTCATCCACACCCTTTACACCGGGGTCCCACGGTGTAGTGGCTCGATGTCGTGTTGAGGAGCGGTCCGGCTGCGTTGGCGGACGAGTGCCAGGGCGAGGAGGGCCGACGCGTAGCCGCAGAGGACGCCCAGCCCGGCCCACCAGGGCAGCGGGAAGTAGCCGCCCGAGGGCGCGTAGAGGGCGGTCACGTGCGGATACTCGCGAACGGTCTGCTGGACGGCGAAGGCCGCGGCTGGGGTGAGGCGCAGCAGCCACCGGGCGACCTCGTCGGGGAAGAGCGGCAGGGCCCCGAGGATGTAGGGAAGAACGACCACCGAGACCGCGATGGGGACCGCCGCCCTCGCACGCCGCGCGAGCGCGCCGAGGGCGAACGCGAGAACGGCGGCGCCGGCGAGCAACGCGGCGACGCCGACGACCACTCTGAGTTCGGTGAGCGCGGGGACGGCGGCGACGCTGAGGCCGCGGGATCGGGAGATCGCCGGGGTGGCGCGCACGACGACTCCCGCGGCGACCAGTCCGGCGGCGAAGGCGGTCCCGCCGATCAGAATGGACCTCGCCGCCAGGCCTCGGCCGCCGGTCGTCCCGAACCGGACGGCGACCACGAGCAGGATGACCGATCCGATGGGAAGGCCGATGAGGGTGCTGCTCATGCTGTGGCCTCCCCCGCCGCCCCCCTTGGCGAGCGGCCCGATGTCCCCGCTTCCGGTGACCGTGAACGTCCCGTTCGACTTGACGAGTCCGGGCGCTCGGTGCAAGCGCTCCCAGTCGGTACTGCCCATTTCCCCGATGGGGCGGCTGCTCCAGTCGGCGGCCGGAGCGCCGTCGAGGGAGATGTTGTCGAAGGTGCCGGTGGCCTGCGTGAAGCGCGATTCAGGCAGGCTCGCCCCGAGGGCCGTGCGCACAAGGGTCAGGTCGCCCGGAGACGCGGCGAACAACCCGACTTGTACGGTGGCGGGAAGGCCGGGAAGGCGCGCGGTGCCGACCCTCGTCCAGTGCTCGCCGTCGGCCGACTCGCTGCCGGTGATGGTGTCGCCGGAACGGGTCAGGCGCAGCCAGCGTGGTGCCCTCGCGGGGCTGCCCGCCGCATCGTGGACGTAGTCGTGCTGCATCCGGACGCCGTGGTTTCCGGTGACCATGAGCGCCGCGTACGAGGACCCCTGGGTGAGGCCGTCCTTGATGATGATGCCGGCCTTCGCCCACGGCACCAGGCCCTCGACGATCTCGTCATGGTCGGGCGGCGGGTAGGTGATGATGCCCTTCATCGAGGTCAGGCGCACGGTGATGGCGCCTTGCTCGCCGAGCGGCCGGTGGACGAAGGAGAAGTCGTCGTTCACCGCCTGCCCGTCCGGCCCCACGGGATCGGTGGGGCAGGGCACCTCCACGGTCCCCGCGCTACAGGTGCCGACGCGATGGGCGAAGGCGAAGAGGACGCCGAGCAGGATGACGGTCAGCGGCACGGCGGCCATGGCGATCAGCCGGCCGCGGGTGCGGAACCCGGCCCACTCGTGGCGTACCGAGCCCGTCGAAGGCCCGGCGGTGGTCTTGTCGGTCGCTTGCATGCGACCGGTTCTAGACGGCCCGTCATAACGTGGCCCCAACGACCGCCGTTATGCCGCTGTTAGGCGCCGTCCGGCATTCTCGGAGACGGCACGCGAGGGAGAAGAATGAGCATGAGGGCACGCCTGGCGCTGCGAGGCCGGACGGTCAGGCTGCGTTTCACCGTCCTGTACGCCGCCATGTTCCTCGCGTCCGGGCTGCTCCTGCTGGCCCTCACCAACCTGCTGGTCGGAGGGAACTCCACCCGGGTCACGGTCCCCGCACAGCCCGTCGCCGGACAGGGGGCCGACCTCGCGGCCGCGCGGCAGCGCATCGCCGACCTGGAGACGCGGCTGTCGGAGACTCAGGAGTCGGGCTCGAAGCGGCTCCTGACGGGCTCGCTCGTCGCGCTGGCCGTGATGGCGGCGGTCTCGATCCCGCTGGGCGGCGCCGCCTCCGGCCGGGTGCTCCGGCCACTGCGGACGATCACCGCCGCGACCCGCCGGATCACCGCCGAGAACCTGCACGAACGGCTCGCCGTGGCGGGCCCCGCCGACGAGGTCAAGGACCTCGCCGACACCATCGACGGGCTGCTGGAACGCCTGGAGGCGTCCTTCGCCGCCCAGCGCCGGTTCGTCGCCAACGCCTCCCACGAACTGCGCACACCCCTGGCCACCATGCGGGCCTCGGTGGACGTGGCCCTGGCCAAACCGGAGCCGGCCCCGCCCGCGACGGTCGCGCTGGCCGACCGGCTGCGCACCGAACTCGACCGGGTGGACGGCCTCCTGGAGGGGTTGCTCGTCCTCGCCCAGGCGCAGCACGGCGCGCTCGCCGACCGCGAACCCGTCCCGCTCGGCGACCTGGTCTCCAAGGCGCTGGTCGCCCGCACCGCCGGCGTCGCGGCCAAGAACCTGACCGTGGACGACGGTGGCCTGCGAGACACGGCATGGACACGCGGCAGCCGGACGCTCCTGTCCCGGATGGCCGACAACCTGATCGACAACGCCGTCGTCCACAACCGCGACGGAGGCCGGATCCGGGTCTCGGCCACAGCCGATGACGCGATCGTCCGGCTGGTCGTGGAGACGGGCGGCCCGGTCCTGGATCCGCGGCAGGTCGCCCGGCTCGGCCGCCCGTTCCAGCGGCTCGCGGCCGACCGTACCGGCTCGGGAACCGGCTCGGGCCTCGGACTGTCCATCGTCGAGGCGATCGCCGACGCCCATGGCGGCCGCCTGGACCTGTGCGGTCCGTCCGAAGGCGGCCTGCGCGCCACCGTCTCGCTGCCGAGGGAGCCCGCGCCCGAAGGCGGCACGGCGTGAGAATCCTGGTGGTCGAGGACGCGATCGCGCTCGCCGACGTCGTCGCCGAAGGGCTGCGAGACCAGGGCATGGCCGTCGACATCGCCCACGACGGGCTGACCGCCGCCGCCAAGCTCGACCTCGTCGGCTACGACGTGGTCGTGCTCGACCGGGACCTGCCCGGCGTCCACGGCGACACCCTCTGCCAGATGATCACCGAGCGCGACGACCGCGCCATGGTCCTCATGCTCACGGCGGCGGGCTCGCCGGGCGACCGGGTGACGGGCCTGACGCTCGGGGCCGACGACTACCTCGCCAAGCCGTTCCACTTCCCGGAACTGGTGCTGCGCGTCCGCGCACTGGCCCGCCGCCGCCCCTCCGCCCGCGCACGGACACTGCGTGCGGGCGGCGTGGAACTCGATCCCGTGCGGCGCCTGGCGACCCGCGACGGACGGCGGCTCAACCTCTCCGTCAAGGAGTTCGCGGTTCTGGAGGCGCTGCTGCGGGCCGGCCCGGCCTTCCTCAGTGCCGAGGACCTCCTCGACCAGGTCTGGGACGAGAACGCCGACCCGTTCACCAACACGGTCCCGGTCACCGTCGGACGGCTGCGCCGCAAGCTGGGCGGCCCGCCGATCATCACCACCACGCCGGGCGTCGGATACCGCATCACCGATCCCGCAGAGCAGCCCTGACGTCTCGTCAGCCGGTCAGGGCGACGTCCACGTGCGAGCAGCCCTGGCGCGCCGCGAGCGGCCAGGGGGCGAAGGTGCCCGTGGGCAGTTCCACGAACATGCGGTGCCGGTATGCGATGACGCTGGTGGCCGGAGTGTCCAGCAGGCGGGCCAGCACGTATGCGGCGGACAGGCTGGTGACGTCGCGGATGGTGCCCAACGGCAGCAGGGAGCGGGTTTCGGCGATCGCCTCGTGTTCGCCTGCCCGCAGGACGACGCGGGTCCCGGGTGAGACCCCGTGCGCGGCGATCGCCAGGGCGATGTTGTCAAGGTCGTCGGAGCCGACGGCGGCCAGGGCCCGGGCCTGATGGAGGTGCAGTTTCTCCAGGGTGGCCCGGTCGCCGCCGTGGCCGGTCAGCACGGGTATGCCCAGGGTCCGGGCGAGGCGGACGTTGGGGGCGTCGGGGTCCCGCTCCACGCCGACGACGGGTATGCCCAGGCGCCGCAGCTCGCCGCACAGGCGCAGCCCGACCTGGCCGATGCCGACGACGATCACGTGGCCGGAGCGGGGAAGCGTGCGGGGCCCGATCAGCCCGACCAGTCTGGGGCCGAGCATGCGCTCGATGATGCCGGCGGTGAACATGGCGCTGAAGACGATCGTGCTGAGCATGGCCGCGCTGGCCAGCACCGGGTACGCGGTGGAGTGGGCGGGAGCGGCCGCCGGGCCGACCGTGGCCACGACGCGGGCGGCATCGAACAGTGCCTGGGCCGGGTGGTGTCCGTGAGCGAGCAGCCAGGCCAGGTCGCCGATGAAGACGGTGAGCATGCCCAGCAGGCCCGTGAGCATGATCCGCGTTCCCGCGTCGTGTGGACGCAACTGTCCCGCCAGCCGACCGAACCGCGACCGCCATCCGATCGGTTCCGGATTCCACGGCTGGGTGCGTGAGGGTTCCCCGTCGAGGACCCGGATGGCATGCGTGAGCCCGTCCTTTCGCTGCAGGGCGACGATGGCGGCGTCGACGCACGGCCCGGCCAGGGCCGGAGCCGCCAGATCGGCCGGGGAGGTCACATGGCATTGGGGCAGCAGGCGCAGCAGTTCGTCGGCCACCGTCCGGTCGAAGATGGTCACAGTGATCGGGACATGGGCGGACATGTGGGCGACGGCCAGCGCGTAGCGCAGCGCCGCGACATCGTCGTGCAGCAGGACGGCCACGGCATCGGGCGTGGGCGTCATCGCCTCGCGCAGCTCGTCGTCGCGGGGTTCGGTCAGGTGCTGGACGGAGTGCGAGCCCTCCCGCAGGGACGCGCACACCCGGCGTGCCAGGTTGGTTTCGCCGATGATGACGAACGAACGGTCACCGGGCGGGGCAGCGGTGTCGATCATGGTGTCGGTTCAGTCCCTCGTCATGCCGCAGTCGTCGGAGCGATACGGGTCGCACCTCGGACACCGCGGGTCGCCGCAGGTGATGCAGTGGGTCAGTTCCTGTCCGCAGTGACACGTGGGGGCCGGTGATTTCGACGGTGCGGTCATGGCGTTTCGGCTTCCTCGTTGAGCATGGCCTGGACCCGGGAGCGGGCGCTGAGCAGTGACTGGCAGGTCGCGCCGCCGCATCGGGGTCGCGCTGTTGGGCGGCATCGACCAGCGAGGTGGAACCACAGGGATGAGTCCGGTTCATGGTCGGCCGAGCAGGAGGCACACGTCGTATTCCTGCAGGGTGACCCCTTCGACCACTGCGCCTTTGTGGGGGCTCGCGGTCAGCCAGTCCGTTGTCTGCCAGACGGCGGACAGCCTCGCGTGCGGGCATGGCGCCGTTGGTGATCGACTGATGCAGTATGGCGTAGACCTGGCCGGTCGGCGGAAACGGTCGCACGGACTGTGACGACTCGCATATCAGGTGGTCCTGGGCAGGTCGCGGCCAAGTGCGAACCGCGGATGCGCCGAGCCGACCCTTCGACGGGTGGCGAAATAAGCGGGTCCTAGGCTGCGGCGGGTGAACAACTCATTTACCTACGGCCCGGTCATACCGGGCCCCGCACGCGCGTGACGCCGGGTGAGGCGCTCGCGGTGCTGGGGGCCGGCCTGGGAGCGGGGGCGATCAACGCCGCGGTCGGCTCCGGGACGCTGATCAGCTTCCCGGTGCTGCTGGCGACCGGCATGCCGCCCGTCACGGCCACCGTCTCCAACGCGCTCGGGCTCGTCCCCGGCTCCATCAGCGCCGCCATCGGCTACCGGAGGGAACTGGCCGGGCAGGGACGGCGCCTCCTGAGGCTCGGCGCCGGAGCCCTGCTCGGCGGCGTCGCCGGGGCGGCGCTGCTGCTGGCCCTGCCCGCCTCGGTCTTCGAGATGATCGTGCCGGTGCTGGTGGGCCTCGCACTGGTCCTGGTCGTCCTCCAGCCCTGGATCAGCAAGCGGCTCCGGGACCGCCGCGAACGGAACGGGAAGGCCGCCCGTCCCGACGGGGGCCCGCTGCTCGCCCCCGGGCTGGCGCTGGCCAGCGTCTACGGCGGCTACTTCTCCGCTGCCCAGGGGATCATCTACATGGCGCTGATGGGCATCCTCCTCGACGAGGACATGCGGCGCCTCAACGCGATCAAGAATGTGCTCGTCGCCGTCGTGAACTCCGTCGCCGCCGCCTTCTTCCTGTTCGCCGCCGAGTTCGACTGGACGGCCGTCGCGCTCCTGGCGGTCGGCTCGGCCGTCGGCGCCCAGGCCGGGGCCGCGGCCGGCCGCCGTCTCAGCCCCGCCGGCCTGCGGGCGCTCATCGTGGCGGTCGGCACCACGTCCATCGTGCAGCTCGTTCTCCGCTGACACGGGCGGCGCCTTCCAGTGGAAGGCGCCGCCCCAGAGTCAGTCCGGAGTGATGCCCAGGCGCTCGGCCTCCTCGGTCAGCTCGGCGGCCTGGAGTTCGTGCGCCAGCTGCTCCAGTTCGGCGCCGCCTGCCATGAGGGCGGTCAGTTCGTCCTGGGTGATTTCTTGTTTGGTCTGGTAGGCGATGCCGCGGCCGCGCTGGAGGACGAGGAACCGGTCCCCCACCGGGTAGGCGTGATGGGGGTTGTGGGTGATGAAGATGACGCCCAGCCCGCGTTCGCGGGCCTGGACGATGTAGCGCAGGACGACCCCCGCCTGCTTGACGCCCAGCGCGGCCGTGGGCTCGTCCAGGACGAGGACCTTGGCCCCGAAGTACACCGCGCGGGCGATCGCGACGCACTGCCGCTCGCCGCCCGAGAGGGTGCCGATGGGCTGGTCGACGTCGCGCAGGTCGATGCCCATCTCCAGGAGCTGGTCCTTGGTCGTGCGGCGCATGAACTCGATGTCCAGGCGGCCGAAGCCCTTGCGCTTCTCCGATCCCAGGAAGAAGTTCCGCCAGACGGGCATGAGCGGGACGACGGCCAGGTCCTGGTAGACGGTGGCGATGCCCCGGTCGAGGGCCTGGCGGGGCGAGTCGAACGAGACCGCCTCGCCCTCGACGTGGTAGGTCCCGGAGTCGTGCCGGTGCAACCCGGCGACGATCTTGATGAGGGTGGACTTGCCCGCGCCGTTGTCGCCGAGCACGCAGGTCACCTCGCCCGCGGCGACCTCCAGGGACACCTCGCGGAGGGCGATGACGTTGCCGTGGTTCTTGCCGACGCCGTCGAGGCGCACCAGCGGATGCTCCGTCACCTGGACGCCTCCACCCTGCGCCGGACGATCAGGTTGACCACCGTCGCGATCAGCAGCATCGCGCCGAGGAAGAACTTGAACCAGTCGGGGTTCCACTCGGCGTACACGATGCCCTTGTTGGTCATGCCGAAGATGAACGCGCCGATCGCGGCGCCGATGGCCGAGCCGTAGCCGCCGGTCAGCAGGCAGCCGCCGATCACCGCGCAGATGATGAAGTAGAACTCGTTGCCCACGCCCTCGCCCGACTGCACGGAGGCGAACGCGAACAGCAGGTGCATCCCGGAGACCCAGGCGCAGAACGCGACGCCCATGAACAGGCCGATCTTGGTCCGGTCGACCGGGACGCCGACCGCGCGGGCGCTGGCCGCGGCACCGCCCGCCGCGAAGATCCAGTTGCCGGTGCGGGTGCGCAGCAGCAGCCAGGTCGCCGCCGCGACCAGCACGATCCACCAGAACACGGTGATGTTGACGTTGACCCCGGCGATGTCGACGTCGGAGGCGAACACCGCGCGGGCGGAGGAGAAGCCGTCCATGTCGCGGATGGAGTCGGTCGCGACGTTGCCGGTGACGGCCTTGGTCACGCCGAGGTTGGCGCCGGCCAGCATGAAGAACGTGGCCAGCGTGATGATGAAGCTGGGCAGGCCCGTCCTGACGTAGAGGACGCCGTTCAGCAGCCCCAGTGCCAGCGTCAGGACGAGCGAGATCACCACCCCGACCCAGACGTTCAGCGTGAGCTGGTAGGCGACCAGGGACGCGATCAGCGCCGAGGTCGTCACCATCACCCCGGCGGACAGGTCGAACTCGCCGCCGATCATCAGCAGCGAGACCCCCACCGCCATGATCCCGAACGTCGAGCCGGCGTACAGCACCGTCGACAACGAACCGGCCCGCAGGAACGCGTCCGCGACGACCGAGAAGAACGCGAACACCGCGACCGCGCCCAGCAGCGCCCCCAGTTCGGGACGGCCCAGCAGCCGGCGCAGCGGCGACCGCCGGGCCAGCCGCTCGTCGGCCGCGACCGGCGGCCGGGCCACGGCCTGGCTCACCGCGTGCCCCGGTTGGCGAACTGGTCGATCGTCGCGGCGGTGTCCTTGGTGACGATCGCCGGCCCGGTCAGCACCGGGCGGCCGCCGCCGATGACGTTGCCGTTGTTCTTCAGCAGCCACAGCTCGTCGACCGCCCCGTACCCCTGCAGGTAGGGCTGCTGGTCGACGGCGAACTGGATGGTCCCGCCCTTGAGCGAGGCGACCAGGTCCTTGTTCATGTCGAAGGTGGCGACCTTGGCCTTGCTGTAGGTCTCCTTCACCGAGTCGACCGCGGTCGCCGCGAACGGCGCGCCGAGGGTGAGGATCCCGTCGATCTCCTTGTCGGTCTGGAGCTTGGCGGTGATGGACGACTTCACCTGCGGCATGTTGGTGCCCGGGACGAACAGGTTCTGCAGCTCCCCGCCGAAGGTCTTCTTGGCCCCCGCGCAGCGGTCCTCCAGGCCCACGTTCCCCTGCTCGTGGATGACGCACAGCGCCCGCTTCGCACCGATCCTGGCGAGCTCGCGCCCGGCGGCCTCGCCCGCGATGCTCTCGTCCTGGCCGAAGTGCGCGACGGCCCCGAACTTGGCGGACACGTCGGCGCCGGAGTTGATGGACACCACCGGGATCTTGGCCGCGGTGGCGCGCGCGACCACGTCCTTGAGCGCGTCCGGCTTGGCGAAGGTGACGATGATCCCGTCCACCTTCTTGTCGATGGCGGCCTGGACGAGCTGGGCCTGCTTGCCGCCGTCCGGATCGGCCGAGTAGAGGAACTCGACGTTGCTCTTGGCGGCGGCGGCCTTGGCGCCCTTCTGGACGATGTCCCAGAACGTGTCGCCGGGCCCCGAGTGGGTGACCATCGCGACGGTCATCCGCTCGGTCTTGGCGCCCCCGGCGCCCGCGCTCTCCTCCGCCTTCTTACCGCCCGAACCGCTGCACGCGCTCACGGCCAGCACCCCGGTGACCCCCAGGGCCAGCAGGCGCCTGGGGGTGCGCTTCCTCGTGCGGGTCATCGCAGCACTCCGTTCTCCCCGAGAAGGATCTGAGATGAACCGAGTATTTATCAGAAGTGGCTTACAGGGGGACCTGTCATGCCGCGACCTCCGCCAGATACGTCAGGCAGGCGCGGACGTCCTCGTACGGGCCGGACGCGGCATCGGGCTCCGCGGCGAGGACGGCGTCCTGCTCCATGACGTACCAGCCGTCGTAGCCGGAGTCCTCCAAGGCACGGATGACGCCGGAGATGTCGATGTCCCCTTGGCCGAGGGGACGGTACAAGCCGGTGCCCACGGCGTCGGTGTAGGAGACCTCGCCTTCGCGCACGCGATCGGCCAGGGCGACGTCGACGTCCTTCAGGTGGACGTGCGAGATGCGCGGCGCGGCGAAGCGGGCCAGCAGCAGCGGATCGGTGCCGCCGACGAGGAGATGCCCGGTGTCCAGGCACAGCGGGACGCTGCACCCGCCCAGGACGCGCTCTACGTCCGCGCGGCTCTCCACGACCGTCCCGACATGGGGGTGCAGGGCGACCGAGCGGCCGCGGTCGCCGGCGCGGCGCGTGATGCCGTCCAGGTTGGCCAGCAGCGCCTGCCAGGCCCTGGTGTCGAGGCGGGGCCGCCGGTCGTAGCCGTCGAGCCCGGTGGCGGCGGCCAGGATCAGGGTCGCGCGGCCGTCCATCCCGTCGATGGCCCGCTCGATCTCCGGCAGCGGGTCGTACGCGGGATCGTGCAGGACGGCCGGGACGAACGCGCCGACGAGCTCCAGGTCGTGCTCGGCCAGGAGGAGGTCCCGCTCGCCGGGGTCGGCGGGCAGGAACCCGGCCGGGCCGAGCTCGGTGGCGGTGAGCCCGAGGTCGCGCATCTCGCTCAGAACCCGCCGCGGAGAGAGCTGATGGCCCCACCCGGGGACCTCGCACACTCCCCAAGAGATGGGTGCGCCTGCCAGTTTCATCGCCGTACCTCCTCTGGATGGACTACCCGGCGCTCGCGCCGGGAGATCTCGCACGCCTCGGCGAGGTAGAAGGCTTCCAGGGCCTCCTCGGGAGGGCACGGGTTGGCGCGCCGCCCGGCGACCAGGTCGACGAAGGCCCGCAGCTCGGCGTCGTACGCGGCGGCGAACCGTTCGAGGAAGCCTCCGTAGGCGGGCGTGCGCGCGGGACGCCCCGCGGGACGCTCCGGCAGGGGTGTGACGGGCGTGCGGTCGTCGAGCCCCGCGACGAGGCTGTCCTTGGAGCCGAACAGTTCCAGCCGCACGTCGTATCCGGCGGCGTTGTAGCGGGTGGCGCCGACCACGCCGAGGGTGCCGTCGTCGAGGCCGAGCAGCGCCGCGCCGGTGTCGACGTCGCCGTGCTCGCGGAAGACCACGTCGCCCTTGTTGGAGCCCGCGGCCATCACCCAGGCCACGTCCTGTCCGGTGACGTGGCGGATGGAGTCGAGGTCGTGGATCACGCAGTCGCGGAAGAGGCCGCCGGAGGCGGGGATGTATCCCGGGGGCGGCGGGGCGGGGTCGAAGCTGCACGACCGTACGGTGTGCAGCCAGCCGAGCCGCCCGGCTAAGACGGCCTCGCGGGCGGCGACGTAGCCGGCGTCGAAGCGGCGCTGGAAGCCGACCTGCACCGGGACGTGGGCGAGGTATGCCGCCCGGACCATTTGGAACGTTCCATCAATGTCCGGGGCAAGAGGCTTCTCGCAGAACACGGGTAGCCGCGCCCGCACGCCCAGCTCCACCAGCGCGGCGTGCGCGTCCGTCGCCGCCGCCACGACCAGCCCGTCCAGGCCCGCCTTGAACAGTTCCGGCACCGCGCCGACCGCGCACACCTCCGCCCTGTGACCGCCCGCTCCGTGACTCACTCCGTGGCCCACTCCGGGGCCACCCGCCCTGCGCCCGTCCAAGCTTTGAACGCCCGAGCCCGGCCCGTCCGAGCAACGCGCGTTCAGGCGGGCGGCCAGTTCTCTCGCCCGGCTCGGGTCGGCGTCGGCCACGACCAGGGCCTCGACCTCGGGCAACTCGCAAAGTGCGGCGGCGTGGCGCGCTCCGATGCGCCCCGCGCCGGCCAGTCCGATCCTCATCGATCCTCCCGGTCGGCCTCTCCTGGAGACCTCTCCGTCGGCGCCCGGACGCCGGGCCCCGCTCGGGGGCGCCGGGGGCGCTCCGTCCGGGGCATGGCGACCGGATGAACACCGAGTGTGCTGGAGCGTTCCATGCACGTCAACGGTGTCACCTGGCATCCTCGCCGTTAGGACGTGTCCGCAATGGGCCCCTTCCTCGGCCGCGCCTGTTCCCCCGGGACGTGACCAAGCGCTAGTTTGTGAGCATGCGGGTCTTCCTCACCGGCGCGTCCGGCTTCGTCGGCTCCCACACCGCGCGCTCCCTGGTGGCCGCCGGGCACCGGCCGCGCGCCCTGGTCCGCGACCCCGGCAAGGCCGCCAAGGTGCTGGCCCGGCTCGGCGTCGCCGCCGGGGACGTCGAGCTCCACCCCGGCGACATGCTCGACCCCGGCGCCGTCGGCGAGGCGCTCGACGGCTGCGACGCCGCCGTCCACGCCGCCGCGGCGATCGGCATCGGGCACCCCGGGGACCCCGAGAACGACCTGGTCCGGGTCAACCTGGCCGGCACCCGCAACGTGGTCGGCGGCGCCGTCGCCCGCGGCCTGGAGCGGGTGGTCCACGTGTCGACGGTCGCGGTGTTCGTCCCGCCGCACGGCCCGCGCATCACCACCGGCGGCCCGCTCGCCGCGCCGCGCACCGGCTACGGCCGCTCCAAGGTCGCCGCCGAACGCTACGTGCGCGACCTCCAGGACGAGGGCGCGCCCGTCACCATCGTCTACCCCGGCGGCGTGTGCGGGCCGGACCAGCCCGTCCTGGACGCGCTCATGGAAGGGCTCGCGGCGGCGCTCGACCAGGCCTGGCCGCTGCCCCCGGGCGGCGTCTCGGTCATCGACGTGCGCGACCTGGCCGAGGCCCTCGCCCGCGCGGTCACCACGCCCGCCCCCGACCGGCTCCTGCTCGGCGGCCACTTCCTCACCTGGCCGCAGTACGCCGACCTGTGCGACCGCGCGACCGGGCTGAAGTGCCGCCGCTTCCGCGTCCCGGCGGGCGTGGTGCTCGGGGCGGGCTCGCTGCTGGACGCCGCCAAACGCGTCCGGCACTTCGACTACCCGCTCACCCGCGACGCCGCCGAGTTCATGGTCAAGCTGGTGCCGACCGACGACGCCCCCGCCCTCGACGCGCTCTCGCTGACCCTGCGCCCGGTCGAGGAGACGGTCGAGGACTCGCTGCGCTGGCTGGCCGAGGCCGGGCACCTGCGCAGGGCCGGCCGGCTGGCGCCCACTCGAACCCCGTCCGCCGGAACCACCGCCGCCACGAAGGAGCCGACCATGCCGACACTGACCAAGCGCTATCTGGGACCGGTCTTCCAGAGGATCTCGAGCGCACGCTGGTTCTCCAAGGTCGGCCCGAAGATCGTGCCGCCGCTGGACCGCGCCCTGCACAAGGCCAGCGGTGGCCGCTTCCTCCTCGGGCAGTCGCTGGTCCCGAGCCTGGTGCTGACCACCACCGGCGCCGTCAGCGGACGGCCGCGGCAGGCCCCGCTGGCCTGCATGCCCGAGCCGGACGGATCCTGGATCATCGTCGGCTCCAACTTCGGCCGCGAGAAGCACCCCGCCTGGACCGGCAACCTCCTCAAGCACCCCGAGGCCGAGATCAGCTTCCGCGGCCGCACCGTCAAGGTCACCGCCGCGCTGCTGGACGACGCCGAGCGCGCCGAGGCGTGGCCCCGGCTGATGCGCGTATGGCCCGTCTACGACAGCTACGTGGAGCGCACCGAACGCGAACTGCGCGTCTTCCGCCTCACGCCGGTCCCATGATCTTGCGGGACAGCAGCCGTCCGACGAGCGCGTAGGCGAGTACCACGCCGAGCACGTTCAGGATCACGTCGTCGATGTCGAAGGCCCGGCCTATCACCAGCAGACCCTGCGCCGTCTCGATGGCCAGCGACAGCAGCGCCGCCACCAGGGCCAGCCGCACCGGGCCGCGCAGCCGCGCCGACAGCATCGGCAGCAGCACGCCGAGCGGGGCCAGCAGGATCAGGTTGCCGCCGACCTGCGGCAGCGCGTCCCGGACCGGCTGCTCGAAGTAGAAGCGCAGCGAACGCCCGGGATCGGTGTTGCCGCCCGCCTGCCCGTTGTCCTCCACCGGGCTCAGGGTGAGACGGAAGGCGTAGTAGAAGAACGCCGCCAGTGCCGCGAGCGCCACCAGCAGGGCGACCGCCCTGAGCAGCAGCACGTACCAGGGTGGACGTCCGCCGCCGCTTCGTTCGGACTTGCCCGCGACCTTGCGGTCGGACTTGCCCGCGACCTTGCGGTCGGGTTTGCTCCGGCTCTTAGGAGCCGGCTGCGGCATCCCGATCTTCTTGGCCCACGATCCCGCCACCGCCCGCACCTCCACGTCCCGAAGCGCTTTCGACGACCGTGCATGTCCCCGCTTCGGCCGCGACTATGCAAAGGGACGGTCAAGTTCGAACCAAGCGCTAGACCACCCAGACCGTCGAGACAGGCCCGTCTAGCCCCCGGCCTGCGGGCCGGCGAAGAGCGGGTCGGAGCGGTAGAGGTCGGCGGCCTCGATGTCGCCGATCTCCTCGCACAGCCGGGCCAGCTCCCCCATCGTGTGCGTCACCCGGACCGTGACGCCCAGCCGCCGCCAGACCGCCAGCGCCTTCAGGTGCGCGTCGATGGCGGCGTGGTGGTCGCCGTCCGAACGGCTGAGCGCGGCCAGGATGTCCAGCGCGGCGGCCTCGTCCCAGGGATGCGGCGAACGCGCCAGCGTCTCGCGGGCCAGCTCCTCGGCCTCCCGATGCCGTCCGGCGGCCGCCAGCAGCGCGCCGATCTCGCCGATGACCGAGCCCGTCTCGAAGTCCTCCCCGAGGCCGACCAGGATCGTCAGCCCCCGCGCCAGGCAGGCCGCGGCGTCCGCCATCCGGCCCTGCTTGAGGTAGGCCAGCGAGCAGTTCTTCAGCATCCACAGCTCCGCGATCGGCGCGCCGCACGCCTCGAACGCCTGCCGGGCCTCCTCGAACAGCGGCAGGTAGCCGCCGTGCTCGCCGTCCTCGCGGCGGCGGAGGGAGAGGGTGAACAGGGCGCGGCCCCTGCCGAGCGGATCCGGGATGGACCGGGACGGGACGGTCCTGCGCTCCATCGGCGGATGCGGAAGCGACTGGTAGGTGGTCATGGCGCGCTCGGCGTACTGGAGCCCCGCGCCGAGCTCCAGCCTGCTCCCCTCCGCGTCGACGAGGAGCCCGAGCATGCACGCCATGCCGCGCCGGTCGTCCTGCCGCTCGGCGACGCGCAGCCCCTCGTGCAGCATCGCGACCCACTCGTCGTACCGGCCGCGCATGTCGAAGTAGGTGGCCAGGCACTGCGCGAGCGGCCAGGCCGGGTGACCGGCCTCCCCGGCCAGGCGGGTCTGGGCGATGAGGTGCAGCCGTTCCTCGTCGAACCAGACGAGCGGGTCGGCGCGGGCCGCGGCGCGCGCGTGTTCGGGCGCCCGCCAGACCGGGCCGGGGGACGGGTCGAGGCCGTACCAGTGCGGCAGCGCGCCGTCCGCGGCCGTCGCCATGTCGTGCCAGGCGCCCAGCAGCCTGCGCACCGCGGCGCGGCGGCCGCCGGCGTCGTCCCGCGCGGCGAGCTCCCCGGCCAGCAGGTGGATCAGGTCGTGGACGCGGTAGCGCGGCCCGGTGACGCCCCGTCCGGCGGGCTCGACCAGGTGCACGTCGACCAGGTCGTTCAGCAGCCGGTCGGCGGTCTCCGCGCGGCCGCCCAGCAGCGCGGCGGGCACCCACGAGGGGAACTCGGTGTCCTTCAGCAGGCCCAGGCTCCGGAACAGCCGCCGGTGGTCGTCGGTGAGCGCGTCGTAGGTGTCCTGGAAGCTGGCCCGCACACCGAGGTCGCCGTGCTGCAGCCAGTCGAGCCGGTCGCGGTGCGAGGCCAGGCGCCGCGCCAGGTCGGCCACCGTCCAGCCGGGGCGCGCGGACAGCCGGGCGGCCGCGATCCGGACGGCCAGCGGCAGCCCGCCGCACAGCCGCACGATCTGGTCGATCTCCCTTTCCTCGGCGTCGCCGGACGGCCGGTCGCCCCGGCCCGCGATCGAGCGGAACAGCGCCGCGCCCGCGTCCCGGGGCAGCCCCTCCAGGGGGACGACGCGCAGCCCGCCCGCGCCGCCGGCGCCCGACAGCCGCCTCCGGCTGGTCATCAGCACCGCGCAGCGCGGCTCGGCGGGCAGCAGCGGCTCCAGGTCCGTCGCGTCGGTCACATCGTCCAGCACGATCAGCACGCGGCGGGTCGCCAGCAGCTCGCGGAAGAGGGCGGCGCGCTCGTCCAGCCCGGACGGCACCCCGGCAGGGGGGACGCCCAGAGCGTGCAGGAACCCGGCGAGCACCTCGGCCGGGCCGCCGGGGCGGTCGCGGAGCCGGGCGTACAGCTGCCCGTCGCCGTAAGCCGCGCGGTGCGCGTGCGCCAGCCGCAGCACGAACGCCGTCTTGCCGATCCCGCCCGGACCGGTGACGGCCACGCACACGGGCGCGGTGCGGGACGGGTCGCCCAGGACGCCCGACAGCTCGCCGAGAAGATCCTCGCGTCCGACATGGCCGGGCACGTCGGCCGGGAGCTGGCGCGGCACGAGGTAGGGCCGGCCCCGCACCGCCTCCGCCTCGTCGGGGCCCTGAACCCCGGTGAGGATCGCGCGATGCAGCTGCTGCAGTCCGGTGGACGGCTCGATGCCCAGCTCGTCCACCATGCGTTCACGCAGGTCGCGGAATACGGTGAGCGCCTCGGCGGGACGCCCGGCACGGGCCAGCACGGTCATCAGCTGGCCGCGGCAGCGCTCCCGCAGCGGATGGTCGCCGATGAGCGCGCGCAGTTCGACGTCCAGGCCCTCATGGCGGCCGAGGGCGATGTCGGCGTCGATCCGGTCCTCGACGGCGGCCAGCCGCAGCTCGTCCCAGTCGGCCGCGCGCCGAACCGAAGGGGACGTCAGATCGGCGCAGACAGGGCCGCGCCATCGGGCCAGCGCGGTGCGCAGCAGTGCGGCCGCCGGCCCCGGCTCCCCCGCCGCCAGCCGTTCGCGGGCCCGCCGGACCTCGTCGCGGAAGTTCTCCAGGTCCAGCTGGCCCGCGGAGATCCGTAACCGGTAGCCGGGCGGACGCGTCTCGATCGGCGCGGAGGAGCGGTCGCCGTCCGCGCCCAGGGTCCTGCGCAGCCGCGACACCATGCCCTGTAACTGCACCCGCCACGAATTCGGTGGATCGCCCTCCCAGAGGGCCTCCACCAGGCGGTCCACCGACACCACCCGGTCCCGTTCCAGCAGGAGCAGGGCCAGGACGGTGCGTACCTGCGGGCCGCCCACATCGAGCGGGCTGCCCGCCCGCTCGGCCGACATCGGCCCGAGCACGCGAAAGTAGAGCCCACCGCTCATATGGCCGCAACTCTAGGCGATCATCCGCACGCCCGAGTACGAAGACCACATTCGGTCGACCCTCACTGTTCCAAGCGCCCCGGGTGAACGGGGCTTGAGCGCTCCCCCGTCCACCCTGGACGCTTTCGGCGCGGGCCTTCCGCCCGACTCCCGCGCCGTCGGGCGGCCCGCCGCACCCGGGGCATCCGCAGGCCAGCACCCCATACCTGCAGGACCCACATCATGCCCGCCCCCGAAGGGACACTTCACGGACCACCCTGTGCGCAGAGCATTCCGCACGCCGCTAAGAATCCACTAAAAAGGGCGAAACGCCCGTGCTGCACCACAGCACGGGCGTCTCACCCGGTCACACCGCGACCGCGGTGGTGGCAGGCTCCAGGGCCAGCTCCAGAACCTCCCGGACGTCGCTGACCGCGAAGACCGTCATGTTCTCCAGCACCTCGGCCGGGACGTCCTCCAGGTCCGGCTCGTTGCGCTTGGGCACGATCGCGGTCGTGATGCCCAGCCTGCTCGCCGCCAGCAGCTTCTGCTTCAGCCCGCCGATCGGCAGCACCCGCCCGGTCAGCGAGACCTCACCGGTCATCGCCACGTCCGAACGGACCGGCCGGCCCGACAGCAGCGAGGCCAGCGCCGCCGTCATCGTGATGCCCGCGCTCGGGCCGTCCTTGGGGATCGCGCCGGCGGGCACGTGGACGTGCACGCCGCGGTCCTTCAGGTCGCCGACCGGCAGCTCCAGCTCCGCCCCGCGCGAGCGCAGGTAGCTGAGCGCGATCCGGGCCGACTCCTTCATGACGTCGCCGAGCTGGCCGGTGAGCGTCACCCCGGTGTCGCCGGTCTCCTTGTCCGCCAGCGACGCCTCGATGTAGAGGACGTCGCCGCCCGCGCCGGTGACCGCCAGCCCGGTCGCCACGCCCGGCACGCCGGTCCGCCGCTCCGACCTGCTCAGCTCGACCTCCGGCGTGAACCGGGGCCGTCCCAGGTAGTCCTTCAGCTCCGCGGCACCGACCGCGACGGGCAGTTCCGCCTTTTCCAGCGCCACGTTCGCGGCGACCTTGCGCAGCACCCGGGCGATCGAGCGGTCCAGCGACCGCACCCCCGCCTCCCGGGTGTACTCCGCCGCCAGCAGCCGCAGCGCGTCGTCGCCGAAGTCCACCTCCGCGGCCTCCAGCCCCGCCTTCTCCAGCTGCCGCGGCAGCAGGTGGTCGCGGGCGATGGTGACCTTCTCGTCCTCGGTGTAGCCGTCCAGCTGCACCAGCTCCATCCGGTCCAGCAGCGGGCCGGGGATCGCCTCCACCACGTTCGCGGTGGCCAGGAACAGCACGTCGCTCAGGTCGAGCTCGACCTCCAGGTAGTGGTCCCGGAAGGTGTGGTTCTGCTCGGGGTCCAGGACCTCCAGCAGCGCCGCGGTCGGGTCGCCCCGGTAGTCGGCGCCGACCTTGTCGACCTCGTCCAGCAGCACGACCGGGTTCATCGAGCCCGCCTCGCGGATCGCCCGGACGATGCGTCCCGGCAGCGCGCCGACGTAGGTGCGCCGGTGGCCGCGGATCTCCGCCTCGTCCCGGACGCCGCCGAGCGCGACCCGGACGAACGTGCGGCCCATCGCCCGCGCGACCGACTCGCCCAGCGAGGTCTTGCCGACCCCGGGCGGCCCGGTCAACGCCAGCACGGCGCCGCTGCGCCGCCCGCCGACGACGCCCAAACCCCGGTCCGCGCGGCGCTTGCGCACGGCCAGGTACTCGATGATGCGCTCCTTGACGTCGTCCAGGCCCGCGTGGTCGGCGTCCAGGATCTCCCGGGCGCCCGCGATGTCGTAGGCGTCCTCGGTGCGCTCGTTCCACGGGATGTCCAGGACGGTGTCCAGCCAGGTGCGGATCCAGCCGCCCTCCGGGGAGGCGTCGGACGAGCGCTCCAGCTTGTCGACCTCCTTGAGCGCCGCCTCCCGCACCTTCTCGGGCAGGTTCGCCGCCTCGATCCGGGCGCGGTAGTCGTCCTCCTCGTCGGCCGGGTCGCCGTTCAGCTCGGCCAGCTCCTTGCGGATGGCCTCCTGCTGCTGCCGCAGCAGGAACTCGCGCTGGGTCTTCTCCATGCCCTCCTGGACGTCCTTGCGGATCGTCTCCGCCACGTCCAGCTCGGCCAGGTGGTCGCGGGCCCAGCCGACCACCAGGGTGAGCCGCTCGACCGTGTCGGGGGTCTCCAGCAGCTCGATCTTCTGCTCGTCGGTCAGGTACGGGGCGTACCCGGCGTTGTCGGCCAGCGCGGACGGGTCGTCGATGGCCTGCACCACGTCCACGACCTGCCAGGCGCCGCGCTTCTGCAGGATCGCGCTGACCAGGCCCTTGTACTCCTTGGCCAGCTCCTGGGCGCGGCCGGTGGCCGGCGGGACCTCGATCCGGGTGCCCTCCACCCACAGCGCCGCGCCCGGCCCGGTGGTGCCGGTGCCGATCCGCACCCGCTCCACGCCGCGCACGACCGCGCCCGGCTCGCCACCGGGCAGCCGCCCCTCCTGCTCCACGACGCCCAGCGTGCCGACCGCCGCGTACTGCCCGTTGAGCCTGGGCACCAGCAGCACCCGCGGCTTGACGGCCGACCTGATCCCCGGGCCCTTGGTCTGGGCCGCCGCCCGGGCCGCCTCGATGGCGGCGCGCACCTCGTTCTCCGACAGCTCGAGGGGCACGACCATGCCCGGCAGAACGGCCCCGTCGTCCAGGGGCAGGACCGGCAGCGTCAGGGTCTCGCTCATGCTCTCAGCTCCAAGTCTGTAGCGGTGTGACCCCACCTCGGGGGGTTGAGTCATACTCACTCAAGAAAACGGAGCACGATTTTGTTTCCGCAGCAACGTTCGCTCTCAGCGATCACCGCGCACCCTGTCCCGTCCGGGCGAACCCGGCCCGGCGCGACGCGACGAAGTGAGCTGCCCGGGCTCACCGCCGCCTGGCCGCCGAGGCCGGCCTGGACGACACCCACGAGCGGGGGCCCTGCCTTGCCGCACCTCAGTGGCCTTTCCGACCTGCTGAGCGCCCAGCGCCGACATGGTCGGCTGGTGCGTATCCACGGCCACAGCCGCTGGTGGCACCGGGACCAGAGTCGGATACGAGTTTTGGCTGGAGCGCGCGACTATTAGAATCCACGCGTGCCTCAAGAGCCATCCTCCGAGACCGTCCGCCGGGCAGTCACTCGCGGCCGCGGAGCCCGTTTTGATGTGCCCGAGGGGAAAGCGTCAGCCATCGCGAGGAAACTCAATCAGCGGCTCGTCGGGGAGGACGTTCATGTGATCGTTCCTGGGCCCGCGACGATCACAGCGCTACAGTTGGTCAGCGCGGAAGATGCGCGACGCACGCGCCCCGAGCTGGAAACCCTTCTCGCTGACTTCCGTGGCCTGGCACACACTCTCATCAAGCAGTTCAACCAGGGCACGCTCGACGAGGAGGTCTGGTGGGCGTTTGAGCACGGCGAGCACTGCTGTTTCGAGAACCTCGAAACCGGCTTGATCGTCGAGGCCCACACCGATTTCCCCGATACGGTCGACCCGTACTTCCTCTTGCGCTTCGCCGAGACTACAGGCCGCTACCCCGACGTCCTCAGCGCCTGCGTCCACGGTTTCCACGACATGTGCCGCCTGCTTGAAATGGCGGGAGTCTCATGAACAGCGCGGCCCGCGTGCGCACGTAGGCGTGGCGACGGACTTCGGCCGCCTGAAGTCCGATGACACGAGATCAGCCTATGAGCGGGTCTTGGACGTTGCGACAGATCTCCGGTTCCGGGGGATGGGGAGGTACGAGGGTGAGTTTCCGGCTGGCGGCGTACGCCGTGTGCATCGAGGACGGGCGCGTGCTGCTCGCCCGTCACGTGCCATCCAAGGGCGAGTCCAACTGGACGCTCCCGGGCGGCAGGGTCGAGCACGCGGAGGATCCGTTCGACGCGGTGATTCGGGAGGTCGCTGAGGAGACCGGCTGCGACGCGGTGGCCGAACGCCTGCTGGGCGTGGACTCAAGGGTCATCCCCGCGGCTGAGCGCGCCATCCCCGGCGGACCCGAGCACCAGAATGTCGGCATCTTCTACCAGGTCCGCATCACTGGCGGCCGACTCCGGCCTGAGCCGAACGGCGAAACCGCTGAGCCGACCTGGACTCCGATCCCCGAGGTCGCTCGCCTGCGCCGGTCATCGCTGGTCGACGTCGGCATCGCCCTGGCGCAGACCCTCCCGGCCACCGGCCACGTCGCTCCGGTCCCGGTCGGCGGCTTGATCCAGCACTGAGGTCACCTACGACATCAGCCCCTACCGATTCGAGATCCAACACCGTCACATCTTCCAACTGGAGCTCACCGAGCCCACCCCGAAGCGATGGGCCGGCCAAGAGGTCCTGCTCGACGCCTGCCGGGCTGCTGTCAGATGCCTTTGGCATGCTTCCCTCGTGATCGACCTGACCGACGAGTTCCTTCAGCCCAGACCAGGAACCATCTGCCACTGGCCGGCCGGCCTTGACCATCCGGTCGCCGGCACCTGGACCATCACGATCCCGCTCGAGCCCTTCTCCGCGGACGACGAATACGAGCCCGCCACCTTCCGTCCCGGCACCGGCGGGCCCGAACTCGTCACGACGGATATCTCACTCGACTTCATCAAACTGCCGGCCGCCGAACTGGCCACGCTGAGCCGGCGCACCTTCACCTTCCCGGTCAACCCAGAGGACGGCTACATCGACGGCTCGATCTATCTCGTCGCCGCCCACTGCCCAGTCGATGTCACCCGCATCGAGTTCGGCCAAGCCGCCCCGGGCCACATCACCGCCACCCTCCACGCCTACTTCGACTTCGACGCGGCGGGCGGCATCGACATCCACAACCGCACGGCCGACCTGAAGACCATCCTGCGCTTCGAACTGGGCCGGCCCGTCAGCTCCGGAAGCCCCTGAGTCCGCCGAAATCGTGTTGCGGATCGACTCACGCCGTGACAACGTGCGGATGGCGCTGTCAACCCGACTCGGGAGGTTGATCAATGGCTGCCAAGGTTCTCGGCAAGGCCCCGGCCACCGCTTCGGCCGCAGCGCGCGCCACGGCCTGACGGGCCGACGTTCCATCTCGCGCCTGCATTCCTGAGGTCGAAGCGATCCCGGCGCAGGGAAGCCCCTGCGCTCTTGCCCACGTGAAGCCTGTGCGCTTCACGGCTTCGAATCTCAAGGAGCTTCAGTGTCTTCGTACGCTTCCTTCGAGCCGCTCACCGGCGCCGAAGGTCAGCCCACTCCCGTCCTTCGCCACGGCGACACCGTGCTGCGCCCGGCCATGCCCTGGACGGCCAGCGTCCAAGCCCTGCTCAACCACCTGCAAGAGGTCGGCTTCACCGGCAGTCCCCGTGTCGTCGGGGACGGCTGCGACGACCAGGGTCGCGAAGTCGTCACCTACATCGAGGGCGGCTTCGTGCACCCGCACGCTTGGACCGACGAAGGGGTCTGGCGCGCCGGCCGGCTGCTGCGCGACCTGCACGACGCCACCGCCACCTTCCGGCCGCCGCCCGAAGCGGTCTGGCAGCCGTGGCCGTTCCACAGCGACGCACCCGATGCGATCATCAGCCATCGCGACACCGGCCCCTGGCACACCGTCGCACGCGACGGCCTGCCGGTCGCCTACATCGACTGGACCAGCGCCGGACCGACCGATCGCCTCGACGACATCGCGGGCGCCGCATGGTGGAACGCACAACTGCACGACGACGACGTCGCCGAACGCCAGAACCTGCCCGACGCTGCCTCCCGCGCGGGGCAGCTCAGGCGTTTCCTGGACGGCTACGGCCTGGCCGTCGAGGACCGCCGCGACTTCGTCACCAGAATGATCGAATACGCCATCCGCGACTGCGCCGGCGCCGCCGTCAAGGCGCGGGTCACCCCGGAATCGACCGACACCGCTCCACTGTGGGCGCTGGCCTGGCAGGCGCGGTCCGCGGCATGGATGCTCCGCCATCGCCCGCTCCTCCAACGGGCCATCAGTACCTGAGGCGACCGCGGCGTCCCACCCCTTCGATGACTCGTGGTGGAATGCGGGTGTGTGCCGCGTGGCCGTTCGGGTGGGGTGTGGTGGTCCTGAGATTCTTTCGTCGGCGTGGTTCGGGTCCGATCCAGACGGCTCCTCCCGATGTCAGTCCGCCACTCCCGCGGTCGCCGGCCGACCTGGCCGTGCTGAGCGCGCGTCAGCGGGTCGAGGAGTGGCGGCGGGCGGCCCAGCTGGACGCCCGGGCACTTCCCGGTCTGGGTGCCGCCCTGAACGAGCTGGGCGTCGCACTGTCGGTGGTCAGGGACGAAAGCGGGGCGCTCGAACCGACCCGTGAGGCGGCCGGTATCTATCGGCGCCTTGCCGAGGAGGATCCCGCCGCATTCCGGCCCGCCCTGGCCATTGCCCTGTCCAACCTGGGGCTCCGGTTGTCGAAGACCGGGAACGAACGGGCCGCGCTGGAGCCCGCCCGCGAAGCGGTGGCCATCCTGCGGAGCCTGGCCGAGGAGGATTCCGCGGCCCACCTCCCCGCCCTGGCGTCCACTCTGAACAGGTTCGGTACCCGTCTGGTGGACGCCGGGGACGACCGCGCCGGTTTCGAGACCATCCGTGAGGCGATCGGCATCCGGCGGCGGCTGGCGGACCAGGATCCCGCCGCACATCTCCCCGAACTGGCCGTCATGCTGAACGCCCTGGGTGCCAGGGACGACGAAGCGCTCGCGGCCTCCCGGGAGGCGGTCGACATCCGGCGGCGGCTGGCCGAGACACAACCGCTGACCCACCTCCCCGGCCTTGCCATGAGCCTGGCCAATCTCGGGGTGCGCCTGTCGCGGGCCGGTGACACGGCCGCCGCGGTGCGGGCCACCCGGGAGGCGATCGACATCTACCGGCGGGCGCCCTTCACGATCCCGTTCCGCACTGATCTCGCCGTCGCCCTCAACGATCTCGGGCTCCGCCTGGCGGAGGACGGGGACCGGGGCGGGGCGGTGGACGCCGCCGCAGAGTCGGTGGGCATTCTGCGAGACCTGTATTCGAAGGATCCCGACGTCCATCTGCCGCTTCTCGCGCTCGCTCTCCACAATCTCGGCAGGCGGCTGTCGGAGCTCGGGCAGGAGCAGGAGGCGTTGCGGTCGGCCCGGGAAGCGGTCGACATCCGGCGGCGCCTGGCCGAGTCCGGGACGGCCCGGCACCTTTCCGACCTGGCACGTTCCCTGTGGTCGGCCGCCTCGATCGGCGCCGCCCACGGGATCGACCTCGATGCCTCGCTGGACGCGGCGGACGAGGCCATCTCGATCTACCGGGCACTTCCCGGGCAGGGCGCGGGGGAACTCGGCGACGACCTGGCCGAAGCGGAACGGACCCGCACCCGGATCGCCGAGCGGCTCGGCCCGGCGGGCACCCCGACACCGCGGGGATCCGGGGGCCGGCGATCGGACGGTTCCAGAACGCCGGCGGAATGACCCGCCCGATGCTGGAGCAGATCGTCGGCACCCAGCCGGCCCTGGCCGGCCTCCCCGTGCCGGCCAACATCGACGTGGGCAGTGTCCGGTGATCGCCCAGGGGTGAGACCAAAGCCGGCCGGTGCGGTCATGTAGCATCGGCACATGCATTCCTGATCTTGCCCGTCCCCGCGTCCGAGGCCTCCGCCCGGCGGGGAAGCGTCCCGGCAGATCAGGATCCTGATGCTCACCGCTGCTCGCTCTCCGCCCGGACGCCGGCCGGCCGCATTCGTCCGATCGACGCCGAGCATCCAAGGAGAGCAGACATGATCGATCCCCGCCTGGCCGGGCAGAACGTCCTGGTCACCGGAGGCGCCGGAGGCATCGGCGCGGCGATCAGCCGCGCGTTCGCCGCTCAGGGCGCACGCGTGGCGATCCACCACCTCGCCCAGAACCCCGCCGCGCCCGCCGATGCCGAATGGGCGCACATCACGCCCGAGGCCGACGTCGCCGAGAAGCTGGCGCGGGAACTGGGCAACGGATCCTTCGCGATCAGCGCGGACCTGTCCGAACCCGACGCCGCCCACCGGCTCGCCGAAACGGTCGCGCACCGGGCCGGGCCGATCAACGTCCTGGTCAACAACGCGGCCCACTGCGAGCTCCCCGACAGCATCGACACCCTCACCCATGGGTCGCTGGAACGGCACTACCGGGTCAACGCCATCGCACCGGCGCTGCTGACCACCGAAGTGGTCCGCCTGCGCCGCGGCGAGGACCCGCTGTGCGTCGTCAACATCTCCACCGACGCCGCACGGGCGTTTCCCGGCCAGACCGGCTACGGGACCTCCAAGGGCGCGCTCGAGGCGTTCACCCGGTCCAGCGCCCTGGACCTAGCGGCCCGGGGCATCCGGGTGAACGCCGTCGCCCCGGGCCCGGTACAGACCGGCTGGATGGACGAGGACCTCCTCGCCCAGGTCACGGAGATCGTGCCGATGGGCCGAGCCGGCGAGCCCGGCGACATCGCCGACGCCGTGGTGTACCTGGCCTCCCACCAAGCCCGCTGGATCACCGGCCAGGTCCTGCAGGTCGCCGGCGGGCACGCACTGTGACCCGACCGCGCACACGATCGCATGGGGAACGCGTGTAGTGCTGCCACGGGCCTCGGACGGCGAGCGAGCGCAGGGGAGGGAAAGCGCGGAGGGGGATCGGGTGATCAAGAGGGAGATGTCCTCTTGGAGAAGGAGCTCCTTTGAGAAGAACCCTCCGTCTGGCGGCTGCCGGCTTAATGGCCACCGCCGCTCTCGGCGTGGCACCCCCGGCCGGCGCCGATCCCCCCGGTCGTTCGGCGGCGCCGCTGCCGGCCGGGAAGTCGTGGACCGTCACACTCGTCACCGGTGACGTGGTCCGGGTCCGCACGAACGCCGGCAAGGTCCCCACGGTGTCCGTCACGCCCGGTGAGGGGCGCCGGAGCACGGCTTTCGGCACCTCCGTCCGGCCCGACGGAAGCATCCGGGTCATCCCCGCCGACATGGCCCCGCGGATCGGGAAGATGCTGGATCCCGCGCTGTTCGACGTCACCGGGCTGATCAAGCAGGGGTACGACGACTCTCGGACCAAAGAGGTGCCGCTGATCGTGCAGCGGGAGCCGGGCGCTCCCTCGACGCTGGGCGGCACCCTGCGGGAGGGGCGCCGGCTTCCCAGCCTCGGCGCCGTGGCGGCCCGGCAGCCCAAACGCCAGGCGCACCGCTTCGGCGCGGCGCTGAAGCAGCGGTCTCCGGGCGTCCGCAGGGTCTGGCTGGACCGCCGGATCCGGGCGAGCGCCATCACCGCCGCCAAGGCCGCGACGCTGGACCGCAATCTCACCCAGGTCGGCGCGCCGTCCGCGTGGAACGCGGGCTACACCGGTGCGGGCGTCAAGGTCGCGGTCCTCGACACCGGGGCCGACCCGGAGCACCCCGATTTGAAGGGCCGGATCGCCGAGAGCCAGGACTTCTCGGACACCGGGTCCACCGTCGACCGGTTCGGCCACGGCACGCACGTGGCCGCCACGGTCGCCGGAACCGGGCAGGGCTCCGGCGGTGAACGAAAGGGCGTGGCGCCCGATGCGTCGCTGCTGGTCGGCAAGGTCCTCGACGACGAGGGCTTCGGCACCGACTCGATGGTCATCGCCGGCATGGAGTGGGCCGCGCCCCGCGCCAGGGTGGTCAACATGAGCCTGGGCGGCTTTGATCCCTCCGACGGGAAGGACCCGCTGTCCACCGCCCTCGACCGGCTCACCGAGCAGCACGGCACGCTGTTCGTGACGGCCTCGGGCAACGATGGGATGCTCGCCGGGGTCCCCGCTCCGGCCGCCGCGGGTTCCGCGCTCACGGTCGGCGCGGTGGACGGCCAGGACAGGCTCGCGGACTTCTCCAACCGGGGTCCGCGAAGCGGCGGGCATCCCGTCGCCAAGCCGGAGATCGTGGCGCCGGGGGTGGACGTGGTCGCCGCCCGCGCCGCAGGCACGTCGATGGGCCGTCCGATCGACTCCCGCTACACGGCGGCCAGCGGCACCTCGATGGCCACCCCGCACGTGGCCGGGGCCGCCGCGCTGGTCGCGCAGCGGCATCCGAGCTGGAAGTCCGCCGATCTCAAAGCCGCGCTGACCGGCGCGGCCGCCCCCGCGGCGGGCGGCGACGTCTTCGAACGCGGCGCCGGCCGGCTGGACGCGGGCGCCGCCGCCACCGCACCCGTCACCGCCGGGCAGAGCATCATCGACCTGGGCAGCACCGCGTTCGGGAGCACTGAGCCGCTCGCCGGCGAGGTGAGCTGGACCGGGCGGACGGGCACGCGGCTGGACCTGTCGGTGCGGGTCACCGACCGGCAGGGCCGCGACGCGTCCGGCGCAGCGCGGCTGGACGCCTCGTCCGCGCAGGTACCCGCCGGCGGCACCGCCAAGGCGGGCCTGCGGATCGACCCGGCGAAGCTCCCGCGGCGCGGCGGCTACGGCGTCGAGGTGCTGGCCCGCGGCGGGGGCACGGTCGTGCGGACCCAGCTGACGTTCCACGCCGCACCCCGCACGCACACGCTGACGGTCAAGTCGACCCCGCCGCCGGGCGCCGAGGCGTTCACCGCGGACGCCGACGTGATCAACACCGATGACATAGCGGAGCTGCTGACCCAGATCGAGGTTCCGGGGACCACGACGATCCAGGTGCCGGAGGGCCGCTACAGCGTGATGGGGAACGTCTACGCCGACGGCACGGTCGCCATCGCGGGCGACCCCGACGTCGTGGTGGACCGCGACATGACGGTGACGCTGGACGCCGGCCGGGCGCGGCAGGTCGATGCGCGCGTCCAGGACCGGCAGACCACGACCGAGACGGTCAACGCCGCGTACTCCTACCAGATACGGCAGGGCTTCATCCTTTACGAGGCCTTCGCCGGGACCCCGGACGCAAAGGTGTACGTGCAGCCCACCGAGAACGTCACCACCGGTACTTCCAAGGCGTATTCCGGGGTCCGGCTGTCCGCCCCCGGCGAGGTGTACGACCTGGTGCGCGAGTTCGGTGACCGGTTCCCCGAGGACCCGACGTACACCGTGACGCCCGCCGAACGGAACAGGCTGGCCCGCGTGGACCAGCGGTTCGCCGCGGTCGACGGGGACACCGCCCGGCAAATGTCCCACCGGCGCAAGAGCCACCATGAGAGCGGTCTCTACCTGCTCGATGCAGGCGGTCAGGTGAAGCCCGGCACCACGCGGACCGACTACCTGTCGCCCGGTGCGCTGTGGACCGAGGTCTCCTCACCCGGCATGGTCGAATACATGGCCGAGCAGTTGCCGTTCCGCAGGGTCGAGGCCGGGGGGCGGGAGGCCTTCACGTGGGGGCGGCAGCCGGTCCGGCCGGGGCCGTACTCGCGCAACCCGAACTCCTCGCTGAGCGATTGCGAGCCCGTGCAGTCCACCCGGACGCGCGGATCGCTGCAGGCGAAGCTGGTGCCGTTCCAGGCCCGGGTCGACGGGTTCGACTGCGGATTCTTCGAGGAGGCGCCGGCGCAGCGGCTCGCCCTCTACGCCGATGACCGCAAGGTCGGGGAGAACGCCTCGTCGTTCGGCCGCTTCGACGTCCCGGCCGGGAAGGCGCGGTACCGGCTGGAGTACGACGTGGACGCGTCGAAGATGCTGCCGGTGTCGACCCGGACGTCCACGGCCTGGACGTTCACCTCCCAGGCCCCGGCGGGCCACGCGTCGGAGCTGCTGCCGCTGCTGCTCGTCGACTACGACCTGCCGCTGGATCTGGGTAACCAGCCGGCGGGCAAGGAGGCGGTCTTCACCGTCGACCGGTACGCCGGGTCGTCGCGGGTGACGTCGTTCAAGCTGTGGACGTCCGCCGACGACGGCGCGACGTGGACCGCGGTCAACGCCCGTTCGCTGGGCGGCGGCCGTTATGCCGCCGCGCTGCCCGCCTCCGGGAGCGTGTCGCTGCGCGTCGCGGCGTCCGACGACGGGGGAAGCGGTATCGACCAGCGCATCATCCGCGCCTACCGAGTCCGCTGACATCTGCCTACGGCGCTCGCCTGGCGGCTCGCCCCTAATCGGGCCTTGGCGAGCGCGACATCGCTTCGCGAACTGGCCGGTGAAGCTCGCCTCCGGCATCGCCTCACCGGCCAGGTAGCGCGCTCGCGTGGTACCTGGGGGCCACTTCGCCCAGGCCACGGCCCGCCCTGTCTAGGCTGGTGGCCATGGCCGGCGGATGGACGGACGCGGACGTCGAGCGGCTGCGCGAGCGGCTGGAGGAGCTGGTCGCCGGGCTGCCCGGTGTGACCGGCGAGGAATCGTTCGGGCACGTCTCCTTCATGCTGGGACGGCGGCGGCTCGCGTGGCTGCTGGTCGACCATCACGGCGACGGGCGGCTCGCGCTGTGCGTGAAGGCGCCGCCCGGCGAGCTGGAGACGCTGCTCGCCGCCGACCCCCAGCGCTACTTCACCCCGGCCTACGTCAGAAAATGGGTGGGCGTGGAGCTGTACGACGTCGAGCCCGACTGGGCGGAGATCGGCGCTCTGCTGGAGCAGGCCTGGCGCATGCTCGCGAGCAAGCGCGCCCTCGCCGCCTACGACGCCGAGCACTCCTGAGCCCGGACGAGGCCGCGGCGCGATATGCGGCCTGGATCCACGCGTTCCGCCATGTCTCGGGCGTCCGGTCTTTACCTCAGGCTTTTCTTCGTTGACCTGGGTTTACGCCGACATGAAGCATGGGTACTTAACGCAACGAGATCGTGACACAGGGTGAGGGAAATCTCCAGGGCCGGCAAAGGCCCCGGGTCCCGAACCCGCGGGCCAGGGGAGGGTCGGATGCGGCGGACGGCAGAGCGGAGCCCGGCCGCCGACCCCGGCATCCCTCTCGATGGCCGGTCCGGACGGCCGAGGACGTTCCGGGCCCGTCGCGTCGCCGTCGGCACCGCCCCCCTTTCGCCTTGGTGCCGGCGGCGACCGCGGCGTGCTCGGACACACCTCGGGTTCTCGGCCGTCTCGGCCCGGCGCCCGCCACTTCGCGGCCGTGGCCCACGGGACCCGGTGCCGTACGCCCCCGCGGCAGCGGGATCCACCTCGCCGGGCCGGCGGCATCGTCGAGCCGTGCCGCCGGCCCGGCCTTCCCCTGCTCCCGACCCGTGCCCGAGAAAGCGAGGTGAGCGACGAACGCAGACACCCTGTGAGCCGTGAGGAAGACCGGGCGGCCCGGACCAGACCCGACCCCCGTCCCAGGCCGCCCCAGCAGCAGGACCGCTGCACAATGCCCGGCCCGTGGTGGTGCCCCACCCCACGGGCCGCGGCATTGCGGCGCTGTCGGACGCCCCGGGACGGCTCTCAGGCCCGGTGCGAGGCGGCGCCGTCCGTGGCGCCGGAGGGCCGCTTCTGGCGGGAGGCCAGTTCGGCGCGGGCGTCGGCGACGATGCGGCGCTCGATGAAGAACGCGAGGAACGGGATCAGCCCCGCCGACACCATCAGCACCATCTGCTTCAGCGGCCAGGCCGCCTTGCGGAACAGGTCGAAGGCGACGCCCAGGTAGACGATGTAGAGCGCACCGTGGATCGGGGAGATGATCGCCGATGGGGTGCCGTTGCCGCCGATGTAGCGGACCGGCATGCCCACGAAGACCACCAGCAGCAGCATCACGCCGACGACGATGGCCATGACGCGGTACCGGTTGATGGCCGCTTCCACAGATCACCTCTCTGAGCAGTATGGGAGAGCAGGATGGGGCCGGGACTCCGGCGCCCGGCGGTTCAGTCGCGCCGGTGGGTCTCGGAGTTGAGCCGGGCGAGATAGCGGTTGTAGGCCGCCAGCTGCGGGTCCTCTTCCTCCTGCTGCCGGATGATGATCCGCTTGACCTCGGCCTCGGCGGGCTCCTCGATGACCTTGGGCGCCTTGCCGGCCGGATCGTCGCCGAGCTCGTCCCGCATCATCTTGATCCACATCACGATCACGAAGATCGCGAAGATCGGCCATTCGAAGGTGTAGGCCCAGCTGCGGTCGTTGCCCGACTGCGCGCGGTCGAACTGCCACCACCCGAAGCCGAGGAAGGCGACGAACAGGGTGATCGCCAGCGCATGCAGCCCGAGCCAGCCCGGGGTGAGGAACCTTCGCACACCACCGAGACTACCGCCGGTCCCCGCGGACCCGCGCCCGACCCCGGTCCGCCGAGGTTCGCCGCTTTCGCCCCGAACTGTCGGCGCCGGGTCCTAGGTTCACGGCATGGCGAGCAGCACGGTCACGGGCCCGGCCCAGGGCTACACGTATTCGCGTCCTTCGGAACTGGCCGGGGATCTCCTCGGCCTGTCCACCTCCGGCGGCACGACCGCCGCCGGACCCCGGGAGCATCCGCGCTTCTTCAGCGGGCTGCTGACCCGCGCCGCGCCGGCCGCGGCGGCCCTGCTGGCCGTGGCGGACGTGGCGCAGACCCGCTACCACCAGCCGCGGCCCACCTCGTTCCGCGATCCCGTGGTGACCTGCAACGGCGACCGGTTGCGGATGGAGTCGTTCTCGGCGTGCTGCGGCGTGTACGCGCGGCTGGACGTCCTGCAGCCCGCGCTGGACGGGGAGGTGCACGAGCGCGGCACCACCAACGTCGACGTCAACGGCCCGCTGCGGGAGGCGCTGGCCCGGGTGGGCGGGGACGATCCGCTGCACCTGGCGGTCGGCGCCGACGAGCTCGCGGTCACCACGCTGGACGGCGCGGTGGTGGAGAAGAAGGTGCCGCTCCCGGAGCGCTGGCTGCGCGGCTTCGCCGAGGTCCAGGTGATCACCTCGGGTTTCGATCCGCGCGCCGAGCTGCCCGGCCCGGAGGCGGTCCGGTTCCTGCGCGGGCTGCGGACCGGGCAGGCGGGCGTGCTCTGGGCGGTGCCCGCCGGGCGGGGCCTGCGGATCACCTCGCGTCCGGGGCCCGGTGCGGTGTGCCTGGCCGGCCCGGGGCGGCTCCGGACGATGCTGCCGCTGCTGCGCTTCGCCCGCGCCCTGCGCGCGTACGGCCCGGCGGTGACCGCACGGAGCGGGCCGGTGGCCTCGGTGTGGGAGCTGGAGCTGCCCGGCATGCGGTACGTGCTGGCGCTGTCCCCCGAGACGCACCGCGGGTTCTCCGGCGAGGGCGCCGTGCTGGACGCGCTCGCCACCGACGAGGCCGCCGACGATGCCGAGCTGCTGGGGGCGCTGCTGTCGTTCGAGCCGCGGGTCGAGCCGGATCTGCTGGCCGAGCGGGCGGGCATCGACCCCGGCCGGGCGCGCGCCGCGCTGACCCAGCTGGGCACGGCGGGACGGGTCGGCTACGACACGGCGGAGGCGGGCTTCTTCCATCGCGAGCTGCCGTACGACCCCGAGCGAGTGACCGCGATGAACCCGCGCCTGCGCGACGCCCGCGCACTCGCCGAGCAGGGCCGGGTCACGCTGGACGCGCAGGACGCGGCGGCGGTCGAGACGGACGGCGGCTCGTACCGCGTCCGGTTCGGCGGCGACGGCGCGTCCTGCACCTGCCGCTGGTGGACGGATCACCGCGGCGGCCGGGGCCCGTGCAAACACGTGCTCGCCGCCCGGATCGTGCGCGGGGAGGCCGTCCGATGACCATGCCCAGGGTGGACGCGCTGCATAAGGCGATCAAGGCGGGCGATGCCCGGCTCGTCGCGGAGCTGGTGGCGGGTCTCGCGGACGAGGAGCGGCGCCGGGCCGCCCAGGAGCTGCCCGGCCTGCTGAGTGATCTCCGGGAGGCCGACCAGTCGTGGATGTGGCGCGCCTCGGCGACCAAGTCGGCGCTGCTGGTGGCCGGTGCGGGCTGCGTCTCGGGCCCGGCGGCGGCCGCGCAGTGGCTGGGCCGTGCGGATCTGCGGCCGAGAGACGCCTTCGGCTTCGACGTGCGCGGCCACGTGGCGCTGGTCGTCCAGGCGACCGGGGATCGCCCGGCCGGGTGGCGGGCCGAGGTGGGGCGGCGCCTCGCCGGGCGGCTGCGCGTCACCGACCAGATGGGCTGGGGCGGGGACGAGGCCGCCTGGTGGACCTGTGCGCTCCTGCTCCGCTCCGCCGGGGCGCCCCCGCCCGCGGACGACGCGTTCGCGGTGGGCTTTGTGCGCTGGACGAGCCCGGCCGACCTGGCGGACCACCCGTTCACCGACGCCCTGATCCAGCGGATCTTCGAGGTGGAGGCCATCGGCCGGGAGATCGTCAGGTTCGCCGAAGGCCGGCACTGGAGGGACGCCCTGATCGCACGGGTCGAGCGCGGCGAGCTGGGACGCGAGGCGCTGCTGGACGGCTGCCTCCGCCGGTTCCTGCGCGGTGGCGCCCAGGGCGATCTGCGGTGGTACGCCGCCCTGCACGACCGGCTGGCACCCGATCTCGGCGAGGCGACCGCCCGGCTCCGCGACTACCTGCGGCTGCTGCCCACGGCGCCCGTCCCGGTCGCCGAGATCGCGCTGCGCGAGGTGCGCCGGGTCGACGACGCCGGGGGCCTGGACGGTGCCGCGTACGCCGAGGCCGCGGCGGCGCTGATGTTTCGTCCGGAGCGGAAGCTGGTGCGGGCCGCGCTGCCCTGGCTTGCCGAGAGCGCCGGGCGCGGTGGCGATGGGGCCCGGGTGGACTCGGTCCTCTCCGCGCTGGCGGTCGCGTTCGGTCACGAGGCGGCCGCCGTCCGGGAACGCGCCGTCGGCATCGCCGTCAAGCACGGAGCCGAGGCGGGCGAGCGGGTCCGGCGGGAGGTGCGGGACGCCGCCGCGGCGCTGCCGCATGATCTTCGCGAGCGGATCGCGGCGGTCTTCGGCGAGGTCGAGGCCCCGGCCGCCGAGCCGGCCGCGCTCCCCCTGATGCCACCGCCCGCAGCGTTCCCCGGGCCGATCGGGTCGGCCGCGGAGCTGGCCGAGGAGATCGCCGCCCTGCTGCGCGCCGAACCGTCCTGGACCGATGTCGAACGGTTCACGGCCGGGATCGTCGATCTGGCCCATCGCGACGCGGAGGCCGCCCGAACCGCCCTGAAAGGCATCCTCCAGGACGGCCGGACGGCCTGGTACATGGCGGACGACTTCGACCGGTTCGTGTACTCGCCGCACGCCTGGCCGGTACTGGTGGCCCGCTCGTTCCTGGTGCCGAAGTGGCGGCCGGAGCCCACGAGCCCGCTGCGTTTCGACGGCCACCGGACGCCCAGGCCGTACGACCCCCCGATGGGCCTGTTGCTGATCCGGCGGATGCGTGAGATCGCCGCGATGGTCGGGCGGACGCCGCTCTTGCTGGCGACCTCCACGTCGACCAACGGCCATCTGGACCCGGAGGAGCTGGTCGCCCGCGTGGAACGGCTCGAGGCGGCAGGGCTGGAGCCCGGCCCCCTCGACCTCGCCCAGGCCCTGCTGCGGCTCCCCCGCGACGCCGCCCTGTCCGGCCGCGCGCGACGGCTGGGGTCTCCGGCGGGGAAGGCACTGGTGTCGTGGCTGGAGGCCGGCGGCCTCCCCGACCCGGTCGTCGAACTCGCCGTGGCCCGGCTCCCCGAGGACCCGGGCCTGCCTCCGGCCGCTCTCATGGGCCTCGTGCGGCCGAGCGGCGACGTCCCGGACGACCTCGCCCCGCTCTCCCACCATCCCGGCGACAACCCGTTCTGGCGGCGGACTCCGGAGAAGTACTTCTCGCTCGGCCACTTCTTCAGCCCCGTCCGCTGGTGGCCCGCCATGGCGCCGTCCCACACCGAGCTCGTGGCGGCGCACATGCTGCCGCGGCTGGCGCCGGCGCTGGAGTTCCCTTCCGAGCAGGGGGCGGCGCTGCTGGGCCTGGCGGAGTCCGACGGGCCGACCGGCGTCGCGACGGGGGCCGCGCTCGCCTACGGCCTGGGCGTCGAGCCCGTGCGGGAGCGGGCCGGGGCCGTCGACGCGCTGCTGCACATGGCGGCGCGCGGCCGGCTGCCCGCCGCCGAGGTGGGCACGGCCGCGGGGACGCTGGCCGGGCACCGGGCGATCAAGCTGAACCGGGTGGTCGCCGCGCTCGGCGAGGCCGCCGCGGGCGGAGCGCAGGCCGCGGTGTGGACGGCGGTCGAGGCCGCCCTCCCGGCGGCCCTCGCCGCCCACGCGGACAAGCCGGTGCCGGGCATGGCCGATCTGCTGGCGCTGGGCGTCCGGACGGCCGAGGTGGCCGGGGCGCGGGGCCGGGTGCCGGACGAGCTGGCGGCGGCCGCCGGGCGCGGCGGCTCCAGCCGGACGGTCAAGGAGGCCGTCCGGCTCCGCGATCTGCTCACCCGCGGGTGATCGCGCAATGATACCCCCTTGCCGTATAGTGATCGGGCCTTTCATGAATAATCACGACATTCACTGCTGAACCAGGGGGCTCTATGACGGCGCCGGACACCACCGCGAAACGGGCCCCCTCCGACCCGCACCCCGCGCAGCGCCGGATCCTGGCCGTGCTCACCGCGTCCCAGGTGCTCGGCGGCATCGGCGTCGCCACCGGTGTCGCGATCAGCACCCTGGCCGCCTCGACCCTGTCGGGGTCGGAGGCGATCGGCGGGCTGGCGCAGACCAGCGCGGTCGCGGGCGCCGGGGTGCTGGCCGTCCCGATGGCGCGGGCCGCCGCCCGGCGCGGCCGCCGCGCCGCGCTGGCGATCGGCTACGGCGCCGCCACCGCCGGCGCGGTGATCGCCACGACCGCCACCGCGCTCGGCAGCTGGCCGCTGCTGATGGCCGGGCTGTTCCTGGCGGGCGGCGCCACCGCGGGCGGGCTGGCCGCCCGGTACGCGGCCACCGACCTGTCCGCCCCCGGCCGCACCGCCCGCGACCTGTCGATCGTCGTCTGGGCCACCACCATCGGCTCGGTCGCGGGCCCCAACCTGGCCGACCCCGCCGACCGGATCGGCCGCGAACTGGGACTGGCCGCCTGGGCGGGCCCCTACGCGCTGGCGGCGATCGCGTTCGGCCTGACCTTGGCCGGACTCGCGGCACTGCTGCGCCCCGACCCGCTGCACGCCGCGGACCGGCCGGGGAAAGCGGGCCCCACGCGCCCCGGCGGCGGCTGGGACGTGCTGCGCACCGTCCCGCTCGCCCGCCTCGCCGTCGCCGCGATCGTGGTCAGCCACACCGTGATGGTCTCGATCATGGTGATGACCCCGGTCCACCTCGACCACGGGAATGCCGGCCTCACCGTGGTCGGTGTCGTGATCAGCCTGCACATCGCGGGCATGTACGCGCTGTCCCCGCTGCCCGGCTGGCTGGCCGACCGGTTCGGGCGGATCCCGGTCCTGCTCGGCGGGATGGCCCTCCTCGCCGCCGCGGCGGCACTGGCCGCGGTGTCGGCCCCGCACCATGTCACCCGGCTGGCGATCGCGCTCGTCCTGCTGGGACTAGGCTGGTCGTTCGGGCTCGTGGGCGGCTCGGCACTGCTGACCGATTCGGTCCCGGCCGAGCGGCGGCCCGCCGTCCAGGGCCTGTCGGACCTGCTGATGAACGGCGGCGCGGCCGTCGGCGGGCTGGCCGCCGGCGCGATCGTCACCACCCTGTCGTACGGTGCTCTCGCAACCGTCGCGATGGCACTGGTGTTCCCCATGACGGTGGCGCTCGTCCTTACCAAGCGAGGCTGACATGACAACCCAGACCCAGACCAGGACGCTGGCGTTCGGCGCGGTCGACACCGCCCTCGGACGGCTGGCGGTCGGCGCGACCGAGGCCGGCGTCGCCTGGCTGTCCTTCCGCGACTCCCCCGGCACCCGCGCCCGCGCGGCCACCCGCGCCGGGCTGCCGGTGGTCGACGACCCCGCCCGGACGGCCACCGCGCTCGAACAGCTGGCGGCCTACTTCACCGGCGAGCCGCACGCCTTCACCCTGCCCGTCGACTGGCACCTCACCTCGCCGCTCCAGCGGCAGGTGCTGGCGACGCTGTACGAGTCGGTGCCCTACGGCAAGGTCGTCACCTACGGCGAGCTGGGCGAGCGCAGCGGCGCCGGCGTCCCGGCACAGGCCATCGGGCAGGTCATGGGCGGCAACCCGATACCGGTCATCGTCCCGTGCCACCGGGTCGTCGCGTCCAACGGCCTCGGCGGCTACAGCGGCGGCTCGGGCGTCGAGGTGAAGCGCTGGCTGCTCACCCTCGAAGGGTCACTTCCGGCCACTCTCGACTGGGACCCGGGCGTCGGCCCCTGACGAACGTAGAATGAACCGGTGCCCAGAATCAGCGAGCCCACGGTCGCCGAGCATCGGGCGCGCCAGCTGCGCACCCTGCTGGACGCCGCTCGCGCGCTGGTCGCCGAGGAGGGCATCGAGGCGCTGTCACTGTCCGCGCTGGCCCGCCGGGTAGGGCTTTCCCGCCCCGGCCTGTACGAGTACTTCCGCTCCCGGGACGACCTGGTCGCCGCGATCGTCGAGGAGGAGCTGCCACGCTGGGCGTCCCTGGTCGAGGGCTCCCTGAACGCCTCGGACGACCTCCCCACCAAGATCGAGTCGTACGTCCGCACCCAGCTCGAGGTGATGACCGACGGGCGGCACGCCGCGGCCGTGGCGCTGGTCGAGCACGCGCTGGCCGAGCCCGCGCGGGAGCGGATCCGCGACGGCCACGCGCAGCTGCTGCGGCCCCTGGTCGTCGCGCTGGCCGCAGACGGAGTGCCCGAACCGGAGCTGCGGGCCGAACTCGTGCAGGGGATCGTCGACGCGGCCGCCAAGCTGGCGCAGCGCCGCGCCGGCGCCCCGGCCGCGATCGTGGACGCCGCCGTCGCGCAGGCCGTCTACGGCCTGGCCTGACCGGAAACCTCGTAGCGGACTCCGGTCAGCGACTCGGACACCTCCCAGAGCCGGGCGCCCAGCTCCGCGTCCTTGGCCTTCGACCGCGTGAGCACCTCGGTCGGGGCACCCCGGTACTGCAGCAGCCGCGGCCCGTAACAGGCGCCCGCCGCGGCGCCGGGCGCGGTCGCCGCGTACAGGGTCGGCAGTGCCCCCGCGGCGGCCGGCTGCCCGACGATCACGTTGCCCGCCCTGGTGACGCGTTCCATGACCTTGCTGCCCGCCATCCGCGGACCGGTCTCCTGCAGATTGGTGGAGGCGTACCCGGGATGGGCCGCCAGGCTCGCGACCTCCGGGACCCGCCGTCCCAGCTCCGCGGTGAAGACCAGGTTGGCGAACTTGGACTGCGCGTACGCCGTCCACTTCTCGTAGCGGCGCTCGCCCTGCAGATCGTCGAAGCGGATCCGGCCCACCCAGGCGAACCCGCTGGTCACGGTGACCACGCGCGGTGAGTCGGCGGCGCGCAGCGCGGGCAGCAGCAGCCCGGTGAGCGCGAAGTGCCCGAGATGGTTGGTGCCGAACTGCATCTCGAACCCGTCGGCGGTGGTCCGCCTGGGCAATGCCATGACCCCGGCGTTGTTGACCAGCACGTCGAGCGGCCGGTCCCGCTCACGGCCGGCGAACTCCCGCACCGAAGCCAGGTCGGCCAGGTCGAGCGCGGCCAGTTCCAGCCTCGCGTCCAGCACCGCCGCCTTGATCCGATCGAAGGCCGCCTGCCCGCGCTCGGCACTACGGCACGCAAGCACCACCTCGGCCCCGTGCCGGGCCAGCTCCAGCGCGGTGTGGAACCCGATCCCGCTGTTGGCCCCGGTAACGACCGCCCGCCGCCCGCCCAGATCCGGAATATCCGCCGCCGACCACCGCCCCATACCAAGCCTCCCTATCTTCTGGGGTCTCTGTCTATCTGGGGGGCGACCCCCCCAGACCCCCACGCAAGGGGCGCCCACCCCCTTCGCTCGCTGGCGCTCGCTCCGGGGGTACCCGCCCCTTGGCAGGGGACTCCGCCCCCCGCACCCCCCGGCAGGGGGACGCCCCCTGCACCCCCGAGCCCTTCAGCACCAGACTTCATCCAACTCTTCAATGGGCCTTGAACCAATACCGCCCGGGAAGTTTTTCGGGGGTGTGGGGGCGGAGCCCCTGCCGGGGGGCGTGGGGGGCTGGCCCCCACCGGGGTGGGTGGACCCGTAGGGAGCGCTAGCGACCGGAGGGGCCGCACGCACCGCCTGGGGGTCCGGGGGGTGGCCCCCCGGGCAGACACAGCTACTTACTTCGCGGGTAGACGTTCCTCGATGGCGGTGGTGATCTCTGCGGACTCGGGGTCGCTCTTGGGGGAGAATCTGGCGGCGACCGTGCCGTCGGGGGCGACGAGGAACTTCTCGAAATTCCAGCGGATGTCGCCGGTGTGCCCTTCGGCGTCGGGGGTGCCGACCAGGGCGTCGTAGAGGGGGTGCCGGCCCTCGCCGTTGACCTCGATCTTCTCGGTGAGGGGGAAGGTGACGCCGTAGGTGGTGGAGCAGAACTCGGCGATCTCCTCGGGGGTGCCCGGTTCCTGTCCCATGAACTGGTTGCACGGGACGCCGAGGACGGTGAAGCCCTGCTCGGCGTAGCGTTCCTGCAGCCGTTCGAGGCCGCTGTACTGGGGCGTCAGGCCGCATTTGGAGGCGACGTTGACGATCAGTACGGTCGTGCCCCGGTACTGCGCGAGGTCGGCGGACCCGCCGCGCAGACCCGCGATCTCCACATCGTAGACAGACATGCGCCTGATCCTAGGGCCTGCCTTGAAGTGGCCTCAGGTACCGCGCGAGCGCGCTACCTGGCCGGTGGGGCGACGCCGGAGGCGAGCCTCACCGGCCAGATCGCGAAGCGATGTCGCGCTCGCCGAGGCCCGGTCAGGGGCGAGCCGCCAGGCGAGCCCCGTAGGCCGGGACTTAGAGACAGAGCGCGCTCACCCGCCGCCGAGGTCCACGCCGTTCACGAACGCGGCAAGCTGGTTCCCCGCCGTGCCGAGCTGCGAGAAGGCGTTGTTGACCATGTCGGCCGCCTCCCCTGGTGAGCTGAGCAGGTAGAAGATCAAGAAGACGATGCCAACACGCTGGAGGTTCTTCTTGTTCATGCCAAACGCCGTCCCTTAGTTGCGCAGCCGACACACTGACCCGATTCAATTGTGCCCAGCTACTTCTGCCCGCAAAGCGATATTTTACTGTGACGGCGGGGCCAGCGGTCGATCCCCCCGCGCGATGGGACCGGTGTTTCGCGCCCCTCACGCAGAGCAGCCCCGCACCCACGCAGGGTACGGGGCCGGTGGACCGCGCGTCAGGGAATGGCGCTCACGAACTGCGACATGGACTCGGCGGCGCCGCCGAGCCCGCCCAGCGTGCTGTTCACCAGGCTGGCGGCACCCTCGGGCCGGCTGATCACGTACCACACCGCGAAGGCGATCGCGGCCAGCTTCACGTGCTTCTTGTTCACGTTCCCCTACTCTCCGAGTCCACTTGCCTACAGAGAGTAGTTCCCCGTCTACCCGGAACGGAGATCAAGAGTGGGTAAAGAACGCCGGCCGCTCAGTGTGCTCAGGGTTCCGGGGGCGCGTCGGCCTGGGCGAGGTAGCCGATGTAGAGCGGCCGGAGCGCGTCGGCCATCTCGCCCTCGCCCGCGTGCGTGAACTCCTCCAGGAGCGACAGGCCGTGCAGGAGGTCGAACTTGGCCCGGTCGAGGTTGCCGAGTGAAGCGGCCGCGGCCGGGATGGCGCGCAGCAGTTCCCACAGGAAGCCGACGTCACGGCGCTCGCGGGCGCGGGCCAGCGCCAGGCCGTGCAGTTCCTTGGACGACAGGTTCTCCAGCCGCGCGGCGGCGTCGGGGGTCACATCGGACATGAACCGACTCTAACCGCGCGGCCGGACTCTAATCGCCCCCGGCGCCGCCGGGGCTACTTCTGGGTGGCGTCCTGCGGGATCTTCTGGTCGTTCCGCAGCGCCTCGAACAGGGCTCCGGACTTGCGCTTGTCCCAGGTGATGTAGGCGCCCACCGACGGCGAGGAGCCGTTGCCGCCGATCGGGACCGCGGTGGTGATGCCGTCGCCGCCGCTGACGCCCTTCATCGCCCACATCATGCGGACCAGGTCGTACAGGTGGTCGTCCTCGTCCACGAGGAAGTTGCTGGTGGCGTTGAGGGCCAGCGGGATGCCGCGGGCCGGGTTGAACATCACGCCGGGGCTGGTGGACTTCTTCATGAGCGCGCCGAAGAACTGCCGCTGGCGCTCGACCCGGTCGAGGTCGGCGCGGGCCGAGGCGCGGGTGCGGACGTAGCCGAGCGCCTGGGCGCCGTCGAGGGTCTGGCAGCCCGCCGGGAGGTTCAGCCCGGCCTTGGGGTCGCGCATCCGCTCCTTGAGGCACATCTCGACGCCGCCGACGGAGTCCACAACGCCGACGAACCCGCCGAAGCCGATCTCGGCGTAGTGGTCGATCCGCACGCGGGTGGCCTGCTCGACCGTCTTCACCAGCAGCTTGGGGCCGCCGAAGGCGAACGCGGCGTTGAGCTTGTTGCTCCCGCGGCCGGGGATGGGCACGTAGGAGTCGCGCGGCAGGCTGACCAGCGAGGTGCCGCCCGCGCCGTAGTGCAGCAGCATCATGGAGTCGGTGCGGCGGCCCTCGGCCTTGCCGGTGGCCATCCGCTTGCGGTCGGCGGCCGACAGGCCCTCGCGGCTGTCGGACCCGACGATCAGCCAGTTGGTCCCCGGCGTGTCGGCGATCCGTCCGGCCTGGTCGAGCACCGGCTCGCGCTTGAGCCGCGAGTCGAGGTAGAAGTACCCGCCGACGCTCGCGACCAGGACCAGTACCAGCAGCACGGCGAAGACGCGCGGCCAGCGCCTCCGGCGGCGCGGCATATCGTCGTAGAGGTCCCGTCCGCCGTACGGGTCGGCCGGGTGCGTGGCCGCGTAGCCGGCGTACTGGTCTCCGCCATAGCCGCCACCGTACGGATCGCGCTCGTCCGCGTACTCGGCCGGCCCTGCGGGCCTGTTGCGTGCCATCCCGCGCTCCTCCCCTCCTGGCCAGGCGTCGGTCATGCCGTAGACCCTAGGGCACTCCCACCACCGGACGCCTCCCTCAGCCGCATGATTGTCCACTGCTCCAAATCAATACGGCTTGTGACATATGAAGCTGACCCCGTCCTACTGACGGTGCACACTGCCCGTGGGTGGTACGTGCGGGCGGAGGGCGGCGGATGGGTTCTCGGCGACATTTCTCACTCCGTGGACGTGTTCGCAGGCTCACCGGCCTCCTGAGCCCCTTTCGCCTCTGGCGTCCCAATACGCCGGAAGAGGGACCCGGCACGGCGCTGCCCGATCTGGCGGAGCACACGTGGACGGCCCGCACCGGGGAGCTGGCCGGGACCAGCATGCGGACGATGGCGCGGCGGCTGCCGTCGGTGATCGGGCGCTCGACCCGGCTGGCCTGGCGGGCGAGCCCGGCCGACACCGCGATCGCCATCGTGTGCAACCTGGTCGCGGGGGTCTTCACCGCGTTCGGGCTGCTGGCGACGACCGGGGTGCTGACGGCGCTGTTCAGTTCGGAGCCGACGCCCGACCGGGTGCGGGCGGCGCTGCCGTCGCTGGCGCTGGTGGCGGCGGCGACCACGTTGCGCGCCGCGCTGCAGGCGGCGGCCGGGTGGGCGCAGTCCCGGCTCGATCCGCAGGTGGAGCGGCTCGTCGAGCTGCGGCTGTACGAGGCGACCACGGCGGTGGAGCTGGCCGCCCTCGACGACTCCGACTTCCTGGACGACCTCAAGCGCGCGCAGGGCCGCGGCATGCTGTCGGCGCCCCGGGTCGTGGAGAACGCGGTGGACGTCCTGACCGGTGCGGTCGGCCTGGTGGCGGCGGCCGGGACGCTGGGCGTGCTGCACCCCTTCCTGCTGCCGCTGCTGCTCCTCACCGCGCTGCCGGAGGGGTGGGCGTCGATCCGGGCGGCGCGGTTGGGGTACCTCACCGAGCTCGCCTTGGTGGGCGTGGCACGGCGGAAGTGGATCCTGTCGGATCTGATGACCGACCGGCGGCACGCGGCCGAGGTCCGCTCGTTCACCATGCGGGGCTTCCTGCTCGGCGAGTACGACCGGTTCGCGTCCTACCAGCGCGGGGTGGAGCTGGACCTGGCCCGGCGGCAGACGGTCGCGCGGGTGTTCGGCGACATGCTCCAGGGCCTGGCGACGGCGGGTGTCTACGTCGTGCTCGGGCTGATGCTGTGGAAGGGCGCGGTGCCGCTGGCGGTGGCGGGGACGGCGGTGCTGGCCATCCGCACCGGGCAGACCTCGCTGGCCAGCCTGGTGTTCGCGGTCAACCGCTGCTACGAGGAGGGCCTGTACTTCCGCGACTACCTGGAGTTCTGCGCCGAGGCGGAGCGGCGGATCCCCGAGCGGGCCCGTCCCGCCGCCGAGACCGGCCCCGAGACCGGCACCGAGACCGGCACCGGGCTGCCGGCGGACTTCGGCCTGATCACCGTCGAGAACGTGACCTTCACCTATCCCGGCGCGCGGACGCCCTCGCTGAACGGGGTCTCGCTGGAGATCGCGCGGGGCGAGGTGGTGGCGCTGGTCGGCGAGAACGGGTCCGGGAAGAGCACCCTGGCCAAGATCCTCGCCGGGCTGTACGACCCGGAGGGCGGCGAGGTCCGCTGGGACGGGGTCCCGCTGCGCGCCGTGCCGCCCGAGCACGTGTGGCGGCACATCGCGGTGATCGCGCAGGAGTACACGCACTGGCCGATGACCGCGCGGCAGAACATCACCATGGGCCGGGCGGCCGGCGAGGAGGAGCTGCTGGCGGCGGCGCGGGCGGCGGGCGCCGACGAGGTGGTGGACCACCTCGCGCGCGGCTACGACACGCTGCTGGACCGCCGGTTCGAGGGCGGCGCCGAGCTGTCGGGCGGCCAGTGGCAGCGGCTGGCGGTGGCGCGCGGCTTCTTCCGGGACGCGCCGCTGCTGATCTGCGACGAGCCGACCGCGGCGCTGGACGCGCGGGCCGAGCACCATCTGTTCGAGCGGATCCGCACGCACGCCGACGGCCGCACCGTGCTGCTGATCACGCACCGGCTGGCCAGCGTCCGGCACGCCGACCGGATCTACGTGCTGGAGCAGGGCAAGGTGATCGAGGAGGGCGACCACGCGCGGCTGATGGCGCTGGACGGCCTGTACGCCGAGCTGTACCGGCTGCAGGCCGCCGCCTACCGGGCGCCCAGCGATCAGATGTAGGGGCCGGTGGGCAGGTCCAGGTCGCGCCTGACGGGCTCGATCGGGACGTCCTCGGGACGCAGCAGCCGCACCTCGGCATGGTCCACGGGCGCGCCGGACCGCTCGCCCGACGCCCCGTCCCCGGCGGTGATCCGCTGCGCCTGCCGGGCGATCGCCTTCTCCAGGACGTTGCGCACCAGCCGCGCGTTGCCGAACGAGGCGCCGCGCTGCTCGGCGGCCAGCCTGCGGCGCAGCGCCGCCAGCGTGCCGTCGGCCAGCGCGAAACCGGCCTCGGCCGCCATCGCCTCGAAGATGGTGGCCAGCTCGTCGTCGCTGTAGTCGGGGAACCGCAGCGCCTTGGGGAAGCGGGACTCCAGCCCCGGGTTGAACTTCAGGAACCGCTCCATCTCGGCCTCGTACCCGGCGACGATCACCACCAGGTCGGAGCGGTGCTCCTCCATCAGCTTCAGCAGCTCGGCGACCGCCTCGTGGCCGAAGTCGCGCCGGTCGCCGCCGCCCGCGCTCAGCGCGTACGCCTCGTCGACGAACAGCACCCCGCCCAGCGCCCGGTCGATCGCGGACCGCACCCGGTGCGCGGTCTGCCCGATGAACTCCGCCACCAGGTCGGCCCGGGTGACCTCGACCAGATGCCCGGACGACAGCAGGCCCAGCTGGGCGTACACGGCGGCGATCAGCCGGGCCACGGTGGTCTTGGCGGTGCCCGGATTGCCCATGAACACCATGTGCCGGGCCGGGAACCCCAGCGGCACCCCCGCCTCCCGGCGCCGCTCCTCCATCCGCGCCTCGGCGACCAGCGCGCTGATCTCCCGCTTGATCTCGTCCAGGCCGATCAGCCGCTCCACCTCCGCGAGGGGGTCGCCGGGCACCGCGTCGCGGCCGGGGGCCAGGGTGTCGGGCACGTCCTCGAAGAGGATCTCGTGCAGCGACTCGGTCTCGTCCACGACGCCGTCGGCCAGGACGCGCCGGCCCTGGTTGGCCACCGCCCGGTCCAGCAGGCCGTTCATGGTGCGGGCGTTGCCGAAGCCGCGGTCGCGGGGCGCGGCCCGCACCAGCGCGGCCACCCGGTCCAGGACGCCGCCGGCCAGCGCGAACCCGGACGCGGCCGCCTTCGCCTGGAACACCTCGACGAGCTCGTCCTCGGTGAGGTCGGGGAAGCGGACGGTGCGGGGAAAGTAGGCGGCCAGCTCCTCGTGCGACTTCAGCAGCCCGTTCAGCTCGGCCTCGGGGCCGGTCAGCACCACCACCAGGTCGCTCGGGTGCGCCTGCACCGCGCCGAGCAGCACGTCCACGATCTCGCGGCCGCGGGCCGCCTCCGCCGAGGCGAAGGCGTGCGCGTCCCGGACCAGCAGGACGCCGCCGACCGCGCGCTCCACCGCCCGGCGCACCTTCATCGCACTCTCGCTGCTGTACTCGCCGAGCAGGTCGGCCCGGTCGACCTCGAACAGGTGGCCGGTGGACAGCACGCCCAGGTCGGCGTACACGGTGCCGAGGATCTGCGCGACCTTGCTCTTGCCGGTGCCCGGGTTGCCGGTGAAGACCAGGTGGCGGGGCCGGGCGGCGACCGCCATGCCCGCCTCCTCGCGCAGCCGCGCCGCGCGGGCCTCGGCGACCAGCGCCTCCACCTCGCGCTTGACCGGCTCGATCCCGGCCATCGCGGCCAGCTCGGCGAGCGGGTCGTGCACCGCGCCGCCGCCGCTGATCAGGCGCTGCGGCAGGTCGGCGGCGGTGACCTCCGGGTCGGACCCGGCGGCGCGGGCCCGCGCGGCGGTCACCGCCTGGCCGGCCAGATGCTCGGCCAGCCGGGCGCCGCGCAGGTTCAGCAGCGGCGGGGTGCGGGTGATCAGCACCCCGGCGGTCGCGGCGACCGCCCGGGTCACCGGGACGCCGCGCGCGGCGACGGCTCGGCGGAACAGCTCGGCGTACTCCTGCTCGCCGAACTCGCGGGTCCGGGTCACCTCGAAGGACCGCACCAGCGCAGGGTTGGCGTCGAACAGCCGCCGGTCGCCGCCGGGACGGCACAGCGCGACCACGTCCAGGCCGGGCGAGCGCGCCATCAGGCGGCGCAGCTCCTCCAGGGCGGCGGCGCCGCAGCGCTCGTAGCCGACCAGCCGCTCCAGGTCGTCGACGACCAGCAGCAGCCGTCCCTCGACGCACTCGCGGACCCTGGCCTGCAGCCACAGCACGGCGTCGCTGACGCCGAGGGAGGCGAACACCTGGTCGGAGATCCACAGCGCCTCGCGGACGATCCCGCGCTGGGCGAGCAGCCGTTCCAGGATCTCGGCGGCGGTGCCCTTGCCGGTGCCCTCGGAGCCGGTGACCAGCAGGCGGGCGGGCCGCTCCCCCGCCACCCGCGCGGCGAAGGCGTCCCGCAGGGCCCGGGTCAGCTCGGGCTGCCCGACCAGCAGCCCGGACAGGACGTCCTCGCGGTCCTCCCGCTCCGCCCGTTCGGCCGGGCGGTCGGCGGTCCCTTCCGGCTCGGCCTCGGTACCGGCCTCGGTACCGGCCTCGGTACCGGCCTCGGTACCGGCTGCCGGCAGGGACGCCTTGTTCAGCATCCGGCCGAGGGGGTTGGCGATCGGACGGTGGTCGAACAGCCGCCGCAGATCGTGCTGGAAGGCCCGGACCGGCACCCGGCAGCGCGGGCTGGTGGCCGACTCGGGCAGCCCCTGCACGGCGCCGGTGACGCGCACCGCCATGTCCAGCCAGGCGCGGCACGCGTCCGCCTCCCCCGCGACCAGGCCGCGCGCGAGCCACGCCCTGGTCTCCTGCTGCCATGCCTCGGCGGCGAACCCGGACCGCAGCGCCCGCAGCCGGTCCGCCAGGTTCTCGTAGCGGGCGGTGCCGAGCGCGACCGCCAGCTCGGCCGGGACGGCCGTCACCTCGGCGGCCAGCAGGATCCGCGCCAGCGCGGTCTCCAGCGTGCGGTCCTCCCCGACGGCGCCCGCGAGTCGTTCGTGGGCGGCGTCCAGCCCGGAGCACACCCAGCCCAGATAGCCGAGCGGGCCGGCCAGTTCGGGCAGCACGGCCAGCGTCTCGTCCGGAAGGTCGGCGTTCCAGGCCGTCTCCAGCCGCTCCTGCGGCACCGTCATCGCCTGCTCGCGCAGGACGGGGTCGTCCAGGCGCCGGTCGAACACCTCCATCAACGCGGCCCGCCGCCGCTCCAGCGGCTCCAGGCCCTCGAAGACGTCCAGGCCGGCGCGGGCCAGCCCGTACATGACGTTGCGGCGCTCGGGGTCGTCGCCCGCGGGCTCGGGCAGCCACAGGCCCGGCGGACGCCAGCGGCCGCCCTGGGTGAACCAGGCCAGCGGGTCGCGCACCGCGGGCTCGGGCGTCGCCAGGAACTCCCCGAGCAGTTCGTAGTCGACGTCGCCGCGGGAGCCGCCGCGCAGCGCCGACGCCCCCAAGAGGAACGTCAGCAGCGACCACTGCTCGGCCCCCGCCGCCGAGGTGCCGGGTCCGTAGAACTCGCTGAGCTGCCGGGTGAGCACGACCGCGCGCGGGTCGCGGTTGAACTCCAGCGCCCGCTCGCGCATCTCCTCGTACAGGCCGTCGGGCACCCGCCATGGACCGTGCGCGTACACGTCCAGGACGGGCTCGTCGGTCAGCAGCAGTTCGAGGTGTTCCGGCAACCGTGGGGCGCTCAACGTGGCTGGGCCCTTTCCTGCGGGTTCGTGAAGGGTTTCCTGTGCGATTCCTGCGGGGTCGTGCCTGCGGGGCCTGTCGGACGTGCGAATTTCACGTCTGGCATGCACCCTACGGCTCTGCACGACCGCGCACACCTTCCACCGCACCGTGCGCGACGGGTTGGCATACGGGTTCCGCTCAGGGATAGTTGTCACATGGAAAGCATCCGGTCTCCCCGCTCCGGATGCGCCGATGGGAGAGGAAGTCGCCCATGCGCCTCCTGGACGTGACCGCCCGCCCGCAGGACGGCCGCACCGTCGTGCGCCTGTGCGGCGAACTCGACATCGCCAACGGTGACGATCTGCGGGAACGGCTGGCGGCGGCGCGCCGCTCGTACGGCGACCAGCTGATCCTCGACCTGGCCGACCTGCGGTTCATGGACTCGCACGGGTTGTCGATCATCGTCGACTGCTACAAGGAGGTCTCCGGGAACGGCGGCAGCCTGGTGCTGGCCGCGCCCCGTCCGATGATCCGCCGCACCCTGGAGATCACCGGCCTGCACCGCCGGATCACCGTCCGGCCGTCGCTGGACGAGGCGCTCGCCGCCCGTCCGGACGGCGCGCCCCCCGCCGCCGACGCCCCGCCGCCCGCCGTCGCGGAAGCCAGGCGCCGCTCGTCCTGACCCGCCCCGCTCAGAGCGGCGAGGGCGTCGGGCGATCGGGCCGCGCCCGTCGCCCGACGAACGGCCCGTGGCGCGCCGCCCGGTCCACGGCAGCGGGTAGGCCCTGGCCCACTCGACGGAGCCCCGGGCGCCGAAGCCCGGTGAAGATCACCGCCCCGGACCGGACGCCGCCGCCCTGCCGGGCGGCGGCGTGGCGCGTCAGGTCCAGGTGGGTGAGGAGGTGCCGAGGGGGCCGCCGGCCGAGGCGGGCGGACCCGCCTGCGCCCTGGGCGCCACCGCCCCCGAGGAGTGCAGCCCGATCGCGTGCTTCACCAGCGTGATCAGCACCTGCTTGGTGGACTCCCGGCTGCGCGCGTCGCACTGCAGGATCGGCACGTGCGCGCTGATCGACAGCGCCTCCCGGATGTCCTCGGCGCCGAAGGGGAAATCGCCGTGGAAGCCGTTCACCCCGACCACGAACGGCAGCCCGAGCTCCTCGAAGTAGTCCACCGCGGCGAAGCAGTCCTCCAGCCGCCGGGTGTCGACCAGCACCACCGCGCCGATCGCGCCCTTCACCAGGTCGTCCCACATGAACCAGAACCGGTGCTGGCCCGGCGTGCCGAACAGGTAGAGGATCAGCTCCGAGTCGAGCGAGACCCGGCCGAAGTCCATCGCGACCGTGGTGGTCGTCTTGTCCGGCACCGCCGACAGGTCGTCCACGTCGGCGCTGGCCGCGGTCATCACCGCCTCGGTGGTGAGCGGCATGATCTCCGATACCGACCCGACGAAGGTCGTCTTGCCCACGCCGAAGCCGCCGCCCACGACGATCTTCACCGAGGTCAGCTCGGCATCCCCGCCCGGCCCGGCCGGTGGCGGGGCCTGATCAGAGGTTCCGAAGGCCACTGAGCACCCTTTCTAGAAGGCGGACGTCCGGCTGCGCGCCGGCAGGACGCGACTGGTGCAACCGCAGCAGTCCTTCAAGGCACATGTCGGCGATCAGCACCCGGGACACCCCCAGCGGCATCCGCAGCAGCGCGGAGACCTCCGCCACGGAACGGGCGGACCGGCACAGGTCCATGATCGCCCGGTATTCCGGGGTCAGCTGCGCCACGTCCCGCGGTGGGTACGGGGCCGCGGTGACCAGCGTCTCCACCGCCAGGTCGTACCGCGGCCTGGTGCGCCCACCGGTGACGGCGTACGGGCGCACCAGGGAGCTGGTGCCGGGCTCCTCCTGCTGCGGCCGCCCCCGGCGCCGGCCGGGGTCACCCGCCCAGTTCGGCGGGCCGCCCGGACCGGGTCCCCACGGATTGCCTCGATCCATCTCGCCGACCTCCGTCAAAATCCATCAAGATCAGTAACGGGCCGGCCCGGTGCCCATCTCCGGTGCGGCCGGTCCCCCGTAGGGCGAATGCCGCCCCGGCTGCTGGCCCGGATGCTCGCCGTTGCGCAGCGCGGGCGTCAGCACCCTGCCGACCCGCTCCACCAGCAGCGTCATCTCGTAGGCCACCAGCCCCAGGTCGCAGTCCGAGGCGGCCAGCACCGCGAACACCGAACCGTTGGCGATGGACATCACGAACAGCAGCCCGCGATTCATCTCCACGACGGTCTGGTTCACGCCGCCCGCGTCGAAGATCTTGGCCGCGCCCTGAGTGAGGCTCATCAGCCCGGAGGCGATGGCCGAGAGCTGGTCGGCACGCTCGGGCGGGAAGCCGGCCGAGTAGGCCATCGGCAACCCGTCGGAGGACACCACGACCGCGTGCGCCACCTTCGGCACCCGGTCGGCGAAATTGGTCACCAGCCAGTTGAGATCCTGCCCGCTCACCGGGCGCCTCCGTTCTCACCCTCGCTCTGCGAGGGATTCTCCCCTGTGTTGGCCGAACCTGGTCCTTCGCCCTGCCCGCCGGGCCCGTCGGCCCCGCGTGTCTCGGTGCGCCCGCGCCGCACACCGCGCTGGAGGCTGGCGAACCTGTTCCGCACGGTGTCGGCCGACTGGGCCGGCACCTGCGGTTCGGGACGCCCGCCCTGCCCGGCGGCCTGCGGTTGCTGCGCGGGTTGCGCGGGCTGCCCGCCCGCGGGCCGCTGGGACGTCACCGCCCCGGGCACCCGGTTCCGGCCGGGCACCCGCTTGGGCAGTCCGGCCGCGGTGCGCTTGCCGGCCACCGGTTCCTGGGCCGCCTCGGCGGCCTTGAACCCGGCGTCGGCTGGAGATTCCCAACCTCTCACGGGATCCTCGCTCGGTGTCTGATCGGTCCGGCGCTGGAACCACTCCGACTGCATCGCGTCGAAGATCGGCGAACGCTCCGGCACCCCCGGTGCGGCGGGCCGCTCCGGTTCATGCCCCGCGTCCTGCCCAGGATCATGCCCGGTGTCGCGCGTCGGCGCGTGCCCGGGGGCGGCGGAAGCGTGCTCGCCGGGCCCGGAGGTTCCCCAGTCGGGCGTCCCGTTCTCGGGGGTGACCGGAATCGGCCCGGTCTCCCACGGCACGCGCGGCAGCGGTCCCGTCTCCGGGACGGCCGGCTGGGCCTCGGGCACCACCGGCAGCGGGCCGGTCCGCCGCGGGTCGCCCGGCACGGGACCGGACTCGCCGCCCTGCCGGGGCGGTTCGCCGCCGGACGGGCCCCCACCGCGCGGGTGCTGGGCGCCCGGCTGCCGGACGGGAAGCCCGGGGCCGACCGGCCCCTGCGGCCCGGTGCCCATCCCCTGATCGGGCGGCGGCGCGATCCCCATCGGGCCGGTGCCGGAGACGGGCGGATGCGGTCCTGTCGAGCCCTGCATCGGCGGCGGCCCGGTCGTGTTGGGCGCGTTGCCGTGGGGGGCGTCGCCATAGGGGCCGTTGACGTACTGCGCGTTGTCGAACTGGTCGAACTGGCCGTTGTCGTACGGCGCGTTCTCGTACGGAGGGCGGGCCTCGTACCGCGGGCCGCCGGGCGACCGGCCCCGCGGTGGGGCGTCGAACCGGGAGCCGTCGAACGGCGGGCCGTCCATGGCGGGCTCGTCGAAGCCGGGGCCGTCGAAGGGACGGCCGTCGTGCACCGGCTGCGGGCCGGTGTTGCCGAACGCGGGCTGCCGCGGGCCGGGACGGCGCGGGTCGTCGCCGATCACCGGCTGCGGACCGGTGCCGCCGATGGCCCGCTGGCGCGGCATCCCGATCCCGTACTCGCCGGAGCCGTCGTTCTGCCGGAACTGGCCACCGGTGCCGGGCGCCGCGCCCGACGGGGCGGCCAGCGCGGCGAACTCGCCGTTGCGGCCGGCGCCCTCGTCCAGGGCACCGAACCCGCGCGAGCCCACGCCGGTCTCGTTCTGGCTGATGACCATCTCGGGCAGCACCACGAAGGCGGTGAGCCCGCCGCCCTGTGCGGCGCGCAGCTCCACCCGGATGCCGTGCCGGACCGCCAGGCGGCCGACCACGAACAGGCCCATGCGGCGGGCCGCGGAGAAGTCGATGACGGGCGGGTTGGCCAGCCGCCAGTTCGCCTGCTCCAACTCGTCCGGCTTCATGCCCACGCCGTTGTCGGTGATCTGGAGCATGGCCCCGCCGCCGCTGAGCAGCTGGCCGGATACGGTCACCCGGGTGTGCTCGGCGGAGAACACCGTGGCGTTCTCCACCAGCTCGGCCAGCAGGTGCACCAGGTCGTTGACGACCGGGCCGGCGACGGGCATGTCGCCGTGCACCCGCAGCGCCACCCGCTCGTACTGCTCCACCTCCGACAGCGAGGCGCGCACCACGTCGATCAGCGGGACCGAGCGGTTCCACCGGCGCACCTGGTCCTGGCCGCCGAGGACCAGCAGGTTCTCGCAGTTGCGGCGCATGCGGGTGGCCAGGTGGTCCAGGCGGAACAGGTTGGCCAGCTGGTCCTCGTCGCGCTCGCTCTGCTCCAGTTCCTCGATCAGCTGCAGCTGGCGCTCGATGAGCGACTGGCTGCGCCGCGACAGGTTGACGAACATCGCGTTGATGTTGCCGCGCAGCACCGCCTCGTCGGCGGCCAGCCGGACCGCCTCCCGGTGCACCTCGTCGAACGCCCGGGCGACCTGGCCGATCTCGTCGGCGGAGTCGACGTCGATCGGCTCGACCTCGATGCCGTCGGCGGCGGCCTGCGGATCGCGCAGCCGGTCGACCAGGCCGGGCAACCGGGTGCCGGCGACCTCCAGCGCGCCCTCCTGCAGCCTGCGCAGCGGACGCACCATCGACCGGGCCACCGCGACGACGACGAACAGGACGACGGCCAGCAGCAGGGCCAGCAGCACGGCGTCGCGGGCGGTGGCGAACACGGCGTCCGAGCGGAGCTCTTCGAGGCGGCGGCCGATGTCGGCGCGCTTCTGCGTCTCCACCTGCCGCATCCGGTCGATCCGGACGGTGGAGTCGCTCACCCAGTCGCGGGCCTGGGCTGCGCCCATCGGCCGGACGCTCATCTGGGTCGAGCGACCCGCCAGGATCAGCACCCGGGCCCTGGTGTACTCGGCCTGGTCCAGCTCGGGGCCGGTGACGCGGTCGTCGAACAGGCGCAGCTCGGCGAGCGTGGCCGAGGCCCGGAACTCGGCGAGGTTGCTGGTCAGGTCCGAACGCGCGTCCTGGACGCCCTGCATGGTCCGCGGCTCGAACCGCCCTTCCCACATGGCCGCGGCGATCAGCACGCGTTCCCGGGACGCGGCGTCCTTGGCGCGCGACAGCGACACCAGCGTCAGCAGGCTGCGGGAGGTGTCGGGGTCGGAGGAGTCGTAGGCGGCGACGACCAGGTGGGCCAGGATGTCGTCATTGAACTCGGTGTACTTGTCGACGATCGGCTCGGGCCCCAGCCGTCCGGCCGCCGACCGCAGCGCCGACAGCGACCGCACCCGGTTGTCGACGTTGGCCAGTCCCAGCCGCAACTGCGCTCCGGTGACGTCGGCATCGGCGACCGCCCTCCGGTACTCCCGGGCCGCCACGTCCACCGCGGTCTGGCGCTGCCGCAGGGTCCCTTCGTCCACGGCGGGCGCGCCACCCGCGGCGCGCTCGGCCATGGCGTCGCGTTCGTTCTCCAGCGCCTGCGACAGCGCGCTCAGGTGGATGCCGATAGTGGCCAGGTCGCTGCTACGCCGGTACTCGTTCGCGTTCTCGACGGAGGTCAGGACCCGTCCGCCGGCCAGCACGGCCGCCACGATGGTCGGAATCGCGATGACGGCGACCAGTCGTGTGGTCACACGCCAGTTCCGCAGCCACCCGCCGGATCCCCGCACTCGGGGGGGCTCCTTGCCGGTTGTGGGCGCTGCCCGGGGGGACTGCGGGACCGCCTGGGTCCCTTCCGCTGTGCGCACTGCCCTCTGCTACCTCTCCATAACGACCGCTCGCGCCCCGAACGCAGTTCTGCAACTTTGCACTCCAGGGGTCACTCCGGGCGAACGCGGAACATCACAACACAGAGCTACCATCACAGCCAACCCGAATGATCACACAGTTCATAACTTGCGCCGAATGATAAGCCTGTGTCACAGATTGCTCATAGTTGTTCACGTTTGTGCATGTAAAGCGGCATCCTACGGGTACCTCCCGTACCTGTGCGCTACGATCGCCGCTCGTTGAAAGATCCTTTTCGTCGACTTCCCCCGCATCACGGAGCGTTACCTCATGCATGCACTCCACCGTCGTAACGTTCTCGCCGGAGCCCTCGCCCTTACCATGGCCGCGTCAGCGGCCGCCTGCGGCGGTTCCGACGAGTCGAAGGGCGCCAACGGCCTCGAGGAATCCGAGATCACCGTCGGCACGATGCTGGTGGGCGACACCGCCCCGTTGCAGCTGGCCATCAGCCGCGGCCTGTTCAAGGCCGAGGGCCTGACGGTCAAGACCCAGGTGATCCAAGGTGGCCAGGAGGCCATTCCCCGCCTGAAGGGCGGCACGCTCGACATCTCCGTCGGCAACTACGTGTCATTCTTCGCCGCCTCGACCACGGGCGCGCTCAAGGTGAAAATCGTGGCCGAGGCGTCGCAGAGCGCTCCTAAGAGCCACACACTGCTGGTCGCCAAGGACTCCAAGATCCGCACACTCGCCGATCTGAAGGACAAGAAGATCGCCGTCAACACCAAGCGCAACGTGGCGACGATGCTGGTGCGCTCGGCCGCCAAGCCTGCGGGCGTGGAGCTGGACGAGAACAAGAACTTCATCGAGACCCCGCCGCCCGGCATGGAGGCGGCCCTCAAGTCCGGCAGCGTCGACGCGGTCCAGGCCATCGAGCCGTTCGGCACGCAGATCCAGCAGAAGCTGGGCGCCCGGATGCTGGCCGACCTGTCCAGCGGTGCCACCGCCGACTTCCCGATCTCGGGCTACGCCACCACCGAGGACTTCGCCGCCAAGAACCCCAAGACCGTCGCGGCCTTCCAGCGGGCCATGGTCAAGGCGCAGGGTCTGGCCGCCGACCGCAAGGTGGTTCAGGACATCCTGCCCAAGTACGCGCGCGGCATCGACGCGAACGTCGCCGCCACGATGGTCCTCACCGGCTACCCCACCTCGCTCAACGCCACCCGCCTGCAGCGCGTGGCCAACGTGATGCAGCAGTTCGGGATCGTCGACAAGCCCATCGACGTCAAGCCGCTGATCGCCGCCTCGCCGGCGGCGTCGGGATGATCGGCGCCCGACGCGTCGGGCTCGGCGCCGCGGGCGTGCTCGGGGCGATCCTCGTCGTGGAGGCGGTCAACCGGCTCGGCCTGCTCGACGAGGACGCCCTGCCCGCCGCGACGACCGTGCTGGCGGAGGCGGGACGGCTGGCGGTCGACGGCGACTTCCTCGTCGACGTCGGCGACACCGTGCGCGCCTGGGCCGGCGGGCTGCTGCTCGCGGTGGCGGTCGCGGTGCCCCTCGGCCTCCTGCTCGGCTCGGTGCCGCTGCTGGGCGCGGCTTCCCGGGGCCTGGTCGAGATGTGCCGTCCCATCCCGTCGGTCGCGCTGATCCCGCTCGTGCTGATCATGTTCTCCTCGGTCACCCAGCAGAAGATGGCGCTGATCTTCTACGCCTCGCTGTGGCCCATCCTGATCAACACCCTGTACGCGCTGCGGGACGTGGACCCGGTCGCCAAGGAGAGCCTGCGCGCGTTCGGGTTCGGCGAGGGCGCGGTGCTGTGGCGGGTTTCGCTGCCCAGCGCCGCCCCGTTCATCGCCACCGGCGTGCGCATCGCCGCCTCGGTCGGCCTGGTGGTCGTCATCAGCGCCGAACTGCTGGCCGGCGGCGGCGAGGGCGTGGGCGCCTTCCTGTCGGAGAGCCAGTCCGGCGGCGGCGACACCGGCCTCATGCTCGCCGGCGCCTGCTGGGCAGGGGCGCTGGGCCTGGCGGCCAACGCGGGCCTGGTCGGGCTGGAACGGGTCGCCTTCCGCTGGAACACCGCCCGCGTGGAGGGGGTCGCATGACCACGCCGGTGAAAGAGAAACAGGAGACAAAGGAGAAAGGGCGCTCCCCACGCTCCTCCGGCGCGCCGATACGGCTGCTGCGAGGGGGCTCGGAGCGGCTCTGGCTGATCGTGCTCGTGTTGATCGGCTGGGAGATCGGCACCCGGGTGGCGGAGGAGGAGTACTTCCCGCCTCCGTCGAAGATCGTCTCGTCTCTGCACGAGATCTGGTTCTCCGGCCCGGCCTCCCGGCTGTTCCTCACCGACAAGGCGGTGGACGACTTCTCCACCAGCCTGGGCCACCTGTTCGCCGGCTGGCTCGTCGCCTGCGCGGTCGGCGTCGTGCTGGGCGTGGCGATCGGCCGCTCCCGGACACTGAACGACCTGCTGGACCCGGTGCTGCAGTTCCTGCGCGCCGTCCCGCCGCCCACGCTGCTGCCGTTCTTCATCATGGTGTTCCAGCTGGGCGCCACCATGCAGATCGTCACGATCGCGTTCAGCGTGGTGTGGCCGGTGCTGCTCAACAGCGCCGACGGGGCGCGCACCGTGGAGGCCCTGCAGCTGGAGACCGCGAAGGTGTTCGGCCTTTCGCGGTACCGGCGCCTGGTGACGGTGATCCTGCCCGCCGCGGGCCCGAAGATCATCGCGGGGGTGCGGGTCAGCCTGGGCTTCGCGCTGATCCTCATGGTCCTGTCTGAGCTGGTGGGCAGCACCGCGGGCATCGGCGCCCAGCTGATCGGCGCGCAGCGCGACTTCGACCTGCCCGCCATGTGGGCCGGGATCGTCATGCTCGGCGTCCTGGGCCTGCTGTTCAACGGGGCGTTCGTGCTGCTGGAGCGGCGCCTGCTCGGCTGGCACAGTGGAGCCCGCAGGTTGGCCAACTGATCGATCTCCGGGAAGGTGAGACCGTCCCCCTCGCGGGGACGGTCTCACGTCCCATTAAGAACTAAGGATTGACCTCGTGCTGGAGATAACGGCCCTCAGCCACACCTATCCCGACGGACACGTCGCCATCCGCGGCATGGATCTGGCCGTCGGCGACGGCGAGCTGGTGAGCGTCGTCGGCCCGTCCGGGTGCGGCAAGTCCACGCTGCTGCGCTGCATCGCCGGGCTGATCCCCCCGAGCGGCGGGCAGGTCCTCCTGGACGGCGACCCGGTCCGCGGAGTGCCCGACGGTCTGGCCGTGGTGTTCCAGGACTACAGCCGCTCGCTGTTCCCCTGGCTGACGGTGCGCGACAACGTGGCGCTGCCGCTGCGCCGTCGCGGCATGTCCAAGGCGGACCGGCGGGCGGCGGCGACGGAGGCGCTGGAGTCCGTGGGGCTGGCGGACGCCGGCCGCAAGTACCCATGGCAGCTGTCGGGCGGCATGCAGCAGCGGGTGTCGATCGCCCGTGCGCTGGCCTACAAGCCGACGCTGCTGCTGATGGACGAGCCGTTCGGCTCGGTGGACGCCCAGACCCGCGAGGATCTGGAGGACCTGGTCCTGCAGGTGCACCGCGCGGAGAAGATGACGATCCTGCTGGTCACGCACGACATCGACGAGAGCGTCTACGTCGGCGACCGGGTGGTCGTGCTGGGCCCGTCCCCCACCGGGGTGCTCGCCGACGTGCCGGTCGCGCTGCCGTCCGTGCGCGACCAGATCGAGACGCGGGCGATGCCGGAGTTCATCCGCACGCGTGCCACCGTTGGCCGTCTGGTCCGCGGCGACCGCAGCGCCCTGGAGAAGATGGACACCAAGAACACGGACATGGCCGGCCTCCGGGGGGCGTACAAGGACGCCTAGTCCTTGCTCGCTTTCCCCCGGACTTCGCCGGACGACAGGAACGTCAAGGAAGGGCAACACGTGCGCGTACTCATCGTCGGAGCCGGCATCGGCGGTCTCAGCGCGGCGCTCAGCCTGCACGAGGCCGGAATCGAGACGCAGATCGTGGAAGCGGCCACGCGGCTGGACCCGATCGGCGTCGGTATCAACCTGCTGCCGCACGCCGTGCGCGAGCTGACCGAACTGGGGCTGGGCGACGAACTGGCCGCCACCGCCATTCCGGCCGCCGAGATGGCCCACTTCACCCGGCACGGCGACCCGATCTGGGCCGAACCGCGGGGCATCGCGCAGGGGTACCGCTGGCCGCAGTACTCGATCCACCGCGGCGAGCTGCAGACGATCCTGCTCAAGGCCGTCCAGGCCCGGCTCGGCGCGAGTGCCGTCCGCACCGGGACCGCGTTCGAATCCTTCGAGCAGGACGGTTCGGGCGTGCGGGCACGGCTGCGGGACGCGGCGACCGGCACCTTCGAGACCGTCCACTGCGACGTGCTGATCGGGGCGGACGGAATCCGCTCGGCCGTGCGGGCGCAGCTGCACCCCGGCGAGCCCGGTCCGCTGTGGAACGGGGTGCGCCTGTGGCGCGGCCTCACCGAGGGCGATCCGTTCCTGTCCGGCCGCACCGTCGCGGTGGCGGGCAGCAACACCGCCGCCAAGCTGGTCGTCTACTCGATCTCCCCGGAGGCCGAGCAGCGCGGGCGGGCGCTCCTCAACTGGTCCGCCGAGGTGAAGATCGTCGACGACGGGATCACCCAGGCGCCCGACGTGGACACCCGGGCCGGGCGTCTGGAGGACTTCCTGCCGCACTTCGCCGACTGGCGGTTCGACTGGCTGGACGTGCCCGCGATGCTGGCCTCGACCGAGCGGATCCTGGAGCACTCGATGGTGGACCGGGACCCGCTGCCGTTCTGGACCCAGGGCCGGGTCACCCTGCTCGGCGACTCCGCCCACCCCATGTACCCGATCGGATCCAACGGCGGCTCGCAGGCGGTGCTGGACGCCCGGGTGCTGGCGTTCGAGTTGTCCCACGCCGCCGCCCCCGAGGACGGGCTGGCCTCCTACGACAAGGCGCGCCGTGAAACGGTCAACTCGATCGTGCTGGCCTGCCGCGACATGCCGGCCGACCGCGTGCTGCACACCGTGCACGAACGCGCCCCGGAGGGCTACGAGCGCATCGAGGACGTGCTCTCCGCCGAGGAGTTGGCCACCATCAGCGGCGCCTACCGGCAGACCTCGCTCTCCGACATTGCGACGCTCAACGAACGCCCGTCCCTGACCGTCCGCTCCTGAGTCCCCGCACCAGGACGCCGCCCGGCGGCCGGCCCGGCATGCGCAGGGCCGGGCGCCGAGGACGCGTGTTCGGATCGTTCTCATTTGGCGTCGCCGTAGCACTCGACGACGGCGACCTCCATCGGGAACACGACCGGTGTGCGGCCGAAAAGCAGCCGGCCGGCCTCATCCGCGGAGGCGTGGATCGCGGACTCGACCTCACCGGCCAGCCCCGTGGGGGCGTGCACGATGACCTCGTCGTGCTGGAAGAAGACCAGCCGCGGCGGGCCCAGCTCGGCCAGCCTGTTCCGCAGCGTGGCCAGCAGGACCAGGGCCCAGTCGGCTGCGGTGGCCTGGACGACGAAGTTGCGGGTGAAGCGGCCCCGGCCGCGCAGCGCCTGGGCCGCGGTGACCTGGCGGGAGCGTCCCTCGTCCGGCGAGGGGCCGGGGCCGCCTTCGACGCCTCCCTCGGGGCCGTCCGCCGCGTCGCCCCCAGGGCCGCCCTCGGGGCCGCCTTCAGAGGTCAGCCGCCGCCATCCGGCTGAGGGGGGCGGGCAGGTGCGGCCCAGCCGCGACCGTACGAGCCCGCCCCGCTCCCCCGCCCGCGCCGCCGCCTCGACGTACTCCAGCGCCTGCGGGAACCGGCTCTTCAGGACGGCGAGGAGCTGCACCGCCTCGCCGGTGCCGCCGCCGTACATCGCCGACAGCAGCGCGATCTTGGCCTTGTCGCGGGCGGTCGTCCCGCCGGACGCGGTGCCGCCGAACGCCACCGCCAGCGCCGCGTACAGGTCGCCCTCGGCGGCGGCCGCGGCGAACGCCCGGTCTCCGGCCAGCGCGGCCAGCACCCGCGGTTCGAGCTGCGCGGCGTCGGCGACGATCAGCGACCAGCCCGGATCGGCGACGGCGGCCCGGCGCAGCACCCGCGGGATCTGCAGCGCGCCGCCGCCGTTGGTGGCCCACCGCCCGGACACCACCCCGCCGACCACGTACTCGGGACGGAACCGGCCGCCGTGCACCCAGGTGTCGGCCCAGGCCCAGCCGTGCGCGGTGTGCAGCCGAGACAGCTCCTTGTACTCCAGCAGCAGCGGCACCGCCGGATGGTCGACGCGCTTGAGCACGTGCGCGCGGGTGGAGGTGACGGGCAGCCCCACCGCGGCGAACGCCTTCATGATCTGCGCGGGCGAGTCGGGGTTGACCGGCGCGCGCAGCCCGAACGCGGCGTTGACGCGGTCGGCGAGGGCCTGGAGCCGGCGCGGCCGCATGCCGCCGGACGGCCGCGGCCCCAGCAGGCCGGTGAGCAGCTCGTCCTGGCGTTCGGCCGACCAGGGCAGCCCCTCGTGGCTCATCTCGGCCGCGACCAGCGCGCCCGCCGACTCCGCGGCCGCCAGCAACCCGAACCCGGGCAGCCCGGCGATCCGCCGCCGCTGCTCGGCGTGCACGCCGACGACCATCCCGAGCTCGTCCTCCGCGGCCCGCTCGGCCGGAGCACGGTCACTCGAAGCACGGTCACTCGGAGCACGGTCACTCGGAGCACGGTCACTCGGAGCACGGTCACTCGAGGCACCGGCACTCGACGGGACGGCGACGACCGCGAGGGCCGTGTCCGGGCCGGGCGTCAGGGACTCGGGGTCGAACAGCGACGTCTGCGGAGGCATCTCCTGCGGTGGCGGCGGGTCGTCCGGAACGGGGGTGCCGTTGAGACGGGCCCAGGCCGCCCGAACGGAGCGCGGCTCGCCGTACCGGCCGGCGTGCCCGAGCAGCAGGCTCTCGACAAGCTCGAGATCGTGGCAGCGCGCGACCCGTGCGCCGGCTTTCAGCAGACGCGGGTAGAGCCGGGCGGTGGCGGGCCAGACCCAGCGCGGCGCGTCGGCGCGTTCGCGGGCCTCGATGGCGGCCACCAGGTCGGGGACGGTCTCGGGAGGGCCGGCGGGCAGACCGTCGTCGGCGAGGCGCTGAAGCGCGCCTCCCCCGTCCGGCCCGGCGGCCACCGCGATCCTCACCCGCTCATTCTGTCCCGGGGCACCGACAGAATCGGGGCGGCGCCGTCCGGGAACGCCGAACCCCTCCGTGCCCCCGGGGGGCGCGGAGGGGTTCCGGCGCGGTCGGTGACCGGTTCAGGCGGCCAGGGAGACCTGCTGACCGGGGGCGACGTCGCCGTACCGGTCCACGACCTTGTTGAGCTGGAGCTGGTAGTACAGCATCCCGAAGCCGAAGATGCCGAGCAGAAAGCCCATGCCGCCGCTGCACGAGGGCTGCAGGCCCGCGGCGCGCTGGGCCTGCGCGATCCGGTCGCCCATCTTCACGAACACGATGAGGGGCCAGATGCCCAGCGTGATGCCGCCGAAGATCACCGAGAGCAGCGCGTTGGTGGCGGCGTCGCCGGTGCGGCGGTCGTAGGCGAACAGCTCGGCGTGGGTCTTGTAGAACCACACCAGCGGGTAGATGCCGAAGGTGATGATGGGCAGGCCCAGCCAAACGCCCACCGGGTTACGCCGCTTCATGTTGTAACCGCCACCGGCGGCGGCGGGGGCATGCTGCTGCGCGTGCACCGGCGCCTGCTGGCCCTGGTGCGGCTGCTGGCCCTGGTACTGCTGCTGGTACGGCTGCTGCGCACCCTGTTGCGGGTAGCTCATCCTGTGTTCTCCCCTGAGGGGCGTGGCCCCGGTACGGCCAGGCACCCGAGTTCCGTGGTCTGAGACAATGACGCCCGACTGTACGACAGAGAAACCGTTCGCACCGCAACAACCGACAAAATTTCATGTAATCGTGCGAGATTTTCCGGTTTAACCAGACGTGACGGGCTAGCGCAGCGGAACCGTCACCTCGTCCTCGCACGGCGGCCGCAGCTCCTGGTCGCCGCAACCGGTGGCCGCGTAACAGCGGATGCGCAGCTCAGCCCCGGTGACGTCCACCCGCAGGAAACTCTTGAAGAACGGCGGACGGTCCCAGTCGGCCATCTCCGAGCGGAAGCGCTGCGGCACCTTCCGCACCGGCAGCCGCGCCATTCCGGGACGCCGCCGCTCGCCCCGCGGCACGCCGAGCAGTGCGGCGACGAAACGCGCGCGCCGCGACGGCACGCCCTCCGCGGACCGCGCCGGAAGGGACGGCGCGGCGGTCTTCGGCCCGGCGGGCATCCCCTCGCCTCCCGACGACGGCGACGGGTCCTCGCCGCCGTACCCGCGCCCGGGCTCGATCCCGAGCCGGTACCGGATCACCTCGGTCGCTTCCTGCGGGGTCAGCTCGAACAGCTTCGGGAGCCGCAGCACCCGGCCGTACAGCTTGCTGTACCGCGACAGCGAGTCGCCCCGCAGCGGGTAGCAGCGGAAGTCCGCCTCGCCGGTCACCCGCACGCGCGGGATGGTGTGCGTGGCGTGCATGAACGCGCCGCCGCCGCCCGACACCAGGTACTGCACCGTGCGGTCGCCGACACGTACCGGGTAGCGCTGGTAGTTGTGGATGTCGCCGCCGATCGCCGCGACGTAGTTGTGCGCCGGGTCCTTGACGATGGCGTCGACCGTGCCGCCGCCCTCGATCCTCCCGGGGCGGAGGCTGTCGTCCACGTACAGCGGCTTGCCGGTGATGAGCAGCTTGGGCTTGGGGCCGGCGGACACCTCGCGCAGCCACGCGCCTTGGTCGCGGTCCAGGCCGCCGGTGATGCCGGTGTCGATGCCCACGATCCGCAGCGCGGGGGTGTCGATCATCCAGTACGGGCCGGGCTGGACGGCGCGCTGCCCGGGCGCGCCCCGGTAGCGTTCCCGGGCCGCGGCGAGCGCCTTCTCGTCCACCGGACCGGGACGCCGCCACAGCAGCCGCGCCACGGCGCCGAGCGGGCCGCGCCACGGGTCGGGCTCGCACTCCATGTCGAGGTCGCAGAACACGCGCAGGAAGCCGCGCAGCCCGTCGTACCAGTCGTGGTTGCCCGGCACCGCGTAGATCGGCCCCGGGTAGTCCTTGTACGGGCGGAAGAACTTCTCCGGGTAGTCGGCGGCCTCGCCGCTGGGGTAGATGACGTCGCTGGCGATGACCATGAAGTCGGTGTCGGCGCCCACCTGCAGGGCCGGCGGGACGACCGCGTACTGCGACCGGTCCCCCTCCCCGGTGTCGCCGAGCAGCAGGAACGAGAACGACTCGTCCCTACGGTGCATCGTGAACCCGGCGCGCGTGCCCCGCTCGGCGAGCGCCGCGACGCAGCGGCGGCGGATGCCGTTGGACGGGTCGCCGAAGAGCTTGGCGATGACGTCGTTGCGGGAGCGCCACAGCACCACGGGGTGGCGCCAGGAGAAACCGGAGACGCGCTCGGGCATCAGCTCCTGGAAGCTGCCGCGCGTCCGGCACTCCCACCCTGCGCCGGCCTCCGAGACACGCGAGTTGTCGGGCACGCTTTCGGGGGCGACCGCGTCCTCCGCGCGCACAAGCGACCTCCGGGGGGTAGAGGGGGCAAGGCAAATTTATGCGCCGGGGTGATCTACACGTCAAGCGGATCCGGGACACCTGTCGCGGTCGCCAAGCCCTTGTCGCTCACGCGCGGCGGCGCCGTCCCCGTCGAGGGACGGCGCCGCGAGGCGCTTCAGGTTCGGCCGGGCCGGTTCCGCCGGGTCAGTGCGCGCCGGTTCCGGTGAGGGCCCGCACCTCCAGTTCGGCGAACTTCTCGTCGGTCTTCTCCTTGGACAGGACCGTGCCGAGATAGGCGCACAGGAACCCGAGCGGGATCGAGATCAGCCCCGGGTTCTGCATCGGGAACGGCGCCACGATCGTCTCGCTGAACAGCGCGTCCGGATTGCCCTTCGGCAGGGTGTCGGACTTGCCGCCCCAGGCGATGGAGCTGCACATCACCAGCGCCACCGCCGAGATCAGCCCGCCGTAGATGCCGGCCACCGCGCCCGCGGTGTTGAACCGCTTCCAGAACAGCGAGAACAGCAGCGTCGGCAGGTTGGCCGAGGCGGCGACCGCGAACGCCAGCGCCACCAGGAACGCCACGTTCAGCCCGCGCGCGAAGATGGACAGCACGATCGCGACGGCGCCGATGGCCAGCGCGGCGATCCGCGCCATCCGGACCTCGTCGCGCTCGGTGGCCTTGCCTCGCTTGAACACGTTGGCGAACAGGTCGTGCGCGAACGAGGACGAGGAGGCCAGGGTGAGCCCGGCGACCACGGCCAGGATGGTGGCGAACGCGACCGCCGCGATGATCGCCAGGAAGATCGCGCCGCCGGTGGAGCCGGCCCCGCCGCCCAGTTCCTGGGCCACCTGCACCGCCGCGGTGTTGCCGCCCTTGTCCTGCTTCGCGACGGCTGCGCTGCCGACCAGCGCCGCGGCGCCGAACCCGATGACCAGCGTCATCAGGTAGAAGGTGCCGATGATGCCGATCGCCCAGTTCACCGAGGCACGGGCCGCCTTGGAGTTGGGCACGGTGTAGAAGCGGATCAGGATGTGCGGCAGCCCGGCGGTGCCCAGCACCAGCGCCAGGCCCAGCGACAGCAGGTCGAGCTTGGACCACATGTCGGTGGCGCCGTACTTCAGGCCCGGCTCCAGGAACGCCTGCCCCTTTCCGCTCTTGTCGGCGGCGGCGCCCAGCAGCTCCGAGAGGTTGAAGCCGTACTTGGCCAGCACCCACACGGTCATGACCGCGGCGCCGCTCATCAGCAGCACGGCCTTGACGATCTGCACCCAGGTGGTGCCCTTCATCCCGCCGACCGTGACGTAGAAGATCATCAGCGCCCCGACCGCCACGATCGTCCAGATCTTGGCGGCCTCGCCCTCGGCGCCGAGCAGCAGCGCGACCAGCGCGCCCGCGCCGACCATCTGGGCCAGCAGGTAGAAGATCGACACCACGATGGTGGAGATGCCGGCGGCGGCGCGCACCGGCCGCTGCCGCATTCGGAACGCCAGCACGTCGGCCATCGTGAACCGGCCGGAGTTCCGCAGCAGCTCGGCGACCAGCAGCAGCGCCACCAGCCAGGCGACCAGGAACCCGATCGAGTACAGGAACCCGTCGTAGCCGGACAGCGCGAACATGCCGGCGATGCCCAGGAACGATGCGGCCGACATGTAGTCGCCGCCGATCGCCAGGCCGTTCTGGACGGCGGAGAACTGCCGGCCGCCGGCGTAGAAGTCGGCGGCGGTGCGGGTCTGCCGGCTGGCCCAGATGGTGATCCAGAGGGTCAGCGCCACGAACAGCCCGAACAGGACCAGCGAGATCGTGCGGTGCTCGTTCTCTGCGGGCGCCGCGAGCACCCCGGACGGGGCCGCCGACAGCGGCCCGGCGAGCAGTGGGGTCACTTCTTCTCCTCCTCGCGGCCGTCGCCGGCCTCGGTCCCGTCCGCGGCTCCGTCGCCGGCCGGGTCCTCCTTCGCGGCGTCCGCGGCGTCGTCGGGCGCCGGGGCCGGCTCGGGCACCAGGGCCGCGGCCGCGGGCCCGTCGCCGGGCGCCGCGACCTGGGCGGCCAGCGGCTCCAGCTTGCGGCGCGCGTGCCGCTCGTACGCCCAGGCGATGAGGAAGGTGGAGAGGAACTGGAGGAGCCCGAACACCAGCGCCACGTTGATGTTGCCGACGACCTTGGTGCCCATGAAGTCGCGCGCGTACGCCGACAGCACCACGTACAGCAGGTACCAGATGAGGAACGCCGCGGTCATCGGGAAGACGAAGCGGCGGAAGGTGGACTTGAGCCGCTGGAACTCGGGGCTCTGGTTCATCTGGGCGAAGGCCGCGTCGTCAAGCCCGCCGGCGCCGGCGGACCCCGGCGTCGCGGGCTCTGGAGAGTCCGATTTCACACATACCTCCGGCTAAGGTCACGCCGCCACGCCACCGCGCACGGTGAGGGAGCGGCGGCACCGGCATGGCCGATGGGCCGCTATTCGACCAAGAAGTTGGTTGGCGCCAATAGAGGAGGAGACCCGTCCGATGCGGGCTCGATGCCGGAACGAGACCTCGCCCTCACGAAGAGTAGGGCCCTCACGGAGGGTAGGCGAGACGGCGCCGCGGCGCAGCCGGTTCGGCGACTCGGCCCGTGCTCACCGGTGGGCCGCCCGGCGGGCTACTCGACGTAGAAGGCGCGCGGATCGTCGGTGGGGACGATCTCCCGGCCGAGCGGCAGCAGCGACACCGGGATCAGCTTGAAGTTGGCGATCCCGAACGGGATGCCGATGATCGTGATGCACAGCACGATGCCGGTCATCAGGTGGCCCAGCGCCAGCCACCAGCCTGCGACGACCACCCAGATGGCGTTGCCGAGGCAGGAGCCGGCCCCGGCGTCGCGGCGGCGGACGACCGTGTTCCCGAAGGGCCAGAGCGCGAAGAGCGCGATGCGGAACGAGGCGATGCCGAACGGGATGGTGATGATCAGGATGCAGCAGACGATCCCGGCGACGACGTAGCCGACCGCCAGCCAGAACCCCGACAGGACCAGCCAGATGATGTTCAGCAGGGTGCGCATCGGACCACTCTACGTGCATGGGCCGGGCATGTGATGAGCGCCGACGCCAACCCCCGGAGGCGCCGGCGCCACCACGTAAGGGTGTCTGCGCGCATCATGAGTCCCCCCAGAACGGCGAGCTGTCGCCTTCTCATGATGTCCGCGCAGACGACCCGTAGGTCCCGATAGCGGGACACAAACAACGCTATCCGGACGTCCGTAATGCCTGCGTAAATCGGGCCAATGAGCAGGCCAAGGTTCCGGCACGCCCTCGCCAGGCGTCAGGGTGCGAGCACACGCAGCGCGCCCGGCAGAACGCGGGCGGTGACCGGAAGCCTCCCGGGCAGTTCACCGTCCGCCCCGTACGGCAGCGTACGCCCCGGCTCGGCCAGCTCGATCCTGACCTCCTTGCCGCGCACGACCTCGACCTGGGGGCGGCGCACGTGCGTCCCGCGCTCCAGCTCGCGCATCACGGCGAAGAACAGCGGGCGGGGCGCGTCCTTGATGATCACCACGTCCAGGAGGCCGTCGTCCACCCGCGCCGCGGGGGCGATGCGGCGCCCGAACCCGTAGAAGCCGGAGTTGGCGGCGACGACCGTGTAGCCGCGCCGTTCGAGCACCTCGCCGTCCACGGTCACCCGGTAGTCGGCGGGACGCCAGGCCAGCACGGCCCGCAGTGCGCCGATGTAGTACGCGGCCGAGCCGCGCAGCAGCCGGGCCCTGTTGGCGTTGCCGTTGGCGACGGCGTCCACGCCCGCGTACACGCTCCCGAGCACGGGAATGCCGCCGGCGTCGATGACGTCCACCTCGCGCGGCTTCCTCTCCAGCAGCAGGGAGGCCAGTTCGGCGGTGCCGGAGGGGACGCCGAGCTGGCGTGCGAAGTCGTTGCCGCGCCCGGCCGGGACGATCCCGAAGACCGCGCCGGTGCCGGCCAGGGCGCCGCCGACGCGGCCGACCATGCCGTCGCCGCCGACGCCCAGCACGACGTGCCCGCGCTTGGCGGCGCTGCGGGCCAGCGTCGCGGCATGCTCCAGCCCGCGGCTGTACTCGACGAGGATCTCCGCGCCGGCCCCGCGCAGCGCGCGGGCCAGCGGGACCAGCGAGGCCGCGGCGGCCGGTCCCCCGGCCGCCGGGTTGACGACCGCGGTGAAGACGCGGGGGGCGGACGGCATCGCGATCACTCCTGGCCGAAGGGGGCGGTGAGGACGCCCGGGTTGAGGATGCCGTGCGGATCGACCCGGCGCTTGACCGCCCGCACGATCTCCGCGCCGAGCGGCCCGATCTCGCGGGCGTACCAGTCGCGGTGGTCGGTGCCGACCCCGTGGTGGTGGCTGATGGTGCCGCCCGCGGCGATGATCGCGTCGTTGGCGGCGTGCTTGGCGCGCTCCCAGTGCGCCACCGCGTCCGCGCCCCGCGCCGAGACCACGGTGAAGTAGAGCGAGGCGCCCGCGGGGTAGACGTGCGAGATATGGCACATGACCAGCGGTGGCGTGCCCGATCCGGCGAGTTCGCGGATGAGCGTCTCCCGCACGGCCGCGTACAGGCCCGGGACGCCGGACCAGAACGTGGCGGTCTCCAGCGTCTCGGCGAAGGCCCCGGCGTCCAGGAGCGCGTCGCGCAGGTAAGGGGCGTTGAAGCGGCCGTGCTCCCACTTCTCGCCCGGCCCTGAGCCAAGGGGCTCGCCGCCCTGGGCACGCAGCACGGCGTGGGCTTCGTCCCGGCGCGCGGCGATCTCGTCGGACGTCCCCTCGAAGCCCAGCACGGCCAGGCAGCTCGGCGAGCCGGACGAGAGCGCGGCCACGCCGATGGAGGCGGGGTCGGCCACGCCGATCGCGGTCTCGGCCTCGTCGGACAGCCGCAGCACGGTGGGCAGCGGGCCGTCCTGGGCGAGCCGCCGCAGCGCCGCCGCGCCGGTGTCGAATGAGGGGAAGCGCCATCCCTCGTACGCCGCGCCCTCGGGGACGGGCCGCACCCGCACCGCGACCGAGGTGATCACGCCGAACGCGCCCTCCGAGCCGAGCACTAACTGCCGCAGGTCCGGCCCGGCGGCGGACCTGGGGGCGCGGCCCAGGTCGAGGGTGCCCTCGGGGGTGGCGACGGTGAGGCCGGTGACCATCTCGTCGAAGCGCCCGTACCCGGCGGACGCCTGCCCGCTGGAGCGCGCGGCGGCGAACCCGCCGATGGTGGCCCACTCGTAGGACTGCGGGAAGTGCCCGAGCGTGAAGCCGCGCTCGCGCAGCAGTTCCTCGGCGCGCGGCGCGCGCAGGCCGGGCTGGAGCACGGCCGTGCGGGAGACGGGGTCGAGGGAGGTCAGCGCGTCCATCCGGCGCAGGTCGAGGGCGACGAAGGCGTGCCCGCCCTGCGGGGCGAGCCCGCCGACGACCGAGGTGCCGCCGCCGAACGGCACGACCGCGACGCGGTGCTCGGCGCACGCCCTGAGCACGGCCAGCACCTCGTCATGGGAACCGGGCAGGACGACCGCGTCCGGGGCGTCGGACACGTCCCCCGACCGGACGCGCAGCAGGTCGGGCGTCGACTTGCCGCGCGTGTGCCGGACCCGGGCCTCGGCGTCCGTGCGCACGTGGCCCGCGCCGCCGACCGCGGCGGCGAGCGCGCCGGGAAGGCCGTCGGGGAGCCGGGGGGCGGGCACCTTGATCTCTTCCAGGGCGACGGGCGGCTCCTGCGCGGGCCGCACGCCGAGCAGCTCGCGCAGCAGGCCGAGCGCCGCGTCCGGTAACGGAGCGGCCCTGCCCGGGTCGCCCCAGCCGTGCCACAGCATGTCCCGGTTCTCCATGGCTTACACTGTGACATATGACGTCAGAACGTCACAAGGCGATCGAGGCAGCGCCCGGGACGTCGCCGCCGGGCGGCGCGAGCAAGCGGGACGCCGTTCTGGACGCCGCCCGCGACTGCGTCCTGGCCGTCGGGGTGCGCCGCACGACGCTGACCGACATCGCCCGGCGCGCCGGGGTCTCCCGGATGACGCTGTACCGGAGCTGGCCCGACGTGCGCAGCCTGGTGAGCGACCTGATGACCCGGGAGTTCCTGGCCGTCGCGATCGAAGCGCAGCCGCCCGACGACGCCGGGCCGGTCCGCCCGCGGATGGTGGCGGGCCTGGTCGCGGGCGCACGCGCGTTCCGCGCCCATCCGCTGCTCCGCAAGATCGTCGAGGTGGACCCCGAGCTGCTGCTGCCCTACGTGCTCGAGCGCTGCGGCACCAGCCAGCGGGGCTTCCTGGAGATGTTCGAGCGAACGCTGCGGGCCGGGCACGCGGACGGCACGATCCGCGCCGGCCACCCCGGCCGGCAGGCCCGCGCGCTGCTGCTGGTCGTCCAGTCGTTCGTGCTGTCGGCGCGCACCATGACCGACGGCGCCGACCCGGAACTGGACGACGCCGCGTTCGACGCCGAGCTGGCGCACATCCTGGAGAGGACCCTGGCCCCGTGACCGGCTCCGTGCCCGGTGACCCGGTGCCGTCCGCGCAGCCCGGGCGGTCCTCCCTGAACGCCGGGCGCCGCGCCCGCGAGCTGGCCGCGCTGCCCGGCGAGGTCGTCGACGTGCTGGTCGTCGGGCTCGGCGCGACCGGCGCCGGGGCGGCCCTGGACGCGGCCTCGCGCGGCCTGACGGTCGCCGCGATCGACGCGCACGACCTGGCCTTCGGCACCTCCCGGTGGAGTTCCAAGCTGATCCACGGCGGGCTGCGCTACCTGGCCTCCGGCCAGGTCGACGTGGCGTACGAGAGCGCCGTGGAACGCGGCGTGCTGATGCGGCGCACCGCCCCGCACCTGGTGCGCGCGCTGCCGTTCGTCATGCCGCTGACCTCGCTGGTCCCGCGGCGGCAGGCGGCGCTGGCGCGGGCCGCCCTGACCGCAGGGGACGCGCTGCGGGCGGCGGCCCGCACCCCGCGCGAGGTGCTGCCCCGCCCGCGCGGCCTGTCGGCGGTGGAGACGCTCCGGGCCGCGCCCCCGCTGCGCCCGCACGGGCTGCGCGGCGGGCTGCTGTCGTGGGACGGGCAGCTCGCCGACGACGCCAGGCTGGTCACCGCGATCGCCCGTACCGCCGCCGCGCACGGCGCCCGGATCCTCACCCGCTGCCGGGCGCTCTCGGTGACCGGGGACGGCGCGCTGGTCCGGGACGAGTGGACCGGCGAGACGATCCCGGTGCGGGCCCGCTCGGTGATCAACGCGGCCGGGGTGTGGGCCGGCGGGCTGGTGGACGGGGTGCGGCTGCGCCCGTCCCGGGGCACGCACCTGGTCGTGCGGGCGGAGGCCCTGCGCGGGCTGACGGCGGGGATGCAGGTGCCGGTGCCCGGCTCGCGGTCCCGCTTCCTGCTGGTGCTGCCGCAGGACGACGGCCGGGTCCACGTGGGCCTGACCGACGAGCCCGCCGACGGCCCGGTCCCGGACGTGCCCGAGCCGGCCGAGGAGGAGATCGGGTTCCTGCTGGACGTGCTCGGCTCCGTCCTGGAGGTCCCGATCCGCCGCGCGGACGTGGCCGGGGCGTACGCGGGCCTGCGCCCGCTGCTCGACGACGGGCGCGGCGCGACCGCCGACGTCTCCCGCCGGCACCGGGTCCTGACCGCGCCGGACGGGGTGGTCACGGTCGTCGGCGGCAAGCTGACCACGTACCGGCGGATGGCCCAGGACGCAGTCGACGCGGCGCTGGCGGCGGGCCGGATCGGCGGCGGCCGGGCGGGCGCGGGACGGGCGGGCCGCACCGCGCGGATCCCGCTCGTGGGCGCCGCGCCGCCGGACCGCCTGGCCGCGCTGGACGCCCCGGCGCGGCTCGTCCGCCGGTACGGGACGGAGGCGCCGCTGCTGGCCGCGCTCGCCCGGGAGTCGGCGGGCGGCCTGGAGCCCGTGGTGCCGGGGCTGCCGGTCCTGGGCGTGGAGCTGGCGTGGGCGGTGCGGCACGAGGGAGCCCTCGACGTGGCCGACCTCCTCGACCGGCGGACCCGGATCGGCCTGGTCGGGGCCGATCGCGACGCCGCGGTCCCCGCCGCGGAGGCGGCGCTCGGAGCGTACCGGGCCTCCCTGTGATCTCAGGGCGGCTGTGACCTCAGGGAAAGGTCACCGCCCCTCGCGTCCATGAAGCTATGACGCGTGTCACGTGGTTAACCCCGCCGAGAATGGGTTAGGTTACCCTAACCTAAGGAAAATTCATGATCGCCGGGGGTGCGGGACCGTCCCCCCGCAAGGAGGCCGCGTGACGCGCCGGATCGGCTGCGACCACTGCCCGGGTAGCCACTCGGGCGCACGGCCGTGCCTGGCCAGCGCGACGGCGAAGGCACGGAGCTGGCTGCTGATCGAGCATCCCGGCCCCTGGCCCGAGCGCATCGAGAACCTCACCGGCCCCGCCCCGATCGTGGACGCCCTCCATGCCGCGCTGGCCGCCGGCGTCCGCCCGCAGCTCATCCGCAGGCCCGGACGGCGCCGCCGCACCCCGCCCCTGCACGTCTACACGGGCCACTCCGCCGACGACGACGCCTGGCTGGAGGGCCGCGAGCTGGCCGACCCGGCCGAGCTGGCCGGGCTCGACCTGGCCGCGGTCGCGGCCGGCCGCCGTCCCGGGTTCGGCGACCCGGTGACCGACCCGGTCCTGCTGGTGTGCACGCACGGGCGCCGCAACGCCTGCTGCGCCCGGACCGGGGCCCCGCTCGCCCGGCACCTCGCATCGCGTTTCGGGGCCTCTGTATGGGAAACGACCCATGTGGGTGGTGACCGCTACGCGGCGAATCTCGTATGCCTGCCACACGCGCTCTACTACGGCGACCTTGGCCCGGACGAGGCCACGGCAGCGGTCGAGGCGTATCTGAAAGGCCAGGTCGCACCGCTGCGGCTGCGCGGCAGGGCGGGGCGGCCCGAGCCGGTCCAGGCCGCCGAGCACTTCGTCCGCGAGCATTCGGGGATCTTCGAGATCGGTGGCGTGACGGTGGAATCGGTCACCGGGACATCGCAGTACGAGGCCGTGGTCCGGGCCCGCCGGAACCGTTACCGGGTGATCTTCGATAGCGTCGCCCAGGCCGATCCGTGCGGCTCGGAGTGCCGGGAGAACCTGGAAACCTACATTGTTAGGGACATCACCCTTCTCAACGAAGCGGCCCTCGTGTAATCTCTTCAAGGCCCCATTCGAGGGTCTCCCTGTCGCACGGCCCCTCAGTTACCCGGTGAACCGGGCGAGGGGAACAGAGCGGCAACTCTAGACGTTGGACCTTTCGGCGCTTCTGACGCATGTCTTCGGAGCACGTCGAGCGTCCATGTCCGAAATTGCTCAGCAAACCAATCAAGGTGGGTGTTCCATGGCTCAGGTACGTCGGCAGGCAAACCTCCCTCGTCCCAGCTGGGGCTGGCAGGACGCCGCGGCGTGCCGGGGGGAAGACCTCGTGCTCTTCTTCGGCCCCGACGGCGAGCGTCAGCCAGAGCGCGAGATTCGCGAGCGCAAGGCCAAGCAGATCTGCATGGGCTGCCCGGTCCGCTCGGAGTGCCTGGACTACGCGGTGTCCCGGCCCGAGAAGTACGGCACCTGGGGCGGCCTCAACGAAGACGAGCGCGCCTCTGAGCGCCGTCGCCGGATGCGCCGCGCGAACGCCGCCTGACCACCGGGATCGCCCCCGGCGGTCGGCCTCCGGCACGCGCGACAGGGCCGCCCCTCGCGGCCCCGTCCCGCCACCGGCGGCCCCGGCTCCCCTCGTGCACCCCGGCACGCCACCGGAAACGTTACGGCCCCGCCAAGCGGGGCCGTTTGCGTTGCCCGGGCCAAGTGGCCCGGGCAACGCAAACAGCCCGGCCGTTCATCACATGTGCGTCACATGTGCGGCACACCGCCGACCGTAATGGCGGATGAAAAACTTTTACAGATACCGCATGCGGGATGAGCGTGCGGCCCTTTTCACAAATTCGCGGTGAACCATTCCGCGCTCAGCCGGGCCACCTCCTCCAGGGTCCCGGGCTCCTCGAACAGATGTCCGGCCCCCGGCACGACGACCAGCCGGTGCCCGGCGCTCTGGTCCATGCGGTCCAGGGCGCGCTCGTTCAGCGACAGCACCTCGAGGTCACGGCCGCCGATCAGGAGGAGGGTCGGCGCCCGCACCTCCTTCAGAGCCCCGGCGGCCAGGTCGGGCCGCCCGCCACGCGACACCACGGCGCCGACGTGGCCGGGCACCGCCGCGGCGGCGACCAGCGCGGCGGCGGCGCCCGTGCTGGCGCCGAACAGGCCGGTAGGCCCGCGCCCCCGCTCCCGTACCCACGCCACCACCTGGCCGAGCCGCCCGGCCAGCAGCGGCACGTCGAACCGCAGCCGGGCCGTCCGCCGGTCCTCGAGCTCCTCCTCCGCGGTCAGCAGATCGAACAGCAGGGTGCCGAAGCCCGCCTCGTTGAGCGCCGCCGCCACCATGCGGTTGCGCGGGCTGTGCCGCCCGCTGCCGCTGCCGTGCGCGAAGACGATCAGGCCCCGGGCGCCCGGCGGCTCGGCCAGATCGCCCTCCAGGCGGACGGTGCCGACGGGCAGGAGCACGCCGGTCATGGCTCCCGCCCCCGCACCGCCGCGCCGGGCGCCGCGCCCTCCCGCTCGGCCGCGGCGCGCTCCAGCAGGCCGACGACATCGGCGTCCGACAGCTGCTCGAACCGCTGGTACCACTGCCCGACCGCCCGGAACGACCACGGTGCGGCGAGCACGGCCACCTCGTCGGCCTCCCGCTCCATCGCCCGGACGGTCTCGGCGGCGCCCACCGGCACCGCGAGCACCAGCCGGGACGGGCGCCACCGCCGCACGGCGCGCAGCGCGGCCCGCGCGGTGCCCCCGGTCGCGAGCCCGTCGTCCACGACGACCACGGGCCGTCCGGCCAGGGCGGGCAGCGGGCGCCCGCCGCGGTAGACGCGCACCCGGCGCTCCAGTTCGGCGCGTTCGGCCTCCACGGTGACGGCCAGGTCGCCCTCGTCCAGTTCGAGCCGGGCGAGCAGATCGTGGTCGAAGACGGGCTCGCCGCCCTCGGCGATCGCGCCCACGCCCAGCTCGGGCTGGCGCGGATAGCCGATCTTGCGGGTGACCAGCACCTCCAGCGGGACCGGGCGGTCCGGGGCCGACAGCCGCCGGGCGATCTCGTACCCGACCGGGACGCCGCCCCGCGGCAGCGCCAGGATGACCGCCGCGTCCAGGTCCAGCGGCACCAGCCACTCGGCCAGGACGCGGCCCGCCTCCGCGCGGTCGGTGAACGGAAGCCGGACGGGCGGGCGGTCACGTGCAGCCCCAGGACCCGATGCGGCCCCACCCGATGTGGACTTACGCTCCGGGGTCATGCGCGCGGTCCTGTTCCAGCGCATCGGCGTCACCCCCTTCTGGTGACGCGGCAGAACACCTAAAACGCCTATTTGTGCTCTACCCACTCACACCGAAGCACGCCCGCCGGGAGCGCCCCTATCCGCCGCGGCGCGGGGGCGTCAGCGGGTGGCGCCGGCCAGCCAGCGCAGGGGGTTGTCGCGCAGGACGCGGCGGAGCGTGGCCTCGTCGGCCCCGGCGGCGCGCAGCGCGGGCACGAAGGTGTCGAACAGGAACCCGAACCCGTGGCCCCCGTACCGGGAGATCTGCGTCATCCGCGCGATTCCGGTGCTCAGCAGCAGCCGGTCGGCGTGCCCGCCGTCCAGGAACTCCAGCACGTTGCGGACCCGGGTGGCCAGCGCCTCGGGGTCGCCCGCGGCCAGGCCGAGGGAGCCGAACGAGACGTACGCCCCGGACTCGGCGATCTTGCGGTGCGCGGCGGGCTCGTCCACCAGGTCCTGCTGGCCGACCGCGACCCGGTGCGGGGCCAGCCCGGCACCGGTGAGGATCTCCAGCTGGGCCAGCCCGGAACGGCCGTGCGTGGCCACCGACAGCCCGGAGTACCGGGCGGCGTGGGCGGCGGCGCGCAGGCAGCGCTCCTCGACCTCGGTGGGCCTCTCGCCCCAGGTGCCGATCTCGCCGATCACGCCGGGCAGCGCGTTGGTGCCGTCCAGGCCGAAGCCGATCTCGGCCAGCAGCCGCTCGGCCAGCGCGTCGGCATCGGCGGCGCGGACGAAGGCGGGGTGGAACGGCTCGGCGAAGAAGCCCGTCCCGGTGACCACGGCGACCCGCGAGCCCGCGGCGATCCGGGCCAGCGCGGCGGCGTTGCGGCCCATCCCGGTGCAGGTCAGGTCCACCACGAGGCCGAGGTCGTGCGCCTCGCGCAGCCCGGCCAGCTCGTGCGTGACCGGCTTCTCCTCGTCCAGCCAGCGGCGCGGGTCGGAGTCCAGCAGCGCGGGACGGGCGGGCCAGCGCAGATCGAGCTGCAGATGCTCGTGGGGCAGCACCGGGCCGGTGACGGCGGAGATCGGGATCGTTCCGGTCACGGTGCGCAGCCGCCCGTGCTCCTCGCGGGGGGTCATATCAGGCGAGGCTACGACATATTTGGCCTTTTCAGGACTGGATGCGGGGGACTTTTTACCTTTCCCCGGGGTCAGACCCGCCGCCGGCATCAGCCGCCGCGGCCGACCCGGGGTCGGACCCGGCGGCCTCGCGGAGGGCCCGCGCCCGGGCGGTTCCCGCGCTGGGCCAGCGGGAGTCGATCTCCGCGTTCAGCGCGGCGCCGATCAGCACCGCCAGCGCCGCCACGTACAGCCACGCCAGCACGGCGATCGAGGCGGCCAGCGACCCGTACACCGACACCCCGGCCAGCGAGCCGGCCAGGTAGAGCCGCAGGGTGAAGCTGCCCAGGATCCAGATCAGCAGCGCCACCACCGCGCCCGGCACCTCGCGCCACCAGGACGTCCGCACCGGCACGCTCATGTGGTACAGCATCGCCAGGAACAGGATCGACAGCGTCACCACCACCGGCCAGTACAGCACCGGCAGGAACCCGGCGCTCTCCGGCAGCGCCTGCCGCACCAGCGCCGGCCCCGCCACCAGCAGCGGGATCACCACGAGCATGACCAGCAGCCCGAGCAGGTACAGCGCGAACGCGCGCAACCGGGTCCGGATCACCCCGCGCAGCCCGGACAGCCCGTAGGCGATGGTGATGGTGTCCACATAGACGTTGGTGGCCCGCGAACCGGCCCACAGCGAGATCAGGAAGCTCACCGACACGATGTCCGGACTGCCGCCGCGGATCACGTCGTCGATCAGCGGGACGACCACCGAGTCCACCGCCGGGCCGGTCAGCACGGTCTGCGCCCGCTCGATCACCCAGCCGCGGACCTCCCCCACAGTGCCGGGGCCGATGGCGCCGCGGAAGTGCCCCATCGTCCCGATCAGCCCGATCACCAGCGGCGGCGTCGAGAGCAGCGCGAAGAACGCCGCCTCCGCCGCCAGCCCCGTCACCCGGTGGCGGAACGCCGCCACGGCGGTGCCGCGGACCAGCTCCCAGCCGATCCGCCCCGCGGCGCGCAGCCGGGCGCGCAACCGTATGGCGCGCAGCGGCGCGCCCAGCCCTACCGCCCGCAGCCCTACCGCCCGCAGCGGGGCGCGCAGCCGGGCGGACCGCCCGTCCCTGGATTCCGCGACGGCCTCCTCTGCCCGGGGGCCGGCGGCGCCGGTGGTCTCCGAACCCGTGGTCACATCGATAACCGTAGAGTGTCATCCGCCCGGCACCTGCGCGATCGCCCATTCCCGCCGTCGCGCGCATCGCCGAACGTCGGTGACAATGGACAGGTGATCTGCCAGGCGTGCCGCGACCACCACCACGGGGAGTGCCGTGGCGGATCGTGGTGCGACTGCCAGCACCAGGCCACCCCCGCCACGCGGGACGGCCCGCCGGGGCCGCCGCCCGATCCCGGCGCCGAAGGCGGGCCCCGCGACGGCGAAGGCGCCGCCGGGCGGTCGGAGCCTCCGGTGAACTGGAAGCGGCAGGGCTGAGGGCCGGTGAAGATGACCCTTCTCACCTGTCCGCATGCCGGACGCAACTGGACAGCCCGCGAGACGGCGTGTCAGAGTTCGGATATGACTGCTGCGGATCCGTTGCTGGTAATGCGCCGGCACGTGGACTTCCTGCGCGTCCGCAGCGCGATCTGTCTGTGACGCCCCGACCACGCCTCGCTGTATTCCACCGGCGCGTGGTGCATCGGCGTCACCTCTGAAACGACCCTGCTCAGTGTCGAGCCGGCTGTTCGCGATGCCGGTGCGCTACGCGTCCCACCACACCAGATGGATGAGGATCGCGCCGTGCCACCTGCGACCAAGCGCAAGAGAGGCGAGGGCCAGTGGGCCCTCGGCTACCGGGAACCGCTCAACAAGAACGAAGAGAACAAGAAGAACGACGACGGCCTCAACGTCCGCCGCCGCATCATCGACATCTACTCCAAGGCCGGGTTCGACTCCATCGACCCCGCCGACCTGCGCGGCCGGTTCCGCTGGTACGGCCTCTACACGCAGCGCAAGCCGGGCATCGACGGCGGCAAGACCGCGATCCTGGAGGACGAGGAGCTCGACGACCGCTACTTCATGATGCGGGTGCGCATCGACGGCGGGCAGCTCTCCGGCCCGCAGCTGCGCGCGATCGCCGACATCGCGACCCGGTACGCGCGCGGCACCGCCGACATCACCGACCGGCAGAACGTGCAGTTCCACTGGATCGCGATCGAGGACGTCCCGGCGATCTGGGAGCGGCTGGAGTCGGTCGGGCTGTCCACCATGGAGGCGTGCGGCGACACCCCGCGCGTCATCATGGGCTGCCCGCTGGCCGGGATCGCCGAGGACGAGGTGCTCGACGCCACCCCGCAGGTCCGGGAGATCCACGACCGCTACATCGGCTCGCCGGAGTTCTCCAACCTGCCGCGCAAGTTCAAGACCGCGCTGTCGGGCTGCACCGCGCACTGCACCGTCCACGAGATCAACGACGTGGCGTTCGTGGGCACGGTGAACGAGGCCGGCGAGCCCGGCTACCAGGCGTTCGTCGGCGGCGGGCTGTCCACCAACCCGATGTTCGCCAAGAGCCTGGGCGTGTTCGTCAAGCCCGAGCAGGCGCACGAGGTCTGGAAGGGCATCGTGTCGGTCTTCCGGGACTACGGGTACCGGCGGCTCCGGCACCGCGCCCGGATCAAGTTCCTGGTGAACGACTGGGGCGCCGCGAAGTTCCGCGAGGTACTGGAGAAGGAGTACCTCGGGTACGGGCTGCCCGACGGCCCCGAGCCCGCCGCCCCGCTCCCCCGCCGCGACCACGTGGGGATCAGCCGGCAGAAGGACGGGAACTACTACGTCGGCTTCGCGCCGAAGGTCGGCCGGGTGAACGGCCCGCTGCTCGGCGTCATCGCCGATCTGGCCGAGCGCTACGGATCGGGCCGGGTGGCCACCACGGTCGAGCAGAAGATGGTGATCCTCGACGTGCCCGAGGAGAACACCGAACCGCTGGCCGCCGCGCTGGCCGAGCACGACCTGCAGGTCCGCCCGTCGACGTTCCGCCGCCAGACGATGGCGTGCACCGGCATCGAGTACTGCAAGCTGGCGATCGTCGAGACCAAGCAGCGCGCGATGGACCTGATCGACGAGCTGGAGAAGCGGCTGCCCGGCTTCGACCAGCCGCTGACCATCAACGTCAACGGCTGCCCGAACGCCTGCGCCCGCATCCAGGTCGCCGACATCGGCCTCAAGGGCCAGCTGGTCGTGGACGAGAACGGCGACCAGGTGGAGGGCTTCCAGATCCATCTGGGCGGCCAGGTGGGCGCGACGTTCGGCAAGAAGGTCCGCGGCCTGAAGACCACCTCGGCCGGGCTGACCGACTACGTCGAGCGGGTCGTGCGCAACTACGACGAGCAGCGCCAGGACGGCGAGACCTTCGCCGCCTGGGTGCAGCGCGCCGACGACGCCGACCTCAAGTAACACCGCCACCGAAAGACACGGGAGTCATGGAATGAGCGAACGTGCCGCGCCGTTCTACTGCCCGTACTGCGGCGAGGAGAACCTCGAGCCGCGCGAGTACCCCGCCTCCGGCGACGACGCCGGGGGCCCGTCCAAGCCCAAGCCAGAGGGAGCGGCGTGGTTCTGCCGTGACTGCGTCCGTTCCTTCGCGTTGAAGTTCCTCGGTGTTGGAGCGCCCCAAACACACAAGGAGAACCTTCGGTGACGCTGCTGGAGACCGACAGACCGACCCTTGATCTCGAAGACATCGTCGAGTCCGCCTCGGCCGCCCTGGAGGGCGCCTCCACGCTGGAGGTCATCCGCTGGGCCGCGGCCACCTTCGGCGACCGGATCTGCCTGACCTCCTCGATGTCGGACGCGGCGCTGATCCATCTGGTGTCCAAGGTCAAGCCCGGGATCGACGTGCTGTTCGTCGACACCGGCTACCACTTCGCCGAGACCATCGGCACCAGGGACGCGGTCGAGGCCGTGTACCCGGTGAACGTGATCAATGTGACGCCGTCCCGCACGGTCGAGGAGCAGGAGGCCGCGCTCGGCCCCCGGCTGCACGGCCGCAACCCCGACCTGTGCTGCCACCTGCGGAAGGTGGAGCCGCTGGGCCGGGCGCTGGAGGGCTACATGGCCTGGTTCAGCGGGATCCGCCGGGACGAGACCGCCAGCCGCCGCGGCCGCAAGGTCGTCGAGTGGGACCGCAAGCGCGGGATGGTCAAGGTCAACCCGATCCTGGACTGGACGCAGGAGGACATGGACAACTACATGTCCGACAACGGCGTCATCGTGAACCCGCTGCACTACGACGGCTACCCCTCGATCGGCTGCGCGCCGTGCACGCGTCCCGTCGCCCCGGGCGAGGACCCGCGCAGCGGACGCTGGGCCGGGATGGGCAAGACCGAATGCGGCATCCACCTGTGACGGAGCCGGTCTCCTGGGGCGCGGCCCCGCCGATGGTCGCGGTGGCGCACGGGAGCAAGGACCCGCGCGCCGCCGCCACGGTGGAGGAGCTGCTGTCGGCGGTGCGGGCGCGGCGGCCGGACGTGCCCGTGCGCACCTCGTTCCTGGACCACGCGCCGCCCGCGCCAGCCCGGGTGCTGGACGGCCTCGCCGCGCGCGGCGCGGGTGAGGCGGTCGTGCTCCCGCTGCTGCTGACCGCCGCGTACCACAGCAAGACCGACATTCCCGGCGTGCTTTCGCGGGTCGGGCGGCGGCACCCGCTGCTCGGGCTGCGCACGGCCGCGACGCTGGGCCCGCACCCGCTGCTGGTGGACGCGCTGGAGCGGCGGCTGGCCGAGGCGGGCGTGCGGGTCGGCGACCCGGACACGGCGGTGGTGCTGGTGTCGGCGGGGTCGAGCGACGCGTCCGCGAACGCCACCATCTGGAGGATGGCCCGGGAGTGGCGGGCGCGGGGCTGGCGGGACGTCGTCCCGGCGTTCGCGTCCGCGGCCAGGCCGACCCCGGCCGAGGCCGTCGAGGCGTTGCACGGCGCGGGCGCGCCGCGCGTCGTCGTCGCCTCGTACTTCCTGGCCGAGGGCTACTTCGCCGACAAGGTCCGGACCGAGGCGCTGGCGGCCGGGGCGGCCGCGGTGTCGCCGGTGCTGGGCGCCGCGCCGGAGCTGGCCGAGCTGGTGCTGCTGCGCTACACCGAGGCGCTGGCGGCCCGCGGCACGGCCGCCGCCGTGTGACCGGCGCCGTGTGACCCGTGCGCGGCGGATCAGTCGCGGCGGGTCTTGCGCTCCTCCCACCAGGACGCCAAAGCCCGCCGCACGGGGGCGTGGTGCTCGTCGTCGACGATCTTCAGATCGCCCATGACGACCTGCGCCCGGACCCGGACCAGCGGGACCCGCTCGCCCGCCCGCGCCTCCCGGACCCGCACGCTGCGGTCGCCCATGACGCAGTAGCCGGTCATCTCGATCGTCACGCCGTCCGGAACGATCACCTTCACATCGCCCATCACGGCGGTGGCGACCACGCTGACCTCGCCGCTGGGCACCTGGGCGCCGCGCAGGTCCAGGACGATGTCGCCCATCACCGACAGTGCCTCGAGCTCCTGCTCGACGCGGCCGAGAATGCGTTCCTTGCAGTCCCCCATGATCGCGGTGAAGCGCCGTTTCACCTGCGTCGGAGCGGGCTCGGCCCCCGGCGCGCCCATGCCGGGCAGGTCGGCGGTGACGTTCTCCAGATCGCCGCGGGTGACGGCCAGGTAGGCCGCCTCGGTGCGCTCGGCCAGTTCCTCGAAGGTCAGCCGGCCCTCCACCGACGCCACCCGCAGCCCCTCGACGACGGCCTCGCGCTCGGCGTCGGAGGCGCGCACCGAGCCGCCGCCCGCGTCGCCGCCCAGGGGGGAGGTGTGCTGGGGGTGGGGCGGGACCTGCGACCGGCGCTCGGACGGCCGCCGGCCCTGCGGCGGGGTGGGCTGACTCATGATTCAAAAAGTATGCCCTCAGGGCCCTCAAGCAATCCGCCGCGCGAACGAGATCACTCCGGACCCAAAGGATGACCCTCCACAGAGATGCCCGTTTCCGCCGCTTTCGTCGGGGGTCCAGTTTGGAGGCCCAGTCAAGGACGGCTCTGGCGCCAAGGCGCCGCCCCCTCCGGCGAGAAGGGGGCGGCACCGTGGTCATGAGGTCCGGTCAAGGGCTCGGCACGCTCAGCCGCGTGAGCGCCAGGTCCGAGCCCGCCGACGCCGGTGGACACGGCGTCCCGGAGCCGGGGCAGGTCCCGGACGTCCGCCTGCCGGGCCGAGTCGACGCGTTCCTCGAACGCCGTCCCCCCGAGTACAACCGCCCCCAGGGCGCCGGGGAGCACACCGCCGACGGCCGCTGAACCCCGCTCCTCCCCACGCCGGCCGGCCGATTTCGCGCTGTACCCGGTCGTGGGCATGCGCGACATCAGCGACGCCGTCGGCATCCTGCCGGGCAGTCTCTACGTGCACATCCGCAGCAAGGAAGAGGTGCTGCTGCGGATCGTCGAGCGCGGCATCCAGAACTACCTGAACAGCATCGAGACGGCGGTGGGCGCGGAGGCCCCGGCAGGTGAGCGGCTGCGCGCCGCGATCATCGCGCACATGCGGGTCCTCTCGGCCCCCCCGCAGACGCGGGTGGCGTTCCACCAGTGGACGTACCTGGGCCCGGAGAACCAGAAGCGCGTGGTCAAGCTGCGCCGGCGGTACGAGGAGCTGTTCTCCGGCATCATCACGGACGGCATCGAGAACAAGGAGTTCCGCGAGGTCCGCAACGTGCGGGTCTCCGTCCTGGCCCTCATCGGCATGCTCAACTCGGCGACCGAGTGGTACTCCCCCGTCGGCGGCCTCACCGCGGACGAGGTCGGCGACCTCATCGCCGACAACGCCCTGACCGGCCTGCACTCCTAGGGCGTGTCTTATGGGTCTTGTTCGTCGTGAGCGGGGAACACGAGCCTGACGCGGGGTTCCCCCGGGGTCCACGGTGACATCGCTGACGCTGAAACAAACAACTGATTGTTTTTATCCGTGCCGAGGGAGGCAAACCCTGTCAAGACCCACTCCGGCGGATGCGCTACGCGATGGTCACGGTCACCGCGGCGTCCCTGTCCTGAGGATGATCTCGCTTCCCTCGCGCGGGGGAAGCGATCGCCGGAGGTTCCTCCCCCGGCGGGTCCCTCGCCGTCGATGGCTCCGGGAGGCTCGCCTGCGTTGAGATCGGTCGGCGCGGGGAGTGCGGGTTCGGATGAGGCGAGGGACGGCAGGGCTTTTGGATGCGGCGGGTGGACGGGTGGGCTGGGGCACGTTGCGCAGGCTCGCGGGGTACGCCGCGGCGCTCAGCATGGCGCTCTATCTGGTCGTCAAGGTCGTCTGGGTAGCGGCGGCGCTGCTCGGGGACGGTCCGGACGGCTTCGGCACCGCCGGCTGGGTGGTACTGAACTCCGTCACGATCGCGATGGCGGCGACCGGGGTCGCGCTCGGGCTGGCGCTGGCCCAGCGATGGGGACGCCGGCTGCCCGCCGTGCCGGTGCTCTTCTTTTCCTGGGTGGGCGCGGGCCTGCTGGTGCCGATGCTTCCGTACACGGTGATCAGGGGTGTCCTCGACGCGCTCGGGACCGGCCCGGGTGGCGGCGGGGACGACGGTTCCGGTTCGGCTCCGACCTGGGAGACGGTCCTCATCACCATCGGCTTCGCCGGGATGGCGGTGGGCTTGGCGGTGGCTCTGCCGATCTACCTGAGGGAGCGATGGCCGCGGGCGTTCACCGGCCGGGTCGGGGACGCCCAGGTTCGCTCATCGCCGCTGGTCACGGCGGCGATGGCCGCGGCGGTCGGGCTGGGCCTGCTCTGGTCGTACTGGGCGCTGGGCGGGGCCCTGGGGCTCGACCCGGCCCATCGCGATCAATTGGATCTCAACGGGCGGCTGATGAACGCCGGTTCCGGACTGTGGGCCCTGCTCGGCGCCTGGAGCGTCCGGGTGCTCACCCGCCGCCGGCCCGCCGGGCTCCGGTCGTGGATCCCGATGGCGCTGGCCTTCGGGGCGTCGGGCTCGCTGTTCGCGTGGGCCGGCTGGAAACTGCCGGTGGTGCTCCTCCGGCCCGGGGGCTTCGTGACCGCCGAGTATCCGGTGGTCGCGGCCGGTCAGCACGCCCTGAGCGTCGCCGTGGGCCTGGCGCTCATGGCCGCCATGCTGCGGGCCGTCCCGGAGCGCGAACTCGCGAAAACCCCATGACATTCGCCGATGATTTACGCGATCATGCCAGGTAGGGGGGTACGAGAGGAGCCGGAACGTGTCCGAGCAGATCCCTTTTTGGATGGATTCCGTCGGTCGAGGCTGGCATCCGCTACTGCGGCGCCTGCACGAGCAACTGATCGCCGTCAACCCTGACTACCAGGTCCGGCAGCTCAAGGAGAAGTGGGGGATGCTGCGGATCTACCTCGCCACCGGTCTGCAGCGCGGGGACTTCATCGAGACCGGCCGGCTGCCCGACGAGCAGGAGTCGCAGCGGATGGCGAGGGAGGACGACGAGGCGCGGCGGCTCGTGCGGGCCGCCGAGGAGGAGTCGGGGAGGATCTGCGAGTCCTGCGGCGAACCCGGCGAGGCGCGGAAGGAGCGCTGGATCAAGACCCTCTGCGACGACTGCCACACCGCCCGCCAGGCTCGTTGCGGCCGTCCGGGTTCATGACCGCTCGAGCCTGTGGTGGACGAGCCAGGCCCGGTCGGGCTCGTCGTCGCCGCTCGGCCAGGACGCGACGAGATCACTGATCAGGTCGCGGTGCGCGTCGATCAGGTGGTCCTTGGCGAGGCCGAGCGCGCCTTCCACCTGGATGGGCAGGACGCTGGAACGGGCCGCGCGCACGAGCACGGCGGTGACGCCCGGCCCTGGCACGTCGAACAGCGCGATGACGGCGAGCTCGCGGTCGTCCATGTCGGCCGAAGGGTCGAAGATGATCTCCTCCAGGGCGGCGACGACCCGGTCGTCCGGCATGTCCCAGCGGTCGAGGAAGTCCTGCGCCGCACGGAGCGCGCGCTCGCGGACCAGTGGTGGCGCGTCACGGCGCCGGAGCACGGTGGCGAGCAGTTCGGCGTCCGCGGGCTCAGCGAGCTGCGCGAGGACGTCGAGCGCACTGGCATGGTCGGCTCCGGCTCCGCTCTCCGGGGCGGTCTGCTCCGATGACGGCGGCTGCGTCAGGACGTGGCGGGCGACGGCGCGGAGATCGGCGTGGAAGACCTCGGTGTCCATACCGAAGCGGATCAGGCCGTCGGTGTCGCAGAAGTGGTCGAACGCGATGCCGACCGCCACGACGCGTCCGCTGTGCAGCATCGTCCGGAACGCGGCCCGGTGGGCTCGTTCGCTGGTAGGGGCGCGCATCTCGCCGTGGGCTCGCCGCAGCCGCGGGCTGTCGAGTTCGGCCCCTGCCCAGTAGGTGCTGTGCGGGCCGGGCTCGAAGGCCCAGCGAACTTCGGTCCCAGGGCCGCGGCGTTCTTCCTCCGTCCAGGACGCGTTGAGTCGTTCGAGCAGGTCGCGGTGGGCGTAGAAGCGCCTGCCGATCGACAGCGCCCACGCCGCCTCCTGTTGGAAGAGGCTGTCGTCCTCGCCGGTCGCGCGCACCAGCAGCTCGGTCACCTCGTCGCCGGGCGCGTTGCGCAGCGCGCCCAGCGCCTCGCGCCGGTCATCGATGTCCAGCGACCGGTCGAACGCCATCTCGCCGATCAACGCGACCAGCCGGGCTTCAGGGGTATCGGAATTCCACAGGACGGTGCCCGCCGTGCCCAGGGCGTTGAACAGCAGATCGCCGTCGGGGCGCCGCCGCAGCACGGCGAGGACGGCCTCGGCGTCTTCGGGGCCCGCGTCGTTCTTGAGGGCGAGCAGTGCGCTGGCGTGGTCGGCGCCTTCGAAGGCGATGTCGTCGCCGGGCCGGGGCGGGCGGCGCAGCATCTCGCGCGCCGTCGCCAGGACCTCCTCCAGGAAGGGCTCGAACGGATTGGCCTCGCCGAACCGGCTGGTGGCCACGGCACGGTCGAAGAAGTCCAGTGCGGTCCCGCGGGCGGCGATGTCGTCGCTGCGCAGCAGCACCAGGAACGCCCGCTGGAACTCGTCGTGGGTCGTCGCGACGTTGGTGGCCTCGAACGCGGCCTGCAGTTCGGCCTCGTCGAAGTCGCAGTCCCAGTACCAGCTCTGGAATTCCCGCAGGAACGTGATCATGAACATCGCGAGGATCAGACCATCCGGCACTCTCCGCCCGCCATTCCATTTTCCGCCCGCTCCGGGACGGCTCACCCACGCGGGTGAGTGACTCGCGGGCCGCTTTCGGGTGGGCTGGCCAGGAGAGGAGGTGGGCCGATGAACCTGGACGTGCTTCCGCTCGCCATCACGATGATGGCGGGTCCGCAGATCATCTCGGCCGTGGTGCTGGTGACGGCACGGCGGCCGGTGCTGGTGTCGCTGGCGTTCCTGCTCGGGATACTGGCGGCGATACTGGTCGGGCTGACGGTCGCGCGGCTGCTCGCGCACCTCCTGGGCGGGGTGGTCTCCCTCTCGGACAAGGGCGGCACCAAGGGGCTGGTCGTCCAGCTGGTGCTGGTGGCGCTGCTCGCCGCGCTGGCGGTGAAGAACTACCTGGGACGGGCCACGGCCGAACCGCCGCGCTGGCTGTCCGGGCTGGTCACGGCCGAGCCGCGGCGGGCCTTGGCGCTCGGGGCGCTGCTGGTCCTGCTGATGCCGACCGACATCATCGTGATGCTGAACGTCGGGGTGTCGCTGGAGCGGAGCAAGGCGGGGCTGGTGGAGGCGGCCCCGTTCATCGCCGTCACGCTGCTGATCGCCGCGCTGCCGCTGCTGGCGTTCCTGATCTTCCGGCGGCGCGCGGAGACGGCGATGCCCGCGGTGCGCGACTGGCTGAACTCGCACAGCTGGCTGATCAACATCGCGGTCTGCTGCCTGTTCGCGGTGCTCGTCCTGACCTGACCGGCGTCAGCCCGCGCGGACCGGCCGGTACTCCGGACGCCACATGGCCTCGCGCACCTGCCGCTCCGGATCCTCCAGCTCCGCGCGGGCCAGGCCCTCGTCGGCCGCGCACCCGGCCACTCGCGCCGCCACCGCCGCGGAGATCTCGCGCAGGTCGTCGACCATGGGCAGCAGGGACGCACCCGGCACGGAGACGTCCACCAGCCCCGCGACGGCCTCGGCCGCGACCCGCAGCATGCCGTCGCTGATCCGGCGCGCCCGCGACGCGATCGCGCCCAGGCCCAGCCCCGGGAACAGCAGCGCGTTGTTCGCCTGCCCGATCTCGTGGATGTCGCCGCCGTGGACGACCGGATCGGCCGGGACGCCGGTGGCGACCAGGGCGCGGCCGTCCGTCCACCGCAGCAGGTCGGACGGCGTCGCCTCCATCCGCTCGGTCGGATTGGAGATCGGGAAGATGACGGGACGCTCCACGGCGGCGGCCATCGTCCGCACGATCGGCTCGGTGAACGCGCCGCGCACGGTCGAGGCGCCGACCAGCAAAGTCGGCCCGACCCGCGCGACGGTCTCTGCCAGCGTGACGCGCCCCTCGCCGTCCCTGGCCCAGCCGGCGACCTCGGCCGACGGCCGGGCGTAGCGGACCTGGAAGTCGCGCAGGCCGCGGGTGGCGTCGGTGAGCAGGCCCTGCCTGTCGACCGCCCAGATCCGGCGGGTCGCGGTCCCGCCGTCCAGGCCGTCGCGGACCATCGCCTCGCGCAGCTGGTCGGCGATCCCGACGCCCGCCGTCCCGGCGCCGAACACCACGATCCGCTGGTCGCGCAGCGGCGTCCCGGTGACCTTCACCGCCGACAGCACCGCGGCGAGCACGATCGCGCCCGTGCCCTGCATGTCGTCGTTGAACGTGCAGAGCCGTTCGGCGTACCGCTCCAGGATCCGGCGGGCGTTGGACGGCCCGAAGTCCTCCCAGTGCAGCAGCGCCGCCGGGTACCGGCGGGTGGCCGCCGTGACGTAGGCGTCGATGAACTCGTCGTAGCGTTCGCCGCGCACCCGCCCGTGCCGGTTGCCCACGTAGGCCGGATCGTTGAGCAGCTCGGCGTTGTCGGTCCCCACGTCCAGGGCCACCGGGACGGCCCGCGCCGGGTCGACGCCCGCGGCGGCGGTGTAGACGGCCAGCTTCCCCGCCGCGATGCCCGCGCCGCCGCCCACGCCCCAGTCGCCGATGCCCAGGATCTGCTCGGCGTCGGAGGCCACGATCAGGTCGACCTCGTCCGGCCCTCTGCCCAGGTTGTCGAACGCGCGGCCGATGCCGTTCATGTCGTCGACGCTCAGGAAGACGCCGCGCGGGCGCCGGTACACGTGGCTGTAGGACCTGATCGCCTCGCCGACCGTCGGGTCGTACACGATCGGCAGGATCTCCCGCAGGTGCTCGGAGAGCAGCCGGTAGAAGAGCGTCTCGTTGCGGTCGCGCAGCGCCGCCAGGTAGACGTTCTTGAGCAGGTCGGTCGGCTGCGCCCGGTACTGGGAGTACACCCGGCGGGTCTGCTCCTCGATCGTCTCGACGACCGGCGGGACGAGCCCGTCCAGACCGAGCCGCGCCCGCTCCTCCGGCGTGAACGCGGTGCCCTTGTTCAGCAGCGGGTCGTGCAGGACCGCCAGCCCCCGCGCCGTGGTGACATGTTCGTTCCCCATCGCCCGCCCCCCGCTCGGCATCCGGCGACAGGACGACTTCCCCGATCCGCCCTGGAAATACCCAGGGCACGGCCGGCCGACCAAATGTTTAGCCGCGATCAACTGGGCTTAAGCTGAAAATCATGTCCGACGGCCGCCCCGCGTGCTCCTGCATCATCTGCCACGACCACGGTGATCGTGACAGCCTGGACAACTTCCAGCTCCGCACGATCGTGCACGTCACGCAGTACGGGTGGAGCGTCGTGCTGATCCCCGCCAACGACATCGGACCCGGCTGGGCGTACACCATCGGGCTGTGGCACAGCCACCGGTCCCCCGAGCTGGCGATGTTCGGCGGTGACGTCTACGAGATGGAGGAGATCCTGAACACCCTCGGCAGGACCGCGGCCGAGGGGGGCGTGCCCGCGGACGGGGAACGGCGCGACGACGTCGTCCGGGGCCGGCCCGCCGCGTTCCGGACCGTGGACCCCCGCTGGTACGAGGGCGCGTTCGGCGGCGCGATGGCGTTCTACCGCCGGCCTCCCCTGCCCTTCCTCCAAGCGGTGTGGCCCGACGAGAACGGGCTCTACCCGTGGCAGCCCGGGACCGAACTGCCCTTTCGCCGCTCCCAGCCCTGGCTGTGGCTCAACCCCCGGCAGCACCCCGAAGGCGCGTGGACGCTCCGTCTGGACGCCCGGAACCTGTGAGCACGGGCCGGGCATAGGGTCGCCTGATGCCCGAGCCGATCACCGAGACCGTCGAGACGCCCCGGCTGCGGCTCGAACCGCTGGCCGTCCACCACGCCGAGGAGATGGCGGACGTGCTCGGCGACCCCCGGCTGCACCGCTACATCGGCGGCGCGCCCCTCCCCCTCGGCGAGCTGCGGGCCCGGTACGAGCACCTGGTCGCGGGCCCCTCGCCCTTCCACCAGGAGCAGTGGCTCAACTGGATCGTGCGGCGCCGCCGGGACGGCCGGGCCGTCGGCACCGTCCAGGCCACGGTGACCCCGGGCCAGGACGGGCCGTGCGCGTCGGTCGCCTGGGTGATCGGCATGCCCTACCAGGGGTTCGGGTTCGCGTCCGAGGCCGCCCGCGCCCTCGTGGACTGGCTGGGCGGGCGCGGCGTGCGACGCGTCGTCGCCAACGTGCACCCGGCCAACCTCGCCTCCGCCGCCGTCGCCCGCCGCGCCGGGCTGCGTCCCACCGGCGGGCGGGCCGGCGACGAGGTGGTCTGGAGCGACGGCGGGGACCCCTGAGCCCCGCGTGCCCAAAGTTTTTCGGTCCGGAGGCGGCGCTACCCGCCCGGCCGCTCGTACCTCCGGGTAGCCGGTTCCTCACGGCGTTCCGCTCAGGAGAGGAGTCCGCCCATGGCGTCCCGAGCCGAAGAAGTTCCGCGCTCCCCGCGAGGGCTCCACCCGACCGTACTGGGCGCCGTCGTCCTGCCCGGCGTCGAGCCCGCGGTCGCCCAGGTGCGCCGGTACGCGCGGGCGCTGCTAGGCTCCGGTTTCCCGGAACTGTACGAGCTCACCGTCGTGGCGAGTGAGCTTTTCACCAACGCCGTGCGGCATTCCCGCCCGGGGAGTCGCGCCGGAGGGGACACGGCCGGGCCTGTCACGGTCACCTTCCTCGCCGATGAGGACCACCTCCGGCTGGAGATAGCCGACCAGGGGGGAGCCGGTTCACCGCGACTCCGCGAGCCCGACGACAATGGCGAGAGCGGGCGCGGCCTGCACGTGGTCGAGGCGCTGTGCCTGGCCTGGGGATCCGAGCGGCGCGGCCGCCTCACGGTGGTGTGGGCCGAGTTCGCCCTCCACCCGCCCGCCTGAGCCGGGCCGTCCCCGGGGGAACGATCGGGTAAGGAACAATCGGAAGCCGGGGGCGACCCGTGCCGCGACGAGCCGAGAGGTGAACCGATGCAGGAGGTGTGGCCCGGCGATGCCTACCCCCTGGGCGCCACCTGGGACGGAACCGGGACCAACTTCGCGTTGTTCTCGGAGGTGGCCGAGCGGGTGCAGCTGTGCCTGTTCGACGCCGACGGGCGGGAGGAGCGCCACGACCTGCCCGAGGTCGACGGGTTCGTGTGGCACGGCTACCTGCCCGGCGTCGGCCCGGGGCAGCGGTACGGCTACCGGGTGCACGGTCCGTACGACCCGCGCGAGGGCCACCGCTGCAACCCGTCCAAGCTGCTGATCGACCCGTACACCAAGGCGGTCGAGGACGTCGCGCCGGGCGAGCTGATCAGATGGCACGAGTCGCTGTTCTCCTACCGGTTCGCCGACCCGGACGCGCTCAACACCGACGACAGCGCCCCGTACATGCCGAAGAACGTGGTGATCAACCCGTTCTTCGACTGGGGCGACGACCGGCCGCCGCGGGTGCCCTACCACGAGAGCCTGATCTACGAGGCCCACGTCAAGGGACTGACGAAGCTGCATCCCGGCATCCCCGCCGAGCAGCGCGGCACGTACGCGGCGCTGGCCCACCCGGTGATGATCGACCATCTCACCGACCTCGGGGTGACGGCGGTCGAGCTGATGCCGGTGCACCAGCACGTCCCCGAGCACGCGCTCGTGGCGCGCGGCCTGACGAACTACTGGGGCTACAACACCCTGGGCTTCCTGGCGCCGCACAACGCCTACGCCTCGTCCGGGCAGGGCGGCGAGCAGGTGCCGGAGTTCAAGGCGATGGTGCGGGCGCTGCACGAGGCGGGCATCGAGGTGATCCTCGACGTGGTCTACAACCACACCGCCGAGGGCGACCACCTGGGGCCGACGCTGTCGTTCCGGGGGATCGACAACGCCTCGTACTACCGGCTGCGCGACGACGACAGGCGCTACCACCTCGACTACACCGGCTGCGGCAACTCGCTGAACGTCCGCAGCCCGCACGCGCTCCAGCTGATCATGGACTCGCTGCGGTACTGGGTCCTGGAGATGCACGTCGACGGGTTCCGCTTCGACCTGGCCTCCGCGCTGGCACGGGAGCTGCACGACGTCGACCGGCTGGCCGCCTTCTTCGACCTGGTGCAGCAGGACCCGGTGGTGTCGCAGGTGAAGCTGATCGCCGAGCCCTGGGACGTCGGCGAGGGCGGCTACCAGGTCGGCAACTTCCCCCCGCTGTGGACGGAATGGAACGGCAAGTACCGCGACACCGTCCGCGACTACTGGCGCGGCAAGCCGGCGACGCTGCCGGAGTTCGCGTCCCGGCTCACCGGCTCCAGCGACCTGTACGCGGGCAGCGCGCGCCGCCCGTTCGCGTCCATCAACTTCGTGACCTGCCACGACGGGTTCACGCTGCACGACCTGGTCTCCTACGACGACAAGCACAACGAGGCCAACGACGAGGGCAACCGGGACGGCACCGACGACAACCGGTCCTGGAACTGCGGGCACGAGGGCCCCACCGACGACGCCGGGATCCGCACGCTGCGGGCCCGGCAGCGCCGCAACTTCCTGGCGACGCTGTTCCTGTCCCAGGGAGTGCCGATGCTGTCGCACGGCGACGAGTTCGGCCGCACGCAACGCGGCAACAACAACGCCTACTGCCAGGACAACGAGCTGGCCTGGGTGCGGTGGGATCCCGGCGCCGACGCGGCCGGCGACCTGGAGTTCGTCCGGATCCTGTCGCGGCTGCGGCGGGACCATCCGATCTTCCGCCGCCGCCGCTTCTTCACCGGCGGCGCGGCCGGCGCGGAACCGGCCGACATCGCGTGGCTCACCCCGGCCGGCGAGCCGATGACCGACCACGACTGGCACGCGGGGTTCGCCAAGTCGCTGGGGGTCTTCCTCAACGGCGACGCGATCAGCGAGCCCGACCGGCGCGGCCGGCCGATCGAGGACGACTCGTTCCTGCTGCTGTTCAACGCCCATTCCGAGCCGGTGGAGTTCGTCCTGCCCGGCCCCGAGTACGGGGAGCGATGGGAGTTCACCCTCGACACCGCCGATCCGCGCGCGGTCGGCGAGCGCGCGCGGGTCAAGGCACGCGACCAGGTGACCGTGGCGAGCCGCTCCCTAACCGCTCTGCGCCGCACGCTCTAGCGGGCACAGCTAGCGGCCGCTCACCTGGATCGCGGTCAGGAAGACCAGCACGAACGTGGCGACCGCGAGCACGCCGTGCACCAGGACGGCCGCGGCCGGGAACGGCTGCTCAGTGTCCTTGGCATGCCGCCCGCCCTGACCCACCAGCCAGCGCGTGAACAGGACGAACCCCTGCATGATGACCACCACCAGCGCGGTGAAGGCCGCCCACGCGAACCCGGCCCGTTCCGTCGCCAGGTAGGCCACCCAGACCGCCAGCCCGATCACGGCCGCCAGCGGATGCCCCACCACGACCAGGACCGGGAAGCGCGTCACCTTCGTCGTCTGCTCCAGCAGCCCCCCGCGCGCGAGCCAGACGGCCATCAGGTACGTTCCCGCGAGCGCGGCGACGATCCACGCGCCGAGCGCAGCGAACTCCACCCCCGGCTCCCTTCGGTGCGGTTCTTCCTCCCGTGGCCGTAGTGTCCCGCCAGCCGTCCTCCGACATGACGGAAACGTGGGGATCGCAGCACAGAACGTTGTGACTCCTCCCCCCGGATGAATCCGAGGGGCTTCTCCTGTCGATGGCTCAGGCCACGTCGGGAAGGACCAGCCCGGCCCTGATAGCGACGTTCAGCGCGCCCACGCGGTCGGCGTGGTCGGTGTATCCGCAGTGGGCGCAGCAGAACTTGTCTTGTGTGGGGCGGTTCTCCGCGCTGGCATGCCCGCACAGTTGGCGGGGGCAGGTGCGGGATGTATTGCGGGGGTCCACGGGTATCAGCTTGCGACCGGCGCTCTCAGCCTTGTGCGCGAGGATACCCAGGAACACCCCCCAACCCACGTCGTGGATGCTGTTGTTCAGCCCGGCCTTGGCCGCTGCTCCGTTGGGCAGGAAACCGCCGAGGGTCTCGGGGTCGGGCCTGGGTTTGGGTGCGCGGGCCATGTTCGCGATACTCAACCGCTCGTGTGCGATCACGTCATAGGTGCGGACCATCGCCAGCGCGGTCTTGTGCGCGTGATCCCGCCGCCGGCGTCGTACCTTGCGGTGCAGGGCGGCGACCTTCTCCACCGCGCGGCGGTGCTTGGCGGTGCGTTGCTCCCGCTTGCGCCTGGGGAACGCCTTGAGTGCGCGTTGTGCCTCGGCGAGGGAATCGGCGGTGCGCTTGCCGTGCCTGGGGTTGGGCTGGTGCTCACCCTGGGAGGTGGTGAGGAAGTGGGTTATGCCCATGTCGATGCCGGTCACCGCGCCGGTGGCGGGCAGCGGTTCGGCCGGGACATCGTTACACGAGAGGATGACGTACCACCGCCGGCCCTCGCGCTTCACACTGACGGTCTTGACCCGGCCCCGCACGGGGCGATGCTGGTGCACGCGGACGTGCCCGACACCTTGGAGACGGACGCGGATGACGGGGTCATGCGGGGTGGAGTCCCACCGGCAGCCGTCGCCGTCCTTGGGGAACTCCACCGTGTCGAACCAGTTCACCCCCGGAACCTGGGATATCCGGGCTTGTCCCCGGCCTTGACCCGGCGGAAGAACGCGGCGAATGCCTTGTCCAGGCGGCGCAGGGTGGCCTGCTGGCTGGAGAACGACCAGCGGCCCTGACGGTCGGGGTCGAACGCCCGGATGTCTTTGAGCTGGGCGGACTGCTGCCCGTACTTGATGCTCGTCTTGGAGGAGTGCCGGTAGGCGTCCCGCCGTTCTTGTAGCGGCCCCGTTATAGAGGGAGCAGTGATCGGCCAACATCTCGCCCAGGGCCTGGGCCTGGCGGACGGTGGGGCGCAGGAGGAACTTATACGCGCGGTGCACGCTCGCCCCCTGTTCCTTCTGCTTCTTGGTCCAGGGGCGTTCCCACTGGGTGTTGATGTACTTCTCGATCGTGTCCGCGCTGACCGCGCCGACCGAGGCGACGAAGAACGACGATGACCACAGCGTGGGCATCCGCGATTTCAGATGCGGGAACTCCTGGCGGAGTACGCGGGAGGTGAAGCCCTTGAACTGGTTCGCCTGAACTGGTTCGCCACGTAGGAGGCGGATGCCTTCGGCCCGTGCTTGACGAACAGGGGACCTTCCGTGTCACAGCCACAACGATCAGTAGTATACATATGGTGCACATCTAGTGACTGCGGGTATCCGCCACTCAACGTCAACAGTGCAGATCCGCGCGAAAGGTCGAGGTCAGAGCAGGCGATTCCCCCACGCCTAAAGGCGCGGGTCCTCTCGCCCACAAACTCAATGGAGACGCGGGTGGTGGTGCCGGACCCGCGGAAGGCGGCCCGGTAGCTTGGCGCCCATGCTGATGCGACGGCTGTCCCCCGACGAGAGCCCGGCCGACCCGGCGGAGGCCTACGCCTACCCGCCGCGGCCCGACCGCCCGTGGGTGCGGGCGAACATGATCGCCAGCGTGGACGGGGCCGCGACCCTGGAGGGCCGCAGCGGCGGCCTGGGCGGCGCGGCCGACCGCAGCCTGTTCTCCCTGCTGCGCGGGCTCGCCGACGCGATCATCGTGGGCGCCGGGACGGTCCGCGCCGAAGGCTACGGCCCGCCGAGGCCGGGCCCGGAGTGGGGCTCGCTGCGCGCGGGACGGTCCGCCACACCCGCGCTGGTGATCGTCTCCCGGACCCTGGACCTGGACTTCGACGCCCCGGTCTTCACCGCGGCCGCGCCGGACGCGGCGACCGTCGTGCTGACCGCGCAAGCCGCCGACCCGAACCGGCTGGCCGCCGCACGCGAGCGCGCCGAGGTGATCGTGGCGGGCGCGGAGCGCGTCGACTTCCCCGCCGCGTTCGCCCGGCTGGCCGGACAGGGCCGCACCCGGCTGCTGTGCGAGGGCGGCCCGCGCGTGCTGGCCCAGGTCGCGGCGGCGGGGGCGCTGGACGAGCTGTGCCTCACGCTGAGCCCCGTACTGGGCGGGGGCGGCGCGCCGCGCGTGCTGAACGGCGCGCCGCTGCCCGTACCGTCCGAACTGGGCCTGGCGCACGTCCTCCAGGCCCCGGACGACGAGGGCTTCCTCTTCCTCCGCTACGTGCGCAAGCGGTAGCGCAGGAACAGCACGCCTTCGTCCAGGTAGATCGCGGCCGGGTCGAGCGGGACCTCGGCGGGCAGCCGGGCGAGGATACGGGTGTGCCGGGCGCCGCCGAGGAGGGCCGGGGCGATGTTGAGACACAGCTCGTCCACCAGGCCCTCCGCGATCAGCGCCGTGGCCAGCGCGGGACCGCCCTCGCACAGCAGCCGCGGATGCCGCTCCCGCAGCGCCCGGACCGCGCCGCGAAGATCGATCTCCTCCTCCCCCGCCGTCACGACCCGTACCGGGCCCGGGACCTCCGCCCGCTCGGCGGCGGCCCGGGAGGTGACCACGACGGTCGGGGTCTCGGCCGCGGTGAACAGCGGCAGCGACCAGTCCAGCTCCAGCGACCCGCTCACCACGACGATCGGCGCGGGCGGGCCGCCGCGCCGCTCCCGCAGGTCGGGACGGAGCCGCGCGGGTCCGAGCCGTCCGGTGCGGACGGTGCCCGCGCCCACCAGGATGGCGTCGGCCAGCGCCCGCAGCGTCCGGAAGACCCGGAAGTCGGCGGCGCCGCCGAGCCCGTCGGTCCAGCCCTCGGCGTCGGTCACCGAACCGTCCGCGCTCATCACCATGCCCAGCCGCAGCCCGGGGGCGTCGGCGTAGGCCTCGTACGGGTCGGTGTCGGCGGCGGGCTCGGGCAGCAGGCGGCGCATAGCCGCAGGTTAGCGGCCCCGATGGCGCGCGATGTCGGTGGCAGGGAGCAAGATGGGACCCATGGACCTGCCGATCAGCCTGCCGCTGTCGCCGATGCTGGCCAAAGCGGTCAAGACCATGCCCAAGGGCGACCTGCTGTACGAGCCGAAGTGGGACGGATTCCGCTGCATCGTCTTCCGCGACGGCGACGAGGTGGAGCTGTCCAGCCGCGGCGAGCGCCCGCTGACCCGCTACTTTCCCGAGCTGGTCGAGGCGGTGAAGCGGGAGCTGCCCGAGCGGTGCGTGGTCGACGGCGAGATCGTGCTGCGGCAGGGCACGCGGCTCGACTTCGACCGGCTCCAGCAGCGCATCCATCCGGCGGCGTCCCGGGTCAAGCTGCTCTCGGAGCAGACGCCCGCCTCGTTCGTGGCCTTCGACCTGCTGGCCGTGGGCGACGAGTCGCTGCTGGAGGTGCCGCTGGGCGAACGGCGGCGGCGCCTCGTCGAGACACTGGCCGGGGCGGCGGCGCCGATCCACGTGACCCCCGCCTCCGACTCCTACGAGCTGGCGCTGCGCTGGTTCGAGGAGTTCGAGGGCGCCGGGCTCGACGGCGTGGTCGCCAAGCCGCTCGACATCGGCTACGCGCCCGACAAGCGGGTGCTGTTCAAGGTCAAGCACGAGCGCACGGCCGACTGCGTCATCGCGGGCTTCCGGTGGCACAAGTCCGGGCCGATCGTGGGCTCCCTGCTGCTCGGTCTCAACAACGCCGAGGGCCACCTCCAGCATGTCGGGGTGGCCGCCTCGTTCACCATGAAGCGCCGGGCCGAGCTGGTCGAGGAGCTCAAGCCCTACCGGATGGACGACTACACCGGCCATCCGTGGGAAGCCTGGGCGCGGCAGGCCGACCCGGCCGCCAGCGGCGACCGGATGCCGGGCGCCGTCTCCCGCTGGACCGGCAAGAAAGACCTGACCTGGGTGGCGCTGCGGCCCGAACTGGTGGCCGAGGTCGCCTACGAGGGCATGGAAGGCGACCGGATCCGGCACACGGCCCGATTCCGCCGCTGGCGTCCGGACCGCACCCCCGAGTCATGCACCTACGACCAGCTAGAGGTGCCCGTCGCCTACGACCTGGACGCAATTCTCTGATTGCGTGCGCGAGCTGCACTCGTCGCTGGCGCTCCTCGCTTGTCGCGCTCGCGGCGAGCGCTGCATCGCTCCGCGATCTGCGAGATTCTCGCCTCCGGCTTCGATCTCGCAGGCCTCCGGACGCGCTCGCAACGCTTGAGCTCCCTGCGCGGAAAGGGCGGGCCACTGTGCACGAGCTGCGTTCTCGCCCCCGTGTTTCCGTCTTGAGGGTCTACCAACGTGCTCGCCGCATCCGAGATCCGTGCGCGGAGCGGGTCGCACTGGAATGGGCCTGTGTGAGTGTTATGGACGCCTGGTCTTGTTCCTGTCAGTTCTCTCGGATCAGGTCCTTCTGTGGCCTGGCAGACTGCGCCGTGTGAAGGCTGCGCTACGCTCGCCTGGAATCAAGCGCCCCCACTCGCCCAGGAGTTCCGGACGTGAGCACGCAGCCCCTCGGGCCCCAGGATCCGCGCAGAATCGGGCCGTACAAGCTGCTGGCCAGGTTGGGCGCGGGCGGCATGGGGGCGGTGTTCCTGGGTCGGTCGGCGGGCGGCCGCACGGTCGCGATCAAGCTGGTGCACGCTGAGTTGTCGTGCGACCCCGAGTTCCGCCGCCGGTTCCGGCACGAGGTGCAGTCGGCCCGGGAGGTGGGCGGGGAGTTCACCGCCCGGGTCCTGGACGCCGACACCGAGGCCGAGACCCCGTGGCTGGCCACGGCCTACATCGCCGGTCCCACGCTGCACGAGGTGGTCGACGACGGGTACGGCCCGCTTCCGGAGCGGTCGCTGCGCCCGCTGGCGGCCGGGCTGGGCGGTGCGTTGCGTGCTGTGCACGACCGCGGGCTGGTGCACCGCGACCTCAAGCCCTCCAACGTGCTGCTCACCCTGGACGGCCCGCGGGTGATCGACTTCGGGATCGCGCGGGCGGTGGACTCCAGCATCGCCACCCGCACCGGGGCGGTCATCGGGACGCCCGCCTTCATGTCGCCCGAGCAGGTCCGGGGCGAGCGGGTGACATCGGCCGGGGACGTGTTCTCGCTGGGATCCGTCCTGGCATTCGCGGCGACGGGACGACTTCCGTTCGCGACCGAGAACGGCGGTCTGCACTCGCTGATGATGAGGATCGTCCAGGCCGAGCCCGACCTTGACGGCCTGGACGGGCCGCTGCTGGAGCTGGTCGAGGCGTGCCTGGCCAAGGACGCGGGGGCGCGGCCGTCCCCGGAGGAGATCATCGAGCGGGCGGGGTCCGCCGACGACGGGGGGCCCTGGCTGCCGGCGGAGGTGGTGGCCGGGCTGGGCCGGCACGCGGTCGCGCTACTCGACCTTGAGGATCCCGACGGCGCCGCGGACGAGCGGCCGTCGCCGCCTCCCCCGCCGGTCTTCGGTCCGGCGGCGCCCGCCCCGCCGCCCGCCCCGGCACCACCCGGAATGGGCCCCGGGGGAACCGCGCCAATAGGCGCTTCCCCGTCCACTCGGCCACCCGCGCCGTGGCCCGGTGTGCCGCCGCAGGCGGGCGGGGCCCCTTCCCGGGGCGTGGCGATCGCGCTGGTGGCGATGGGGACGCTCTTGGTGGTCGCCATGGTCTCCGTGGCCGTTATCGTGGCCACCGACCGGGACGAGAAGGCCGACGCCACGCCACCTCTTGTACAGGCTCCTCGGCCCGCCTCCGCGGGCACTCCCTCGAGGACGGGCGAGGATGTCCCCCCGGAGTTCATCGGCACGTGGGTGGGCACCATCAGCGGATCCCAGACCCGGCGCATGGTCATCCGGCAGGGGCGGGAGGGCAGCGATGTCGTCACCACCAGGACGACCAGCGGCCAGGTCGAGTGCGAGGGCGTGGGCCGGCTGGTCTCGGCCACCGAACGGACGCTCGTACTCAGCACCCGGGTGACCAGCAGCGTCCCGGCGGGCCGGTGCGTGGCCGTCGGCCGGCAGACGCTCACGCTGACCGGCGACGACACCGCCAGCTTCCAGGGCGGCGGCAACACGGGCACCCTCCGGAAGAGCTGAGGCCGGCCGTCCCGCGCGGACGGCCGGCCCGATCAGATCGCGGTCAGGGGCGCTTGGTCTCGTTCTCGACGGTCTCGCGGATCAGGTCCTCCTGCGACCGGGCGGCCTTGGTGGAGACGAGCGGCCGCAGGTAGGCCTGCTGCACGCCCGGCACCCGGTCCTCGATGACGAAGGTGGCCTTGGTCGAGGCCTGGGCGCCGGCGGTGCGGACGTTGGGCAGCGTCTTGAAGTCCGACCGCATCTCATCCTTGCCCATCCTGCTGATCACGTAGCCGCGCTGGTTGTTGTAGAAGCGCAGATGCGGGTTGATCTTGAGGAACGGGTGGTCGGCGGGGTTCGAGTCGGCGCCGTCGCCGCCGGTGCTGATGGAGGTGCACACCAGCTCGGCGCCGATCGTCTTGGAGGCGGGGTCGTCGAAGTTCGCCTTGAGGTCGCTGGCCCAGTGCGCGTGCACGTCGCCGGTGAGCACGACGGGGTTGCGGACCTTGGCGTCCACCCAGCCCTTGGTGATCCGGTCGCGGGAGGCCACGTAGCCGTCCCAGGAGTCCATGCTGGTGACCTTGAGCGGGCCGGCATTGTTGTCGCGCTGGGCGAAGAAGACCTGCTGGCCGAGGACGTCCCAGCGGGCGGTGGAGCGGCGGAACCCGTCGATCAGCCACTTCTCCTGGGCGTCGCCGGTGATGGAGCGCGCCGGGTCGACGGCGGCGGGGCAGTCCTTGTAGCCGTCGCCGCAGCCCTGGTCGTCGCGGTACTGGCGGGTGTCGAGCATGTGGAAGTTGGCCAGCCTGCCCCAGCGGACCCGGCGGTAGAGCTGCATCTGCGGGCCGTGCGGCACCGAGCTGCGGCGCAGCGGCATGTTCTCGTAGTACGCCTGGAACGCGGCGGCGCGGCGCGCGCGGAAGGCGGCGGGGTCGGGGGTGTCGGAGTTCGCCTCGGGGATCTCGGCGGCCCAGTTGTTCTCGGTCTCGTGGTCGTCCCAGACGACCAGCCAGGGCGCGGCCTGGTGCGCGGCCTGCAGGTCGAGGTCGGACTTGTACTGGGCGTGCCGCTGCCGGTAGCCGGCGAGCGTGACGGTCTCGGGCCCCTCGTGGTCGCGGAAGTTGCCGCCGGGGATGTTGTAGCTGCCCTTCTTGTACTCGTACTGGTAGTCGCCCAAGTGCAGGATCAGGTCGGGGTGCTCTTCGGCGAGCCGCCGGTACGAGGTGAACAGGCCGTGCTCGTACTGGGAGCACGACACGAACGCCATCATCAGGTCCGGGCCGAAGGAGTCGGGGCTGGGCGCTGTGAGGGCGCGGCCGACCGGGGAGACGTGGCTGCCGACGCGGAAGCGGTACCAGTAGTCGCGGCCGGGGCGCAGACCGTTCAGCTCGACGTGGACGCTGTGCGCGGCCTCGGGGCGGGCGTTGGCGGTGCCGCGGCGCTCGATCCGGCTGAACCGCTCGTCGGCGGCGACCTCCCAGCTCACCTGGAATGCCTTGGCGGGCATGCCGCCGAGACCGTCCTCGGCCAGCGGGTCGAGCGCCAGCCGGGTCCACAGGACGAAACCGTCGTGGTCGGGGTCGCCGGATGCGACGCCCAGGGTGAACGGGTCGGTGGTGAGGTCGCCGGGGGCGCGTCCCGCGGCCCCGGCGGCACCGGCGGGGAGCACGGCCGCGGCCGTGCCGGCCACCAGACCGGTGGTGACGAGGAACGACCTGCGGTTGAGCGGATGCGGAACGTCGGCCATGGCGATGGGACCTTTCGGGGGTTCGGTCTTGATCGCCGGACAGCCTCACCGCGCACGATGACCGGAGCGTTCCGTCGAGATGACTCCCGCTCCAACAAATCCACTCATTTGCCCACAGTGACGGACACTCCACCAGACAGCGGACAAAGAAAAATCCCGGCCGACGCGAAAGCGCGGACCGGGACGGACATAAGGATGATAGGCTGCCGCTTGCAAATTGGGCGCAAACAACCTCAACCCTACGACTGGGAGACTACCCGACGCATGCGAGCCCGTCAAGTCAAGCCCGTTCCGGAAAAGATTTCCGCTGACGACGCGCGCGAGGCCGCGACGCGCACCGAGCAGAGGTACGTCGATCGCGTGTACACCCGGCTCGACACCGAGCGCGAGAAGGCCGCCGCCGAACTGCGCGGGGGCCCCGGCCCCGGGGGCGGCTCCGGCTTCCAGGCCCAGGTGGAGCGGGAGGTGACCACCACCGAGGCGTCCCGCCGGCTGGCCCGCCTCTCCGCGGTCGACCGCGCCCTGTGCTTCGGCCGCATCGACCACCGCCCCGAGGACGGCGCCCCGGGCGACACCTTCTACATCGGCAGGATCGGGCTGCGCGACGAGGACCGCGAGCCGCTCCTCATCGACTGGCGCGCCACGGCGGCCCGCCCGTTCTACACCGCCACCCCCGGCTCGCCGGGCACGCTCGCCCGCCGCCGCCATCTGCACCTGCGCGAGCGCACCGTCGTCGGGCTCGACGACGAGGTGTTCGACCTCGACGGCCTCACCGAGGACGACCGCGGCAGCATCGTCGGCGAGGCCGCGCTGCTGGCGACGCTGCGCCGCGGCCGCACCGGCCGGATGACCGACGTGGTGGCCACCATCCAGGAGGAGCAGGACCAGGTCATCCGGTCGGGGCTGCAGGGCGTGCTGGTCGTGCAGGGCGGCCCCGGCACCGGCAAGACGGTCGCCGCGCTGCACCGCGCCGCCTACCTCCTCTACACCCACCGGGACGTGCTCGAACGGCGCGGCGTCCTGGTCGTGGGGCCGAACGCGACGTTCCTGCGCTACATCGCGCAGGTCCTCCCCGGGCTCGGCGAGACCGACGTGGCCCTGGCGACCGTCGGCGAGCTGTACCCGGGCGTCCGCGCCGCCGCCGCCGAGCCGCCCGCCGTCGCCGTGCTGAAGGGCGACCTGCGCATGGCGGACCTGGTCGAGGCCGCCGTCCGGGACCGGCAGCGCGTCCCCGACGGGGACCTGGAGGTCGCGGCCGACGACATGACGCTGCGGGTCGCGCACGAGGCCTGCGTCCAGGCCCGTGACCGGGCCCGCGCGCTGCGCGTCCCGCACAACATCCAGCGCCGCCGCTACGTCCACGAGCTGCTCGACGCGCTCGCGCTGAACCGGGCCGAGCAGTACGACAAGCTCGTCGACGAGCCGCTGGAGGAGATCCTGACCTCGGGCGGCGTGCCCGACTGGCTCCAGGAGCTGATCGACGAGGCCGACGACGATCCGCTCCTGGACGAGGCCGACCTGCGCGTGGCCAAGGAGGCGCTCTGGCAGGACCCGGCCGTCCGCCGGACGCTGGACGCCCTGTGGCCCGAGCTCACCCCGCAACGGCTGATCGCCGGCCTGTTCTCCGACGCCGGCGCGCTGGAGCGGGTCGGCGCCGGGGCGGGCCTGTCCACCGCCGAGTGCCGGCTGCTGCACCGTCCCGCCGGGTCGTCCTGGACCACCTCCGACGTGCCGCTGCTCGACGAGGCCGCCGAATGGCTGGGCCAGGACGACACCGCGGACCGGATCCGGGCCCGCAGGGCGGCCGCCGAGCGCGCCGAGGAGGAAAGCTACGCCCGCGGCGTCCTGGAGCTGACCGGCCTGGCCGACGAGGAGCTGGTCGACGCCGCCGAACTGGCCGGGCGCAACCGCGATGACGGCCCGCAGGGCACCACCGCCGAACGGGCGATGGCCGACCGGCAGTGGGCGTACGGCCACGTGATCGTGGACGAGGCGCAGGAGCTCTCCGAGATGGCCTGGCGGACGATCATGCGCCGGGTCCCGACCCGCTCGCTGACCGTGGTCGGCGACATCGCGCAGACCGGCAGCCCGGCCGGCGCCCGCTCGTGGGGGCAGATGCTGGACCGGTACGTCCCGGGCCGCTGGCGGGAGCAGCGGCTGATGGTCAACTACCGCACCCCGGCCGCGATCATGCGGGTGGCGGCGGACGTGCTGGCCGCGGTCGCGCCCGAGCAGGTGCCGCCGGAGCCGGTGCGCGACGACGGCCCGCCGCCGTTCACCGCCCGCATCGGCCGGGCGGCGCTGCCGGACCGGCTGCCCGCGCTGGTCCGCGCCGAGCTGGCCGGGATCGGCGGCGGCGCCGGCGAGGGCCGGCTGGCGCTGATCACCTCCGCGGGCCGTCATCCCGCCGTGTGCGGCGCGCTGCCCGGCACCCCGGCGGGCGCCACCCCCGACGCGCTGGACGCCCCGGTCGTGGTGCTGACCTGCGAGGAGGCCAAGGGCCTGGAGTTCGACTCGGTGATCGTGGTGGATCCGGCCGGCATCGTCGCCGAGTCCCCGCGCGGCGGCCAGGACCTGTACGTCGCCATCACCCGCGCCACCCGCCGCCTCACCGTCGTCCATGACGACGACCTGCCCGCCGTCCTCTCCGCCCTGGCCCCGACCGGCTGACCCGGGCCGGCGGGACGGCGGAGGCGGCGGGCTCCGCCGTCCCGGGACGGCGGCTTCCCCCCGGCGGATCACCAAGCGTACGCTTGCTTCAATATTCTCCGGGAAGGGACGGCGATGACACGGGAGTACTCCAACCTGATCGGCGGCGAGCTCCGGCCCGCCGCGGGCGGCCGCACGCTCGACTCGGTCGACCCGGCCACCGGCGAGGTCTGGGCGAGGATCCCGCGCGGCGGCGCCGAGGACGCCGCCGCCGCGGTGGCCGCGGCACGCGCCGCGTTCCCCGCGTGGTCCGGCCTGCCCGCCCCGGCCCGCGCCCACCACCTGCGCAAGGTCGCCGGCGTCTTCGCCGAGCACGCCAAGGAGCTGGCCGAGCTGGAGACCCGCGACAACGGGCGCATCATCAGCGAGACCGCCAAGCGCGACCTGCCCGGCATGACCCACCTGTGGACGAACGCCGCCGCCGAATGCGCCGCCGCCGTCGAGGGGAGGAGCGTCGACTTCGGGGCGTCCAGCATGGGCGTCACCCGGCGCGAACCGTACGGCGTCACGCTCGGCATCATCCCGTGGAACTCGCCGATCTCCACGCTGTCGGCCAAGGCCGCCTTCGCGCTCGCCGCCGGCAACACCGTCATCATCAAGCCCGCCGAGCAGGCCACCGCCTCCAGCCTCCGGGTCGGCGAGCTGCTGCGCGAGGTGCTGCCGCCGGGCGTGCTGAACATCGTGTCCGGCCTCGGCGAGGAGGTGGGCGATCCGCTCGTCCGGCACCGCGACGTCAACAAGATCAGCCTCACCGGCTCGGTCGAGACCGCCAGGATCATCACCCGCGCCTCGGCGGACTCCCTCAAGCCGCTCGCCCTCGAACTGGGCGGCAAGTCACCCAACATCGTGTTCGCCGACGCCGACCTCGACAAGGCCGCCCCCGGCGTCACCACCCAAGCGATCTTCACCGCCAACGCGGGCCAGATCTGCTACGGCGGCTCCCGCATCCTCGTCCAGCGCCCGATCCATGCCGAGCTGATCGAGCGGATGAGGACGATCGCCGCCGGGATCAGGCTCGGCGACCCGCTCTCCGCCGGCACCACCATGGGCCCGATCGTCTCCAAGGAGCAGTACGAGCGCGTCACGTCCTACCTCGAGATCGCGGCCAAGGAGGGCGCCGAGCTGGTCTTCGGCGGCCGCTTCGGCCCGGAGGCCGTCGCCGACCCGGGGTTCGCGGGCGGCTACTGGGTCGAGCCCACCCTCTTCGCCACCGAGGACAACTCGCTTCGCGTCTGCCAGGAGGAGATCTTCGGCCCGGTCGCCGTCGTCCTCCCGTTCGACACCGAGGAGGAGGCCGTGGCCATCGCCAACGACTCCTCCTACGGCCTGGCGGCCGGCGTCTGGACCCGCGACCTCGGCACCGCCCAGCGCATGTTCCGCAACCTGGAGACCGGGACGGTCTGGGTCAACACCTTCCGCAAGGTCATGTTCCCGCTGGAAGGCACCAAGGACAGCGGCTACGGCCACGACTCCGTCCTCGCCTACACCCGCGAGAAGGCCGGCATCTTCGAGTTCTGACCGTTCCGGGCCCGCGGGGTCGCCGCGCAAGGGCGACCTGCGACCAAAAGCGGCCAGAGTTACTGCTGTTTCGATATTTACCTGGCACCCAGGACGAGAAAGCCTGTGCCTCCGTAGAGATCATCACAACCTCCCGGAGGTGCGGGTTGCCCAGGAGATCCCTGCGTCGAACCCGGCAAGGCCCACAAGGCTCAGCAGCACGCGCGCTCGGCGCCGGCACGATCGCCGCGCTGACCGCCGTGGCGGTGATCGGGGCGGGCGGCGTCGCGCACGCCCGCGTCGCCGTGCCGAAGATCGTGGTGAAGGACGGCGTCACCCAGCCGGTCTTCTCCTACAAGGACGCGATCCGCGAGCACGTGTACGTCGAGTCGTCGGTCGACAGCGACCGCGACGGCAGGAAGGACCGGGTCAGGGTCGACATCGTGCGGCCCAGGGAGTCCGACCGCGGGCTCCGGGTCCCGGTGATCATGGACGCCAGCCCGTACTACGACAACTCCGGACGCGGCAACGAGGGCGAGCGCAAGGTCTACGACGCCGCCGGGAACCCGGCGAAGTTCCCGCTGTTCTACGACAACCACTTCGTGCCGCGCGGGTACGCCTTCCTGGCCGTCGACATGATCGGCACCACCAGGTCCGACGGCTGCCCGACCAGCGGCGGCGCACCCGACGTGCTGGGCGCCAAGGCCGTGGTGGACTGGCTGAACGGGCGGGCCAAGGCGTACCGGCCCGACGGCGGCGCGGTGCGGGCGTCCTGGAGCACCGGCCGCACCGGCATGATCGGCAAGTCCTACGACGGCACCCTCGCCAACGGCGTCGCCGCCACCGGGGTCAAGGGACTGGAGACCATCGTCCCGATCTCGGCGATCAGCAGCTGGTACGACTACAGCCGCATGAACGGCGTGAAGTACTGGACCGACGAGCAGCCCTGGCTGGCCGACTACGTCGACACCGACCCGCCCGAGAAGTGCGCCCCCGTGCGCACCGAGCTGGACCAGGGCGAGGACGACGCCACCGGCGACTACAACCGCTACTGGGCCGAGTCGAACTACCGGCGCGGCACGATCGGCGATGTCGGGAACGTGAAGGCCAGCGTCTTCGCCTTCCACGGCGCCAACGACCTCAACGTCAAGACCAACCACTTCTCGCTGTGGTGGCAGGGCCTGGCCAAGCGCGGCGTGACCCGCAAGGTGTGGATCTCCCAGCGCGGCCACGTCGACCCGTTCGACACCCGCCGCGAGCAGTGGATCGCGACGCTGCACAAGTGGTTCGACCACGAGCTGCAGAAGATCGGGAACGATGTGCTGCGGCAGCCGCGCGCCGACATCGAGGTCGGACCGGACCGGTGGATCACGCAGGCCGACTGGCCGTCGCCCGGCGCCCGCACGCTGACGCTGCGTCCCGGCGCGGACGGCTCGCTCGGCGCCAAGCCCGCCGCCGGGGGCACCACCGCGGCCTTCACCGACTCCGCGGGCCCGCAGGGCACGGGCTACCCCGAAGGCGACCTGGTCAGCGACCCGACCGCGGCCAAGCCGTACCGCCTCGCCTACGTGTCCGGGCCCGTCCCCGCCGACGCGCGCATCTCCGGCACCCCGGCCGCGCAGCTGAAGGTCAAGCTGGACAAGCCCACCGCCAACCTGACCGCCCTGCTCGTCGACTACGGCGAGGACACCCGCGTCGACTACCTCGGCCAGGGTGAGGGCATCGAGACGCTCACCACCGAGAGCTGCCACGGCGAGAGCACTCCCGCCGACGACGCCTGCTACAAGCAGACCCGCACCAAGACCACCGCGTCGCCGGTGAACGTGGTGGGCCGCGGCTGGCTCGACGCGCAGAACCGCTCCTCGCTCAGCGCCCCGACCCCGCTCACCCCGGGCAAGTACTACGGGGTGCGCTGGCAGACGCTCAGCCAGGACTACACGGTCAAGAAGGGCCACCGGCTGGCGCTTGTCGTGGCCGGCACCGACGCCGACTACACCACCGAGACGCCGACCGGCGCCCAGGTGACGGTGGACCTGGCGGGCAGCTCGGTCAGCGTCCCGGTCGTCCCCGCCGCCGGCGCGGACGTCTCGACGCTGGTGACCCCGCGGACCCGGGACGCCTGGCGCGGCCCGGTCAACGTGGTCCTGCCGAGGCAGCCCCGCAACCTGTTCTGACCTCTTCCGCAACCGAGCCGCCGGTCCCCGACCGGCGGCTCGGCCGTCCCGGACGTCACGCGTCCCGCCCGGCCCCGGCGATCGCACGCTCGCCCGCACGCGGCGATGGTCAGTCGTCGTCGCGTTTCTTGCTGGGCTGGACGCGTCTCGGCTCGCCGGGCATTTTCGGATAGTTGGGCGGGTAGGGCATATCGCCCAATCCGTGGTCGTTCTCGTCGCGTTGGGCCATTTCCAGGAGCGGTTCCAGGGAAAAGGCATGCTCGTCGATGGCGGCGTGCGGGTCGCCGACCTTGGCGAAGCGTTCGGGCATGGTCACGATCGTGAAGTCCTCGGGCGCCACATCGGCCAGCTCGTCCCAGGTCACCGGGGCGGAGACCGGGGCGTGCGGGGCCGGGCGGACGCTGTAGGCCGAGGCGATGGTGCGGTCGCGGGCGTTCTGGTTGAAATCGATGAAGATCTGCTCGCCGCGCTCCTCCTTCCACCATTTGGTGGTGACCAGTTCGGGGACGCGGCGTTCGATCTCACGGCCGAAGGCGAGCGCCGAGCGGCGCACTTCGGTGAACGTCCAGCGCGGCTCGATCCGCACGTAGATGTGCACGCCGCCCTTGCCCGAGGTCTTCACGAATCCGGTGTAGCCCAGCTCGCCCAGCAGGTCGCGGGCCGGGCCCAGCGCCACCCGGACGGCGTCGCCGAAATCGGTGCCGGGCTGCGGGTCGAGATCGATGCGCAGCTCGTCGGGGTGGTCGACGTCGGCGTCCCGGACCGGCCACGGGTGGAAGGTGAGCGTGCCGAGGTTGGCGGCCCAGGCGATCGCCGCGACCTCCGTCGGGCACACCTCGTCGGCCGAACGCCCGCTGGGGAAGTCGATGCGGGCCGAGCGCACCCAGTCGGGCGCGTTCTTGGGGATGCGCTTCTGGTAGAAGGCGTCGGCGCCGTGCGGGTTGTCGCGGGTGGCCAGCCGGGCCCCCTCGAAGACCCCGCCGGGCCAGCGCTCCAGCGTGGTGGGACGGTTGCGCGTGGCGCGCAGGATTCCGTCCCCGACGGCGATGAAGTACTCCACCAGCTGGCGCTTGGTGTAACCGTGCTGCGGAAAGTACACCTTGTCGGGGTTGGTCACCTTGACGAGCCGATCCCCGACCGGGATCTCGATGAACGGCGAGGCCATGACCGCACGTTAGCCCACGGGTCCGACAAGATCCGGGCACGCCCCCCGGCGTGCCCGCGGGCAGGCGGGACGCGTCCCGCGCGAGGTACCGTCGGAGGATGGCGAAGATCCAGAAGAGCGAGGCCGAATGGCGGGCCCAGCTCAGCCCCGAGGAGTACCAGGTGCTCCGCGAGGCGGGCACCGAGCGGCCGTTCACCGGTGAGTACACCAACACCAAGACCATCGGGGTCTACCGGTGCCGGGCCTGCGGCACCGAACTGTTCCGGTCGGAGACCAAGTTCGACTCGCACTGCGGCTGGCCGTCGTTCTACGAGCCGTCCAAGTCCGACGCGGTCGTGCTGCTGGAGGACCGCACGCTCGGCATGGTCCGCACCGAGGTGCGCTGCGCCACGTGCGACTCCCACCTGGGGCACGTGTTCGAGGGCGAGGGTTACGCCACCCCGACCGACAAGCGCTTCTGCATCAATTCGATCTCCCTCACGCTCGAACCGCTGGAGTAGCCCGGGCCGCCCCGCGGGGGCGGCGGGTGATCAGCGGGTCTCGCCGACCTCGCAGTCGTCCTTGTCGCTCTGCTTGTTCGCCAGGACGACGCTGCCGTTGTCCTCGCTCTTGCCGTGGACGAAGACGCGCGGCTCCTTGTCGCCGCCCCCGCGCAGGAACTCCGTCGTCCACTCGCAGAGGGAGACGGCGGGCTTGGAGTTCTCGTCGCCCTCCTCCAGGTCGGTGTAGACCCGCAGGAAGTCTCCGGTGCGCTGGACGTCCTTGACGTACTTGGAGACCTTCTTCTCCGGATCCTTGGTCTGGAGATAGGGCATGACGTCGACGGTCTCGTCCGGCCCGCCGGCGGGGTCGGTCGCCTGCGGCGACGCGGCGGCGGAGGGCCTGGCCTTCTGGGCCGCGACCGCCGCCTGCGGCCCCTTCTTCGCCTCCCCGGTGGCCGCGAAGCCCGCCGCGGCCGCCACCGCGATGAGCGCGACGGTGGCGGTGCCCGTGCCGGCCGCGACCAGCCTGCGCCTGCCTGATTTCGTGAGCGACGACCTGATCAGCCGGTTCCATCGAACACTGAACTCGGACGGCGGCTTGGAGTGCTTTCCACGGCCGTGCCTAGGTGAAGCGTTGGTCACGGCCAGTACTTTACTAACTTTTGGGTCATCGCAGCCCGCGACTCGCGGACTGCGACCCCTTCATCACGCCCCGGTGTCGGGCAGGCTCGCGTCAAGGCAGGCTTGCGATCAGCTCGGCCACCGCCCTGCGGCGCCCGGTGAAGAAGGGGATCTCCTCGCGGACGTGCCGGCGGGCCGTGGAGCCGCGCAGATGGCGCATCAGGTCGACGATGCGGTGCAGCTCGTCGGCCTCGAACGCCAGGATCCACTCGTAGTCGCCCAGCGCGAACGAGGAGACCGTGTTGGCCCGCACGTCCGGGTAGCCGCGGGCCATCTTGCCGTGCTCGGCGAGCATGCCGCGGCGCTCCTCGTCCGGCAGCAGGTACCACTCGTACGACCGCACGAACGGGTACACGCACACGTGCGCGCGAGGCTCCTCGTCGGCCAGGAACGCCGGGATGTGGCTCTTGTTGAACTCGGCGGGCCGGTGCAGTGCCATCTGCGACCACACGGGCTCGCTGGCGCGGCCCAGCGCGGTGCGGCGGAACCGGGAGTAGATCTCCTGGAGGTCCTCCGAAGTGGACGCGTGCCACCAGAACATGTAGTCGGCGTCGGCGCGCAGGCCCGCGACGTCGTAAAGACCGCGCGTTGTCACGTCCTTCTGCGCGGCCTGGTCGAGAAGGTCCTGCACCTCGCCGGCGTGCTGCTCCCCCACCTCGCCCGGGTTCTTCACCCGGAACACCGACCACATCGTGTAGCGGATGACCTGGTTAAGGTCGCGCGCCTTGGGCTTGCTCGCCTTGTCCGTGTCCGTCGCTGCCATCACTCAACTCCTCCAGATACTCCTGCACCCGGGTCGCCGCAGCGCGAGCGCTGGCGATGCAGGCCGGGATGCCCAATCCGTCGTACGCCGCGCCCGCCACGGCCAGCCCGGGTTGCTTCGCCACGGCGGCGCGGATGCGCGCCACCCGGTCGACGTGGCCCACGTTGTATTGCGGGAGGCCTCCGCCCCAGCGCGTGACCCGGCTGTCCACGGGGAGCTCCGAGACCCCGCACGTGGCGGCCAGTTCCGTCATGGCCACGGCCTTCAGCTCGTCGTCGCCGCGCTGGAGGGTGTGCTCCTCCCCGTACCGGCCGATGGAACATCGTACGGCGATGACCCCCGGTTCCCGGTCGCGCAGGTGCGGCCACTTGACGGAGCTGAAGGTGACGGCCTTGACCTCGCGTCCCTCGACCGACGGCACCAGGTAGCCGCTGCCGCGCGGGAGCCTTGGGAACGCGCTCGCGCGGTAGGCGAGGGTGACGATGGCCATGCTGGCGTAGTCGATGCGGGCCAGCTCGCGGGCGGCAGCCGGTACGTCCTCGGCGAGCAGCCGCGAGGCGGGCGCGGCGGGCACCGCCACCACGACGGCGTCCGCGTCCAGGGTCTCGGGTGCGCGCGCAGGGCCGAGGGTCAGCCTCCAGCCTTCGGAACGGCGCCGCAGCTCCCGCACCATCACGCTGGTACGGATGGTTCCGCCGGCCTCGGCGATGTCGTCGGAAACCAGCAGGGGCAGGCGTCCCAGACCGTCCGGCAGGGTGGCGAAGACGGGGCCGGCGGCGGCCGGGGCGGCCTCCCTCATCCCCCGGACCGCGCTGATCAGCGACCGGTGCGTGCGGGCGGCGGCGGCCACGGCCGGCAGCGTCGCCTCGAACGACAGCTCCTCGGCGCGTCCCGCGTACACCCCGCCCAGGAGGGGCTCCACCAGCCGGTCCACGACCTCGCGGCCCATGCGGGCGCCGATGAAGTCCGCCACCGAGACGTCGGCGCCGCGCGGCGTCTCCCGCAGGACGAGATCGAGCGGCACCCGGGCCAGCCCCGCCGGGGAGAGCACCTGGGAGGCCGCCAGCGCGCGCAGGTCGGACGGAACGCCCATGACCTGACCCGCGGGCAGCCTCCGCAGCGCCCCGTGGCTCAGGATCGCCGAGGACGTCGTGCCGGGATGCCGCAGCTCGTCCGACCGGCCCAGGTCGCGGACCAGGTCCAGGCCCTCGGGACGGCGCGCAAGCATGGCCTCGGCGCCCTCGTCCACCGGCAGCCCGCCGATCTCGCTCACCCGCAGCTTGCCGCCGATGCGCGGGGAGCCCTCCAGGACGGTCACGCGGGCCCCGCCGCGGGCGAGAAGCCGCGCCGCGGCGAGGCCCGCGATGCCCGCCCCGACGACCACGACATGGGAGCTGCTCATGCCCTCAACGATCCCAGATACCCGGCCCGCACCCGTCAACGCCCCCGCCCGGCGTGCCGGGCGTGACCCGGCCGCGCCCGCTTCGTGGCCGTTTCGCGACCCGCCCTCCGGAACGGTGATCCACGCCACACCGTCGAAGGGCCATGTGGACCGCGAGAACCGTCAAACAGGCCACGTGCGCGCTCATCGTCCTGCTGCTGGCAGGGACCCTCGCCGCCTGCAGCGGAGGAGGCGCGAACGACGCCTCCAGCCGGGCCGGACAACCGGCCCCGCTCCGGGCCGAGGGCGGGACCACCCGCGACTCCACCGGCGACCGCACCCCCGGCGGCGGCTCCGGCACCGGCGCCAGTGCCGGGGATCCCAAGAACCGGCAGGCCGCGCAGCAACCCCTGCCCTCCGGGCGCTCCGTCGTCTACACCGCCGACCTGCGGGTGCGCGTGAAGAACACCGACCAGGCCGCCGCCGGCGCCAAGCAGATGGCCGTCTCGGCTGGCGGGTACGTCGAGAACGAGTCGTCGGCCACCGCGCCCGCCGGCGCCACGCTGTCCCTGAAGATCCCCGCCGACCGGTTCGACGGCGTCCTGGACGGCCTCACCACCCGGCTCGGGAAGAAGCTGTCGCTGCGCCGGCAGGCCGAGGACGTGACCCGGGAGGTCGCCGACGTCGACAGCAGGGTGCGGTCGGCGGAGGCGGCGCTGGTCTCGTTCCGCAAGCTGCTGGACCGCGCGAACACCGTCGGCGAGGTGATCAACGTCGAGGAGGAGATCGCGCGCCGGCAGTCCGAACTGGAGGCGCTCCAGGCCCGGCAGAAGGCGCTGCAGCACAGCACGCGGTACGCCACCGTGTCGATCACGCTGGAGGAGCCCGCCGTCGCCACCGAGACGCCCGAGCGCGAGGGCGGCTTCATCGGCGGTCTCAAGAACGGCTGGCACGACTTCACCGCCTTCATGTCCGGGCTCGCGGAGGCCGTGGGCTGGCTGCTGCCCTTCCTGGTGACGGCCGCCGCGATCGGCTGGCCCGCGCTGATCGTCTGGCGCCGGACCAAGGACCGGCGGGCCGCGCAAGGCCCCCGGCCCGCACCCGCCCCGCACGCCCCGGACACCCCTGCTCCGGTCCCGGCGAGCGTCGCCGCGGAGCCGTCCGAGGCCGCGGAACCCGAGCCGGACGCCCGGAAACCGTCCGAGTAGGCCCCGGGAGAGGTCAGCCGGCGCTCGCCTCGTGGACCAGGTCCGCGAGGCGGGCCAGCACATCGGGGTCGGTGGACGGCAGCACGCCGTGCCCGAGATTGAACACATGGCCCTCGGCCGTACGGCCCCGCGCCAGCACGTCGCGCGCCCGGCGCTCCACGACCTCCCAGGGGGCGAACAGGAGCGCCGGGTCGAGGTTGCCCTGCAGCGCCTTCCCCGGCCCGACCCGCAGCGCCGCCTCGTCCAGCGGCACCCGCCAGTCGACGCCCACCACGTCGGCGCCCGCCTCGCCCATCAGCCCGAGCAGCTCGCCCGTACCGACGCCGAAGTGGATCCGCGGCACGCCCAGCGGCTCGATCTCGGCGAAGATCCGGCTCGTGTGCGGCAGCACCGCGGCCCGGTAGTCCTCCGGCGCGACCGCGCCCACCCAGGAGTCGAAGACCTGGACGGCGCTCGCCCCCGCCGCGACCTGCACCTTCAGGAAAGCGATCGTGATGTCGGCCAGCCGCTCCATCAGCTCGGCCCACAGCTCAGGCCGGCCGTACATCAGGGCCTTGGTGTGGTCGTGGTTCTTGGACGGGCCGCCCTCGATCAGGTACGAGGCGAGGGTGAACGGCCCGCCCGCGAAGCCGATCAGCGGGGTGCCGCCCAGCTCGTCCACCAGCCCGCGGACCGCCTCTGTGACGTACGGCACGTCGCCGGGCTCCAGCGGGCGCAGCCGGGCCGCGTCCGCCGCGTCCCGGATCGGGTCGGCGATCACCGGCCCGACGCCCGGCTCGATGTCCAGGTCGATGCCGATCGCGCGCAGCGGCACCATGATGTCGCTGAAGAAGATCGCCGCGTCCACCGCGTACCGCCGCACCGGCTGCATCGTGATCTCCACGATCAGGTCGGGCCGGGCGCACGCCTCCAGCATCGCCACGCCCTCGCGGGCCTTGAGGTACTCGGGCAGCGAGCGGCCGGCCTGGCGCATGAACCAGACGGGGGTGTGCGGAACCGGCTCCCGGCGGCACGCCTTCAGGAAGGCGCTCTCCCGGAGCCCGGGGGTGTCCTGCGGAACATCAGCGTCGACGGTCACCCCTCGATGGTCCCACGGCCGCGCCGGAGATCGGCACCGAGGTGAGCCGGGCGCCGCCGGGCGGGACGCCGTTGAAGTTCCGGACACGCCGAGCGAAGTCCCGCATTCTGTCACCCGCACGTGCGAACGTGATCCGTGTCATAGCCGAGGGAGGTCCCCCTTGTACTGTTCCACCTGCGGCGACGAGCGCGAATTCGAGCAGCCGCCCTGCCGGGACGGGCACGGTGCGGACTGTCCCGAGCGGGCCTGCACCGCGTGCGGCTCGGCCGTCCTGGTCGAGCCCCCGACACCCGGGCCGGCCCGGTCCGCCTCGCCGCGCGGGACGGGCCCGGGCGGGTCCGACGGCCCGCGCACTCCGGCATCCGACTTGCCCGGCCGCGGCCGGGCAGCGGCCCAGCGGGCCGTGGCCTGACCGGCCCGGCCCCCGAAACGAAACCACCTGTGCTGTGCCTGCATCCCCACCGACCACGCCCGTCACCAGTCCCCCCGGACCGGCGTCGCCGCAGCGTGCCCCCGGCACGTCCTGCGCGCACCGCCCGGCGGCGGCCCACACCCGTCCACCGGCCGGTACGGCCATGAGCCCGGCGGCCCCGACCCCGCCCCCCGGCTCGCCGGAGGAGCACGACGGCAACGGCGACGGCCCCCAGGTCCCCGCGCCGTTCCAACGCGCCGTCGAGACCCTGCAGTCGTTCCTGGAGGGCCCGCCGCTGCGGCCCGAGCTCGACCTGGAGGAGATGCCCGCCCCGCAGCGGCTGGCGCCGTACGCGGCCGCGATCTCCGGCAGCGTCTACCGCGACGACGACTCCGAGATCGCCATGGGCCGGCTGATCGTGCTGTACGACCCCGAGGGCCGCAGCGGCTGGACCGGCGGTTTCCGGATCGTGGCCTACATCCGGGCCGATCTGGAGCCGGAGATCGCCGCCGACGAGCTGATCGGCTCGGTCGCCTGGAGCTGGCTGCTGGAGGCCCTGGAACCGGCCGGGTACGCGGGCGAGTCCGGCACGATCACCCGCGCCGTCTCCGAGAGCTTCGGCGACAAGAGCGACGAGCCGTCCACCACCGAGTTGGAGCTGCGCGCCTCGTGGTCGCCCACCCGCGACGACCTGGCCGGGCACATCGCCGCCTGGTGCGAGGTGATGTGCACCACGGCCGGGCTGCCGCCCACCGGCGTCAGCCCGCTGCCGGACCATCCCGGCGGCGGGACCGGCTGAGCGACGTACGGTAGGGGGCGTGGGAAGCACAGCGTCCGAGACCGAGGCGACCGGCGCAGGCGCGAAAGCGCCCGGCCCGCAGGCCGTCCGGCCCGTATCAGCGTCCGAGGAGTCCGCCACGACAGCCCAGCCCACCGACCCCGGGGAGGCGCCGGAGCCCGGGGAACCCGCGCCGCAGAGACCCCGGGCCGAGGAGCCGCCCGCCCCGGTGCCGCTGCTGGAACCGCGCGAGGGCGTGCCGCCCGTGGTCGCCGACGCCGCGGATTTGGAACGTGTCATCGCCGCGTTCACCGCGGGCACCGGCCCGGTCGCGGTCGACGCCGAACGCGCCTCCGGCTACCGGTACGGCCAGCGCGCCTACCTGATCCAGCTGCGCCGCGCCGGGGCGGGCACGGCCCTGATCGACCCGATCGCCTGCCCCGACCTGACCCCCCTGGACGAGGCGCTGGCGGGCGCCGAGATGATCCTGCACGCCGCCAACCAGGACCTGCCGTGCCTGGCCGAGGTCGGCCTGGTGCCGCGGCGGCTGTTCGACACCGAACTGGCCGGCCGGCTGCTGGGCTACCCGCGGGTGGGGCTGGGCTCGATGGTGGAGAACATCCTCGGCTTCACGCTGGAGAAGGGCCATTCGGCGGCCGACTGGTCCACCCGCCCGCTGCCGGACGACTGGCTGCGGTACGCGGCCCTGGACGTCGAACTGCTGGTCGAACTGCGGGACGCGCTGGACGGCCTGCTGAAGGAGGCCGGCAAGCTGGAGTGGGCGCTGGAGGAGTTCGCGGCGATCCTGGCCACGCCGCCGCGCACGCCGCGTCCCGACCCCTGGCGCCGCACGTCCGGCATCCACCGGGTGCGCAACCGGCGGGCGCTGGCGGTGGTCCGGGAGGTGTGGGAGACCCGCGACCGGATCGCCCAGGAGCGCGACCTGTCCCCCGGCCGGGTGCTGCAGGACGCCGCGATCGTCGAGCTGGCCCTCAGCACCCCCAAGAACCCCGCCGAGCTGCAGGGCCTGGCGTCGCTGCGCGGCCGCGGCGCCCGTCGCCACCAGGCCGCCTGGCTCCGCGCGGTGTCACGCGCCCGTGGGCTGCCCGACGGCGCGCTGCCCCAGGCCAACCTGCCCGGTGACGGCCCGCCGCCCGCGCACCGCTGGCCGGAACGCGACCCGGAGGCCGCCAAGCGCCTCAACGCCGCGCGAACGGTGGTCGCCGCGCTCGCCGACGAGCACACGATGCCCAGCGAGAACCTCCTCCAGCCCGACTACGTGCGCCGTCTCGCCTGGACGCCCCCTGACGAGAGCACGTCCGAGGCGATCAGCGCGGCACTGCTCTCGTTGGGCGCCCGCGCCTGGCAGGTCGGCGTCGTCGCCACCCCCCTGGCCAAGGCGCTGCTCCGGCTGGAGAGCAAGGGCGACATCTGACGCCCTCGCACGCACAAGACGACGGCGCCCCAGGACATGACGTCCCGGGGCGCCGTCGTCTCACAGCCTCGCTCAGTAGGCGGTCTTACCGCCCATCGCAAGGGCGAGCTTGCGGTACGGCTCGGCCTCGGCCGGGCGGCTCTGGCGCTCCAGCGTTCGGGCCAGGGCCTCGTGCGCCCAGGCGTTGCACGGCTCGAGCTCCAGCAGCCGGCGGAAGGCCGACTCCGCGCGGGTGAGCTGCGCGGAATGGAAGTAGGAACGGGCGAGCAGCTCGATGACGGCGTGGTTGCCGGGCTGCGCGTCCGCCAGGGGCTCCAGGATCCGCGCCGCCTCGGCCGGGTCGCGCAGGTCGAAGTACAGGCGGGCCCTCTCGTAGGTCTCGTAGTGCCGCTGCATCGTCATGCCCCGCGCAACCACGGCCGTCGCCCGTCTATTCCGGGACCGTCACAGGTCGGGGAGCGGGTCGCGGGGCAGGCTGTCGCGGGCGAAGATCTCCGCGTCGGCGGCGTTCACGACCGGCACGTACTCGTCGTCGACCTCGAAGAACGCGCCCGCGAACTCGAAGGAGGCGCCGTCGCCGCTCTCCACCGGGCCGATCCGGGTGCCGCGCGGGTAGCTGCCCCACACGCTCCTGGGCCTGGACCTGCTGAGCGACCCGGTGGAGATCACGGCGATCCGCTCGTCGGTCACGACGAAGATGAAACCGGAGCCGCCCCCGTACGTCATCGCGGGGAAGATGTAGCGGATCTCCCCCTCGATGCCGAGGAATTCGCGGCACCGGTCGCGCAGCGGGCGTGGCACCGGCATGACGGCGGGAACCTCCACGGGACGAGCGGCGTCGACGTTCCCAATCATGCACCGGTTCCTCAGACCGTGGCCAGGGCCATGGTCGGCGACAGCCGCGCGGCCCGCATCGCCGGGTAGAGGCCCGCGACGGTGCCGATCGCCAGCGTCGCGGCCAGCGCCCCGCCCAGCGCCCACGGCGGCACGACCGGGGGCCAGCCGCGGTACAGCGCGAACGCGACCGTCACGCCCGCCCCTAGGACGACCCCGGCCGCGCCGCCCAGCGCCGACAGCAGCAGCGACTCGGCCAGGAACTGCACCCGCACCTGGCCGCGAGTGGCCCCGAGCGAGCGCCGCAGCCCGATCTCGCGGCGCCGCTCCAGCACCGAGATCACCATCGTGTTGGCCACGCCGACCCCGCCGACCAGCAGCGCGACCGCGCCCAGCCCGAGCAGCAGGTTGGTGAACGCCCCGGCCGCCGCGGCCTTGGCCTCCAGCGCGTCAGAGGGCCGGCTGACCTCCACCTCCTCGGGATTCTCCGGGCTGACGGTACGGGCGAGCACCGCCCGGACGTCCTCGACCGAGGCGTCGGTGGACCGCTCGTACAGGGTGGTGGGGTGGCCGTCGAAGCCCAGGTACGTCCGCGCGGCGTCCCAGCCGACGAGCGCCGACCGGTCCACCTCGGGCGCCAGCTCGGCGGTGCCGAGGACGCCGAGCACGGTGAACCAGCGGCCGCCGATCCACACCTGCCCGCCGGCCCGGTCGAAGCCGAGCCGCCGCGCCGCCTCCGCGCCCAGCACCACCCCGGGGTAGCGGCCGGTGCCGGCGTTCAGCCAGGTGCCGTGCCGCACGGTCACGTCCAGGGTCTTGAGCAGGTCGGTGGACGCGGCCTGCACGCCGATCCCGTGGGTGATCTCTTGCGGGATGCGGTCGGTGCGCCGGACCGACGCGTCGACCGTGCCGGTGGCGCCCACCGCGGTGACCGGCCCGATCCGGGCGACCATGCCCGGCGCGGTCTCGGGCAGCTGGGCCTCCTCGCCGAAGAGGGTGTCGCCGGGCTTGGCGGTCAGCAGGTTGGTGCCCAGCCGGTCCAGGCGCCGCAGCAGGTCCTCCTTGCTGGAGGAGGAGATCCCGATGACGGCGACCATGGTGGCGATCCCGATGGCGATGCCGAGCGCCGACAGCACGACCCGGGTGGGCCGGGCGCGCAGCCCGCTGAGCCCGACCCGCAGCACGTCCCGGGCACTCAGCCGGGCCGGTGCCAGGGCGGTCATCGGATCCCCGCCCCCTCGATCAGGCCGTCCCGGACCCGGACGCGGCGCGGCGCCCGCCCCGCCACGTCCAGATCATGGGTGATGATCGCGACGGTGGTGCCGGTGCCGTGCAGGTCGTCCAGCAGCTCCAGGACCTCGGCGCCGGAGGCGGTGTCCAGATTCCCGGTGGGCTCGTCGGCCAGCAGCAGGTCGGGTTCGCCCACGACGGCGCGGGCGACCGCGACCCGCTGCTGCTCGCCGCCCGACATCTGGTTCGGCCGGTGCCCGGTCCGGTGGCCGAGGCCGACCCGCTCCAGCGCCGCCCGCGCCCGCTCCCGGCGCTCGCGCAGGCCCGCGCCGCCGTACAGGATCCCGTCGGCCACGTTGTCGAGGGCGCTCACGCCCACGGCCAGGTGGAACTGCTGGAACACGAACCCGACGTGCCTGGCCCGCAACGCCGACAGTTCCCGGTCCGACAGCTCGGCGACCTCGTACCCGGCGATGCGGACGCTGCCCTCGCTGGGCCGGTCCAGCGTCCCGATCATGTGCAGCAGGGTGGACTTGCCCGAACCGGACGGGCCCACGATCGCGGTCATCTCGCCGCGCCCGATCACCAGGTCCACACCCCGCAGCGCCTCCACGCCGCCGGGGTAGCGCTTGGCGACCCCGGTCAGCTCCACGATCGGCGGTCGCTCACTCACCGGACGGCACCCCGACCTTCATGCCCTGGGCCAGCCCGGTCCCGCTGATCTCGACCCGGCCGCCGCCGAACATCCCGGTGGTGACGGGAACGACCCGCTTGGCCGCGCCCTCGACGACCTCCACGCCGAAACCGCCCTCGCGCAGCGCCAGCAGCGCCTCGATCGGCACCGACAGCACGTCCTCGCGCCGCTCGCTCTCCAGCTCCACGGTCACCGGCGCCTGGTCGAGCCGTCCGGCGTCCTTGTCGAGCGTGATCTCCACGTCGACCGTGGTCTTGGGGTTCTGCTCGGTCCCCGTGGACTCCGCGACCGTGCCCACGGACGCGATCCGCCCCGGCACGACCTTCCCGCCCGGCAGCTCCACCGACACCTTCGCGCCCTTGACCGCCATGTCCTGCTTGTCGGCCTCCAGATCCACATGAACGATCCGCCGCGTACTGGCCACCGTCAGAACCGCCTGCCCCGGACCGGCCTGCTTGCCCTCCGGCGTCTTCACCTCCTGCACGCGCACCGCACCGGGCAGGAACACGACCTGACCGGAATCGACCTTGCCCGTCACGTCCAGCCCCCGGTCGTCCTGCCACTCCCGGACAGCCGCGTCGGTGGCCCCGGTGAACTCCTTGTCAACGACCAGGTCGTCGTAACCGAGGGCCTTCAGATTGGCCTCCAAGGCCCTCACATCCGCCCCCTCCGAGCCGGACTGCAGCGCCCGGTACATCGGCGCGCCCCCGTACATCAGCGTGACGGGCTTGCCCTTCACCCGCACCAGGGGCTCTCCCCGCTCAATGGACGCCCCCTGACTCGGAGCCCACGTGACCACCCCCGAGGCCCCAGCCCAGACCGACTGCTCCTTGTCGTAGGTAAGGGTGCCCTCGACCTTCTCGGTGTCGACCAGGTCACCTCTGGTAACAGACGCCGTGGACAGCTTCACCCCGCCAGTGGCCTGCGCCTCACCACCGTCCCCGGCCAGGACGAACGCGGCGCCACTCCCCGCCACGGCGGTCACAGCCACGCCCACGACCAGCACACGCTTCACCGGCCCCTCCCCGGAAGGTGCTGACCGCACAACTCGCGAGCCTTCTCCAACTGCGCCCGGTCGACTTTCCCCATCGCACCCACAAGTCCGTCCCCACTGGGATCGGGGATGTCGATGCCGTTACTGCGCGCGCACTGCGCGAACTTGACCATCTGGTCCTTGACCTTGGGGTCGTTCAAATCCGGCAGCTTCCCGCTCGCCTCCAGGTAGGGACTGCACTTCTCCATCGCCGCCTGCAGCTTGCTCCGGTCGACCCCCTTCCTGATCTCCATCCGGAAGTTCCCGCCCCCCGGCTTGGGGTCGGGCACGTCGATGCCGTTCTGCCGCATGCACTGGGCGAACTTCAGCTGCGCGTCCTCAGGACTGAGCGACCGCGACGGCGAAGCCGACGCCTGTGCCGCCACGGCCTTCCCCGCACTCGCCACCCCGCTCCCCTGCTGCTCGCCCCCGCACCCCGAGACCCCGAACACCAACGGAACGGCCAGCCCCAGGACCCATACACGAATCCCCATGTCGTCCTCTCCACCGAAGGCACCACACCCCCGGCGGAAACCCATAAGACCCACCCCCGGGTTAAACCCGCATTAGCCACGCCCCCTCCGGGACGGTCGGACGAGGTCTGAGGAAGTCGCCAAGGAGCCCTCTCACCAGCCAAAACGTCCGGGGCAGTCGCGGCGAGTCGAATCAGATCGAGCCAAGTTGGCTCCCGTTTCTGGCTCCCGTGGCTCCCCGGCCAGAGAGGAGGCGATCACATGTCCCTCAAGATCACCGAAACCACGATGGCCGTCGTCCTGGACGGCAAGACCATCGCCACCGCCACCCGCACCCCCACCGGTTGGCAAGTCACCACATGGCCGACGCCCCTGGACCGCAACGGCGCAATCACGGCCCTGACACTCGCCGAACTCACCATCACCCATGGCAAGGACGACCCGTGTGTCATCGACCTTCGCGAGGAGCTGGCCGGTGGTTGACCGCCTCACCCGCATCACGACGGCTCTCGCCGTCGTCGCGGTCGCCGGTGTGGCCGCGATCATCTCGTACCGCCACGCGTACGAACTCGTCCGGTCCCACGGCGAGACGGGCACGACAGCCCGTCTCGTCCCGTTCACCGTGGACGGCCTCATCTGGGCAGCGTCCATGGTGATTCTGGACGCAAGCCGCCGCAAGCAACCCGCGCCAGCGTTGGCCAAGTGGAGCCTCTCCGTGGGCATCGTGGCCACAGTCGGCGCCAACGTGGCGCACGGCACGTCCTATGGCCACATAGGCGCCATAGTCAGCGCGTGGCCAGCACTCGCCCTGGTCGGCTCATTCGAACTCCTGATGACCCTCACCCGCAACGCAGCACGCGTCCCGGACGAGGAGCACACCAGAACGGAGCAGCCCGAGCCACCACACACCGAAGTGGAGCAACCCGCACCGGCATGAACCAGGAAGCCCCAGACACGCCCACCGGGCCGTGTCTGGGGCTTTCTCTTGCCCGCTACCCGAGCGGTGCCGCACTGGACCACACCCGCTCAAAGCTCTCCAGATACGTACTGGCCATGTCTCCGTCTTCGGCTCGGCGCAGGTGCAGCACCGGCGCATGGGACGCGGCTATGCCGTAAGCGTGCGGGTTGATCAGAAGATCGCCATCAGCCCGGTAGATCGAGTTGTAGAGCACCGTGTCATGGAGCCGGATCTCGACACCGTCCACCCCACACAGCGCCCGGTAGTGGACGAGAGCATTGCGGATCTTCGCCGCCATCGACTCGCCCACCCCCTCGTCACTCCCGCGCTCTGCGACGCACGTCCCGTCCGGGTCACCGAGCAGGATCCGCACACGGGCGCCCCCACGTGCTCTCTCAGCGAAAGCGCGCAGGATGCCCATGTCCTCAGCCAGGAAGAGACCCGCGTAGGCCAGGACGCCGATTTCCTCCCGCGCACCCTCGAACAGGCGTTGCCACACAGGACGAGGAACGGCCCACCGATGTGGGTAAGTCGCGAGGATCTCGACCACCGGCCTCTCAGCCCACTCACCGGCCTCAACGGCGTGCGGCCACAAGTCCGCCTCATCCACCCCCAGCAACTCAGCAACGCTTGCCCGATGACGCCGGTACGGCACCCGCCCGGCGACCCACCGCCGGACGGTCTTGGGATCCACGCCCAATCGTGACGCGATACCGGCTTCGGTGAGCTGAGCATCGGCGAGCGCACGCCGCAACAAGTCGTTCACCGGACCTCCCGGAGGGACAAGGTACGAACGACGCTAACAGAAGACGTCCCAAGACGTCCCTAGATGCCGATGGAGAGGTCCCAACCCGGACGCGAGGCTCAAGGCACACGGCGAAAGCCCACCAGGAACACCCGCTGAGGAGCCCATCATGTCCATCTACCGGCCCAGTAAGGCCGCCCTCCCCGAGACAGCGGCCGATCAGGCACTCGCCGATCTCCGCAGGGACTTCACCGGTCACCGCATCTGGCGTTCGTTGCGCCGCGACGGACGACTCGGGGACTGGGTCGCCAGCTTGCATGACCCCACGGCCGGAGTCGACCCCACGGTGATCCAATCGGATCCCACCAAACTGCGCGAGGCTCTCATGGCCGAAGCCGAACGGGCGAAGGCCAAGCGCACGGAGCACCGGTAATGACGCCGGAACGCCGTCCGCCCACCGGGGCGCGGTCGGCACCCATCCCCCCGGATGCACCGACCGCGCCCTTTCTGCCCGAGTGCTCGGGGCCGTGGCGAGCACACCGCTACCTCGACCGGCTTGCCCGAGCCATGCGCCGCTACGGCTGGACGGCCGAGCTCCGTTACGCCCAACAGCCCCCGATCCTCTTGCGCGTGTACTCGGAAGCAGTCCCGTGCATCGGCGAGAGCGTGAGCGTCCTCCAGGAGAACGGAGCTTGGTGGTACCGAGCCAGCTACGGTGTATGGCTCGCGCAATGCACCAACGTCCCGCTCGCCGCCCAGAGACTGAGCGTCCTGCTCACCCCGTGGGTATCAGCCGCACTCGGGGACGGCACCAAGTGACAGCCCGCCGCACGGCATGGGGGGCGTACGCCCAGATCACCGATGCGCTACGCCAACGCATCACCGAAGGCACCTACGCGCCAGGCTCACAGCTACCGGCCGAGGTCGCTCTGTGCGCCGAGTTCAGCGTCACGCGCAACACCGTGCGGCGGGCTCTGTCCACCCTGCAAGAAGAAGGCTTGATCAAAGTCCACACCGGCATAGGTCGCTTCGTTCACGCCCCGCCCGAGACACACCCCCAGTACGCACGCATCGCCGCAGACCTGCGACACCAGATCGAGAACCGCACCCTCACAGCCGGCGACCGCCTACCAAGCGAGGCGCGCATCTGCGAGCGCTACGGGGTTTCCCGCTTCACAGCCCGCCACGCGCTCAAGTCGCTAGAAGCCGCTGGCCTGGTGACCTGCGTCCACGGCAAAGGACGCTATGTCCGCCAAGACGTCCCCAGATGAGCCACAAGCGCCCGTGGATGTCCACCAGCGTCCCCGTAGCGTCGCACCCATGAAGAACTCAGCCGCTTGGGCCCGTGAACTCGCTCGCAAGAACCTAGAAGAGCCGCTCCCCCGTCGCTGGGCACACACCCAAGGCGTAGCCCGCCAGGCCCGCACGCTCGCCCCAATCCTCGACGACAACGCCGACCTCCTAGAGGCCGCCGCCTGGCTCCACGACATCGGTTACGCCCCCGACCTAGTCGCCACCGGCTTCCACCCCCTAGATGGCGCCCGCTACCTCCGAGACGTCCACCAAGCCGACGACCACCTGTGCCGCTTGGTCGCACACCACTCCTGCGCCCTAATAGAAGCTCGCGAACGCGGCCTTGCAAATGAGCTAACGAGAGAGTTCAGAACAGACGAGCCAAAACTGGCCAAGTCACTGGCCTACTGCGACATGACCACCAGCCCGGACGGTGACGAACTGTCCGTTGAGGAACGGCTATCAGAGATCATTTCTCGGTACGGAGACGGCCACCTCGTGACCCGATCGATCAATACCTCATCTCCGCACCTGATCGAAGCCGTGTATCGCGTGCAAGATGCATTGATTGCGCGCAACTTGGGCCATCTTGACGTAAATGATCTCTTGACGCCGGGCCGGTAGGCGGCAACTGGTCCACCCCGACCCAGTGCGGGTAGATCGGCCGACGTACTAAGCACTCAGGAGGACGTCCCCAGGGCGCACATCCAGGGCACACGGGCTCGCGATCACGTGTTAAACGGCGAGAAACGTTGATGACTAGAGAGCCCGGGTCAAGGGGAGGTGGCAGGAGCCCGTGCAGTGGCAGTGAGTGCCTGCGAAGAACCCGGCCTACAGGCCGGCGGCCGGAACTCGGCTGGCCAGGCGTCGGCGCCCGGTTTGAGGTCAGTGCGGGATCACCATGCAGAACATGCCGGGCTGCTCGACGAGCGGCACTAGGCCGCCACGGGGCCGGACTGATCACGTCCCTACCGCCAGCCGGTCCCCGACCTGCGAGGAAACCCCCATGGGACCTCGCGACAAACCGATGCAGACAGTTAGGTGCTGTCTGCCTGCCACACCAAGCTACAAGGCCTCGCCCCCATAAGTCCGGAACCATCCAGCTCGACGGCTACAACGGCTCTTGGTATGAGGCTCCAACCTCACCACCGCTTGGCCCCATGCTCCCGCGCGACGCGCGAATAGCAGTGGACGGGTGGCTCCGCGAGCAGATAGCCGCTTGTGGACAAACCACAGTGTTCACACGCCCAGGACAGTAGCAAATTCATCACGAGACATGTTAAGTAGCTGGAAAATCCTTCAAGCAAATCATCCATGGCACTATCGCTCGTGACACATCCAGGAGCAACGGATGTCGCATTGGGTGCGACCGCATTTCCGCGAAGGACGGCGGGTAAGAGGACACTGGAGGAGAAACCCCGGTGGCCAGTCCGGTGCCCCAAGGCCGACTGGAAGCGGGATTGTGATCGCTATCGCGGCCGTTGTCGCGGTGGCGAGCATAACGGGCATCGGTATTCTAGGGTCAAAAGCGAGCAAACCAACCCATTCCCAGTCAATCGAGGATAAACTGTCGAGAGAAGCTCGGGCGGGATTTAGACGAGCCGACGCTGCATTGAAAGCAGGTCAGCTTGAAACAGAGTTGTCAATGGATTTTGATACTGACTGCACAAGACATTCCGAAGGGAAAATACGTGATTATTTTCAATCGCATCCATGTAAGCGCATGGCACGGGCATACATTCAAATCGGCGACATCCACCGAGATCTGATACTTGTCGCTATCTCATGGGTGGAGATGCCTAGCGCCACCTCAGCCAAAGAATATATGCAGCTAGTCGACACCGATGCAGGTAACGTGATTGAACTCTCACGTGAGACCAAGCCATTCAAGAACATCACCTTTGAAGATCGAACCTACATATCTGGAATAAAGGAGATTTTCGTGTGGCATGTTGAAGTTAAGCCTACATTTTCGACAACGCCTGACTCTGTCATCAATGACATCCTCGCGAGATCTCGACAACAATAAGAATGACGCAGTGAAACCGCACGCGCCGCCGACTCGGCGCCTGGACCTCCGCCTCTGCTGATGCGCCGGCTACGGGTCCAGGCCAACGCCGGTCGGCAGGCGCGAAGAGCAGAACGTACCGGGCCGCTCGATGAGCGGCACCAGGCCGCACGGGGCCGAGCTGGTTGCGCACGTGCCGCTGGCCGGTTCCCGACTTGCGCGGGGACCCCGCGCGGGGCCTCACGACGGGCCGATGCGGGCAGGCAGGTGCGGCCCGTCCGCCGATCCAGGCTACGAGGCCCCGCCCCCACGCAAGTCCGGAACCGTCCAGCTAGTCAATTCAGCACCACTGCTTGCGCCCCATGGAACACTTTCGGTATTTTCGTGCTGCTCAAACGAAACCACACCGTTGGAAGGAGATTTGTGTGAGTGAATTCGAGGATAGAATACGTAAATGGCTTCAGGAGCAAGGCTACCCTCTAGAACTCCAAGTGGCAGAAATTCTTCGGACAGTCGCGACCGGATGGAGTCATTGGCGCAGCTACATAGATCCAAACACCGACAAGGAGCGTGAGATCGATATTATGGGATATTTTGATGATGAGCCACTCTCGGTTCACCTTGTATTCGAGTGTAAGCATTCCGGTGACAAGCCATGGATCCTATTTTCTACCGATCAAACATACACGGACCCGCAGAGCCTCCTTCGCGCCGTTCCTGCTACTATCGAAGCAAGGAAGATGTTGCGCCGAGGTTTCACCAGAATAATTAGGAAAAGTATTGAACTACTAAAGCCTCCTGAGCGTCTTGGCTTCAATCTCGTAAAAGCATACTCGGGCAACCAGGATGCCGCCTTCCACGCGGTGTATGGCGTAACAAATGCGGCCATTGGGAGCGCTCGACTCGAAGATGAAGATTTGGCTACCGGAAGTACGGCATTCATTCCCGTAACCGTAGTTGATGCCCCTCTATTTCAATGCTATCTGCCGCAGGGTAGTGAAGATCTAGTGATAGAACGCATAGAACACGGGTTGCTCATCAGGCATCTCGTTGACGGGGAATCTGTACTAATGCACATTGTCACAGTGAAGGAATTGCCCAACTTTCTCGATAGTATCAAAACAGATATCCGCAAGATTAATTCAGTCCTTTCTGGATTGTAATTGTGGAAAGTATCCGGCCTGCAGGCCGGGCCATCTTGATCGTCTCGCCTTCGAGTAACCAAGTGGATGACGACGGGTAGGATCTAGCATCGGACGATCACGGACGATGGTGGACTATCTGGCCAGGTCGGAACCGGAATCAGGCAACGTCCAGAAGTTGATCAGGATGCTTCACACCGAAGAGGTCACCGGCGAGGGCAGATGCTCCACTTGGTAGAGCCATTCGGGCACTCTGGTGTCAACGATTTCTTGACGTTGGATCAGTCGCCAATGACTGGGCCATCCTGCCCACCAGCTCAGGCGGGTCGGTCGTTATGCCGAGCGCTCAGGGATGCGTCGTCGGAACGGGCACATCGAGGGCACATGGGCTTGAGATCATGTACGAAACAACGAGAAGCGTCGAGGGTCAGCACGCCTGGTGAGAGGACATGTCGGTAAGAATCCACAGGTAGCTAATGGTGCCCGCGAAGAACCCGGCCTACAGGCCGCCTCGCCCCGGATCAGTGACCCGTGAGTGTCAACAGACGCCGGGTAACCACGTGAGCGGCGATCAGCCCCCGCACCTCTGAGTCTATGTTCGAGCCCTTCCTGCTGTCTCAAGCACGGGTCAGGAGACGATCTCCCAGTGGAGCACCCCGGCTCTGACCTGAGGACGGTAGTACCGGATATCGCGCGCCCGCTCGACTGCGTCGGCGATATCGGCGATCATCGCGGCGAGTGAAGGCCATAGCTCGGGGATGTTCACGTCGTCATGCCAGAACTCTCCGACCGCCCCCCGGGTGGGACGTCGGTCGACGAACAAGTTGTCACCGGTAATGCGTTCCGCGAAGGGGACCCACAGCGGATGCCAGAAGACGAACTCGGCGTCTGCGTCCGGATCCTCGTCGCCATCGTCGTTCGCACCGTGGATACCGGTGAGCATCTGATGGGTGTGCACGATGCCGTCCACCGAGAGCAGCGCGTGCCCGCCGGGCAGAAGGCAGGGTCCGCCACCACCCTCCCAGAACGAACCACTCCCCGGCGCGCAGGCACAGGTCCCGTCATGCAGGGATAACAGAGTCACCAGATCGGACGGGAAAGCCATGCCGATCCGTTCCTCGGCGGCCGCGATGTGCTTCGACTCGGCCGGCGCCCTCAAGGTGGCGTGAGTCACCGGGGCATGGTTGATCAGCCACGCCTCGAAACGCGCCCAAGACTCTTCGACGGGGGAAGTGACGCTCATGCATCGAAGGATGGCAGCAGCCACCGACAGATGTTCCGACTCACGGGACTTCCAGAGCGTTACGGCCAGAGATCCGTGGCTGCTCAGGTCAATGGACACCACGGTGACGCCAGAGAAGTGCGCCTCTACTTCCAAACCTGGGGACCAGGCGGGGACCACACGCCATACCCGTGGCCGAACGGGCACCTGATCAGCGAACTCCGAACACACGTTCGAGTCGTGCTCTGAGCTGCGAGAACCACTCCCCCCCACCGTCCTGGGGGTCAAGGGGGCGCGAGCTGTGACCGGTAGGTGCTAGGGTCGGCCGATCACAGCCGTTCAGGTGATGATCGGCTGTTGCCGGTTCTCCAGGTAGTGACCGATACGGAGACGCATTGAGCGGTCCATCTGTCGCTCTGTTGCCTGGTCCGCGGGTATCCAGCAGACCTCACGTGACTCGTCACTGGTTGTGGGGGCACCACCTGTGGGACGGGCTGTGAGCAGGATGGAAAACTCTTGGCGGACTTCGTCGTCGCTGGTGTAATGGATTACGTGTTTGGGGTCGCTGTAGATGCCTACAAGGCCGGTGATTTCTACGTCTATGCCGGTCTCTTCTTTGGTCTCGCGGACTGCGGCTTGAGAGACGGACTCGCCTAGGTCGATCGCACCGCCGGGTAGGGCCCAGTTGTCGTTGTCGGTGCGGCGGATCATGAGGATCTCGCCCTTATCGTTCTCGACTACGACATTGACGGAGGGGACGAGGCTGTTGGCCTTGGGAGCGTTGGGGTCGTCGTAGTAGTCGATCCTGCGGCCCATGAGTCAGTCCCCCGGTATCGGTGTGGCGCCTTCCCAGACGCGCTCGAAGCTTTCGAGGTAGATGTTGACCAGCTCGCCGCCGGCTATGCGGCGCAGGTGCCACACGGGCGCGTGAGGGGCTGTCACGCCGTAGACGTGCGTGTTGATGAGGAGCTGATCGTCTGCTCGGTAGATCGAGTTGTAGAGGACCGTCCGGTGAAAGCGGAACTCTACGCCGTCCTGCCTGCGGAGATTCTTGTAGAGGACGAGGGCGTTGCGGATCTTCGCCGACATAGCATCGTCTACGCCCTCGTCCGTGCCTCGTTCGGCTACCTGGGGGCTGTCCGGGTCGCCCAAGAGGATGCGCACGCGTACTCCGGCGCGGGCCTTCTCGGCGAAGGTGCGTTGAATGCTGGCGTCTTCGGAGAGGAAGAGTCCCGCATAGACCAGGACTCCGATCTCTTCCTCGGCTGTTGAGAACAGACGTCCCCATGCGTCCCTTGGCACGGATGAACGGTGCGGGTAGATGGTGACGAGTTCGCTTCCGGACACGGAGGTGACTTGTTCCGTGGTGAGTGCGTCGGGCCAGAGGAAGTTCTCATCGACGCTCAAGCGTGAAGCCACTGCGTAGCGGTGCCGCCGGTAGGGGGTGCGATCCTTGGTGATCCACCGTTCTACGGTCTTCTGGTCAACGCCGATTGACTCGGCGAGAGCTGCGATCGTCAAGCCCTGTTCGAGCAGCGTTGCGCGTAGGCGTTCGTTCGGCATGCACCCGTCCGGCTCCCGGGACGTCCTAGGACGCGGTCAACCCTATGAGGACGTCGTGAACACGTCCAGCCATGTAGTGATCTCGTCCCCCGGGTCAGGCGCACTCTCTTTCTCGTAAGCACACCGACCGCCCGAGCCGCCCCCGCCGGACACGGGCCTTACGAGAGGAGTGATCACACATGATCCTCGTCCTGGCCTCGCTCATCGCCATCTTCCTTGCCGGTTCCGTCTGCGGGATCTTCGCCATGCTGGTGATCGGCATCCACGCCGAAGAGCGTCGCGTCACCCGTGGCCGTGCCGCTTCCTCGCGGGCCGGCACCGCTTCCCGGCGGTTCCTCACCACGCAGACGTGCGATGACCTTCCGACTCGCCTCACGGCGGGACGGTGACCATGCGGATGCCTCGCACCATCACCGGCTACTCATGCGCGTGCGGCGCGCGGATCGAGCCAGGGAACCGGAAGTGCCGCAAGTGCCGCGCCCGCGCCCGATGGCTTCGGCGGGGGCGCGGCTCCCGGTTTCCGGACCTTTGGCTCTGAGGAGGCACCCGTGACCGTCTCCGTTCCCCTGGTGGTGATCCTCGGCGCCGTCGTGTGGTTGGCATGGCGCTACATGGGTCTGCGCGCCTGGCACATCGCGGTGTGCCTGCTGTTCGGGTTCTTCCTCGCGGCCACCAGTGCCGCGCCGGAAATCCGACGGCTGGTGACCTCTCTCGTCCAGCTCCTCAGCCAGCACTGACGTTCCCGACCGAAGGGAGGGATGCCCTAGTGCCCGATGTCCCTGAGTACGTCAAGATCGACATACAGGAGGTCCGTACCCGAAACCTCGCCGCACGCGAGATCGTGTCCGCCTTGTCCGACGCGATGCCCAGCACCTCGGATTTGTGGTTCCGCATCAACACCGCGCTTGCCGATTCTCCCAAGCTCACCTCGGAGATCAGGCGGCTTCTCGCCACGTTGGCCAAGGTGCGGCGTGATCACGCGAACCTGGTGGCCGCCGGCCGCGCCACCCTCCACGCCCATCACGACGCCGAGCCTGACGCGCTCTACTACCTACGCGATGAGCTGCGGGCTCAGGGGCACCTACCCCCGGATTCCTGGGGGCGCGCATGAGTCGTACACGTCAGATGCGGCGGCACGCCCGCAAGATGCGCCGCAACGGACTTCAGCCGATGGTCGTCATCAACGGCGATGAGCAGCTCCCCGAGCTTGCCGGGATCGTCTTGGGGCGCATGCTGTGGCGGTACCGGTCGGAACTCGCCCCGTTCTACGTCGCGGTCACGCTGGCTCTCGGCGGCACCGTCCTGCACACCACGAATCCGGGATGGTGGCCGTACCTTCTCGGCGTCGCCACGGTGGCCGCGTGGATGCTCGCGATGTTCGGGGACCGGTTCGGGCTCGCTCTGCGCAGTGAGCGTCTGTACGGTGCGACTGTCGCTGTAAGCGGCGGGGGTTGGCTCGCCGCCGTGACCGCCTTGGGCATCACATTCCGGCCGCTCCCTCAGATCCTCGTCTGTGGTGGGTTTGTGCTTGCCGTGCCCTGGTGGGTGCATCGGCGACGCCGCGCCAAGGTTCGTGTGGACCGACAGATAGCCGCGTGGCCCGAGATCGCGCAATCCATTGGGCTTGCTGGCTCCCGCGCACAGTCCGCCGTGGCGGACGTGTGGGGATGGCGCGCTCGGTTCGCGCTGGCCCGTGGGCAGACGATCGAGGACGTGATCGCGAAGGTCCCCGCGATCGAATCGGCACTCGGCACGTTCCGAGGAGCTGTCCGCGTCTTCCCAACTCGGGACAGCAAGGCCAATCGGTTCGAACTGCGGGTACTCAACACCGACCCACATGCCGATGCGCTCCCGTGGCCTGGATCGTCCGTCTCGTCTATCGCCGAGCCGATCGACCTGGGGCCGTTCGAGGACGCTACCGGCGCGCGTGTTCTGCTACTGCGTCGCCACGGGCTCATCGGGGGCGTGGCCGGCTCGGGCAAGAGCGGAGGCATCAACGTCCTGATGGGGAACCTCAGCGCGTGCCGAGACGTGGTCATCTGGGCCATCGATCTCAAGCGGGGCATGGAGCTTCAGCCGTGGGCATCGTGCATAGATCGTCTCGCGACGACGCCCGAGCAAGCCCGCGCGCTGTTGCGGGATGCCGTGACGGTTCTGGAGGCTCGGGCCGAGTGGCTCACGGCGCGGGGACGGCGCGTATGGGAGCCGACCCCGGAGTTTCCCGCGCTGGTGATCGTCGTTGACGAGTACGCCGAACTCGCCGAGGATGCGCCCGATGCGACTGGTGACACGGACTCGATCGCTCGGCGCGGACGGGCCGTTGCCGTGACTCTCGTTGCGGCAACTCAGCGACCGACGCAGAAGGCCATGGGGAAGGGTGCCGTCCGGTCGCAGATGGACGTTCGCGTGAGCTTCCGCGTCCGGGAACGTAAGGACGTCGATCTCATCCTTGGGCAAGGGATGCTCGCCGCGGGATGGCACGCCCACACGCTCAACGCGCCCGGTAAGTTCCTTCTCTCCGCGCCGGAGCATGACACGCCTCGTCGCGGGCGCGCGTACCTGCTCACCGACGAGGTTGTGAGCGAGACGGCTCATCGCCATGCCGCCGTGCGTCCAGCTCTGGACGAGGTCTCTCGGCTGGCGCTGGACGAGGCCCGTACGAGGCCCGTGGCCACGGTTTCGGAACCGTCCGCGCGGGTCGAGCCCTCCCGTGAGGAACGGGCCGAGAGCGTTCTGAGAGAGGCTCTGGACGGCGCGCCGGACGAGGGACTCCCGATCGCTCACCTTCTGATGATCACGGAGATGAGCCGGCCGACCCTCTACCGGCGGCTCAACGATCTCGTGAAGCGTGGCCGCGCCGTCCAGGTGGGGCGCGGTCGCTACAAGGCGTCCGATCACAACCCGTAATCGTCTCAACGTCTCGTCTCACGCGCGCGTCTGCACGTAAGGGGCGCAGAGACAAGCGTGAGACGAGACGGAGACGAACACCCACCGTAGTCAAGGAGATGATCGCCTACCCGCACCGTGAACGCCCTGGGTTCCCCGGGCGAGAGGAGGTGGTGACCACGCAGGCGTACACCGTCGAACAAGTGGCCGAGATCCTCAACATCGGCCGAGACAAGGTCTACTTCCTGATCCGCACCGGCCAACTCCGCAGCATCAAGATCGGCAAGCTGCGCCGCATCACTGACCGGCACATCGCCGAGTTCGTCACCTCCCTGGAAGACGCCGCCCGCTGATGTGGTGGGGGGGTCCGGCGCATGGCGCGAACGGACCTCCTTACACTAGGGACGTCTAGGGACGTCTTGAGTTATGGTCGGTGGTGACATCGACCAATGCGAGGAGGGATCCGTTGGCAAAGATCCTGGTCGGCAAGTACGAGGGGACGATCTACGAGGAGGGCAACGGATATACCGGCGCCCTCGAACTCGGGACGGGCCCGGACGGCAAGCGTAACCGGCTCAAGAGGAAGGGCAAGAACAAGACGCAGGTCAAGGACAAGCTCATCAAGGCGGTGGGTGAGCTTGAGAAGGGCATCAAGGAAGAGCGGAACTACACGGTCGAGAAGGCCGTGTACGCCCTCCTCGTCCATCTCGCGAAGCAGGGCAAGAGCGAGAAGACCATGGACACCTACCGTGGCCTCACCAAGAACCACATCGTTGCCAAGATCGGCAAGGTCAAGCTCACGAACCTGACGGCTGACACCGTTGAGACGTGGCTTGACGCGTGCGCCGAGAACATGGCCACACAGACGCTCAAGATCCTTCATGGTCTGCTCCGGCGGTCCATACGGCTCGCAGAGCGGCGCGGCAAGGTCGGGCGCAATGTGGCCGGCCTGGTGGACACCCCGCAGGGGCAACGGCCTACTCGGAGGTCACGGTCCCTGTCGTTGAAGCAAGCGACCAAGCTTCTCGGCACTGCGCAGGATCCACAGCATCGACTCGGCGCGTACGTCATCCTGGCGATCGTCTCGGGTCTGCGCACGGAGGAACTCCGGGCGCTCACCTGGGCCAATGTGGATCTCAAGAAGAAAGTCGTGTACGTCCTCCGCTCTGACAGGGACGGAGGAGACACGAAGACCAAGAAGAGCCGCCGAGGTATCGCCATGGCTGACATGGCCGTGGGCGCGCTCACGGCACTTCGCAAGCGGCAAGCCGCCGAGAAGCTTCAGGCGGGGGACGCGTGGCAGGGCAACAACCTCGTCTTCTGCAAGGAGGACGGGACGCCCTACACGGACGGCGACGTACTTCGGCGGTTCCAGAAGGTCACGGCGGCGGCCGGTCTCGGCTCCACCTGGGTGCCGCGCGAACTTCGGCACACGTTCGTATCCATCATGAGTGACCAGGGCGTTGCCCTGGAAAAGATCAGTGACCTGGTGGGACACACCAGCACGCACACCACGCAGGCCGTCTACCGGCATGAACTGCGGCCCGTGATCACCACGGGCGCCCAGAAGATGAACTCCATCTTCAAGGACAAGAAGAGCAAGTCAGCCTAGGAAATGGCTCCCGAATTGGCTCCCCTGAACTCGTCCAACGCGCTGAGCAGGCACGCAGCATGATTACCGGCTGTACCCGCATTAGCCCCGCCCCCTCGACCGCAACGCGGCGATCACAGCCCTGATGCTCGCCGAACGCGTTATCACCCACGGCGAGGACGACCCGTGCGTCATGGAGTGGCGAAGGGAGGTGGCGCGTGGTTGACCGCCTCACCCGGTTCACAACGGCTCTCGCCGTCCTCGGGGTAGCCGGCGTGGCCGCGATCATCTCGTACCACCACGCCTACGAACTCGTCCACTCCCACGGCGAGACGGACACTACGGCGCGCCTCGTCCACTTCACGGTGGACGGCCTCATCTGGGCAGCGTCGATGATGATCAAGTGACAGCCCGCCGCACGGCATGGGGCGCATACACCCAGATCACCGACGCGTCACGCTCACGGCTACCGGCCGAGGTCGCCCTGTGCGCCGAGTTCGGCGTAACTCGCAACACCGCGCGGCGGGCTCTGTCCACTCTGCAAGAGGAAGCCTTGATCAGAGTCCGGGCAGCAACCCTGACAATTGAGCTCTCTAGCGGCGGGCGACTCCCGCGTACATCCACCGGGTGCCCTCGCCTGGCTGGTCGGGCCGCCACTCCGGCACCCACACCACCCCGGGCTCCAGGAGGTCGAATCCCTCGAACAGGGCCGTGACCTCGTCTCGGGTTCGGCTGTGAATCTGCACGGTCGCGTTCCTCCAGGCTTTCACGACCTCGCCGCCGCTCTCCGGATGCCCCTCGACGGTGCTGTGCGACACGGCCAGCAGGCTGCCTGGGACGATGGCGTCGCGGAAGGCCGCGATGGTGTTCCGTGCCTCTTCGTCCTCGGCGAAGTGCAGGATCGCCAGCATGAGAACGGCCACCGGCCGGTCGAAGTCGATGAGCGCGCGAACTCGCGGGTTGCCGAGGATCTCCGCCGGCTTCCGGGCATCGGCCTGGATGACGACCGTTGTGTCGGAGGGAGGCAGCAGGGCCCGCGCATGCACCAGCACGATCGGGTCATTGTCGACATAGACCACCCGCGCGTCGGGGACGAGCGCCTGCGCGGCCTCGTGCACGTTGCCCTGTGTGGGCAGCCCGGTCCCGAGATCGATGAACTGGGTGATCCCTGACTCCACGGCGAACCGCACGGCCCGTCCGAGAAAGGCCCGGTTCTCCCGCGCCGCCCGCGGCACGTCCGGACCCGCGTCCGTCGCCACCTTCGCCGCTTCGCGGTCGACCGCGAAGTTGTCCTTGCCACCGAGGAAGACGTCGTAGATGCGGGCAGGGCTGGGAGTACCCACATCGATCCCGGGCGGTGCGTACTCCTCGTTTCTCTCCACCTTATGAGCATGCCCGATCGACGCCCCGCAGGGGGACAAATTGGACTACGTACCGACCGCCGCCCTTACCCACCGGCCGGCCGGCGGCGCGATCATCGCGCTGGAGGTCCTGGCCAGGCACGGTGACCGGCTGCTGAGCGCTGTGGTGCACGAGCCGCCGCCTATGGCAGGCCTTCTGCCCAGCAGCCCGGAACAGGGGCGAACCTGCTCGCCCGCAGCGCGGACACTGCTCGACGGCTTCGCCCGCCTCACCAGATGAGGACACAGATGCGTCATCGGTGCGGCCACTCTTCTCCGCACGGCTCAAGATCCACAGCACCGGCTCGGCGCGTCGAAGCGGGCCGGCCGGTGAATCGGTCGGCCCGCCTCGTGGAGGGTTCAGGCCTTGATCGGGACCGCCTCTCGGGCCGTTTTGCGGAGGGTCGGGTGGGTTTCTGGGCTGCGTAGGACGCACCAGAAGGTGATGAGGCCGGCGACCACCACGAAGCCCGCCACCAGCCAGGGCGAGTCACCGGCGGAGGCCAGGAGCGCGGCGGCGATCAGCGGGGTGAGGCCGCCTACCACGGCCGAGCCCTGGTAGGCGAGCGAGAGACCGGTGTAGCGGACGTTGCTGCCGAAGAGTTCGGTGAAGTAGGTGGCCTGCCCGGCGAACATGAGCGTGGGGCCGAAGATGTACATGGCGATCAGGGCGAGCCAGATCAGGGGTTCGGACTTGGAGTTCAGCATCATGAAGAACGGGTACGCGGTCACGACGATGAAGGCGGCGCCGGCCAGGTAGATGGGGCGGCGTCCGTAGCGGTCGGTCAGGGCGCCGAACAGGGGTGTCGCGAGGATGCCGAGGCCGGAGGCGACGAGCATGCCGTTCAGGGGGACGGATTTGGCCACCGCGAGCTGGGTCGAGACGTAGGAGATCGCGAAGGCGTTGCCGATGTTGGAGGAGACGGCCTCGCCGATTCGGGCGCCGAAGGTCATCGCGACCGTCCGGGGTTCGCGGAAGACGTCGATGAGGGGGCGGGCGGCCACGCTCTGCTCGCGCTTGAGCCGCTCGAACTCCGGCGTCTCCGCGACCTTGGAGCGGATGAACAGGCCGATCACGAGGAGGAGCGCGCTGATCAGGAACGGGATCCGCCAGCCCCAGCTGTAGAGCTGGTCGTCGGGAAGCCGGCTGACCAGCGCGAAGATGCCTGTGGCCAGCAGGATTCCGGCCGAGGCCGCCGCCTGGGGGATGGAGCCCCAGAAGCCCCGGCGGCCGGGCGGGGCGTGTTCGACGGTCATGAGCGCGGCGCCGCCGTACTCGCCGCCCAGGCCGAAGCCCTGGAACAGGCGGAGGACCACGAGCATGATCGGGGCCCAGACGCCGGCCTGCGCGTAGGTGGGGAGCAGACCGATCGCGAACGTGCAGGAGCCGACGATGCTCAGCGTGGCGATCAGCGTCTTCTTGCGCCCGACCCGGTCGCCGAAGTGGCCGAAGACGATGCCGCCGAGCGGGCGGGCCAGGAAGCCGACGCCGTAGGTGGCGAAGGCGCTGATGGTGGCCAGGGTCGGGTTGCCGCCGGGGAAGAAGAGCTTGCCCAGGACGAGCGCGGCGGCGGTACCGAAGACGAAGAAGTCGTACCACTCCATGAGTGCCCCGGAGAAGCTGCCGAGGGCGACCTTGCGCATCTGGGGCGCGCCGGCAGGGGGTGGCTGGTGGGACATGGGGTTCTCCTGAGTCAGGCGGCTGGGTCGGGCCAGCCGATCAGCACCTTGATCTGGTCGGGGTCGGTGGTCGCGGCGAACGCGTCGGCGGCGCGTCCGGACGGGAACTCGGCGGTGATCAGCCGTTCGGCGTCGGCGGGCGGGCCGGCCAGGACGGCGTCGATGTCCTCGCCCCGGTACAGGCCGGTGCCGCGGACGTCGATCTCCCAGCGCTGGAGGCGGGGCAGCGCGACCTCGGTCGCGTCGTGCGGGACGCCCACTACCACGATGGTCCCGCCCGGGGTCGTGGAGCGGGCGGCCGTGGCGAGGGTGGGGGCTGCGGCCACGCAGTCGAACGTGGTGTCCGCGTCGGGGGGTGTCTCGTCCGGGGACAGCACCCGGTCCGCGCCCAGGGCGGCCGCCAGGTCGCGCTTGGCCTGGACGGGTTCCACGAGGGTGATGGGACCGGCGCCGCGGGCCGCCAGGAGCACGGCCAGGCCGACCGGTCCACCGCCGATGATGAGGATCCGTCCGGGCTCGGCGGGTGCGCGGCTCACCGCGTGCCGGCCCACCGCCAGGGGTTCGGTCAGGGCCGCCAGGCGGGACGGGACGCCCGCCGGGACGCGGTGGCAGAAGCGGCCGGCCACGGTCACCCGGTCACGGGCGAGGCCGGGGAGCCCGAAGCCCAGGACCTTGGCGCTGGAGCAGAGGTTGGTGGCGCCGCGCAGGCAGGCGGGGCATTTCCCGCATGAGTGCAGTGGGTTGACCACGACCAGGTCGCCTGGGGCGCAGGAGGTGACCGCGTCGCCGGTGCTCAGGACGCGGGCGACGCACTCATGGCCCGTGATCACGGGGGGTGTGATGAAGGGGTGGACCTTGCGCAGGACGTGCACGTCGCTGCCGCAGATCCCGATGTGCACCGGGGCCAGCAGGACGTCGTGCGGGCCGGGGTCGGGGGGCGGTTTCAGGGGTTCCAGATGGACCGCGCCGTCGGCGCCCAGGACGATCTGGGTCATACGGTGATCACTCCCTTGAGGATCGCGGTGACGCCGCCGAGGGCGGCGATGGCGAGGACGGCCCGCCGGGCCCGTTCACGGCTGACGCGGTGCTCGAGCTTGTGGCCGAGCGCCACGCCGGCCAGCGCGCAGGCGGCGGCGATGGCGAGCGTCCGGTACGGCAGCTGGGGCCATCCCTTCGCGGCGATCGAGCCCGCGTTGACCAGGACGGTGTAGAGCTGCATCGAGGCCACGAAGGACTTGTGCTCCCAGCGGGTGGCGGCGGCGTAGAGGGTGATCGCGGGGCCGCCGATCCCGGCGGTGACGTTCATGAGGCCGGAGGCGGCGCCCGCGCCCGTCTCCCCGGCCCGGCCCTGGAGTGCCCTGGGGGCGTTGAAGCGGTGCAGGCCGTAGAGGGCGGTCAGGACGAGCACGCCTTCGGCGATCATCAGCGGAGCGCCTGGAACGTTCCGAGCGATCCACGCGCCGGCGGGCAGGACGAGCAGCGCCGGGACGGCCAGCCGGGCCACCCGGCGGAACTCCACCTCGCGCCACACCGTCGGCAGCACCACCATGCTGGACAGCAGGGACAGCAGGTTGACCAGCCGCACTCCCTCGACCGGGCCGAGCAGCAGGACCAGGAGCGGCCCCGCGACCAGCGCGAAGCCCACGCCGGTGACGCGCTGGGTGCCCGCTCCCACGAGCACGCCCAGCGAGACCGGCAGGAGCGTCGCCGCGGTCATGGTCACGACCGGCGACCCGCGATCGCCGTATCGACGATCTCGCACAGTTCGCGCAGCCGCGGCACGGCGTCGCGGCGCAGCGCACCGGTGATGTCGGACGCGCCGACGACCGTCCGCCAGACCGCGCGACCGGCCAGGAAGCCGGCGGCGCCCTCCTCGCAGGCCAGCCGGACCGCGCGGGGGAACAGCTCGTGCGGGACGCCGCTGGACAGCACCACCCAGGGGCTGCCGATGGCCTCGTTCAGGGCCGCGCAGCCGCGCCGCACGCCGGCCTCGTCGCCCTCGCCGTGCAGCGGGACCTCGGCCTTGTAGACGTCGGCGCCCAGCCCGCCCAGCTCGCGCGCGGCGGCCAGCACGCCGGCGTCCCATTCCGCGGCGGTGCGGGGGGTGCCGTCGCGCGATCCGCGCGACAGCGGCTCGATGATGCTGATCAGGCCGGCCGAGCGGCAGCGCCCGACGAACTCCTCGACCATGGCGATCCGGCCGGCCGGGTCCTCGTCCGGGCGCCACAGGACCAGCAGCTTCATGGCCTTGCCGCCCACGGCCGCGATCCGGGCCGGTTCCACCTCGGTATCGATCCGGACCTCGGCCACGAACTCCCGCTCGTCGGCGGTGAAGTGGTCGGCGGCGGCGATCAGCGAGCAGCCGGGGTCGATCACCCCGGCGGCCAGCACCGCGTCCAGCGCGAACTGGCGCTCCAGCAGGACGGCGGAGGCGTGCGGGGTGAGCTCGCGCACCGCGTCGATCTTGAACGCGGTGATCTGCTCGTCGGTCACCGGGCCGTCCTGGTGCCCGGCGAACATCGCGCGCAGCGCCTCGCGCTGGTCGACGGCGAGCATCGCGAACGCGCCCGAGGGCCGGGTGAGGGCGGACAGGTCGGGCGCGGTGCTGGATGGCGTGGTCACACTTCTCCTTGAAATCGGTCAGAACCCGCTGGTCAGCGGGCGAAGGGGAGGGCCGGGCGGTGGGCGGCCAGCGCCCGGGTCTCGGTGTCGCCGGGGATCCCGCCGCGCCCGTCGAGGCCCCGGCAGGACAGCGCGGCGGCCGCGTTGGCGTACGCGAGGGCCGCGGGGAGCGGAAGGTCGCGGGCGAGGGCGGCGACAAGGGCGCCGTGGAAGACGTCGCCGGCGCCGAGCGTGCTGCGGATCTCGACGCCGTGGTGCCCCTCGACACGGTGGACGCCCTCGTGGCCGGCGGCGTACGCGCCGTTCGGCCCGTCGGTGGCGACGACGTGCCTGGCGCCGTCGGCCCGGGCCGCGCGCATCAGTTCCACGACCGGCCGGTCGCCGTAGGCCTCGCGCAGCGCCGCCAGCGTCGGGACGAACACGTCGACCCCGCCGGGGCAGCGCTGGACGGCGAGGTTGCCCGCGTCGTAGCAGACCAGCGGGCGGGGCGCGGCCGCCGGGAGGCCGTCCAGCAGGGGTGCCACGGCGGGCAGGCCCAGGTGGTCGACGAGCAGGACGCGGGCCGACAGCACGGCGCGCGCCGCCGCGGAACCGGGGTCGATCCGCAGGCGGGGGCCGGGCTTGACGCAGATCGCGCGCGAGCCGCCCGGTCGGTCGACCAGGACGACGCAGCTTCCGGAGGTCTCCCCCGCGACGGTGCCGAGGTGGGAGGTGTCGACGTGCTCCGCCGCCAGGCCCTCGCGGATCAGCGCCGCGCGGTGGTCGTCGCCGACCGCCGCGACCAGCGCGGGGCGCGGGCCGTGCGCCGCGGCCAGGCGGGCGAAGGCGACCGACGCGGTGGCCGCCGGGCCGCCGCCCGACTCGACGATCTCCTCGGCGAGGATGCGCCCGTCGGGGGCCGGGAATCCGGGCAGCTGCGCCACCGTGTCCCAGGTGGCCACGCCGACGAACACCGCGCCGGCGCTGGACGTCCCGTCCGCTTCCACTCCCCGACCTCCGCTTTGTTTGTTTTCCAACATGAATTGCGAGGATGTTAACTAGCAGTGTGCGGAACGTCAATGGTCGCGTCGTTCGTTATGCCATCCCACCAACACGGATGGTAGATTTCGAACATCCATCGTCTCGGGAAGGGATGCAGTGGCCTCAGCACCGTTGCGATACGAAGGGGCGCCGGCCCGACGCCAGGCGATCGTCGAGCGGGTCCGGGCCGCCGGTTTCTGCTCCATCGCCGACCTCGCCGAGGAACTGGCGGTGTCCGACATGACCGTCCGCCGGGACGTGCGCCGGCTGGACGAGCTGGGCGCGGTCCGGGTCGTGCACGGCGGTGTCAGCCTCCCGCCCGACCAGGAGTTCAGCGCCCGGGAGCGCGCCAACCCCGGTTCCAAGGACCGCATCGGCGCCGCCGCCGCCGGGCTGGTCGCGCCCACCGACACCATCGCGGTGGACGCCGGGACGACGGCGCACGCGCTGGTCAACGCGCTGCCCGAGACGTTCACAGGCAGCGTCGTCACGCACTCGGTGCCGGTCATGCAGGCGCTGCTGAACGTGCCCGGCGCGCGCTGCGTCGGGCTCGGCGGCGATCTCTACGCGCCCAGCAGGGCGTTCGTCGGCCCGGCCACGGTCGAGGCGGCGGCGCGGCTGCGCGTGCGCTGGTGCTTCCTGGGCGCCGCTGCAGCCGACGACCGGGGCTGCTACGGCGTCTACGACCTCGAACGCCCCACCAAGCAGGCGCTGATGGACATCGCGGACCACATCGTGCTGCTCGTCGACGGCGGCAAGTTCCACAGCTCCGCCCCCGTCCTGCTGGCGCCGCTGCACCGGTTGCACGCCGTCGTCACCGACGCCGAGCCGCCACCGGAGGTGCGGGCGGCCCTGGACGAGCACGGCGTCCGGCTGCATCTGGCGGGGGCGGCATGACCGAGCGGAGCGAGGGCATGATCGCCGGTTTTGCCGGGGGGTGTGGGGGGTCGGCCCCCCACAAGGAGGCGGCATGACCCTCACCATCGACGAGGTCTCGGTACGGGTGCTGAGCGCACCGCTGAGCGAACGGGTCCCGATGTCGTTCTCGGCACTCACCGCCCGGCGATCGGTGCTGGTCACCCTGCGGTCGGGCGGCCTGTCCGGAACCGGGGAGAGCTGGGTCAACTACCCCGAGTGGGGCTGGCGCGAGCGCTTGGCGACACTGGACGGGCTGAGGCCGCTGGTGCTCGGCGCCGACGCGTCCGACCCCGCGAAACTGATGACCGGCCTGGCGTCGCGGCTGGGCGGGGTGGCGCGCCAGTGGGGCGCCCCGGGGCCGGTGTGGCAGGCGCTCAGCGGGATCGACATGGCCTGCTGGGATCTGCTGGGGCAGGCCCGGGGCCGCCCGGTCGCCGAGCTGCTCGCGGGCGGGCCGGTCGCCGTGGAGGGCGTGCCCGCCTACGGGAGCGGGGTCGGGCCGACCCGCGTCGCCGAGCTCACCGAACACGCCCTCGAGCTGGGGCTTCGCGCCGTGAAAATCAAGGTCGGGTTCGGCGAGGAGACCGACCTGGCGACCCTCCGGGACGTGCGCGCCGCCGCGTCCGGGCAGGACCTGGAGATCTTCGCCGACGCCAACCAGGCATGGGATCCCGGAACCGCGCGGCGCATGTGCGGGCTGCTCGCCGACCACGGCGTCTCGTGGTTCGAGGAGCCCCTCGACGGGGACCGGCTCGACGAGCTGACGGCACTCGCCGGGGACACCGGGAACCTGGACCTGGCGGGCGGCGAGAACGTCTACGGCGCCGCGGCGTACGAGGAACGGGTCGCCTCGCCCGCATTCGCCCACATCCAGCCCGACCCGTCCAAGACCGCCGGGATCAGCCTGAGCGACGCGGTCGGCCGGATGCCCGGCACGGCCCGGCTGAGCCCGCACTGCTACGGGGGCGCGCCGACGCTGGCCGCGTCCGTCCACCTGGTCGCCGCCGCCGAGCGGCCCGGCTGGGTGGAACTCGACCTGAGGGAGAACCCGCTCCGCACGAAGATTGCCGCCGCGCCCGTCCTCCTGGACGGAGGCCTTCTCAGAGTCCCCGACGGACCCGGGCTCGGCCTCGGCTACGACCGGACGGCGCTCGACCGCTACGCACACACCGAGGAGATCACGTGCTGACCACCGCCCCCCGCCCCGGAGCGCTGCTGCCCGAACCGGTGTCCGGCGCGTTTCCGCTGATGATCTTCGACCCCGCCGACGGGACCGCCGTCGGCGAGGTGGCCGGAGTCGGCGCCGACGCCGCCGCCCGTGCCGCGGCCGCGGCCGGCGCGGCGTTCCCCGGTTGGGCCGCCCGCACCGCCGCCGAACGCGCCGCGGCGCTCCGCGCGATCGCCGCCGGGCTGCGCGAGGCCGCCGCCGAGCTGGCGGCGCTGACCACGCGGGAGACCGGCAAGCGGCTCGAGGAATCGCACGCCGAGGTGGGCTTCTCCGCGGGCTTCTTCGAGTGGTTCGCCGAGGCCGCGCTCGCCGCCGAGGCCGGTGCGGAGGAGGCGCCGACCGCCCCGGGACGCGCCTTCCGGGTACGGCGCGTCCCGCTCGGCGTGGTCGCGGCGATCACCCCGTGGAACTTCCCGCTGTCGATCCCGGCCCGCAAGGTGGCCGCCGCGCTGGCCGCCGGGTGCACGGCCGTCCTCAAGCCCAGCGAGCTGACCCCGCTGTCGGCCGCGCGCATGGTCGAGATCTGCCAGCGCCATCTCCCCCCGGGCACGCTCACCATGGTGACCGGCGACCCGATCGGCCTCACCGCCGCCCTGACCGGTGATCCGCACGTGGCCGCGGTCAGTTTCACCGGCTCCACCCGGGTCGGCCGCATCGTCGCCGGCCAGTGCGCCGAGCGCTTCCTGCCCGCTGTCCTGGAACTCGGCGGGCGGGGACCGTTCGTGGTCGGCGCCGGAGCCGACGTGGACGAGGCCGTCGAGGCGCTGATGGTCGCCAAGTTCCGCAACAACGGCGCCTCCTGCATCGCCGCCAACAACGTCTTCGTCCACCGGAGCCACTACGACACGTTCCTGGAGCGGTTCACCGAGCGGGTCGCGGGGCTCAGAGTCGGGGACCCGCGCGACGGCTCGACCGACCTCGGGCCGGTCATCAGCGCCGCCGAGCGCGACCGGCTGGCGGGCCTGACAGCCGCCGCCGAGGCTCGGGGCGCCCGTATGTGGAACGGTCCGAGGCCCCCGGCGGAAGGCTGCTACGTCCGTCCCGCCGTGGTCGAGTGCCTGGCGGACGACCCGCTCTGGTCGGACGAGATCTTCGGACCGGTGGCCGCCGTCCGCCCCTTCACCGACGCGGACGCCCTCGTCCAGGAGATCAACGGCTGGGGCTACGGCCTGGGCGGCTACGTGTGCGACATGCCGGAGCGGGCCCGCGCCCTGGCCGGCCGGCTCCGCATCGGGATCGTCGGCGTCAACAACGGCGCGCCCAACAACCCGCGCGTCCCGTTCGGCGGCTTCGGCGACAGCGGCCAGGGCCGGGAGGGCGGCATGCCGGGCCTGCTGGAGTTCACCACCTACCAGACGATCTCCGAACCCGCCTGAGACATAAAGGGAACCGAAAGCCGGGCGCGAATCCGGTGGCCTGATCCCGCCATTTCTAGATCATGATGGGTCTGTCCCGGAGGCCGGAAACGCGCAATCTTGGGATCATGAGATCACGATGGGTTCTGGCCGCCTCGGCGGCGTTGACGATGGGCCTGCTGGTCCCCGCCGGCACCGCGCAGGCGGGCACGCACCACGGCTCCCCGTTCCCCGACAGGATCGCGCTGCCGGACGGTTTCCAGCCCGAAGGCATCGCGATCGGCCCGGGCCCGGTGGCCTACCTCGGGTCGCGGGTGGACGGGCGGATCTACCGGGCCGACCTGCGCACAGGCAAGGGCGGGGTGTTCAGCCCCGGCCCCGGGACGCCCTCGCTCGGGCTCAAGACCGGCGACGGGCTGCTGTACGTCGCGGGCGGCAGCGGCGGCGACGCCCGGGTGATCGACCAGCGCAGCGGGAAGGTGCTGAAGCGGTACGCGCTGAGCACCGTCCCGGCGTTCGTCAACGACGTGGTGCTGACCAGGGACGCGGCCTGGGCGACGGACTCGACCAACCCGGTGCTGTACCGGCTGCCGCGCGGCGTCCGCGGCAAGGCCCGGACGCTGCCGCTGAAGGGCGAGATCGCCTACGGGACGGGCGTCAACGCCAACGGGATCGTGCAGGCCCCCGACCGCAGGTCGCTGCTGATCGTCCAGTCCAACACCGGGAAGCTGTTCAAGGTCGATCCCAGGAGCGGTGACACCAAGGCCGTGGACCTGGGCGGCGAGTCGCTACCGAACGGCGACGGGATGCTGCTGAACGGCGACACTCTCTACGTCGTCCAGAACCGGCTGAACGCGGTGGCAGTGCTGAAGGTCGCGCGGGACGGCTCCAAGGCCCGCGTCGTGAAACGCATCAGCGACTCCAAGTTCGACGTCCCGGCAACGGTCGCCCCCTACAAGAACCGCCTCTACCTCCCGAACGCCCGCTTCACGACGACACCGACCCCCGAGACCCCCTACGACGTGGTGGCCGTCAAGCCCTAGCGGGCTTATCAGGGCTTAACCCCCTCTCGTGCATGCTGGCCCGGGGTTCGTCGGGGACCCCGGGAGGGGGGCCGGTGTGCGGGTGCTGATCGTCGAGGACGAGCGGGTCCTCGCGGACACGATCGCCGAGGGGCTGCGCGAGGAGGCCATCGCCGTCGACGTGGTGTACGACGGGGACGACGCCCTGGAGCGCGCCTCCTACACCGACTACGACGTGGTGGTGCTGGACCGGGACCTGCCGACCGTGCACGGCGACGACGTCTGCCGGGAGCTGGCCGGCCGGCATCCCGGCCGCATCCTCATGCTGACCGCGGCCGGGGACGTGACCGAGCGGGTGGACGGGCTGACGCTCGGCGCCGACGACTACCTGCCCAAGCCGTTCGTGTTCCACGAGCTGGTGGCGCGGGTGCGGGCGCTGGGGCGGCGGTCGGGACCGGCCGTGCCGCCGGTGCTGGAACGGGCGGGGATCCGCCTGGACCCGCACCGGCGCACGGTCGTCCGGGACGGCCGCGCGCTGCGGCTCACCAAGAAGGAGTTCACGGTGCTGGAGGAGCTCCTGCGCGCCGACGGCGGGGTGGTGAGCGCGGAGACGCTGCTGGACCGGGCGTGGGACGAGCACATCGACCCGTTCAGCAACATCGTGCGGGTCACCATGGCCACGCTGCGCAAGAAGCTCGGTGATCCAGCGGTGATCGAGACGGTGACCGGGTCGGGCTACCGGCTGGCGGAGGACGGGTCGCTGTGATGGCGCGGTTGAGCGTGCGGGCCCGGCTGACGCTGGTGTACGGCTCGCTGTTCCTGGTGTCGATCGCGGTGCTGGTCGGGGTGAGCTACGCGCTGACCGCGCGGGCGATCGAGCAGCGGTTCTCGGTGAACCCGCTGGGCAGATCGGGGTTCCGGCCGGCGCAGGTGGAGCAGTTGCTCACCGCCGCCGACCGGACGCGGGCGCTCACAGAGGCCAAGGCTCAGCTGAACCGGCAGCTGGCCGAGCAGAAGGCCGACGTACTGTCGCAGCTGCTGCAGACCTCGCTGCTCATGCTGCTGGTGTTCGGGGTGGTGGCGGTGCTGATCGGGTACGTGGTGGCGGGCCGGGTGCTGCGCCCGCTGCACACGGTGACGGCGACCGCGCGCCGGCTGTCGGAGAGCAACCTGCACGAGCGGATCGCGCTGGCCGGGCCGCAGGACGAGATCAAGGACCTGGCCGACACCTTCGACCGGATGCTGGACCGGCTGTGGCGGGCGTTCGACGCGCAGCGGCGGTTCGTCGCCAACGCCTCGCACGAGCTGCGCACCCCGCTGACGATCAACCGGACGGTGCTGGAGGTCGCGCTGGCCAGCCGGAAGAACCCGCCGGAGACCAAGGCGCTGGCCGACGTGCTGCTGGGCAACACGGCCCGGCACGAGCGGCTGATCGAGGGGCTGCTGCTGCTCGCCCGTTCGGAGCGGGAGCCGCAGGCGCGGGCGGCGACCCCGCTGCAGGACGTGGTCCGCAGCGCCCTGGACCAGCTGGACGAGCCGTCCGGGGAGATCGAGGTGGAGGCCCGGCTGGGCGCCGCGACGGTCGAGGGCGATCCGGTGCTGCTGGAGCGGTGCGCGGTGAACCTGCTGGAGAACGCGCTGAAGTACAACGTGGCGGGCGGCCGGGTGTGGGTGCGCACCGGCCGGCGGGACGGGATGGCGTTCCTGCACGTGGCCAACACGGGCAAGCCGGTCCCGTCGTACGAGGTGGACAAGATCTTCGAGCCGTTCCGGCGGCTGCGCGCCGACCGGGTCGGGTCCGCGGCCGGGGCGGGGCTGGGGTTGTCGATCGTGCGGGCGGTGGTGGAGGCGCACGGCGGCACGATCGAGACGGTGCCCCGTCCGGACGGCGGCCTGGCGATCACGGTGCGGCTTCCGGCGGCGGCCGATGTCACTGCGGTCCTGGTGCGGGCCCCGGTTCCGTAGCGACGTCGTCCGGGACGGGCGCGGCGGCGAGTTCCATGCCGGAACGCGGCGGTCGGGACGCCTGGGGCGACCAGCTGACCCGGCCTTCCGGTTCAGGCCCGCCGGGGACGAGCCAGCGGTGCACGACCTTGCCGGCGGCGTTGCGGGGCAGTTCGTCGATGAAGTGCACGTCGCGCGGCGCCGCGTAGCGGGCCACCTGGTCGCGGACGTGCGCGCGGACCGTGTCGGCGTCCAGCGCGGCGCCGGGACGCAGCACGACGAACGCGGCCAGGCACTGCCCCCAGGTGGGGTCGGGCACGCCGAGGACGGCGGCCTCGTGCACCTGCGGGAGCCGGGCCAGGGCGTCCTCGACGTCGCGCGGCACGATGTTCTCGCCGCCGGACACCACCATGCCGTCGCGGCGGCCGTCCACGAACAGCAGCCCGCGGTGGTCGATGTGGCCGAGGTCGCCGGTGGCCAGCAGCCCGTCGCGGACCTCCATGGGCTCGCCGCCGGTGTAGCCCTCGAACAGCAGCTCGTTGGCCACGAAGATCTGGCCCATGATGGAGCGGGCGACCGCGCGGCCGTCCTCGTCCAGGATCGCCAGCGAGGTGTTGCGCGGCGGCCGCCCGGCGGTGCGCGGGTCGGCGCGCAGGTCCTCGGGGGTGGCGATGGAGACCCAGGAGACCTCGGTGGAGCCGTAGACGTTGTAGAGCCGGTCGCCGAAGGCGTCCATGAAGCGGGTGGCCAGGTCGCCGGGCAGCGCGGCGCCGCTGAGCGCGGCGATCCGCAGCGAGGAGGTGTCGTACCGGTGCCGGACCTCCTCGGGCAGCGCCATGATCCGGTGCAGCATGACCGGGACGAGGAACACCGCGGTCTCCGGGTACGCGGCGAGGGAGCGCAGCGTCAGCTCGGGGTCGAAGCGGCGGCGCAGCACGACGGGGGCGCGCAGCGCCCAGGCCATCTGGAGGGCGGCGTATCCCCAGGTGTGGAACAGCGGCGCCTCGATGATCATCGTCTGCCGGGCGCGCAGCGGGATCCGGGAGGCCATCGAGGCCAGCGGCCGCAGCCCGGGGCGGGGCCGGCGGCGGGCGCCCTTGGGCCGTCCGGTGGTGCCCGAGCTGAGCACGATGGTGCGGCTCTGGATCTGCGGCGGCGCCGGCTCCGGCGCGGGCGCGGGCGCGGCGTGCACGATCTGGTCGATGGTCGGGCCCGCCCGGACGGGGCCGGACCCCGGGTCGGGCGCGCGGTCGGCCCACACCACGTTCCGGCGCAGCGCGACCGGCACGGTCGCCAGCAGCGGGGCGAACTCGGCGTCGGCGACGATGAGGTCGGTCCGCAGCTCGCCGAGCACGGCCCGCACCTGGCCGGCCCCGAACCCGGTGTTGATCAGGACGACCTCGACGCCGCGCTTGCCGCACGCGACCAGCGTCTCGACCATGCCGCGGTGGTTGCGGCACAGCACGGCCACGCGCGGGCGGGGGCCGTCCAGGGGGAGGCCGGCGGCGAGGCGGGTGCCGCGGTCGTCCAGTTCGGCGAAGGTGACCGTGCCGCGGTCGTCGATGACGGCGGGCCGGTCGGGGCCGCGGGCGGCCGCGGCGGCCACCAGCCCGGCGAGCGTGGTGCCCCACCGGCGCAGCACGCGCAACTGGCGGAGCAGGAGCAGCGGACGGCCGTGGAAGAGCACCCCGGAGCGCAGGCAGAGGGCGGTCACATCGCGTACGTGCCCGATCCGGCGACGCGCCCCCGGCCGATATGCGGGCCTCGCATGCACCACCGTGCCCTCCTCCGGTGATTTCCGGTCACGTTACCCACGGGTTTCGCGGCCGAACAAGGGCATGGTCTCCGTGCGGCCTGAAGCGGCCTGCGGCGGTCCGCGGCGGCCCGTGGCGGGGCGCGCCCGGTCAGTGGTTACTGACGGGTAGAATTTCTGGTTACTGACGAGTAGAGGAGGGACGACCCGTGCCTCGTACCGCACGTGACGTCGTGTTCGTCGACGGCGTCCGCACGCCGTTCGGCAAGGCGGGCCCCAAGGGCCTGTACGCGGAGACCCGCGCCGACGACCTGGTCGTCCGCGCGATCCGCGAGTTGATGCGCCGCAACCCGTCCCTCCCGCCCGAGCGGGTGGACGAGGTCGCGATCGCCGCCACCACCCAGACCGGCGACCAGGGCCTGACCATCGGCCGGTCCGCCGCGGTGCTGGCCGGGCTGCCCAAGACCGTCCCCGGCTACGCCATCGACCGGATGTGCGCGGGCGCGATGACCGCCGTGACCACATCCGGCGCGGGCATCTCCTTCGGCTCCTACGACGTCGTCATCGCCGGCGGCGTCGAGCACATGGGCCGGCACCCCATGGGCGAGGGCGTCGACCCCAATCCCCGCTTCCTGGCCGACAAGCTGGTCGACCCGTCCGCGCTGGTGATGGGGACCACCGCGGAGAACCTGCACGACCGGTTCCCGCAGATCACCAAGGAGCGCGCCGACGCCTACGCGGTGCGCAGCCAGGAGAAGGTCGCCGCCGCCTACGCCGCCGGAAGGATCCAGCCGGACCTGGTGCCGACCGCGATCCGCTCCGCGGAGAAGGGATGGGGCCTGGCCACCGAGGACGAGCCGCCCCGTCCCGGCACCACCATGGAGAGCCTGGCCGGGCTGAAGACCCCGTTCCGGGTCGCCGGGAACGTCACCGCGGGCAACGCCGCCGGGCTCAACGACGGCGCCACCGCCTGCCTGCTGGCCGCCGAGGACGTCGCCCGCGAACTGGGCCTCACGCCCCGGATGCGACTGATCGACTTCTCCTTCGCCGGGGTCGAGCCCGAGGTGATGGGCGTCGGCCCGGTGCCCGCCACCGAGCGGCTCCTCGCCCGCAACGCGCTGACCATGGACGACATCGGGCTGGTCGAGATCAACGAGGCTTTCGCCGTCCAGGTGCTGGCCTTCCTGGAGCACTTCAAGATCGCCGACAACGATCCGCGGGTGAACCCGTGGGGCGGCGCGATCGCGCTCGGCCACCCGCTGGCCTCCTCCGGCGTCCGGCTGATGAACCAGCTGGCCCGGCTGTTCGAGGAGCGCACCGACGTCCGGTACGGGCTGACCACCATGTGCGTCGGCATGGGCATGGGCGGCACCGTCCTCTGGGAGAACGCGAACTGGGAGGGCACCGAATGAGCAGCGTGGAGACGTGGCGCTCGCTGCTGGCGAGCGAGGACCGCAACGCCGACGAAGTCGTCACCCACGCCCGCGTGCGTGACGTGGAGCTGCCGCTCGGCGCCGGCCGGGCGGCGCTCATCACCCTCGACAACGGGCACGATCACACCAAGCCGAACACGTTCGGTCCGCGCGGCCTGCTGGCCCTCGACGAGGCCATCGACCAGGTGGCGAAGCGGGACGACATCGTCGCCGTCGGCGTGACCGGCAAGCCGTTCATCTTCGCGGTGGGGGCGGACCTCAAGGGCGTCTCCTCCCTGAACGACAAGGAGGAGGCCAGGCTCATCGGCAGGCTCGGGCACGACGTGTTCCGGCGCCTGGGCGAGCTGGACGTGCCCTCGTTCGCGTACGTGAACGGCGCGGCGATGGGCGGCGGCGTCGAGGTCGCGCTGCACTGCACGTACCGCACCGTCTCCGCGGGCGTCCCCGCGCTCGCGCTGCCCGAGACGTTCCTCGGGCTGGTGCCCGGGTGGGGCGGCACCTACCTGCTCCCCCGCCTGATCGGCGCGGAGCAGGCCCTCAAGGTCGTCATCGACAACCCGCTCGCGCAGAACCGGATGCTCAACGGCCGAGAGGCGTACGAGCTGGGCATCGCCGACGCGATCTTCGACTCGGCCGACTTCCTGGAGGAGTCCCTGGCCTGGACCGCCCGCGTGCTCAACGGCGACCTCAAGGTCGAGCGGCCCGCCGTCGACACCGGCAAGGCATGGGACGACGCGATCGCGCAGGCCCGCTGGACGGTCGAGGGCAGGCTGCACGGCGCCGCGCCGTCCTTCACCCGCGCGCTGGAACTGGTCGAAGCCGCCAAGGACCGCACCCGGGACGAGGGCTTCGCCGCCGAGGACGAGGCGCTGGGCGACCTCATCATGAGCGACGAGCTGCGCGCCGGCCTGTACGCCTTCGACCTCACCCAGAAGCGCGCCAAGCGGCCCGCCGGGGCGCCCGCCAAGGAGCTGGCCCGCCCGGTCACCAAGGTCGGCGTGGTCGGGGCGGGGCTGATGGCCTCGCAGCTGGCGCTGCTGTTCGCCCGCCGGCTGGAGGTCCCGGTCGTGCTGACCGACCTCGACCGGGACCGCCTGGACAAGGGCGTCGGCTACGCGCACGGCGAGATCGACAAGCTGCTGGGCAAGGGCCGGATCTCCGCGGACAAGGCCAACCGGCTCAAGGCGCTGATCACCGGGTCGCTGACCAAGGACGCCTTCGCCGACGCCGACTTCGTCATCGAGGCCGTGTTCGAGGAGATGTCGGTCAAGCAGAAGGTGTTCGCCGAACTGGAGGAGCACGTCTCCGCCGAGTGCGTGCTGGCGACCAACACCTCCTCGCTGTCGGTGACCGAGATGGCCTCCGGGCTGCGGCACCCCGAGCGGGTCGTGGGCTTCCACTTCTTCAACCCGGTCGCGGTGCTGCCGCTGCTGGAGATCGTGCGCGGCACCGGGACCGACGACGCGACCCTGGCCACCGCGTTCGCGACCGGCAAGGCGCTGAAGAAGTCGTGCGTGCTGGTCAAGGACGCGCCCGCGTTCGTGGTCAACCGGATCCTGCTGCGGCTGATGGCCGAGATCGTCCAGACGGTGGACGAGGGCACCCCGATCGAGGTGGCCGAGCGCGCCGCCGCGCCGCTGGGCCTGCCGATGCCGCCGTTCGTCCTGATGGGCCTGGTCGGCCCGGCGATCGCGCTGCACGTCAACGAGACGCTGCACGGCGCGTTCCCGGACAGGTTCCCGCTGTCGGCCAAGTTCGCCGCGTTCGTCAGGGCCGGGAAGGCGGGGGTGTACCGGCCCGACTTCACCCTCGACCCCGAGGCGGTGGCGATCTTCGCCGGCGGGACCTCGCCGTCCACCGAGGAGCAGGTCCTGGACCGGGCGCTGCGGGCGCTCGCCGAGGAGATCAAGATCATGCTGGACGAGGGCGTGGTCGCCGCCGCCCAGGACATCGACCTGTGCGTGATCCTGGGCGCCGGGTGGCCGTTCCACCTGGGCGGGATCACCCCGTACCTGGACCGGACCGGGATCGCCGAGAAGGTGAACGGCACCCGCTTCCTGGAGCCCGGGGCGGCCTCCCTACCCACCTGAACCGACCACCTGAACCGCCCACCTGACACGCACGGCCGGACGATCCCCGGAAGCCCCCTCACCCGAGGCGCTTCCGGGGATCGTCGCGCTTCGCGCAGGTCGGCCACCCCTCGCCACGAACCCCCACGGATTGGTTTCAGCCGGTCGCAATCGGTGATCATAGGCCCGTACCATCTCCCCCGCCGAGGAGGACGGCTTGAGTCTGTTCCGTACCAAGACCGTCGAGGAGTCGATCCGCGACACCGAGGCCGAGGCCCCCGAGCACCGATTGCGCCGCGAGCTGTCGGCCCTCGATCTGGTGGTGTTCGGCGTCGGCGTCATCATCGGCACCGGGATCTTCGTGCTGACCGGGCAGGTCGCCAAGGACAAGGCCGGGCCGGCGGTGGCGCTCTCGTTCGTCCTCGCCGCCGTGGTGTGCGGGCTGGCGGCGCTGTGCTACGCCGAGTTCTCCTCGACCGTCCCGGTGGCGGGGTCGGCCTACACCTTCTCCTACGCCACGCTGGGCGAGCTGCCCGCCTGGATCATCGGCTGGGACCTCATCCTGGAGCTGGCGCTGGCCGCCGCCGTGGTCGCGGTCGGCTGGTCGGGGTACGCGGTGTCGCTGCTGAACACCATGGGGATCAAGATGCCGGCGACGCTGGCCCATCCGCCGGGCGAGGCGGGCGGCGTCGTCAACGTGCCCGCCATCCTGCTGGTGCTGGCGGTCACCGCGGTACTGGTGCTGGGCGTGAAGATCTCCTCCCGGGTCAACGCCGTGGTCGTGGCGATCAAGGTGTCGGTCGTCATGCTGGTGATCGTGGCCGGGCTGTTCTTCGTCAAGGCCGACAACTACACCCCGTTCATCCCGCCGGCGAAGTCCACCGCCGAGGTCGAGGGCCTCAAGGCCCCGCTGATGCAGGTGCTGTTCGGCATCAGCCCGGTCAGCTACGGCTGGTTCGGCGTCTTCGCCGCCATCGCCGTCGTGTTCTTCGCCTACATCGGCTTCGACATCGTCGCCACCGCCGCCGAGGAGGCCCGCCGGCCGCAGCGCGACCTGCCGCTCGGCCTGATCGGCTCGCTGGTGATCACCGCGGTGCTGTACGCGGCGGTGTCCCTCGTGGTCGTCGGCATGCAGAACTACTCCCAGCTCAGCGTCGAGGCGCCGCTGGCCGACGCGTTCAAGGCGGTCGGCATGCCCGCCTTCGCCACGATCATCAGCATCGGGGCGGTCGCCGGGCTCACCACCGTGGTGCTGATCCTGCTGCTGGGGCAGAGCCGGGTGTTCTTCGCGATGAGCCGGGACGGGCTGCTCCCGGACTGGCTGTCGGCGGTGCACCCGCGGTTCGGCACCCCGTACCGCTCGACGATCCTGATGGGAGTGCTCGCGGCGGCGATGGCCGGGTTCATCCCGCTGGCCGCGCTGGCCGAGCTGGTCAACATCGGCACGCTGTTCGCGTTCCTGGTGGTGTCGATCGCGGTGGTGGTACTGCGCCGCACCCGTCCCGAACTGCACCGCGCCTTCCGCGCCCCGCTGGTGCCGCTGGTCCCGGCGCTGTCGGTGCTGGCCTGCCTGTTCGTGATGCTCAATCTGCCGCTGGAGACCTGGCTGCGGTTCCTGGCGTGGATGGTCATCGGCTTCCTGATCTACTTCGCGTACAGCCGCCGGCACAGCCATCTCGGCGCCGTCCACGCCGAACGGACCGGCTGACCGATGCGCCCGGACGGACCTCGGCCGGCCTCAGGAGCTGCGGATTCACACCCATTTCCGGGGTCGGCGTACCGTCCGCGCCGCCGGATGGGCACAATGGCGCGCATGGCAGCTCCCCTGCGCGTCGCAGTGATCGGCTCCGGGCCCGCGGGCCTGTACGCCGCCGAGGCCCTGGTCAAGCAGACCGACGGGGACGTCCGGGTGGACGTCTTCGACCGGCTGCCGACGCCGTACGGCCTGGTCAGATACGGTGTCGCTCCGGACCACAAGTCGATCAAGTCGATCGCCCGGTACCTGCAGAAGGTGCTGGAGAACCCTGCCGTCCGCTTCTTCGGCTGCGTGGAGCTGGGCCGCGACCTGACCCGCGCCGACCTGCTCGACTGCTACGACGCCGTGCTGTACTCCACCGGCGCCATGGTCGACCGGCACCTGGGCATCCCGGGCGAGGGGCTGCCGGGGAGCATCGCCGCCACCGACTTCGTCAACTGGTACTGCGGTCACCCGGACGCCGCCGACCACGTCTTCGACCTGACCGCCGAGGAGGTCGCGGTCATCGGGGTCGGCAACGTGGCCGTGGACGTGGTCCGGATCCTGGCCAAGACCGTCGACGAGTTGCGCGAGACCGACATTCCCGTGCATGTGCTGGAGGCGCTGGCCGCCAGCCGGGTCCGGCGCGTCCACATGATCGGTCGGCGCGGCCCGGCGCAGGCCAAGTTCACCACCAAGGAGCTGCGCGAGCTGGGCGAGCTGCCCGGCGTCGAGGTCCATGTGCGGCCCGACGACATGAAGCTGGACCCGGCCAGCGCGGAACTGGCCGAGTCCGACCGGCACGTGCGCGGCAACGTCAAGGTCCTCAACGGCTGGACCGGCGAGCCCGCGGGCACCGCCCCGCGCCGCATCGACGTGCGGTTCTGGCGGGCGCCGGTGGAGATCCTCGGCACCGAGCAGGTCGAGGGGCTGCGCGTGGAGCGGACCACGCTGGACGAGTCGGGCCGCGTCACCGGAACCGGCGAGTTCGAGACGCTGCCGGTCGGCCTGGTGCTGCGGTCGGTCGGCTACCAGAGCGTGCCGCTCGACGGCGTCCCGTTCGACGAGCGCGCCTACGTCGTCCCGAACGAGGGCGGCCGGATCACCGGCCCGGACGGTGCGCGGATCCCGCGCGAGTACGTGGCGGGCTGGATCAAGCGCGGGCCCACCGGGGTGGTCGGCACCAACAAGTCCGACGCCGCCGAGACCGTCCGCAACCTGCTGGAGGACGCCGACCCGGACGGTCCCCGGCCCGGCCGCTCGATCGAGGAGCTGCTGGAGTCGCGCGGGCTGCGCGTGGTCACCTACGCCGACTGGCTCAACCTCGACACGGCCGAGACCGAGCTGGCCCGCTCGCTCGGCCGCGGCGAACGGGTGAAGCTGGCCCGCTGGGAGGCCATGCGCTCGGCCTGCCACCCGGGCTGAGCGGTGCAGGCAGCCGTGGGCCGAGCGGTACGGCGCGGCCCGCCGCCGGTCCGCGTCGGTCCACGCGTCCGCCACCGGACCGGCTGTGTCCCTGGACGTCCCCGCCCGCGAACCAGGGCGTGTCTTATGGGTCTTGTCCGTCGAGTCGCGCGACAGAACGTAGATCCGTTAGACACGCCCTAGTGACGCAGACCTGACCGGAGCGCTACGGTGCGCGTGTGACCGGCGGTCCAGAGCTGTACGGATTCCCTCCTCCTGACAGGCTGCCCGATCTGCGGTGGCTCGGCCCCGACTACGTGTCCGTGCTCGTGTACGACCTGACCCGGGGCCTGATGCGCCAGGATCCGGGAACCCGCGTGATGGGCGTGCGCTGCGAGGGCGAGCCCGAGCTGCGGCCGACGGTCGACCCGTCCGGGGTCATCCGCGCGCACGACGCCGGCTTCCCGCTGCAGGTCTTCGTCCAGGACGGCGCAGGACGGCCCTGGCGATTGCGCGGCCGGTGGACCTACTCCGGCCGCGATCTGGGCACCGCCGCGGCCTCCATCACCCACCACTGGCGGCTGATCTCGGCGGACGGCGTCTGACCAGGGCCGCGTCCCGGGCCGTGCCCGATCAGGGCCGGTTCTTCTCGGCGTTGAGCTCCTCGCGCATGGCGTCGTTCACGGCGCCGCCCGGGCCCTCCTCCGGCGCCTGCGTCAGCAGCGGCAACAGCCACGACGTCAGCAGACCGGCCGCCCGGTCGAAATTGCCGTCCTTCTTGTTGTTGGCGTTGCCGTTGGCGTTGCCGTTGGCGTTGTCCCTGCCGTCGCCGTTGGCGTTGTCGGCGCGGTTGCCGTCGTCGTTGCGGTTGCCCTTGGAGATGACCTTGTTCTTGAGCTTGTTGCTGAGGTCGCTCAGGCCCCACAGGTCGCGGCCGCCGTCGGTCTGGCTGATCGAGACCGACGAGCCGCGCCGGATCCGGAGCACGCTCATCCCCGGCCCGGGCTTGAGCCGGACGCCGTGCAGCTCGAAGCGGACCTGCTCCCCGGCGATCTCCACCAGCGACCGGACCTTCTCGGTGCCGCCCCAGGTGATGGTCGAGTCCTCGCCCTCGAGGAAGGTGTCGTACATGACCGGCGGGAGCGCGGAGACCCTGCCGTGCCGCTTGGTCACGGTGTAGGTGCAGTTGGGCTGCAGGGTGATGGTGCCCCCGGCCTGGACGGCGCGGGCCAGCGCGTGCTCGTCCCCCTTGCCGTCCCGGCAGGGCACCGGACCGGCCTGGGCGGCCGGCGCCTGGGCGGCCGCCGGCTGCTGGGCCGGGGCCTGGACGGGCACCGACGACTGGTCCCGGATCTCGGTCGGCCCGTTCAGCTGAGTGCCCTCGGGCGCGTTCGCGGGCTTGTCCGCGGGCTTGTTCGCGGGCTTGTTCGCGGGCTTGTTCGCGGGCTTGTTCGCGGGCTTGTCATCGGAGTCCGCGAGCTCGTTCGCGATCTCCTTGCCGACGTCGTCGTCGGGCTCGTTCTCGAGCGTGTTGGCGGAGCCCTTGGCCGACTTGTCGGCGGGCGCCGCCTTCGGCGCCACCGGTGCCGGCGTCGGCGCCGCTGCCGCCGCCGTGGCGGGCAGCGCGGTCAGCGCGGTCAGCGCGGCCAGTATCGCCGCGGGCACCGCCGCCCGCCAGGCCGTCGCGTCTCCGCGCGCGAATGCGTTTCCGTGTCGCATGTTCTTCGTCCCCCGTCATACCGAAGAGTTGATCACTACGGTCAACTACACACAGTTACCAGAAGGCCACTACTTGAAACCGAATGGGACGCGGGTCATCCGAATGCCAACTTCACGTCTGGTGAGATTGAACAACGGATGGTGTTCAATCTCGCACGGAGGGTAATTGTCGCCTGGAAGCGCAGCGGGTCGCCGCCGAAGTCGTGATCGGACGCCGGCCCGTGACCAATCGGGGCCGCGGCGGGCAGAGATCACCACCGCGGCGAGAAAAAGGGAAAAACAGACATGAACAACCTGCAACGCCTCGCGATCGTCGGTTTCGCCGCCGCCGGCATGACCATGTTCGGGGCGGCCGCCATGGCCGACACCTACCACTCCCGCGAGGCGCAGTTCGCCGGCCCGAAGGGCGCCGCGTCGTTCGGTGTCACCTCCTTCGCCAGCAACGGCCACCACCACGAGCAGGGCCACGAGCAGGGCAAGGAGGGGAACAACCAGCGCCGCAGCGGCGATGAGGGCAAGGACAACAAGGGCGACAACGGCCACCAGAAGAACGGCGGCAAGGCCATCTACAAGAAGTTCGGAGCCGTCGCCGACAAGCACGGCGCCGCGTCCTGGAACCTCTTCAGCTACGCCGACTGACGCACCCGGATCGGGACGCGTTCCCGGCTCCAGGCCCCGCCCGCACCCGCGGGCGGGGCCGTTCCCGGCTCCGGATTCTTGAAGGGAATTCGATGAACAACCGCTCCGCGCGTCGCATGGCTCTGCCAAGCCTCGCCGCGTTCGGCCTCATCGCGGGCACGCCCACGATGACGTGGGCCGAGAACTCCGCCCCCGCCGCAGCGCACTCCTCGACCGAGGCGGTCGCGCGGCCCGCCGGGGCGGCACTGCACGTCCGCGACGTGAGCGTCGGCCGCGACGGGCGCACGTACTACACCGACTCCTACTACCTCGCGACCGCGCGCGGGGCCACCGTCCAGCAGACGCAGAGCGTCGCCGACCCGGCGGCGCCCGGGCAGCCTGCGGCCGGCGGATCAGGTCAGGCCGGAGCGAAGACCGCCCCGGGCCAGAAGCCCGACGCGGCCGGCCCGACGAGCGGGCAGCAAGCCCAGGCCGCGCCGGCCAAGCCCGCCGCTTCCGGCACGCCGGCCGGGCAGGCCGCACCCGCCCGGCAGGGCGCACCGGCAGGCAAGGGCGCGGCTCGCCCGGCGAGGGGGCACGCCGCGCCGAGCAAGCCCGTCAAGCGCCGCGTGCACAAGAAGACGCGCCGCGGGCCGGTCAAGCACGTGGGACGACGGGACTGGATGCGCATGCCGGCCGAGCCCGCGATGCCTCCGGAGCCGCGGATGCCCGCCCCGCCACCGATGCCGGCCGAGTTCCGCGGGGGCGCGTTCGGCCCCTGACCCGGCCGCCGGAGACACGGCCGGGCCGGTCGGACAGGGCCGGTCGGACTGACCCCGTCCGGACGGGCCGGCCGGACGGGGTCAGTCGGACGGTGCGGGCTCCCGGGCCTCGCTCGAGGTGGCCCGGGACACCGCCTCGATGATGTCGCGGGCCAGCTCCTGCGGGGTCAGCCCCAGATCGGCCAGGATCATGGCCCGCTTGGCGTGGTCGAGGAACTCCTGCGGGATCCCGAACGTGCGGACGGGCGTGTCCACGGCGGCGTCGCGCAGCAGCCGCGCCACCGCGTCGCCGACCGCGCCGACCCGGCCGTTGTCCTCCACCACCGCGACCATGCTGTGCTCGGCCGCGGCCGTCACCAGCGCCGGGTCGAGCGGCTTGACCCAGCGCGGGTCGACCACGGTGGCGCCGATGCCCTGGGCGGCGAGCCGCTCGCCGACCTCGACCGCCGGGGTGGCCATCGCGCCGGCCGCGACCACCAGCACCCGGGTGCCGTTGGCGCCGTCGTGCCGGGCCAGGACGTCCATGCCGCCGAGCGAGCCGACCGCCTCGATGTCGTCGGCGACCGGGCCCTTGGGGAAGCGCAGCGCGGTGGGGGCGTCGTCGACCGCGACCGCCTCGCGCAGCAGCTCGCGCACCCGCGCGCCGTCCCGCGGCACCGCGATCCGCATGCCCGGGACCAGCTGCAGGATCGACAGGTCCCACATGCCGTTGTGGCTGGGCCCGTCGTCGCCGGTGACACCGGCCCGGTCCAGGACGAACGTGACCGCCTGCCGGTGCAGCGCCACGTCCATCAGCACCTGGTCGAAGGCCCGGTTGAGGAACGTGGCGTAGATCGCCACCACCGGGTGCATGCCGCCCATCGCCAGCCCGGCCGCCGAGGTGACCGCGTGCTGCTCGGCGATGCCGACGTCGTAGATCCGGTCGGGGTAGGCGTCGGCGAACGCGGCCAGCCCCACCGGGTGCAGCATCGCCGCGGTGATCCCGACGATGTCGGGACGCTCGGCGCCGAGCTCGACCATCTCCTCGCTGAACACGTTCGTCCAGATCCGGCCCTTGGGCTTCTGCACGCCGGTCTCGCGGTCGTACGGCCCCGGCGAGTGGAACTGCTCCTCCTCGTCGTTCTCCGCGGGCGCGTAGCCGTGGCCCTTGCTGGTGATGCAGTGCACGATCACCGGGCCGCCGAAGTCGTGCGCCTTGCGCAGCGCGTGCTCGACGGCCTGCTCGTCGTGGCCGTCGATGGGCCCGACGTACTTGAGGCCGAGGTCCTCGAACATGGCCTGCGGCTGCAGGATGTCCTTGAGGCCCTTCTTGATGCCGTGCAGCGCCTCGTAGGCGACGTTGCCGACGACCGGGGCCCGCGGGACGGTCTTCTTGACCAGCTCCAGCGCGGTCTCGTAGGTGGAGGTGACGCGCAGGTCGGCCAGGTGGCTGGCCAGCCCGCCGATGGTCGGCGAGTAGGAGCGGCCGTTGTCGTTCACCACGATGATGACGCGGCGGTCCGCGCCCTCGGCGATGTTGTTGAGGGCCTCCCAGCACATCCCGCCGGTGAGCGCGCCGTCGCCGACCACGGGCACCACGACCCGGTCGCCCTCGCCGCGCAGCTCGAACGCCTTGGCCAGGCCGTCGGCGTACGACAGCGCGGTGGAGGCGTGCGAGTTCTCGATGATGTCGTGGTCGGACTCGGCCCGGCTCGGGTAGCCCGACAGGCCGCCGCGCTGCTTGAGCAGGCCGAAGTCGTGCCGGCCGGTGAGCAGCTTGTGGACGTAGGCCTGGTGTCCGGTGTCGAAAAGGATCTTGTCGCGCGGCGAGTCGAAGACCCGGTGCAGCGCGATGGTGAGCTCGACGACCCCCAGGTTGGGCCCCAGGTGACCGCCGGTCTTGGCCACGGCGTCCACGAGGAACTCCCGGATCTCCCCGGCGAGCCGCGGCACCTGCGTGGCGTCCAGTCGTTTGAGGTCCTCCGGACCCTTGATCGACTCCAGCAGAGACACGCGCGTCAACTCCTCCATCAGGGGCCCCACTGCCCCTGGTCGTCGGGCCGTTCCGAGTTTAGTCCCGCTTTGCCTTCGGCGAACCGGCGGCCGATTTCCCTCACGTTTCCCGCACAGAATCCTCACGCGCATGGAGGGGGCCCATGCGGTAGGAAGGGGGCATGGGTGTCGAAGAGATCGTGCTGCTCAATGAGGCCGGCGAAGCCGTCGGGTCGGCGCCCAAGGTGCCGAGCCACCACAGGGACACCCCCTACCACCTGGCTTTTTCATGCTTTCTGGTGGACACGGACGGCAAGGTCCTGATCACGCGGCGTGCGCTGGTCAAGCGGACCTTCCCAGGCGTGTGGACGGGCAGCTGCTGCGGCCACCCCGGCCCCGGCGAGGGGCTGCGCGCGGCGGTGCTGCGGCGGCTTCGCGACGAGCTGGGCGTCGCGGCCCGCGCGGTGGTACCGGTCCTGCCCGGCTTCCGCTACCGGGCCACCGCGGCCGACGGAACGGTGGAGAACGAGCGCTGCCCGGTCGTGCGCGCCGTCACCTCGGCCGCGGCGTCCGTCCGCCCCGACCCCAAGGAGGTCGAGGACGCGCAGTGGTGGACGTGGGAGGAATGCCTCGCGTTGGCCGAGCGCCCCGAGTCCTCCCCCTGGTTCCGGCTGCAGATCGCCGAGCTGGCCCCGCTCGGCGCGCCGCCGGACTGGCCGGACGCGGGCACCGGCGGCCTTCCGCCGGCCCTGGTTTGGTAACGGCTCGACCACGATCATCACCACCCGGCCGCCCCCGGGTAACCGCGAGATCACTTTTCTCCTGCGGCTGTTGACCCCTCCGACCGTCCGAGCAGACGCTTGTTCTTCTGGGTGACGAAGGGACGTGCGATGCGAGGACGGTGGAAGGCGTTCGCCGCCGTGGCCATCAGCGGCGTGCTGGCGCTGTCCGGCTGCGGCGGAGGCGACGACGGCGGAGGCGACACCTCCCAGGTGGAGGTGTTCTCCTGGTGGACCGGCCCGGGTGAGGCCGACGGACTGAAGGCGTTGCAGGCCGACTTCGAGAAGAAGAACCCGGGGACCAAGTTCAACAACGCGGCGATCGCCGGCGGCTCGGGCACCCAGGCGCAGGCCGTGCTGGCCAGCCGGCTGCAGAACCGCAAGCCGCCGGACTCCTTCCAGGGCCACGCCGGCGCCGAGCTGCTGGACTACATCAAGGCCGGGCAGATCGAGCCGCTCGACTCCTTCTATGAGGAGAACAACCTCAAGCAGGCCTACCCGCAGCAACTGCTGGAGCAGATCACCTACCAGGGCAAGATCTACTCGGTGCCGGTGAACATCCACCGCTCCAACGTCCTCTGGTACAACCCCAAGATCCTGGAGGACGCCGGGGTCTCCGGGCCGCCCAAGACGATCGCCGAGTTCATCACCGCGCTGAAGGCGGTCAAGGACAAGACCGGCAAGGTGCCGCTGTCGCTGGGCGCCCAGTGGACCGCCGACCACCTGCTGGAGAACGTCCTGCTGGGCGACCTGGGCACGGACGCCTACAACGCGCTGTGGAAGCCGGGCGGCGACTGGAGCACCCCCGCGGTCACCAAGGCGCTCACCGACTTCGCCGAGATCATGAAGTACACCACGGCGGAGGCGGCGTCCACCGACTGGCAGGGCGCGTCCAAGGCGGTCGTGGACGGCAAGGCCGCGTTCAACATCATGGGCGACTGGGCATACGGCTACTTCGTGAACCCCGCGCCCAACGGGCTCGGCAAGAAGCTGGACACCGACTTCAAGTACGCGCCGTCCCCGGGCACCGAGGGCACCTACATGTGGCTGTCGGACAGCTTCACCCTGCCGCGCAACGCCCCGCACCGCGGCGGCGCCCTGGCCTGGCTCAAGCAGGTCTCCAGCAAGGAGGGCCAGGACATCTTCAACCCGAAGAAGGGCTCCATCCCCGCGCGCAAGGACGCCGACAAGAGCCTCTACAAGGACTACCTCGAGTACGCCTTCAACGAATGGAACAAGCCCGGCGTCAAGCTCGCGGGCTCGTTCTGGCACGGCGTGTACGCCAACAAGAAGTGGCACACCGACATCGACCAGGCGGTCGGCCTCTTCCTGCAGAGCAAGAACGTGGGCACGCTGCAGCAGGCGCTGGTGACGGCGGCCAAGAGCAACGCGCAGTGACCCACCGGCCCGGCGGCGGCGCGGCGGTGCCGCGGTCGCCGGCCGCCGGGCCCGTCCCGCACCCGACCGATTGGAGAGCACCCGCGTGAGACGCCGGTGGACGCTGGGACGCGGCCGACGATGGCTCCCAGGACTCCTGCTGGTCTCGCCGTCGATCCTGGCGATCGGCCTGTTCGTGTACGGCCTGATCTTCTGGAACACGCGGGTCGCGGTGAGCGGCCGGCACGACGAGGTCACCCCGTACGGGTTCGACAAGGGCAAGAACTTCGTCGACCTGTGGGACGACCCGAGCTGGCCGCCCGCCGTCCGCCACGCTCTCCTGTTCACCGTGGTCTTCGTGGGCGGCGCGCTCCTGCTGGGCGCCTTCCTGGCGTTCCTCATGGAGAAGGGGATCCAGTGGGAGGCCGGGTTCCGCGCCGTCTACCTGTTCCCGATGGCGATCTCGTTCATCGCCAGCGGGGTGGTGTGGCGGTGGCTGATGAACCCCGCGCCGCCCGAACGCGCGGTCGGTCTCAACCAGCTCTTCAACAAGACCGGGCTGGACGCGCTGGCCAACAACTGGTGGCAGAACCCCGACTGGGGAATGGCGGCCATGGCACTCCCCGCGATCTGGCAGATGTCGGGATATGTCATGGCGCTCTATCTCGCCGGCTTCCGCGCCGTCCCGGACGATCTGCGCGAGGCCGCCCGGGTCGACGGCGCCTCCGAGTGGAAGGTCTACCGGTACGTGGTCTTTCCGCAGCTGCGCCCGGTGACGCTCTCCGCGCTGATCATTCTCGGCCATATCTCGCTGAAGGTGTTCGACCTGATCATGGCGATCGCGGGCAAGCAGATCATCACGTACGTGCCGGCCATCGCCACGTACGTGGAGGTGTTCGACTCGCACGACCCGGCCAACGGCGCCACCATCGCCACCTACCTGCTGCTCGCGGTGGCGGTGCTGGTGATCCCCTACCTGGTCTGGTCCGTCCGGGCGGAGCGCACCCGATGAGCGGCGGGGCCGTCAAGGAGGAAGGGCTGCGGGACCGCCCCCGGGGAGGGCCCGCCGTGAGCACGGCGAAGGCGCCCCGGGCCCGGCCCCCGCGGCTGCGCGACCCGCGCACGATGCGGATCATCCGGTTCGCCATCCTGATGGCGTTCCTGCTGGTCTTCCTGATGCCGGTGTACGTCCTCCTCGTCACCAGCTTCAAGCCGCTCCAGGAGGCCGATCCGAGCACCGCCTGGAACCTGCCGAGGGATTGGAGCACGCAGGGCTGGTCGTCGGCCTGGGAGACGCTGCGGCCGGGCCTGGAGAACAGCGTCAAGATCGCGGTCTCGGCGTCGCTGATCTCGGCCGTGCTGGGCTCGCTGAACGGCTACGTGCTGTCGAAATGGCGCTTCCCCGGCGCGGACGCGGTGTTCACGCTGTTCCTCTTCGGCATGTTCATCCCCTACCAGGCGGTGATGATCCCGCTGGCCGGGATGCTCACCGACATCGAACTGGTCGGCACCATTCGCGGGCTCGTCCTCACGCACGTGGTGTACGGCATCCCGATCTGCACGCTGATCTTCCGGAACTACTACGTCACGATCCCGGACGAGCTGATCGAGGCCGCCCGGGTGGACGGCGCCGGAATGCTGCGCACCTATTGGTCGATCGTCCTGCCGGTGTCCGGCCCGGCGTTCGCGGTGACGCTGATCTGGCAGTTCACCTCGGCGTGGAACGACTTCCTTTTCGCGGTCTTCCTCGGCGCGCCCGACAGCTGGCCGGTGACGGTGCTGCTCAACAACACCGCCGGTTCCGGGGCGGTGGCCGTCCAGTACAACCAGCAGATGGCCTCGGCGCTTCTGGCGTCGCTGCCCACCCTGCTGGTCTATCTCCTGCTCGGCCGCTTTTTCATGCGCGGGCTGATGGCAGGCGCCCTCAAGGGCTGATCAGCAGGAAAGGCGAAATTCACGTCAACCCCAGCGGCCACATAAGCGTCGTATAAAGGCCAGTGACAATGAACCCCGCCTGACCATAGGGAATGTCATGACCTTCAGACGACTGGCCGCGGTCGGCGCCGCCGGCGCCATCGGCCTGGGAGCTCTCGCCCTGACCGCAGGCCCCGCGTACGCGGCCCCAGAGCTCACGGTCACCCCCGAGGCGTTCAAGCCAGGCGACAGTCTCACGCTCAAAGTGACCGAGTGCGAAGAGGCCCCGAAGCCGGAGGGCGCGAATACCCTGTTCGCCGCGACGCCCATCTGGGTCGGAGGGGCCAGCGAAGGTTGGAAATCCACCACCGCGACCAAGAAGAACCTGACGCCCGGTACGAAGTACACCGCCAAGTTCACCTGCCCCTTCGACGGCGGCACGAGCAACCTCACTGTGTCGACGACGCCTCAGAAGGACGACGACAAGCCTCCCGTGCCGCCGAAGTTCGACTTCGGGTACGACGACGTGAAGCTGTCGACGCGCCGCGTCGTCCCCGGCGGCAAGACCACGTTCACGGTCACCTGCCCCGCGGCCGTCAGCATCACCAGCAACGGCTACACCAAGAACCCGCTGCCGGTGAAGAAGACCGGCAAGAACACCTGGACCGCGACGGGAACGCTCAAGTCGTCGCTGCCCGACCCCACGCTCGCCACCGTGACCTGCAAGGGCCACGGCTCGGTCAAGTACTCCACCAGCCCGGAGAAGGGCGACCTGACCCCGAAGAAGCCGTCGGGCAAGATCCCGAGCGGGCGGATCGACACCGGTGACGGCAGCACCGTGACCGGCGGCGACGGATCGGCCGTCCTGCTGGCGGGCGGCGGCGCCGTACTGGCGGCCGCGGGGCTGGGCATCGCGTCGCTGCGCCGCCGGACCGGGCAGGAGCGTTCCTGAGTTGCCCGAGCGCACGGCCACGCCCGCCGGCCGCCGCGTACTGGCCGCGGCGGCCGGCGTGCTGCTCTCCGGTCTTCTGCTGACCGCCTGCGGTGGCGGCGACGACGGCGTCGCGCCCCCGTCCTCGCCCGCGGCGGCCGGCTCCCCCTCGCCCTCCGCCGCGCGCACGGCGACCCGGGACGCGGCGCCGATGAGCGAGTCGCTGCCGGAGACGATCAAGATCGGCAAGATCGGCGTGTCGGCGCCGGTGTCCCAGATCGGGCTGCGGCCGGACGGGCGGATCGAGGAGCCGCCGCTGAGCCGTCCCAACCTGACCGGCTGGTACAAGGAGGGCGTCACGCCCGGCGAGGCCGGTCCGGCGGTGATCCTGGGCCATGTGGACGCCAACAAGAAGGCGGCCGTCTTCTACCGGCTCAAGGAGCTGAAGCCGGGCGACCTCATCCAGGTGGTTCGGCAGGACGGTTCCACCGCGACCTTCGCGGTGCAGCGCCTGCAGAGCGTCGACAAGAACGCCTTCCCGCACCAGAAGGTGTTCGGCGAGGAGATCGACTACTCCTCGCTGCGCCTGGTCACCTGCGGTGGCGCGTTCGACACCAGCACCGGCCACTACAAGAACAACCTGATCACCTATGCCAAGCTGGTCGAGGCGGCCTGACCTGCGGACGAGCCCGATACCGGGCCGCCGCGCCCCGCGGATCCGGCGCCGTTCCCCCTCCCCCATCCGGAGGGGGAACGGTTCCCGCCCGGCACGCCCGGGTTGCCGATCACGACAAATCGGGGAAAATCACTTTCTGTACCCGTTCACCGGCCCGGTCGAGCAGATCCGTCCGAAGCGGCAACGGGAACCTGTCCAGCACGAGAAGGAGACCCCGTGCAGGCGATCAGCATTCAGCAGCCGTGGGCGTTCGCCATCGCCCGTGGTGGCAGGGCGATCTCCAACCAGGCAGTGCCGACCGCCTACCGCGGCCCGCTCATCATCCACGCGTCCATGCGCGTCGACCTCAAGGCCTGCGACTCGCCGCTGGTCCGCGCCGCAGGCTGGGACCCGCGCGACCCGCTGGCCACCATCGGCGCCGCCATCGCCATGGCCGAGCTCGACGACGTCTGCTCCGCCGGTGCGCAGGGCGGCCCGTGCGACTGCGGCCCGTGGGCCGAGGCGGGGGCCCACCACTGGCAGCTGACCTCCGTGCGCGCCCTGCCCCGCCCGATCGTCGCCCTGGGCCGTCCAAGCCTGTGGGAACCCAGCCCCACCCTCATGGCCAAGGTCCAGACCATGCTCGCCCCCACATCTTCCAACCCCGCCTCCTGACCGCACTGGAGTGGCTACTCTGAGAGATCACGGCGCCCGGGGGTAACGTGGTCCCAACGTTGATCCGTCACGCCACCGATGGGAGCGGGCCATGAGCATTGCGCTGACGCATAACCATGGCGGATTCGGCCCGTACACGATCGAGGACCTGCACGCCCGAGAGGACGACGGCAAGGGCCTGGAGCTTGAGGATGGGTGGCTGATCGAGTTGTCTCCGAGCGCACCGCACAACTGGGCGGCGGAGAGGCTGCGCAAGTATCTCGAGGCCGCCGCCGAAGATGCCGGCGCGAAGGTCTTTGTCGCGGGCGGCGGCGACTGGGAGATCAGCACCCCTGCGGGCGTCCGCAAACCGGATGTCTTCATGGTGCCGATCGACGTGGCGCGCGCGGCGATCGTGGATCGCAGCCCGATCACGATCCCGGGAAGTGAACTCCTGCTGGTGGTGGAGGTCATCTCGCCGGGCAGCGGCAGCGAACGCAGCGACCGTGTGCGCAAGCTCCAGGAGTACGCGGGCGTCCGCATCCCCCAGTACTGGCTGGCTGAGTTCACGCCCCGACCCAAGATCCAGGTCCTGGTTTTGGACGACGGCGCGGGCACCTACCGTTCCCATGGGGTGATCTCGGAGGGTGCGCTGCTGGAGGCCGTCATCGAGGCGGACGAATCGATCAACGTTCGCTTCGACCCTTGCATCATGACCGAGTTCTGACGGGCGGCTGTCCCGCCTCAAGCCGTAGCGCCCTCGCGCAGACGGGCGAACTCCTCGGCCAGCTTGTCCAGGGGCCATGAGGCGTTGAGGCCACTGGGGTTCGGTAGTACCCAGAGGCGGGCGGGGCCGAAACTCTCGTCCTGCGGGCCGATCCGCGTGCGGGGCGCGTGGAACGCGGTGCGGTACGCGGTGACTCCGGCCACGGCCAGGCAGGAGGGGTGATGGCGGTCGACCAGGGCGCGCAAACGGCGGCCGCCCTCGCGCAGTTCCTCGTCGGTCAGCTCGTCGGCGCGAGCCGTGGTCCGGTGCGCGAGGTTGGTGATGCCCAGGCCGTACGAGGGCAGGAGGTCCTGCTCGGCGGGCGCCAGCTGCCGGTCGGTGAAGCCCGAGCGGTGCAGGGCCGGCCAGAATCGGTTCCCCGGTCGGGCGAAATGGTGCCCCGTCGCACCTGAGTAGAGCCCCGGGTTGATGCCGCAGAACAGGACGCGCAGGGGCGCGCCCTCGGGAGGGAGGACGTCCGGGATGACCCGGTCTCGGGCCGCCTCCAAATCCGCCTTCGTAGGACGCATCAGAACAGGCTACGTGCGGAACGGGCCGCCCCTGCGAAGGGGCGGCCCGTCGCGGTTGTCCGTTACTTGCGCAGGAGGTTGCGCAGGACGTACTGCATGATGCCGCCGTTGCGGTAGTAGTCGGCCTCGCCCGGGGTGTCGATGCGGACGGTGGCGGTGAACTCCTTGCCGTCGGCCCTCACCGCGACCTCGTCCGGGACGCCCTCCTCGTTGAGCCTGGTGACGCCCGTGATGTCGAAGGTCTCGGTGCCGGTCAGGCCGAGGGACTCGGCGGACTCGCCCTCCTTGAACTGCAGCGGGAGGACGCCCATGCCGATGAGGTTGGAGCGGTGGATCCGCTCGTACGACTCGGCGATGACGGCGCGGACGCCCAGCAGCGCGGTGCCCTTGGCGGCCCAGTCGCGGGACGAGCCGGACCCGTACTCCTTGCCCGCGATGACGACCAGCGGGACGTCCTGGGCGGCGTAGTTCTGCGCGGCGTCGTAGATGAACGACTGGGGCGCGCCGTCCTGGGTGAAGTCGCGGGTGTAGCCGCCCTCGACGCCGTCCAGCAGCTGGTTGCGCAGCCGGATGTTGGCGAACGTGCCGCGGATCATGACCTCGTGGTTGCCGCGGCGCGAGCCGTAGGAGTTGAAGTCCTTGGCGGTGACGCCGTTGTCCTGGAGGTACTGGGCGGCGGGGGTGCCGACCTTGATGGCGCCGGCCGGGGAGATGTGGTCGGTGGTGACCGAGTCGCCCAGCTTGGCCAGCACGCGGGCGCCGGCGATGTCGGCGACCGGGGCGGGCTCCATGCCCATGCCGTCGAAGTAGGGGGCCTTGCGGACGTAGGTGGAGGCCGGGTCCCACTCGAAGGTGTCGCCGGTCGGGATCGCCAGCTCCTGCCAGCGCGCGTCGCCCTTGAACACGTCGGCGTAGTCCTGCAGGAACATCTCCTGGCCGATGGAGCTCTCGACGATCTCCTTGACCTCCTCGGCGGACGGCCAGATGTCGCGCAGGTAGACCGGCCCGTCGGCGCCGTCGGCGATGGGGTCGTTGAGGATGTCGATGTCCATCGAGCCCGCGAGCGCGTAGGCGACCACCAGCGGCGGGGAGGCCAGGTAGTTCATCTTCACGTCGGGGTTGATGCGGCCCTCGAAGTTGCGGTTGCCCGACAGGACGGAGGTGACGGCCAGGTCGGCGTCGTTGACCGCCTTGGAGATCTCCTCCTGCAGCGGGCCGGAGTTGCCGATGCAGGTGGTGCAGCCGTAGCCGACCAGGTTGTAGCCGATCTTGTCCAGGTACGGGGCGAGGCCCGAGCGCTCCAGGTAGCCGGTGACGACCTGGGAGCCGGGGGCCAGCGAGGTCTTGACCCACGGCTTGCGGGTCAGGCCCTTCTCCACCGCCTTCTTGGCCAGCAGCCCGGCGCCGACCATGACGTACGGGTTCGAGGTGTTGGTGCAGGAGGTGATCGCGGCGATGACGACCGCGCCGTGGTCGATCTCGAACGAGGTGCCGTCGGCGAGCGTCACCGGGGTGGGGGTGTTCGGCCGGGCGGAGCCGTTGGTGCCGTGCTCGCGCGGCTTGTCGCCGTTGCCGCCGTGCGAGATCGCCGGGGAGTCGGAGGCCGGGAAGGACTCGTCGGACGCCTCGTCCGTCGGCCCCAGGATGCTGCCGGCGGAGACATAGTCGCGGACGTCGCGGCGCCAGGTCTCCTTGGCCTCGGCGACCGAGATGCGGTCCTGCGGGCGCTTGGGCCCGGCGATGGACGGCACCACGGTGGACAGGTCGAGTTCGAGGTACTCGGAGAACTCCGGCTCGGCGGACGGGTCGAGCCACATGCCCTGCGCCTTGGCGTAGGCCTCGGCGAGCGCGACCTGCTCCGCGGAGCGGCCGGTGAGCCGCAGGTAGGACAGCGTCTCGCCGTCGACCGGGAAGATGGCGCAGGTGGAGCCGAACTCGGGGCTCATGTTGCCGATGGTGGCGCGGTCGGCGACCGGCAGCGCGGCCACGCCCTCGCCGTAGAACTCCACGAACTTGCCGACCACGCCGTGCTCGCGCAGCATCTCGGTGATCGTGAGCACCAGGTCGGTGGCGGTGGTGCCGGCGGGCAGCTTGCCGGTCAGCTTGAAGCCGACCACCCGCGGGATGAGCATGGAGATCGGCTGGCCCAGCATCGCGGCCTCGGCCTCGATGCCGCCGACGCCCCAGCCCAGGACGCCGATGCCGTTCTCCATGGTGGTGTGGGAGTCGGTGCCGACGCAGGTGTCGGGGTAGGCGACGCCTTCCCGGTCGAACACGACGCGGGCCAGGTGCTCGATGTTGACCTGGTGCACGATCCCGGTGCCGGGCGGGACGACCTTGAACTCGTCGAAGGCGGTCTGCCCCCAGCGCAGGAACTGGTAGCGCTCGCCGTTGCGCTCGTACTCGCGCTGGACGTTGCGCTCGAAGGCGTCGGGCGAGCCGAAGTAGTCGACGATGACGGAGTGGTCGATGACCATCTCGGCGGGCGCGAGCGGGTTGATCCGGCCCGGGTCGCCGCCCAGGTCGCGCACCGCCTCGCGCATGGTGGCCAGGTCGACCACGCAGGGCACGCCGGTGAAGTCCTGCATGATCACCCGGGCCGGGGTGAACTGGATCTCCTTGCTGGGCTGCGCCTGGGAGTCCCAGCCGGCCAGCGCGCGGATGTGGTCGGCGGTCACGTTGGCGCCGTCCTCGGTGCGCAGGAGGTTCTCCAGCAGCACCTTGAGGCTGTACGGGAGCCGGGCCGAGCCCTCGACGGCGTCCAGCCGGTAGATCTCGTACGACTTCTCGCCCACCTGCAGCGTGTCACGGCTGCCGAAGCTGTTCGCGGACACGGACTCCTCCTCCGTCACCGCCGCGCGTCCGGTCCGGGACGTGAGCGCGCGACGTTTGCGTCATGTGTCGATATACCGGCGCCCACCGGGCCGCCGTCCGTGCCGTCCGGAGTGCGGCGATCCGCGGCGGGCGGATGGTCGTCTTCCTGAATCCTGCCCTAGTGGCGGTCCTGCTCGAGACCCGGGTCCGCCTAACCTCCGCGGGACTTCTCTTGATGTCAAGCTATCTCCGATTTATCTCGATATCAAGTTACCTCTCGAAGGGCGGTCCCGCCGCCAGGACGGCCATGCAACCGCCTGGTCAAAGGCGATCCGCCGGACGTGCTGTGATACGTCGTCCGGCCGTCCCTCAGATCAACGCAGGCCGTCCGCGCCGACCGCTGGACGGGACGTGGCGGACATGCCGGATCGGAAGGGATCTGTCGGACCGTTGCCCTAGCGTCTGGCATCATGCGCATTCCCGACGAAGACACGCTGAACCTCCCCGACGGCCTGTTCGGCAACGCCCACCCGCGCCGGGGTGGGGCTTCCCCGCACGAGATCACCCTCGCCCCAGACGCCGTTGGAACGCTCCAGGAAGGCATCGACGGCGAGCGGGAGTACATCGCGTCCATCCTCGATCACGCCGAGAGCGACGCCGGGTAGGCCGAGCGAGGGCGTGCGTACCTGCGCGGCGAGGCCGACCCGCTGGGCGCCGCCGTGATCGCCCGGATCCTGCAACGCGGACCGCGGCGCGGACCCGGCGCCCTCCTCCAAGTCAGCGCGTGGATCGCCGAGCACGGGCTGCCGTTCGCCGCGTGCGCCGCCGCCGAGACTGCCGGAGTCAACACCGGATGGGGCAGGCTCGGGGCCAATTCCTATGGCTCGTACTGCGTCAGGACCGGCCACGACGGCCATGGCTGGCAGACGCACAGCGGGATCGGGATGGCGATGCGCCAGGTGCTGGCGGCGGCAAGCGAGGAGGACTACCGGAAAGCCGTGGACCGGCTGGCCGACCACCGTCGCACACCGTTCCTGCGCGCGACGGTGTCGTTCCTCGTGCCCCGCCGCGGGGACTGGGTGGACGAGTGCTGCGCCGAGCCGCCACGAGGGACCGCCGACGAGGAGAACAACGCGCGGCAGCTGCTGTGGTGCGCGGTGGGCTCCGCCGACCAGCTGGCCCGGCTGGGCCCCTGGGCGGACCTGCCGCCGCGGTCGTGTGAACCGTGGTTGCTGTGGACCGCGCTGGGCGGAGTCGGGCCGGACATCGCGCCCTTCCTCGCGCGGGCGCTGGACGGCCTCGGGGCCAAGGACCAGAGCCGGAAATGGCTGCCGGACATCCTCGGGCGGCTGCCGACGGACGAGGCATTCGAGCTGATGGCCGCGCGGCTCGACCAGAACCGCGTGATACCCGCGGCGAAGCGCATGATCGTGCGTTTTCCGGTACGCGCGGTGCGGGTGCTGGCCCGCGCCTCCAAGCGCTCGTCCGTCTCCGCGGGAATCGCTGGTGACCTGCTGGAATGGCATGCGCGGGAGCGTCCCGAACTGGTGGACGCGCTGCCGGACGACGCCCGCGCCGCCCTGGAGGAGTTCCAGCGCCTGCGGGGTCCGGAGGTGCCCGAGGAAGAGCTGCCGAAGCCGCTGGCCGCCCCTCCGTGGACGAGCGGCCGGAAGGCGTCCAAACCCGTCGTCGTGGACGGCCTGAAGGTGCCCGGTGTCCAGGAGTTGGTGTGGGCGCCCGGCGAACGCGACGAGTGGGCCGCGTGGATGCCGCGCGAGGAAGACCGATGGCTCGCGTTCGCTCGCTGGGGGTTCGACTTCCACGCCGACTGGGAGGCCTACATCAAGGAGGCCCGGGAGGCGGGCAAGGACGTCCGCCTGGCCCCGGGGCTCTTCATTCACGGGGACGAGAAACTGGTTCGGCCTCTGCTGGCGGACTGGGCCCCGAAGGACTCGTCCATGACCCAGCACTGGATGAGGCCCGTCGTGGCCAGGTTCGGGCTTGAGGTCCGCCCGCACGCACTGCACGCCGCGCAGGCGCATGTGGCCACGCGCGCGGCACTGCTGCTGCCGTACCTGGACGGCGAAGTGGCCTCGCTGATGGCGTACTGGTTGGCGGACCTGAAGTCGGCACGGGCCGTCGCGCGCGCCTGGTTCGTCCGGCACGGGGTGAACGCGGCACCGCTGCTGGCCCCGGCCGCCCTGGGCAAGCCCGGGAAGGCGCGCCGCCAGGCCGAGGCGGCCCTGCGCTTCCTAGCGTCCCGAACCGGCCCCGGCGAAACGATGGCGGCCGTCCGCGACGTCCATGGCGAGAAGGCGGCGTCGGCGGTCGAGTCGCTGCTCGCCGCCGACCCGCTGGACATCGTCCCGGCAAGGCTTCCGAAGATCGGCGACTGGGCGATGCCCGAGGCGCTCCCCCAGGTCCTGCTGCGCGGCCGGGAGCGTTCGCTGCCGCTCTCGGCGCGCGGGCACCTGCTGACCATGCTGTCGATCTCCAAGCCGGGCGAGGAGTACGCGGGCCTGGACGTGGCCCGCGAGGTGTGCGATCCGGAGTCGCTGGCCGCCTTCGCCTGGTCGGTCTTCCTGCGCTGGCGGCTGGGCGACGCGCCCGCCAAGGAGGGCTGGGCGCTGACCGCGCTGGAACTGCTCGGCGACGACGAGACCGTGCGGCGGCTCGCCCCGGTGATCCGCGCCTGGGCGCGTGCGGGCGGGCACAAGCAGGCGGTGAACGGCCTGGACGTGCTCACCGCCATCGGCACCGACACCGCCCTCATCCAGCTCAGCGGCATCGCCCAGGGGGCCAAGTCCAAGAGCCTGCGCTCGCGCGCCCAGGAGAAGATCGCGGACGTGGCCCGGGAGCGCGGTCTGACGCACGAGCAACTCGCCGACCGGCTCGTCCCGGACTTCGGCCTGGACGCCGCCGGCGGCCTCCTGCTGGACTACGGGACACGGCGCTTCCGGGTCGGCTTCGACGAGAACCTGGTGCCGTTCGTGACCGACGCTGACGGCAAGCCCCGCAAATCACTCCCCAAGCCCGGCGCGAACGACGACAAGGAACTGGCACCCACCGCATACAAGCGCTTCACCGCCTTGAAGAAGGACGTGCGCACAGCGGCATTCCAGCAGGTGCGGCGGCTGGAGGGCGCGATGCTGTCGGGACGGCGCTGGACGGCGGCCGAATTCCGCGGGTTGCTGGTGGACCACCCCTTCCTCTGGCATCTCACCCGGCGCCTGGTGTGGACGTCCGGCGGCACGACGTTCCGGGTCGCCGAGGACCGCACGTTCGCCGATCTGAACGACGACGTCTTCGTCCTGTCCGAGGACGCGGAGGTATGCATCCCGCATCCGGCGCGATGGGGTGAACCGCTGACGGCGTGGTCGGACGTCTTCGCCGATTACGCGATCGTCCAGCCGTTTCCGCAACTCGGACGGCCCGTCCACGTCCTGGCCGAGGCCGAGCGCGCCGCGGACCGGCTGGACCGATTCGAGGGCGGCCAGGTGCCCGCCGGAAGCCTGCTCGGCCTGAACTCCGGCGGCTGGGAGCGCGGTGCGCCGGAGGACAATGGCGTCTTCCGGACGTTCTCACGACCCACCTCCACCGGCGCCCATGTCGTCATCACGATCGACCCCGGCATCCCGGTCGGCCGGTCCGGGCCCGACCAGCGGGTCACCGGCGTGACGATCAGCGCCCACCCGCACGGCGCACCCGGCGGCCCCCGCTTCGGCGACCTGGACCCGGTCACGGCGTCCGAACTGCTCACCACCTTGACCGCCCTGACCGAGGCGACCTGACCGCGCGGCCCGTGGGAACCTTCTGGCCACCACCCCCGTTTTCGATATATCGTTGTCGTATCGCGAGAGATCAAAGAGAGATCTCGGAAGGCGGTGGAGAACATGGGGACGACGCATGGTCCGGGGGCGGATCTGCGCTGGGCCTTCGCGGCGGCCGCGCTCGGCGCGAAGGCCGCCCACCTGGCGGCGCACGCGGCCCGCGGGCATGAGCACGGACACGCCTGGGGGGCGGGCGGCTGCGGCCCGAAGTCCCGCGGGGACGTGCCCGGCGGTTTCGGCTGGTTCTTCGGGGGCGGCCCGGGGCCGTGGGGCCCGCCGCCCGGCCCCGGGCCCTGGGGACGCGGCCGCCCGCCGTGGGCGCGCGGGCGGGGACCGAGGGCGCGCAAGGGCAACGTCCGCGCGGCCATCCTGGCGCTGCTGGCCGAGGAGCCGCGCAACGGCTACCAGATCATCCAGGAGATCAACGAGCGCAGCGGCGGCGGCTGGAAGCCCAGCCCCGGCGCGGTCTACCCGGCGCTGCAGCAGCTCGCCGACGAGGGGCTCATCCGCGGCGAGGAGGGCGGGGGACGCCGGACGTTCCACCTGACCGACGAGGGCCGCGCCTATGTCACCGAGCACGCCGACGAGCTGACCGAGCCGTGGGCGGAGATGGCGCCCGACTTCGGCGAGGGCGTCCCGGACCTGTTCAAGCACGCGGCGCAGACCGGGGCGGCGCTGATGCAGATCGTCCACTCGGGGACACCGGAGCAGGTCGCGCAGGCCAAGGAGGTACTGGCCGACAGCCGGCGCAGGCTCTACCGCATCCTCGCCGAGGACGACGACGCGACCGACACCGCGGAGGGATGAACGACGGTGACCCGTCCGGATGAAATGCGCATCGGCGACGTCGAGCGCGACGCGGTGACGGCCGCGCTGCACGAGCACTTCGCGGCGGGCCGGCTCGACCGCGAGGAGCTCGACGAACGGCTCGGCGTGACGCTGGCCGCCAAGACCCAGGGTGACCTGAAGACGATCGTCCATGACCTGCCCGGCCCCAACGGCCTGCCCGAACCCGTACGGGCACGTGGGCACCGCCATCCCCGGTCACCCTGGGAGCGGCACGGCCATCCCGCCCACTTCCACGGCCATCGCCACCGCCACGGCCCGTTCCCCGCGCTCCCGCTGATGCTCGGCGTGTTCTTGATCGTGGCCTTCACGATCGGACCGGGCGCGGCAGTACTGACGGTGCTGCAAATAGCACTGCTGGTATGGACGGTCAGGGCAGTGCTGGCCATCGCCTCCCACCGCACCCGCCCCAGATAGCCGCCCAAAGGCGCCGCCCGCCACCAGAGTTCTTCCTGCTGTTGCGCCGAAAGCCGCGGTCCCGCACAACACCTCCCAATGACCAAGATCATTGGGAGGTGATGCGTTTCCCGTTGGATCCAAGACCTCCCGCAAACAGCGCGCAGAGCAGTACGCGGATCAACGCCGCATGCAAACACCATCCGGCTCATGCGAACACCGCCCCGCTTGCCGAGACGCCACCCGGCTCATCGAGATCCTGGGCCCGGTGAGCCGTTGACCGTCGCTGCTCGGGCCTTCTCGTCCAGGAGCGACTCGTAGGCGATCAGGCCGGCCTGGGTGCGGTTGGCGCACTGGAGTTTCTCCAGCAGGCGGGAGACATGGCCCTTGACGGTGGCCTCGCTCAAGCACAGGCGGCGAGCGATCTGGGCGTTGGACAGGCCTTCGCCCAGGCAGGCCAGCACCTCGGTCTCGCGTTCGGTGAGCTCTTCCAGCCGTGCCGGATGACGGTCGCGGGCGGGGTCGCGGCCGGTGGCGGCGGCGACGAGGCGGCGGGTGGCGGCGGCGGACATCACGGTGTGGCCGTCGGCGGCGACCCGTACCAGCTCGACCAGGTCTTCCGGCGGGGTGGACTTCAGCAGGAACCCGGCCGCGCCCGCGCGCAGCGCCCGGATCACGTAGTGGTCGGCGTCGAAGGTGGTCAGCGCGACGATCACCGGAGGGCTGCGGTGCGCGGCGATGCGCTCGATGGCGGTGAGGCCGTCCACACCGGGCATCCGCAGGTCCATGAGGACGACGTCGGGCCGGAAGCGCAGCACCGCCTCCACGGCGGCCGCGCCGTCGTGCGCCTCGCCCACCACCTCGATCTCGCCGGACGCGCCGAGGATGGTGCGCAGATGCGCGCACACCATCGGCTCGTCGTCGACCACCACCACACCGATCATGCGGCGGGCTCGCTCATGGGCGGGGCGGGGGTGGGCGGGGCGGACGTTGCCGGGGCGGACGTTGCCGGGGCGTGCGTTGCCGGGGCGTGCGTTGCCGGGGCGTGCGTTGCCGGGGCGTGCGTTGCCGGGGCGGACGTTGCCGCCGCGGGCGTCACCGGTTGGGCCGGGACGAAGGCGGGCAGCGACGCCTCGACGCGGAACCCGCCTCCGGGCGAGGGCCCGGACCCGAACGTGCCGCCGATCAGCTCCACCCGCTCGCGCAGGCCGCTGAGACCGGCGCCGGAACCGCTGCCGGCCAGCTCGGCGTCGGCCTCTCCGGACGGCGCGGAGTTGCGCACGGCGAGCCGCACTCCGTCGGACCGGTAGCGGACCTCCACCCGCACCCGGGCGCCCGGTGCGTGCTTGCGCACGTTGGTCAGCGCCTCTTGGACGATCCGGTACGCGGTGCGGCCGACGACGGGCGAGGCGAGCGGTGGATCGCCGGCCTCGTCCAGCTCCACCGGAACGCCCACCGAGACCGACTCGGAGATGAGCGCGGACAGGTCGGGCAGCGGTTCGGACGGTGGCGCGTCGTCGTCGCCTTCGGAGGTGCGGCGCAGCAGCCCGATCACATCACGCAGTTCCTCCAGGGCCTGGCAACCGGTGCCGCGCAGCTCCTCGGCGGCGCGCCGGACGGCCTCGTCGGGTGCGCGGACGCGCAGCGCGCCCGCCTGCAGCACCATGAGCGTCACCCGGTGCGCGACCACGTCGTGCATCTCCGCGGCGAGCCGGGCGCGTTCGTCGGCGCGGGCCTGCTCGGCCAGCAGGTGCCGTTCGCGCTCGGCGCGCTCGGCCCGTTCGGTGAGGCCGCGGACGACATGGCGGCGCGCGGAGATGTAGAGCCCGAGCAGCGCCCCGCCCACGATCACGACCACGCTGCGGAAGATCATCGTGTCCACGCTGTCGCTCTCCTGGCCGGGCAGCCGCTTCACCGCGGTGGACGGGATCACCGCACCCAGGAAGCACACCGGGAGGACGAGCATCACCACGGGCGGCAGGGCGAACCGGCTGTCACGGGCGAACGCGGTCGCGGCGTAGGCGGCGAACGGAGCGGCCGGCGGCCACCACGCCATCGGGTTGAGATCGATCCGTCCCTCCGTGCGCAGCAGCGTGCCGGGGGCGGCCAGCTCCACCGCGAGCAGCGTGACCGTCACGGCCACGGTGAACCACGCGACCGCCAGCGGCGCCCGCCGCCGGTAGATCAGCGGCAGGCCGGTGAGCGCCAGCACCACCGCGGTCGTGCCGCCGTACGGGTGCAGGACCGATTCGCCCTCCGCCATGGTCTGGAAACCGAACGCCATCGCGAGGAGTACGACGGTGGCGTCGGCGACGAAGTCGCGCAGCGGCCGGGTGGGTTTCAAGCGCACCCCACCACGGTACGCAGCGCGGGGCCGCCTGCCACCCCTACGAAAGTCGCAACGCTTCGACGATCACACGACCTTCGTCGGTGCGATTCCCCACTTTGCGCCCTGCCGGCCCGGGCCCGCCGTCGGCTGAGATCGAGAGCATGATGGTCAAGCTCGTCCTGCGGGGACTGGTCGCGCACCGGGCCCGGCTCCTGCTGTCGGTGATCTCCGTCGTCGCGGGCGTCGCGTTCGTGTCCGGCACGCTCGTCTTCTCCGCCACCCTCGACCGTTCGCTGGAGCGCGCCTTCGCCGACCTCGGCCGCGGCACCGACGCCGTGGTCCGGCCCACCAGGGCGTTCGACAACGCCCTGGGCGAGCGGGCCGCGGGCCGCACCGTTCCCGCGGGCGCGCTGGCCACCGTGCGAGGCGTCGCCGGCGTGGCCAAGGCCCGCGGCGAGATCGGCGGGTTCGCGGCCGTGGTCGACGGGCGCGGCAGGATCGTCGGGCCGGCGCCGCAGACCGGTGTGGACTGGACGGCCGACCCCGACCTGTCGCGGATGCGGCTGACCGCCGGGCGCGGGCCGGCGGCGGCCGGTGAGATCGCCGTCGACTCCCGCACCGCGGCGGCGTCCCGCCACCGGGTCGGCGATCGAATACGGGTGGCGCTGATGTCGGGCACGCGCACGTTCACCCTCACCGGCGTCTTCCGGTACGGCGACTCGGCGATCGGTGCCTCGGTCTCGATGGTCGCGTTCGAGCCGGGCACCGCGCAGCGGCTGCTGATGGAGCGGCCCGGCACGTACACCCAGATCACCGTCCACGCGCGCGACGGTGTGCCGCCCGAGCGGCTGCGCGTGGCGCTGGCCGCCGCGCTCCCGCCGGGTTCGGGCCTGGAGGCGATCACCGGGAAGCGGGCGATCGACGAGTTCGCCGAGCCGCTTCGCGACATCCTCGCGACACTGCGGAGGTTCTTGCTGGTCTTCGCGCTGATCTCGGTGTTCGTGGGGGCCTTCCTGATCTTCAACACGTTCGCGATGCTGGTCGCCCGGCGGACCCGCGAGATGGCGCTGCTGCGCGCGGTCGGGGCGTCCCGTGCCCAGATCACGCGCTCGGTGCTGGGCGAGGCGACGGGAATCGGCCTCGCCGGCTCCACGCTGGGACTGGCGGCCGGTGGCGGGCTGGCCTACGGGCTGTCCCGGCTGCTGTCGGCGGTGCTGGGCGAGGATCTGCCGTTCGGCGCCCCGGTGGTGCCGACCTCGGCCGTGGTCGCCGCGTACGGGGTCGGGATGGCGGTCACGCTGGCCGCGGCATACGTCCCGGCTCGCCGGGCGGGCCGGACACCTACGCCGACGTCAAGACCGCGTCCCCGACCGTCCCCACCATGATCATCGACGGGGACGGGTACCGCGTCCACGATCCCGGCACCGCACTCGAGCGGATCGAGCTGACCCTCGCCCCCGGCGCCGACCCGGCCGCGACCCGCCGCGCCCTGACGGCCGCCCTGGCTCCCTGGCCCAACGTCGACCTCAAGGACCGGCAGGCCGTCAAGGACGAGGCGGCCGGAGGCATCGACCTGTTCCTGAACCTGGTCCTGGTGCTGCTGGTGCTCTCAGTGATCATCGCCGCGCTGGGCATCGTCAACACGCTGGCACTGGCAGTCGTGGAACGCACCCGCGAGATCGGTATGCTCCGCGCCGTCGGGCTGCAACGCCGCCAGCTCCGCCGGATGATCCGCTACGAGGCCGTGATCGTCTCCCTGTACGGCGGCCTGCTCGGCCTGGGCCTGGGCGTCCTGTTCGGCGTCGCGCTGCGGCACGGGATGGCCGATGAGGGCATCGACGTGCTGGCCGTCCCGTTCACCCGGTTGGCCCTCTACCTCCTGGCCGCCACCACGATCGGCACCCTGGCCGCGATCTGGCCCGCCCACCACGCCTCCCGCATGAACGTCCTGAGAGCCGTCTCCACCGACTGACCCGGCGCCTCTACCCCCGCCCCAGGACCTGGACGTCCCCGAGTCCGAGGACGCCGGTACCCGAACGGCGGTGCTTCCAACCGACGGCGCCGCGCCAGTCGTGGTCGCCTCGGGACGCCGCGCCCGGCTCGTCCGGCGCCCCGCGAGAACTCCGAGAGGCGACCACTCAAATCCCCAGCCACTCCCCCACAACCAAGCGACCGCGGCGGGGTGCCACTACTGCCGCTCGCGTCAGCCGCCACTCCTCCGGCAGACGGCCGCCCAGGCGCGGCGCCAACAGCGCGCGTGGCTACTGGGGCGCCGACCCGGCGCCGACGTTTTCGAGGACCAGTTCGTAGTGGAGGGTCTCGTAGCGCAGGAGCTTGTGTGTAAGCGGCACCACCAGGCCCTGCTGTATGGGGTGCTTGCGCGCCAGCAGGCGCCGGATCGGCTTGGATTCGGCCTTGCTCAGCAGGCGGGTACGGCCGCGCACGGACGGCCCCGTGGCCTCGCCGCGGAAGGTGCTGTGCGCGACCGTCACATGCGGGTTGTTGTGCAGCCGCTTGGACTTCCAAGCCTTGTCATAGGTACGGAAGTACGCCAGCTCTCCGCTGACGACGATGTTGACGGCCGTGCCCACAGGCGTCCCGTCACGCTTGTACGTGGTAAGCCGCACAGTGCGCTGTTTGGCAAGGGTCTCCAAGGTCGGAATGCTCATACCCCGGAGACGGCTCGACCGCGCCAGTTGTGACACCGGCCGAAGCACGTCTTCCTAGCTCGAAACCTTCAGGTACCGCGCGAGCGCGCTACCTGGCCGGTGGTGCGATGCCGAAGGCGAGCTCTACCGGGCAGATCGCGAAGCGATGTCGCGCTCGCCCAGGCCCGGTCAGGGCGTGAGCCGCCAGGCGAGCGCGCTGGGCCGGGACTGCGAGAACGCAGCCTGGCCGGTGGTGCGATGCCGAAGGCGAGCTCCATCGGGCAGATCGCGAAGCGATGTCGCGCTCGCCCAGGCCCGGTCAGGGCGTGAGCCGCCAGGCGAGCGCGCTGGGCCGGGACTGCGAGAACGCAGCCTGGCCGGTGGTGCGATGCCGAAGGCGAGCTTCACCGGGCAGATCGCGAAGCGATGTCGCGCTCGCCCAGGCCCGGTCAGGGCGTGAGCCGCCAGGCGAGCGCCCTGGGCCGGGGCTACGAAAACACAGCCGCCAGGCGAGCGCCCTGACCGGGGTTGTATAAACACAGCCGCCAGGCGAGGGCCCTGGGCCGGGAGTTGAAACGCGGCCTAGTGGAGGGAGGCGGCTTTGCGGGCCAGGTTCTCCAGGTGGGACCAGTCGGCGTTGCGGACGGCGTCGGGCGGGGTCAGCCAGGTGCCGCCCACGCAGCGGACGTTGGGCAGTGCCAGGTAGCGGGCGGCGTTGTCCTGGGTGATGCCACCCGTGGGGCAGAAGCTGATCTGGGGTAGGGGGCCGTTTAGCGCCTTCAGGTAGGGTGCGCCGCCGGCGGGCTCGGCGGGGAAGAACTTCATCGCGGTGATTCCGTGCTCCAGCAGCGCCATCGCCTCGGAGGCGCTGGACACGCCGGGCAGGAACGGGAGTGCGGTCGCTGTCATCGCCGCGCGCAGGCGGTCCGTGCAGCCGGGGCTGACCAGGAACTTCGCGCCGGCCTCCGCCGCGCGCTCCGCGTCCTCGGGGTGGACGATCGTGCCCGCGCCCACGACGGCGTCCGGCACCTCGGCCGCGATGCGTTCGATGGCCGCCATCGCCCCCGCGGTGCGCAGCGTGACCTCGATGGCCGGCAGCCCGCCCGCGACCAGGGCGCGGGCCAGCGGGACGGCGGCGTCCGGGTCGTCCAGGACGACGACGGGCACGACCGGGGCGAGGTCCAGCAGTTCTTCGGCTTTCACACGGGCTCCAGGGTGTGGACGATGGGCGCGGCCGCGATTCGCGGAAGGATACCGCCGCCGCTCACGCGAAGACTCCGGCGCCGCGTTCGGCGGGGCCGACGGCGCGGCGGAACGCTGTGAACAGCTCGCGGCCGGTGCCCGTCTCGGCGGGCGGCGCGGTCGACGCCTGCGGCTCGCGGGCGGCGAACTCCTCGTCCGGGACCAGGACCTCCAGCAGGCCCTTGCCGGCGTCCAGGCGGATCGGGTCGCCGTCCCGGACGCGGCCGAGCGGCCCCCCGGCGGCGGCCTCCGGGGAGAGGTGGATCGCGGCCGGGACGGTGCCCGACGCGCCCGACATCCGCCCGTCGGTGACCAGCGCGACGCGGTGGCCGCGGTCCTGGAGGACCGACAGCGGCGGCGTGAGCTTGTGCAGCTCGGGCATGCCGTTGGCCTGCGGGCCCTGGAAGCGGACGACCGCGATCAGGTCGCCGTCCAGTTCGCCGGCGGCGAAGGCGTCCTGGAGCTGCTGCTGGGAGTCGAAGACGCGGGCGGGCGCCTCGATCGCGCGGTGCTCGTCCTGGACGGCCGACACCTTGATCACGGCGCGGCCGAGGTTGCCGCGGACGGTGTTCAGGCCGCCCTGCGCGTCGAACGGCTCGCCGACCGGACGCAGGACGGCGGGGTCGCCGGAGGTGGCGGGGGCGGGGTGCCAGGCCAGGCCCTGGTCGGTGAGCGCGGGGGTGCGGCTGTAGGCGGCCAGGGTGTCGCCGCCGACGGTCCGCGCGTCCTCGTGCAGCAGTCCGGCGCCAATGAGTTCGCCGATCAGGAACGCGGTGCCGCCGGCGGCGTGGAAGTGGTTCACGTCGGCGGTGCCGTTGGGGTACAGCCTGGTCAGCAGGGGCGTGACCGAGGAGAGCTCGTCGAAGTCGTCCCAGGTCAGCTCGATTCCGGCGGCGGCGGCCATGGCGACCAGGTGCAGCGTGTGGTTGGTGGAGCCGCCGGTGGCCAGCAGCGCGACGACGCCGTTGACGAACGCGCGCTCGTCCAGCATCTCGCCGACCGGTGTGGTCAGCCGCAGGACGCGGCGCGCGGCCTCGTCGGTGAGGACGTCGCGCAGCGCGGTGCCCGGCGGGACGAAGCTGGCGCCGGGCAGGTGGAGGCCCATGACCTCCATGAGGAGCTGGTTGGAGTTGGCGGTGCCGTAGAAGGTGCAGGTGCCGGGGGCGTGGTAGGAGGCGGCCTCGGCGGCCAGCAGTTCGTCCCGGCCGACCTCGCCGGCCGCGTGCCGCTTGCGGACCTTGGCCTTCTCGGCGTTGGGCAGCCCGGACGGCATGGGCCCGGCGGGCACCAGGATCACCGGCAGGTGCCCGAACGACAGGGCGCCGATCACCAGCCCGGGGACGATCTTGTCGCAGACGCCGAGGAGCAGCGCGCCGTCGAACATGTCGTGGGCGAGGGCGATGGCGGTGGACATGGCGACGACGTCCCGGCTGAACAGGGACAGTTCCATGCCCGCGCGGCCCTGGGTGATCCCGTCGCACATGGCGGGGACGCCGCCGGCGAACTGGGCGGTGCCGCCGGCGGCCCGGACGGCGGCCTTGATCCGTTCGGGGTAGTCGTGCAGCGGCTGGTGGGCCGAGAGCATGTCGTTGTAGGCGGAGACGATGGCGATGTTCTTCGCCTTCGCCCCCTTGAGCTGGAGTTTCTCGGCGGGGCCGCAGGCGGCGAAGCCGTGTGCGAGGTTGGCGCAGCCGAGGCCGGCGCGGGCGGGGCGGTCGTCGCGGGCGGCCCGGATCCGGTTCAGGTAGTCGGCGCGGCGGGCGGCGCTGCGCGCGGCGACGCGCTCGGTGATCCGCGCGACGACGGGATGCGGTGAGGTCATCGGGGCGGTCCTGCTTTCGGCCGGGTGGGGGTCATGGAGAAACTAGTCCGCTTCGGACAAGCATGACAACTTACTTAGGTATCGGGGTTAACAAAAGTCGGCCGTCTTGTGACAGCTTCACGGCCGTGCTTCACTGACCGGATGACCCGGCGCCCTTCGTCCAGCGGTGACGTGCTCCATCTGATCCGCGCGGACGGCGTCGCCACCCGCGCCGAGCTCGGCCGGGTCACCGGGCTGTCCCGGCCTGCGGTGGCCCTGCGGGTGAACGAGCTGATCGCGCACGGCCTGGTCACCGAGAGCGCCGACGGCCCCTCCACCGGCGGCCGCCCGCCGGCGCGGCTGTCGTTCAACGCCTCCGGCGGCGCCCTCCTGGTCGCCAACCTCGGCCGGTCGCGCGGCCAGGTGGCCGTCACCGACCTGGCCGGGACGATCCTCGCCCAGACCGCCGTCACCACCGGCCGCGCCCCGGAGGCGGCGCTCCCCGTCCTCCTCGCCGAATGGGCCCGGCTCCTGGAGCGGACCGGGCCCGCCGCGGTGCGCGGCGCGGGCATCGGCGTGCCGGACGCCGTCGAGTTCGCCCCCGCCCGCTGGGAGGGCGTCCCCATCGGCCCGCCCATCACCGAGCGCTTCGGCGTGCCCGCCTTCCTCGACAACGACGTGAACATCGCGGCGCTGGGCGAGTACCAGTCCCGGTTCCGCCGGGAGACCGGCGACCTGCTCTTCGTCAAGCTGTCCACCGGCATCGGCGCCGGCCTGATCGCCGGCGGCCGGGTCCAGCGCGGGGCGCTGGGGGCGGCCGGGGAGATCGGCCACATCCCGGTCCGGGACGGCGGCGGCGTCCAGTGCCGCTGCGGCAACCTCGACTGCGTGGAGGCCGTCGCGGGCGGTGCCGCGCTGCTGGACCGCTCCCCCGCCGCCGGCCTGGCCGATCTGGTCGCGCTCGCGCGCGCCGGGGATCCCGCCACCGTGACCCTGGTGCGGGAGGCGGGGCGCCGCGTCGGCGAGGTCGTCGCCGGTGCCGTCAACCTCCTCAACCCGGCCGTGGTGCTGCTCGGCGGCGACCTGACCGGCGCGTCCGAGCCGCTGATCGCGGGCGTCCGGGAGGTCGTCTACCAGCGTGCCACGGCGCTGTCCACCCGCGGGCTGCGGATCGAGCTCGGCCGGCTGGGCGACACCGCCGGGCTGATCGGCTGCGCGGCCCTCGTCCTGGAGCACATCCTGACGCCCGCGGCCGTCGACGCCGCTCTCACCCGCCCGGCACCGGCCTGACCGTGGGATGCTGGGGGTTGTGACCTCGGTTGACGATCTGGTGCGGTTGCGGCGGGCCCGCGACCGGATCGACCGCGAGTACGCCCAGCCGCTGGACGTGCCGGCGCTGGCGCGGACGGCGCTGATGTCGCCCGGGCATTTCTCGCGCAGCTTCCGGGCCGCGTTCGGGGAGACGCCCTACAGCTACCTGATGACGCGGCGGATCGAGCGGGCGATGGCGCTGCTGCGGCGCGGCGATCTGACGGTGACGGAGGTCTGCTTCGCGGTGGGCTGCTCGTCGCTGGGGTCGTTCTCCTCGCGGTTCACCGAGCTGGTCGGCGAGACGCCGAGCGCCTACCGGGCCCGCGCCCACGGGTGGGACGGCGCGATCCCCGCCTGCCTCGCCAAGATCTACAGCAGGCCGGTCAGGAGCCGGGATGCCGGAGCGGGTGCCCGGCCCCTGGCGTGATGAGAAGATCTTGCGGCATGGGCCCAGATCTGAGCGCGTACCTCCTGCCGATGACCACCACCGACGACGAGCGTGACCGGGCCGCCACCGTGGCGCTGCTGCCCGTGGGCAGCTTCGAGCAGCACGGGCCGTACCTCCCGCTCGTGACCGACACCGTGATCGCCTGCACCGTCGCCCGGGAGATCGCCGCCGCGCATCCGGTCCGCGTGCTCCCGCCCGTGACGGTCTCCTGCTCGCACGAGCACGCGGCCTGGCCCGGGACGGTGAGCATCTCGGCTCGGACGCTGTACGCCGTGGTCGAGGACATCGCCGCGTCGCTGCGCCGGGCGGGGGTGCCGAAGCTGGTCCTGGTCAACGGGCACGGCGGCAACTACGTGCTGGGCAACATCGTCCAGGAGGCCGGCGGCGACATGGCGCTCTTCCCCGGCGAGCCGGACTGGGAGACGGCGCTGACCGCCGCCGGGGTCCGCACCCCGGCGCTCAGCGACATGCACGCCGGGGAGATCGAGACCTCGATCCTGCTGCACGCCCATCCCGAGCTGGTGCGGCCGGGGTACGAGAAGGGCGACCGGCTCGCCGACGACCGGCGGCACCTGCTCACCCTGGGGCTTTCGGAGTACACCGAGTCGGGGATCGTCGGCCGCCCGTCACTGGCCTCCTCCCGTAAGGGCCGGGACCTTCTCGGGGCTCTCGTCGAGGCGTTCGGGGAGCTGCTCCCGGTCCTGCGCCGGTAGCGCCGGGACGACGGCGCGGACGATCAGCACCACCGCGCCGGGGAGGCTGGCGACCAGCGTGAGCACCCCGTACACGACGGCGACGGCGAGGCCCTGCTCGGCGCCGAGCCCGGCCGCGCCGAACGCCAGCGCGGTGGTGGCCTCGCGCGGCCCCCAGCCGCCGACGTTCACGGGCAGGCCCATCGACAGCAGCGCCAGCACGATGATCGGGACGAGCTTGGTGAGCGAGGCGTCCGCCCCGGCGACGCGCGCCGCGACCGCGAACAGGGCGATGTATCCCGCGAGCCCCAGGACGGAGGTGAGCGCGACCCCGGGCCAGGTGCCGCGGGCGAGCAGGACGAGCCGTGCGTCCGCCGTGGCGCTGGCGAAGGCGCGTCCCCAGCGGCCGCGGGCCAGGACGACGGCGAGGGCCGCGACCAGCACGCCCCCGCCCAGCACGGCCAGTCCCGGGGCCAGGCCCGGCGCCATGGCCGCGAGCAGCGCCGGCTGCGCGAGCAGCACGGCCGCACCGGCGGCGATGATGACGATCAGGCCGGCCAGGCGCTCCAGGACGACGGCGCGCACGGCCCGCGCGACGTCGCCGGCGTCACGGCCGTGGCTCACCGCGCGGTGCACGTCGCCGAGCACGCCCGCGGGCAGCACCGCGTTCAGGAACAGCGCCCGGTAGTAGTCGGCGACCGCGGCGGTCACGGGCAGCCGCAGGCCCAGCCGGCGCGCGACCAGCCGCCACCGCAGCGCGCTGGAGACGGTGGTCATGAACCCGATCCCGAGCGCGGCCAGGACGGCCGCCCCGTTGATCGTGCCGAGCGCGGCGAGCAGGGTGTCGGTGCTGTGCCACCAGACGAGCGAGGCGATGATGCCCACCGCGACGAGCGACCGGAGCCAGGGTCCGTAAGCGCGCGCCACGCCGCCCCCTCCGCGCAGGAGCGGACGCCCCCACGCCCCCCTGCGGAAACGCGCGCCCACCATTCCCCCCAGCACAGCCATACGTCCTCCCCGTTGTGGGGCCGGCCCCCACACCCCCCGGCCGAACCCGGTCCCCACGCCCTGCTCGATCACACGACCTCCTTGCGAGGGACGACCCCCCGCACCGTTCAGCACAAGCCAACGCCCACGTCACCGCGCCCGTCATGACGCCGCACCGCCCGGCGCGGGGAGCGCCAGCAGGTCGCGATGGTGGACGACCGCACGCAACTCCCCGGCCGCGCAGGCGTCGAGGCGCCGGCGCAGGTAGTCCTCGGCGGGCAGGTCGGGCCGTTGCTCGTGCGCGGCGGCGACCCACCCGCGCAGCCACTCGGCCACGAGCGCGGACTGCGCCCGACCCAGACGCCAGGGACTGACACTTGTACGGACGGCGGCGCCGCGGCGTTCGAACGCCTCGGCGGCGGCCGTGACGGCGTCCGGTCCGAGGAGGAGGCGGCCGTCCACCGAGCGGCGCTGGTGGGCGTTGAAGGCGGCGGTGAACGCGCCGTCCCACGGGTCGTAGGGAAGCAGCTTGACCCGTCCGATCACGCTGAGGGTCAGCAGCGCGGGGCAGCCGGCCTCGGTGATCGCCCCGGCGAGCCCGTCCACCTCGTCGAAGGTGAGCAGGTCGAGCAGCGCGGAGGCGGCGACCAGGGACGTGCCGGCCAGGTCTGCGGCGGTCAGCCGGGTGATGTCGCCCGTGCGGGTCTCGGCCGGGACGCCCGGCATGCCCGCCAGGGCCCGCTCGAGCAGCTCGGGGTCGCGGTCGTGCAGGATCCAGCGCTGCGGGCCGGGCAGGCGCCCGGCGAGCCAGCGGGCCAGCGACCCCGTGCCGCAGCCGAGGTCGCGGACGACCAACTGCCCGGACGGTGCCCGGGCCAGGTGGGCGCGCAGCGGGACGAGCAGGTCCGCGGCCCGGGCCGCGGCGTCCGCGCCCTCGCGCAGGGCCAGCCAGTCGGGCGTGAAACGAACGGCGTCCGAGAGGTTCATCGGGGCTCCTCCCCGTGCAGGTCCGCCAGCGTCGCGGCGAGGCGGCGGACGGAGTCGTCCCAGGTGGGCAGGGTGCCGCGGCGGGCCAGGGCGGCGTTGCGGAGGCGGAGCCGCAGGTCCGGGTCGTCGAACCAGCGGCGCAGCGCAGCGGTGAGCGCCGGCACGTCGCCCGGCGGGACGAGCATGCCGGGGATCTCGCCGCCGGGCGCCCGGCCCAGCGTGCCCGGCACGCCGCCGACGGAGGTGGCCAGCACCGGGATGCCGCGCGCCAGCGACTCGGCCACGACCATCCCGTACGTCTCGGCCCGCGACGGCAGCACGACCAGGTCGGCGGCGTCGTACGCGGCTTCCAGCGCGGCCCCGGTCAGCGGCCCGGCCAGCCGCACCCGGCCGGTCAGGCCGTGCCGCTGGACGAGCCCGTTGATCCGGTCGGCGTGCCCGGGGTCGCGGCGCAGCGGCCCGGCGCAGGTGCATCCCCAGGGCCTCGCCGCGAGCGCCGCGAGCGCCTCGACGAGCAGGTCGTGGCCCTTGCGCGGGGTCAGCGACGCCACGCACAGCAGCCGCGTCCCGTCGCCGAAGGGCGCGACCGGCGCCGGATCGGTGCCCGGTTCGGCGACGTGCAGCCGCGCCGGGTCCAGGCCGTGGTGCTGGATCAGCCGGCGCGACGCCCACGGGCTGGTGGTGACGACGGCGGCGGCCGCGCGCAGCACCTCCCGCTCCCGCCCGTCCAGGTCGGACGGGCCGGCGTCGTCGGCCAGCGGCAGGTGCACCAGGACGGCCAGCCGCAGCCGCCGCGCCGCCGGCACGACGATCTCCGGGACACCGCACGCCACCAGGCCGTCCAGCAGCACCACCGCCCCGTCGGGCGCTTCGGCGAGGGCGCGGGCCAGCGCCGCGCGCCCCGCCTCGTGCGGCAACGGCCAGGGGCCGGGCACGGCGACCTCGCGCACCGGGCGGCCGGCGGCGAGCAGCTCGCAGACGCGCCGGTCGTAGACGTTGCCGCCGCTGGGCACGGACGGGTCGTCGACATCGCCGGGCAGCACGACATGAACCTCGCGGGACGTCCCGGTGCCGTCCCCGCGGGACGCCGTCACAGTTCGCATTCGTAGCTCGCCCACGCGATGTGCGACTCGTGCAGCGTGACCGTGAGCCCGGTCAGCCCGGCGGCGCCGGCGCCCAGCTCGCCGGCGCGGATCCGCTCCACCAGCCGGTCGGAGACGACCTTGGCCAGGTACTCGGTCGAGGTGTTCACCCCGGCGAAGGCCGGCTCGTCGTCGAGGTTGCGGTAGTTGAGCGCGGCGAGCACCTCGCCGAGCCGCTGGGTGGCCAGGCCGATGTCGACCACGATCCCGTCCGGGTCGAGTTCGGCCCGGCGGAACGTCGCGTCCACCAGGAACGTCGCGCCGTGCAGCCGCTGCGCCGGGCCGAAGACCTCGCCCCGGAAGCTGTGCGCGATCATGAAGTGGTCACGGACGGTGACGCTGAACAAGGACTTCCTCCTAGGCGGTGCGGTCGTAGACGATGCGGTGGCACAGCGCGGGCAGCTCGCCGGACGCCAGCCGCGGCATGACGCGGGGCAGCTCGGCGAAGCCGCTCTCGCCGGTGATCAGCGCGTCGAACGCGGGATCGGCGAGCAGCCGCAGCGCCAGCTCCATCCGGTCGGCGTGGGTGCGCCGCGCCCGGCGCGCCGGGGACACCGCGCCGACCTGGCTCGCCCGCACCGTCAGGCGGCGGGAGTGGAAGGACTCCCCCAGCGGCACGCGCACCGGCCGGTCCCCGTACCAGCTCAGCTCGATGACCTCGCCCTCCGGCGCCAGCAGTTCCAGCGAGCGGGCCAGCCCCTCCTCGGTGGCGCTGGCGTGCAGGACCAGGTCGCAGCCGCCGGCGGCGTCGTCCGGCGAGGCGAAACCGACGCCGAGCGCCGCGGCCACCGCGGCGCGGGCCGGGTCGGCGTCCACCAGCTGCACCCGAGCGCCGCGGAGCCCGGCGAGCACGGCCGCGACCGCGCAGCCGACCATCCCGCCGCCGACGACGGCGATCCGGTCGCCGACCAGCGGCGCCGCGTCCCACACGGCGTTCACCGCGGTCTCGACGGTGCCGGCCAGGATCGCGCGGCCGGGCGGGACCTCGTCCGGCACCGGCGTGACCGCGGCGGCCGGGACCACGTACCGGGTCTGGTGCGGGTAGAGGCAGAAGACGGCCCGGCCGAGCAGCTCCGGGGGGCCCTCCTCGACCACTCCCACGTTGAGGTAGCCGTACTTGACCGGGCCGGGGAAGTCGCCGTCCTGGAACGGCGCCCGCATCGTCTCGCGCTGGCTCGGCGGCACGCCGCCGCCGAAGACGAGCGACTCGGTGCCCCTGCTCACGCCAGAGTAGAGCGTGCGGACCAGCACCTCGTCCGGTCCGGCGTCGGCCAGTTCGACGGCATTGATCTCACCGAGGCCGGGCTTACGTACCCAGAAGGCAAGTGCAGCCGTACGTTCCATCGTCGTCCCTCCCGGACGGCCGGTTCCCATCGAGTACGGCACCCGGTGAACCCGAAAGGACGACGACCCGACGTGATGATCTCTCTGCTGGCCTGGGCGGCCGGAGCGTTGTACGCGGTAACGCTCTGGGCGATCCTTCACAGTTGCAGGCGCGGTCCGTTCGGACCGGCCGACCGGGTCACGCTGGCCCGAGCCGTCCTGACCGGCGTCGTGACGGCGCTGGTCGTGGACGGCTCGGCGGTCGCGGCGCTGACCGCGACCGCCGCGGTGGCGCTCGCCCTGGACTGGGTCGACGGGCAGGTCGCACGCCGCACCGGAACGGTCTCCTCCTTCGGCGCGCGCTTCGACATGGAGACCGACGCCTTCCTGGTACTGGTGCTGAGCGTCCACGTCGCCACGTCCCTCGGCTGGTGGGTGCCGCTGATCGGCGCGATGCGGTACGCGTTCGTCGCCGCGTCCTGGTCGCTGCCGTGGCTGCGCGGGTCGCTGCCGCCGAGCTTCGCCCGCAAGACCGTGGCGGCGATCCAGGGGATCGTCCTCGCGGCCGCCGGGTCCGGTGCCATCGCCCGCCCGGTCGCGGCCGCCGCGGTGGCGGCCGCGCTGGGCGCGCTGCTGTGGTCGTTCGGGCGCGACGTCCGTTGGCTGTGGCACGACGCCCGCGACGCCCGCGACGGCGACGCGCGCGGCACGGTCGCCGAGGAGCTGCCCGAGAAGGTCCCGGCGTCCTGAGGATGAGGCGCCCGCCCGGGCGCTCACCCGCTCGCCTCGCCGAGCCGGGCGCCCGGGAAGGCGTCCAGCTGCGGCAGGTCGTGGCCTAGCCGGTCGCGCTTGGCGGTGAGGTAGGCGAGGTTGTCGTCGCTGGCGTTCACCAGCAGCGGCACCCGCGCGGCGACCTCGATCCCGCACGCCTCCAATGCGCCGACCTTGTCCGGGTTGTTGGTCATCAGCCGCACCGGGCCGACGCCGAGGTGCTTCAGCACCCGCGCGGCCGGGCCGTAGTCGCGGACGTCGATCGGCAGGCCCAGCGCGGTCGCCGAGTCGACCGTGTCCAGGCCCTGCTCGTCCTGCAGGATGTGGGTGCGCACCTTGGCGACCAGGCCGATCCCGCGCCCCTCGTGGCCGCGCAGGTACACCAGGACGCCGGCGCCCTCCCGGACGATCGCGTCCAGCGACGCCCCGAGCTGGTCGCCGCATTCGCAGCGGGTCGCCGCGAAGATGTCTCCCGTCATGCATTCCGAATGCACGCGCACCAGGACGCCGTCGCGCGCTCTCGGTTCGCCCCTCACCAGGGCCATGTGTTCGTTGCCGTCCAGTGGATCGCGGAACGCGACGGCTCTGAAGGTGCCCCTCCGGGTCACCAGGTCCGCTTCCGCGATGTCGTCGTAGCCAATGGCGTGGTCGCGCATCTTCCCCCTTGTCACCGTGTCGGTACCTCATCCCCCAGTACGTAACGGTCCGCCCCTAGGGTTGCGCTGAATCACACCAAATTACGCTCCGCGAGACGCGTCCCCATGTTCGCCCCGGCACCTGCCAGGGCCGGCGTTCACCGGGCCGGCCAGGGCAATAACGGTCCGGCCTCGATCCGGCGGAAAATTTCCGCAAAAGATCACCGGCCGGCAAGGGCGTTGCTACGTTCCGGGCACACCAGACGCCCATCTCGAGGAGCACTCCTATGCGGCCGACCCCCCTGGCCTGCGCGTTCGCCGGACTCGCGCTCACCCTGGCCGCGTGCGGAGGCGACGGCGGCGAGGACGGGGGCGACGCCGCCGGCGCCGGGCTCACCGGCCGCGGTCCGATCACCCTGGCGACCGTCAAGGACCGCTCCGGCACCTTGCAGGAGCTGGTCGACGCCTGGAACCGGGCGCGCCCGAAGGAGCAGGCCCGGATCATCGAACTGCCGGACAAGCCCGGCGACCAGCGCCGGCGGATGGTCCAGAACGCCAACGCCAAGTCCGGCGCGTACACGATCCTCAGCCTGGACGTGGTGTGGACGGCCGAGTTCGCCGCCAACCGCTGGCTCGTCCAGCTGCCCAAGGGACCGGACGGACTCGACACCACCAAGCTGCTGCCCGCGACCGTCACCACCGGCGAGTACCGCGGCCGCCTGTACGCGATGCCGATGACCTCCGCCGCCGGCCTCCTCTACTACCGCACCGACCTGCTGCAGAAGGCCGGCATCGGCGCCCCGCCGAAGACGTGGCGGGAGATGTGGGCGGCCTGCGACAAGGTCAAGAAGCGGCCCGAAGGCAAGGGCGTGGACTGCTTCCTCACCGAGGTCGGCAAGACCGAGGGCCTGACCGTCTCCGCCGCCGAGGCGATCGGCAGCGCGGGCGGGTCCATCGTCGGCGCCGACGGGACCCCGACCGTGAACACCCCGCAGGCCAAGGCCGGGCTGGACTTCCTGGTGAAGGCGGTCAAGGACGGCCGGATGCCCAGGGCCGCGCTGACCCTGGACGGCGAGGGCGGCCGCCGCCACTTCCAGGCCGGCAAGGCGCTGTTCCACCGGCAGTGGCCGTACCAGTACGACCTGGCCGCCAAGACGGACGGCTCGTCCAAGGTGGCGGGCAGGTTCGCCGTCGCGCCGATCCCCGGCCCGAAAGGCCCCGGCGCCGCCCGCCTCGGCGGCCGCAACTACGCGATCTCCGCCTTCGCCGAGAACAAGGCGACCGCGCTGGACTTCATCAAGTACATGGCCGACGGCGCGCAGCAGAAGGCCGGCTCGCTGGCCACCTCGCAGGCCCCGACCGTCGCGGCGCTCTACGACGACCCCGACCTGCTGGAGAAGTATCCTTTCCTGCCGACGCTGAAGACGGCGATCGAGAACGCCGGGCCGCGCCCGTCAGCGGCGAAGTACGGCGGCGTGACATCGGCGATCCAGGGTGCGGTGCACGGCGCGCTGAGCGGCAAGACCTCCAGCGGCGCGGCCCTCACCGGCCTGCAGGCCAAGCTGGGACGGCTCACGGCCGCCCGGTGAGGCGCGGTGGTGCTGGTTTTCCAGCGCCGGATCGTGGCGGGTCTCACCACCCGTGGGGTGAAGCAGCCGCCGGAGCCCGCGCAAGACTGGACACCGGGTCCCGCAAAGCCCACAGGCCCCTCAGCGGCACGCACTCTTCAGGCAGGACACCATGACGCAGAACACCACCGACACCACGCCCGCTTCCCAGGGTCCGCGCGAGCCGCGGGCCCGGTGGTGGCGAGACGCGGTCATCTACCAGGTGTACGTCCGCAGCTTCGCCGACTCCGACGGCGACGGCATCGGCGACCTGGCCGGGGTGCGCGCCCGGCTGCCCCATCTGGCGGGGCTGGGCGTGGACGCGGTGTGGCTGACCCCGTTCTACACCTCGCCGATGGCGGACTTCGGCTACGACGTCGCCGACTACCGCGACGTGGACCCGATCTTCGGGACGCTGGAGGACGCCCGCGCGCTGGTCCGGGAGGCGCACGGGCTCGGGCTGCGGATCATCGTGGACGTCGTCCCCAACCACAGCTCCGACCGGCACGCCTGGTTCCAGGCGGCGCTGGAGGCGGCGCCGGGCGGCCCCGAGCGGGCCCGGTACGTCTTCCGCGACGGCCGCGGCGAGGACGGCGCGCAGCCGCCCAACGACTGGGAGTCGGTCTTCGGCGGTCCGGCCTGGACCCGGCTGCCGGACGGCCAGTGGTACCTGCACCTGTTCGCCCCCGAGCAGCCGGACCTGAACTGGGAGAACCCCGAGGTCCGCGCCGAGTTCGAGGACGTGCTGCGGTTCTGGCTCGACCTGGGCGTGGACGGCTTCCGGGTGGACGTGGCGCACGGCATGGTCAAGGCCGCCGGCCTGCCCGACGTCGGCTCCGCCGAACAGGTGGGGATGCTGGGGCGTACCGTGCTGCCGTACTTCGACCAGGACGGCGTCCACGAGATCCACCGCTCGTGGCGGCGCCTCCTGGACTCCTACGACGGCGAGCGGATCGCGGTGGCGGAGGCGTGGGCGCCGACGCCCGAGCGGCTGTCGCTGTACGTGCGCCCGGACGAGCTGCACCAGGCGTTCAACTTCCACTACCTGACCGTGGACTGGGACGCGCGCGCCAAGCGGGAGGTGATCGACGACTCGCTCCGCACCAGCGGGCAGGTGGGCGCCCCCACCACCTGGGTGCTGTCCAACCACGACGTCAAGCGGCACGTCACCCGGTACGGCGACGGCGAGGTGGGCCTGCGCCGGGCGCGCGCGGCGGCGCTGCTCATGCTGGCGCTGCCCGGCTCGGCCTACATCTACCAGGGCGAGGAGCTGGGCCTGTCGGAGGTCCTGGACCTGCCGGAGGAGTTCCTGCGGGACCCGCAGCGCGCCCGCGATCCCGAGTCGGGGCGGGACGGCTGCCGGGTGCCGCTCCCCTGGTCCGGCGACGAGCCGCCGTTCGGGTTCGGACCGGGCGGGACGAGCTGGCTGCCGATGCCGCCGCACTGGGCCGCGCTCACGGTGGAGCGGCAGTCCGGCGATCCCGAGTCGATGCTGTCGCTGTACCGTGCGGCGCTGCGGATCCGGCGCGAGCACCCGGCGCTCGGCGACGGCACGCTGCGCTGGCTGGTCGGCCCGCCCGGGACACTGGTGTTCTCCCGCGAGGCCGGCCCCGACCAGCCCGGGGCGGAGGGCCGCCGGATCACCTGCGCGGTGAACGTGAGCGACCGTACCGTCCGGATCCCCGCCTACGGGCGGGCGCTGCTGGCCTCCGGCCCGATCCGGCCGGACGGCGAGTGCCTCGTCCTCCCACCCGACACCACCGTTTGGTACGAAGTCACGGACCCGGACGCACGGAACGGGGCCGAGTAAGTTCACGGGCGCGCCTGGCCTGTCTCGGCCAACGCTCGTGCGGGTTTGAGGTGGAGGGGCGCCCTCGCGCACCCCGCGTACGCGAGGGCGCCCCTCCTCCCTGGGGAGGGCGGTCCGGCGCGTCGGGGGAGGTACGGCCCGTCGCGCCGGGCGCCTTGGTCCGGTTCACATGGTCATGGGAGCGCTCCCATATCAGAGCTTCGCGTGTCCCCCCACCTCGTGTCAACACCTCGCCGACCGGTCCGATAACGGTTGTGTTGCGGAGCATTGACAAGGACATGACGTCCCGGCTTCGCTTCGTGGGAGCGCTCCCACAGCGGCGCCGCCCGGCCGGTTCGGCGTCCGCGACAGCACCTATCTCCACACCCATCCCATCTACCCGGCACGACCTGAGAGGGGTCGGAATGAGGGTCACCAAGCGAGGCGGACGCAGGACCGCTGCCCGGACCGCGATCGCCGCGCTGCTGGCCGGTGTGCTCGCCACCGCCTCCGCCTGCGGCGGCGGGGACGACGACGGCGGCGGCTCCGGGCCGGTCAAGCTGACCGTCGACGTGTTCGGCGAGTTCGGTTACGAGCAGCTCTACAAGCAGTACGAGCAGTCGCACCCCAACGTGAAGATCAGCCAGCGGAAGGTCTCCACGCTGGACGACTACAAGCCGCGGTTGCAGCAGTGGATCGCCACCAACAGCGGGGCCGGGGACGTGGTCGCGCTGGAGGAGGGCATCCTGCCCACCTACATGCAGCAGCGCGGCAAGTTCGTGAACCTCTTCGATCACGGCGGCCGCGCGCTGCAGCAGAACTTCCTGCCCTGGAAGTGGCAGATGGGGCTGAGCCCCGACGGCAAGCAGCTGGTCGGGCTCGGCAGCGACATCGGGCCGCTGGCCATGTGCTACCGCAAGGACCTGTTCAAGAAGGCGGGCCTGGCCACCGAGCGGGACGAGGTCGGCAAGCTCTGGCCGACCTGGGACGCGTTCCTGTCGACCGGGCAGAAGTTCCAGGACAAGGTGCCCGGCACCAAGTGGCTGGACGGGCCGACCGCGATCCTGCGCGCCACCGTGCTGCAGAACGCCGGCGCGGGCCCCGGCTACAGCTTCTTCGACAAGAACGACAACCTCGTCTTCGACACCAACCCCGCGGTGAAGCAGGCCTTCGACACCTCGCTGAAGTTCGCGCAGGCGAAGATGACCGCCGACATGGCGATCTTCACCCCGCCGTGGCAGACCGCCCTCAAGCGCGACACTTTCGCGACCATCCCGTGCCCGTCCTGGATGCTCGGCGGCATCGAGGAGTTCTCCGCCGGCTTCGGCAAGGGCAAGTGGGACGTGGCGTCGGTGCCCGGCGGCGGTGGCTACTGGGGCGGTTCGTGGCTGGCGGTGCCCAAGCAGTCCAAGAACCAGAAGGAGGCCGCCGAGCTGGCCAAGTTCCTGACCTCGGCGCAGGGCCAGGTCGGGGCGTACAAGGACAAGAACACCTTCCCGTCCTCGCCGCAGGCCGCGCAGGACCCGGCGGTCGCCGGGGCCACCAGCGCCTACTTCAGCAACGCGCCGACCGGCAAGCTCTTCGGTCAGATGGCCGCGCAGGTCAAGCCGGTGCATCTGGGGCCGAAGAACGAGGACGTCCGGCAGGCCGTGGAGAACATCCTGATCGCGGTCGGCCAGGGCAAGGTCAAGCCCGAGGAGGCCTGGTCGCAGGCGGTCGACGCGGCCAAGAAGGCCGCCAGGTAACCCGCCCGCCGACGCCGGATCCGTGGTGCGCCCGCCGCCCGGCGAGCGCGCCGCGGTCCGGCGCGAAACCTCGGAAGGAGGCGCATGAGCGTCTCTGTGCGTCCCGCCACCGGGGCCGCCGCTCCGCCCCCCGCTCCCGGGGGCGAGCCCCGCCGCGGCTGGCGGGCCCGGCTGGCCAGGATGGACCTGCGGGCCTCGCCCTACCTGTTCATCTCGCCGTTCTACCTCGTCTTCATCCTCTTCGGATTCTTCCCGCTGCTCTACACGCTGTGGGTGTCGCTGCACGAGTGGGGGCTGGCCTCCGGCACCCGCGAGTGGGCGGGCCTGGAGAACTACGAGTACCTGCTGACCGACTCCGACTTCTGGCACGCGACCGTCAACACCCTGGGCATCTTCGTCGTGGCGACGATCCCGCAGCTGCTGATCGCGCTGTTCATCGCCAACACGCTGGCCCGGCGGATGCGGGCGAGCACGCTGTTCCGGATCGGGATGGTGGCGCCGCTGGTCACCTCCACCGCCGCCGTCGCGATCGTGTTCACGCAGATGTTCGACCGCGACTTCGGGATGGTCAACTGGGCGCTCGGCCTGGTCGGCGCCGGCGACATCGACTGGCAGGCCGGCCGGGGCTGGTCGTGGCTGGCGATCGCGGTGATGGTGGACTGGCGGTGGACCGGCTACAACGCGCTGATCTACCTGGCCGCGATGCAGGCCATCCCCAAGGACCTGTACGAGGCGGCGGCGATCGACGGCGCGTCCCGGATCCGGCAGTTCTGGCAGATCACGGTGCCGATGCTGCAGCCGACGATCATCTTCACCGTCATCATCGCCACGATCGGCGGGCTCCAGCTGTTCACCGAGCCGGTGCTGTTCAGCGCCGGCGGCGGCATCACCAACCGGATGGACGGCGGCTCGCTGCACCAGTTCCAGACGATCACGATGTACATGTACGACAACGCCTTCACCGACGACCGCTACGGCTACGGCGCGACGGTGGCCTGGGCGCTGTTCCTGTTGATCATCGTGTTCTCCCTGCTCAACTTCCTGTTCGTGCGGCGCACGGGAGGCACCCGATGACCACGCTGAGCACGCCCCTGGCCGACGGCCGGGACCCGAAGCCCGGGAGGCGCGGGCCGTCCGCGCCCGGCCGGTTCCGCGGGCTCTGGGAGGCCAGCCCGCTGACCTACGTGACGCTGGTCGTGGCGGTGGCGCTGTCGATCTTCCCGATCTACTGGATGATCGTGGTGGCGACCCGGACCAACGAGGTGGTGGCGGACGTGCCGCCGCCCATGCTGCCGGGCGGCAACCTCGGCGACAACGTGGGGCGGCTGTTCGACAACCCGGACGCCTACTTCGCCCAGGGCCTGCTGAACTCGGCGATCGTCGCGAGCGTGGTGACGGTGTCGACGGTGTTCTTCGCCTCGCTGGCCGGGTTCGCGTTCGCCAAGCTGCGCTTCCGCGGCAAGAACGCGCTGCTCCTGACGATCATCGCGACCATGATGATCCCGGTCCAGATGGGCATCATCCCGCTCTACATGATCATGGTGGAGCTGGGCTGGCAGAACCAGTTGCAGGCGGTCATCGTCCCGTTCCTGGTCACCGGGTTCGGGGTGTTCATGATGCGGCAGTACGCCCAGCAGGCGGTGCCGGACGAGCTGATCGAGGCCGCCCGCGTGGACGGCTGCACCACCTTCGGCATCTACTGGCGGGTCGTGCTGCCGGCGCTGCGGCCGGCGGCGGGCGTGCTGGGGCTGTTCACGTTCATGCAGACCTGGAACGAGTTCATGTGGCCGCTGGCGGTGCTGAACCCCGAGAACCCGACCGTGCAGCTGTCCATCAACAACCTGGCCAACGCCCATTTCAAGGACTACACGCTCATGTTCGCCGGGACGACGGTGGCGATCCTGCCGCTCCTGGTCGTGTTCATCGTGTTCGGCCGCCAGATCATCGGCGGAATCATGGAAGGTGCGATCAAGGCGTGACCTCCGTACAGCACAGCGACAGCATGCCCCCCGCCGCGGCCGTGGCGTTCCCGACCGGGTTCCGCTGGGGGGCCTCCACCGCGGCGTACCAGATCGAGGGCGCGGCACGCGAGGACGGGCGCGGGCCTTCGGTCTGGGACACCTTCTGCCGCACGCCGGGCAAGGTGCTGGGCGGCGACACCGGCGACGTCGCCGTCGACCACTACCACCGGTTCCGCGACGACGTGGCGCTGATGTCCGGGCTCGGGCTGGGCGCCTACCGCTTCTCGATCTCCTGGTCGCGGGTCCAGCCGGACGGCGCCGGGCGGCCGAACCAGGCCGGGCTGGACTTCTACCGGCGGCTGGTGGACGCCCTGCTGGAGGCGGGCATCGAGCCCTGGCCGACCCTCTACCACTGGGATCTGCCGCAGGCGCTGGAGGACGCGGGCGGCTGGCCGGAGCGCGACACCGCGTACCGGTTCGCCGACTACGCCGGCCACGTGCACGCGGCGCTGGGCGACCGGGTGCGGCAGTGGATGACGATCAACGAGCCGTGGTGCGCGGCCTTCCTCGGCTACGCCTCGGGGGAGCACGCGCCCGGCCGCCGGGAGCCGGCCGCGGCGCTGCGGGCCGGGCACCACCTGATGCTGGGGCACGGCACGGCGGTGCAGGCGATGCGCGCCCGGCACCCCGACCACCGGATCGGCGCGGCGGTCAACCTGTACGCGGTCTCCCCGGCGAGCGGGGCGGACCGGGACCTGGACGCGGCGCGCCGCGTCGACGGGATGCAGAACCGGTTCTTCCTCGACCCGCTGCTGCGCGGCAAGTACCCGGCGGACGTGCTCACCGACCTGGAGGAGCTCGGTTTCGACGGGTGCGTGCTGGACGGCGACCTGGCCGCCATCAACCAGCGCGTCGACCAGCTCGGCGTCAACTACTACTCGCGGTTCACGGTGACCGGCGACACCGCGGTGACCGGGCAGGCGGTGTCGTCGCCGTTCTCGACGCATTCGCCCTGGGTGGGCAGCGAGTTCGTGAGGTTCGTGGACGGCGGCCGCCCGGTCACCGGGATGGGCTGGGAGATCGACGAGTCCGGCCTGTACGAGGTGCTGACCCGGCTGCACCGCGACTACCCGCCGGTGGACCTCTACATCACCGAGAACGGCGCGGGCTACGACGAGACCCTCAACGGCGAGGGGACGGTGCACGACGACGGCCGGATCGCCTACATCGACGCGCATCTGCGGGCCTCGCACGCCGCGATCGCCGAAGGCGTCCCCCTGCGTGGCTATTTCACCTGGTCGCTGCTGGATAATTTCGAGTGGTCATGGGGGTACTCCAAGCGCTTCGGGCTCGTCCACGTGGACTACGCCACCCAGCGCCGGGTGCCCAAGGACAGCGCGCGCTGGTACGCGGGCGTGATCCGGGCGGGTGGATTGCCGGATCACCGCTGAACGCGGGCGGCGGGCGCGGCGGAAGGGGCGGGAAAGGGCGATGGGCAGGCGAAGGTGGTGAGGCGCGCCTCGGCGCGTCCCACGCTGGAGGAGGTGGCGGCCCGGGCCGGGGTCGGCCGGGGCACCGTCTCGCGGGTGATCAACGGCTCGCCGCGCGTGAGCGAGGAGGCCCGGGAGGCGGTGCTGGCGGCGATCGACGAGCTGGGCTACGTGCCCAACCGGGCGGCCAGGACGCTGGTGACCCGGCGCACCGACACGGTGGCGCTGGTGGTGGCAGAGTCCGAGCAGCGGGTGTTCGACGAGCCGTTCTTCGCGGGGATCATCCGCGGGATCAGCCGGGAGCTGAACGACACCGGGCTGCAGCTGCTGCTCGCCCTGGCCCGCTCCCCCGAGGAGTACGCGCGGCTGGGGAACTACTTGACCGGGCAGCACGTGGACGGGGTGCTGCTGACCTCGCTGCACGGCGACGACCCGCTGCCGGCCAAGCTTGAGGCGGGCGGGGTGCCGACGGTGCTGGGCGGCCGGCCGCTGGGGCTGTCGCCGGTGTCGTACGTGGACGTCGACAACCGGCACGGGGCTCGGGAGGCCGTGGAGCATCTGCTGCGCGGCGGGCGGCGGCGGATCGCGACGATCGCGGGCCCGCAGGACATGGGCGTCGGCGTCGACCGGCTCGCCGGGTACCGGGACGCGCTGGCCGGGGCCGGGCTTCCCGAGCTGGTGGTGTACGGCGACTTCAGCGAGGCCAGCGGGGTCGCGGCGGCGGCGGAGCTGCTGGAGCGCGACCCCGAGCTGGACGCGCTGTTCGCCGCCGACGACCCGATGGCGCTGGGCGCGATGCGGGTGCTGAAGAAGCACGGGCGGCGGATCCCGGAGGACGTCGCGGTGATCGGGTTCGAGGACTCGGCCAGCGCGCCGATCGCCGATCCGCCGCTGACGACCGTCCACCAGTCGGTGGAGGAGATGGGGCGGCGGATGGCCCGGCTGCTGATCTCCCGGATCCAGGGCGTCGCGCTGGCCGATCCGGTCGTGATCCTGCAACCGCATCTGGTGGTGCGCGAGAGCGCCTGACCGGCCGGCGGTCAGCGGGCGACGTAGCCGCCGTCCACGGGGAGCGCCGTGCCCGTGACGAACGACGATTCGTCGCAGGCCAGGAAGAGTGCGGCGGCGGCCAGCTCGGACGGCAGCCCCCACCGGTCCATCGGCTGCGGCGGCGGCTTCCTGTCCGGAGGCGGCGCCGGGTTCTCCTCGGAGGCGCCGGCGAGGCCGGTCCAGGTCATGCCGGGGCAGATGGCGTTGACCCGCACGCCGCGGTCGGCGTAGTCGAGCGCCGCGCACTTGGTCATCTGGACGACGCCGCCCTTGGCCGCGGCGTACACCGAGTGCCCCTTCCAGCCCACGAGGGCAGCGGAGGAGGCGGTGTTGACCACGGAGCCGCCGCCGGTGCGCAGCATGGCCTCGATCCCGTACTTCATGCCGAGGAACACGCCTTTGAGGTTCACCGCGACGACGTCGTCGAAAGTGCTCTCGTCCTGTTCGACGATGGGCTTGCGGGGGCCGCCGAAGCCGGCGTTGTTGCACAGCACGTCGAGCCGTCCGAAGTGCCGTTCGGCGGTGCCGATCATGGCCCGCACATCGGCCGCGACGGACACGTCGGCGTGCACCGCGACGGCCGCGTCCCCGATCTCGGCGGCGATCGCGTCCTGCTCCCCGCTGCGGTCGGCGCAGACGACCTTCGCGCCCTGCTCGGCGAACAGGACCGCCATGGACCTGCCCATCCCCGAGCCCGCTCCGGTGATGACCGCTACCTTGCCGGCCAGCCGGCCGTTGCTGTGCGCCATGCCGTTCATCCCTATCTGTTCATCTCAACGTGCGCTTCGCTACGTCTTCGACGGCGGTGTGCTGGTCGTGGTGCGGTGGCTCGCCTTCGCCACGAGCGCGGGGGCGTGTTTGGCGAGGATCTGGCGGACGCGGGCCTCGGCGAGCGGCCCCAGGCCGTCGTAGATCCGCGCGAAGACGCGCTGCGCCCGGCGCCCGGGCCAGCCGGGCGGGAGCAGGCTCGCGGGCAGTTCGGGGTCCATGCTCACCAGCTCGCGCCAGGCGTCCTTGACGTTGGTCCGGGCCACGAGCGCCTCGGCCGTTCCGACCAGGCCGTGCTCGACGCGGTCGAGCAGCGGCTCGAACTCGGCGATGAACTCCTCGTAGCTCGCGTGGATCGCGGCGACGTCCCATGCCGTGAGCGGGTCGCCGCGGTTGACCGCGTACGTCACCTTGGAGCGCAGCACCGTCGCGTTCCCCACGTCGACGCTCTCGAAGAGCTCGACGGTCTGGTCGTGGTCGGCGTGCGGCGACACCCAGACGCCGTCGTACAGCGGGGCGTACCCGAGCCACCGCAGCCGCGTCTTGACGACGTACCGCAGGTCGCGCTGGTCGTCGGGGACGGAGAACATGACGGTCGTCCACGAGCCGTCCCACGCCCGGTCCTCGGTGCCGAACTCCACGACGCGCCGCTGGATCCGTTCCAGCACCCGGTCCGCGGTCGGCGCCAGCCGGTAGAACGTCCGGCGGCCCTCCCTGGTCGACTCCAGGACGTTCCGCCGCGCGAGGCGGGCGATCGCGGAGCGGGCGCTGGCCGGCGTGTTGTCGAACTCGGTGAGGAGTTCGACCAGTACCGCGGAGGGCAGGTGCCCCTCGGCCTCGAACCAGTAGTCGGTGAAGAGACCGAGGACGAGGTGCTGCGGGTTCGACCCGGCCTGGACCCGCGGCAGGTCGACGTCGATCTGAATGTGAGCTTCCATCACCATGGAACGCTATCCGCGGACAGGGTGGCCATCAGGTGTTGCGACCACCGTTCACGCCCATGATCTGACCGGTCACGTATCCCGCCTCGTCGGACACCAGGAAGGAGCACGCGGCGGCGATGTCCTCCGGGCGGCCCGGCCGCCGGACCGGTGTCGCCTGGGCGATGTCGGCGACGGTGCCGGCGAACATCCCGCGCCGCTCCGACTCCCTGAGCATCGGGGTGTCGATGAAGCCGGGCGGGATGGTGTTGACGGTGATCCCCTTCGGGCCGAACTCCAGGGCCAGCGCCTTGGTGAACCCGATCACCCCGGCCTTGGCGGCGACGTAGTGGGCCATGTACTGCTGGCCGCCCTGGGCGCTGGAGGAGGAGATGTTGACGATCCGGCCCCACCCGGCCTCGATCATGTCGGGCAGCACGGCCCGCGTGCAGTAGAAGGGGCCGTCGAGGTTGACCGCCATCATGCGGCGCCACTTCTCGTCCGTGATCGACATGAACTCCCGGAATCCGGTGATGCCGGCGTTGTTGACCAGCACGAGCACGGGTCCGAGCGCGTCCCGCACGGTCCGCACGGCCGCGTCGACGCGCTCGCGGTCGGAGACGTCGACGCCGCCGACGGCGATCGCCTCGCCGCCGTCGCGCCGCACCTCCTCGGCGACCGCCTCGGCGCTGCCGGCGTCGAGGTCGACGATCGCGACCGCCAGCCCGTCCGCGGCCAGGCGGTGGACGATCGCCCGTCCCATGCCCGAGCCGCCACCGGTGACGACGGCCGTGCGCCGCCCGCTCACTGGACCGCTTCCTCGCCGGCGAGGCTGGTGCGGTGCATCAGCCGCGAGGACGTCTCGGCGTAGGGCTGCGCCCGGTGGAGCATCCCGGTGTTGTCCCAGATGACCAGGTCGCCGGGGCGCCAGCGGTGCCGGATCGTGAACTCCGGGCGGGTCGCCCACGAGAGCAGTCGGTCCAGCAGTGCCCGGCCCTCCTCAGGGTCGCCGCCGACGACCTCGCCCGCGGTCGCGCCGATGAGGAGCGATTTGCGGCCGCTGCCGCGCGTCCACACCAGCGGGTGCTCGCGGGACGGGACCTTGGCCCAGGCCGCGCGCTCCCGCGGGTCGGGGTCGGGGTACACGAGCGACTGCGAGGCCGCGAAGCTGTGCACGACCCGGACGTTCTCCAGTTCGCGCTTCTCCTCGTCCGGCAGCGCCTCGTACGCGGCGTAGGTGTTGGCGAACTCGGTGTCGCCGCTGCCGTCGTCGGACACCTGGCGCGCGGTGAGCAGCGTCGCCTTGTTCGGGAGGGTGTCGGTGGTGCCGTCGATGTGCCAGAAGAAGGTCGCCTCGCGGTAGGCCGCGAGCTTGCTCTTGGACGCGTCGCGGGTGATCCGCTGGATCTCCGGGCGCTCGTGGCCGCCCATGGCCAGCGGCACGACCTCGCCGAGGAGGCGGCTGAACTCGACGAGGTCGTCGTCGCCGATGTCGGCCTCGCGGTAGATCACGACGCCGTAGCGGTCCAGCGCGGCGCGGCACTCGTCGGCCACGCCGCGGTCCACGAGCGCGCCGCCGCGCAGGCCGGCGATCTCGACGCCGGTGGTGGGCCCGATCGGGCTGGTGGTGATGGGCATCGGACGCTCCCGCTCAGACCGCCGGCTCGGCGGTGGTGTTGAAGAAGGCGGCGCCGGAGTCGGGGATGCGGGGCTGCAGGAACACGTTGACCGCGTACGAGGCGAGGATCATCGAGTAGAGGAGCCGCAGCAGCCGCGTCGCGTCCTCGGGCAGGTCGGCCATGTCGAGCCCGTTCAGGTACTCGATGGCCTCCTCCGCGCGCGGGGCGATGGCGTCGTAGAACTCGGCCAGCTCGTCGAACGACTTCGACAGGCGCATGTCGTAGCGTTCCTGCCGGGTGGGCAGCGCCCAGTCGGCGACGTAGGGCTCGAGGTCGGAGAACGCCTCGGGCAGGGTGCGGGCGGTCGTCGGCATCAGTCCTCCTGCTGGGCGTCGGCCTGGTATGCGGCGACGGTGTCCCGGACGGTCTTGTGGAACTTGCGGATGAGCAGCTCCTGGTCGCTCAGGTGGAACTGCTGGTTGGCGCGCGACGACAGCCCCGAGTGCGTGGCCTCGATCGTGTTCACGTCCTGCATGGCGAACTCGATGGTGCTGTCGACGACGAGTTCCTGGGCGAGCCGTTCCGCGGCGTTCTTGGGCGGCACGAAGTAGAGGTCGATGTCGTAGGTGTGCGAGCCGACCGACTCGGGCCAGTAGATGTAGGTGATGTAGAAGCCGCGGGCCCAGATCTGGACCGAGAGGTTCGGGAACAGCCAGAACTGGTCGTTGCCCCAGGACTTGATCTTTCCCTTGTTGAGGAACTCGGGGAGCGGGCCGAGGTCGGGCACGTCGTCCGGGCCGAAGAGCCCGGCCCTGAACAGGCGGTAGACCCACTTCTGGTCGCGTACCGCCGGGCCCGCCGTGCCGGGCTCGCGCGGCGGGAGCGGCGGCGGGCCGGGCACCGAGGTGAGCATGTGCGGCGTGAAGAGGTCGTAGTGGTAGGCGTCCACCGGCGGGACGAGCTTCTCGGCCTTCGAGACGTCGCGGTCGATGAAGCGGGCGTGCACGTACGGCGGGTGGTACCACTCGCAGACCGAGTCGACGGCGAGCTTCCAGTTGCCCTTGATGGGCGCCGAGAACCCGTAGTGCTGCGTCATCCGGTGGAACGGGTAGGCCTCCAGTTCGAGGATGCGGTCGCCGAGGAAGGCCCGCAGCGGGACCGGGTCGGCCGAGAGGTTGACGAAGATGAAGCCGGCGAACTCCTCGCAATGCACCGGCGGCATCCGCAGGGATTCCTTGTCGAGGTTGAAGAACTCGGCCTCGTTCGTGACGTGCGTGACCCGTCCGTCGAGGCCGTACCGCCACCCGTGGTACTTGCAGGTGAACTCGCGGCACGACCCCTTGGACTCCTCCTGCGGGTGCTCCTGCCACACGACCTTGTTTCCGCGGTGCGCGCAGACGTTGTGGAAGGCGTTGACCGTCCCGTCCCGGCGGCGGGCGACGACGATCGAGGCGAACCGGCCGGGCAGTTCGCGGGTGAAGAACGTCCCGGGTCTCGGCAGTCGCTCGGAGCGGCCGACGTACAGCCATGACCGCCTGAAGACCGCCTCCCGCTCGGCCTCGAAGAACTCGGGCGAGATCGAGTCCTCGTAGCTCACGGGCTCGGTGTCGAGGTCCTGGTAGCCGGGGGTGAACTTGCCCTTCCCGGTGGCCAGGCGCTGCTGCAGCTCCGTCATGCCGGTCTCCCTGTGGTCGCGTTCCGCCGATACTAGTCACATTTTCGGAGAACGAACAATATTCTGCCTTACTTTGTCCTTATCGCCGCTTCCAGGGCTCGTCGTCCCAGGCACGGTCCAACGGCTCCATCCCGCCTCCGAACGGGAAGAACTCCTGCTGGGCGTAGGTCTCGCGGGCGACGCCGTGGCCCAGCTCGTCGAGGTACGCCCGCTTGAGGTTCTGGGTGAACAGCTGCCGTGTGTAACGCAGCACCATCGGGGGGCGCTTCACGAGTTCGCGGGCGAGTTCCCAGGCCCGGTCGAGGACCTGGTCCTTCGGCAGGACCTCGTTGACCGCGCCCCACTCCATCGCCTCCCGCGCCCCCAGCTTCTTGCCGGTGAGCAGGAAGTAGCGGGCGCGGTTGTGGCCGACGAGGTGACTCCAGATCACGTGCTGGCCGTCGCCGGGGACCTGGCCGCGCGGGAAGTGCGACACGTCCTGGAACCACGCGTCCTCGGAGGCGAGCACGATGTCGCCCATCAGCGGGACCTCGGAGTGGATGTTGCACGGGCCGTTGACCACGCTGATCATCGGCACGTCCACGTCGAGGACGTTCATCTGCAGGTTGCGGTTGTACCAGGCCTTCTCGTCGAGCTTGTGGAGCCCCCTGACACCGGGCATGGCGTCGTAGATCGGCGGGTCCGGCAGCCCGCCGCCGGGCAGGCTGCCCCAGTCGGCGTTGTAGTTCTCCCCGGTGCCGGTGTGGATGAGGACCTTGATCTCGCGGTCGCCGGAGACGTCGGCGAAGGCGTCCGCCATGTCGTCGTGCGACTTCCAGTCCCACACCAGGCTGCCGCCGTCGGTGTGGCACTGCATGAGCAGGATGCCGTCGTCGCTCAGCTCGAACCGGTAGTTCGGGTACTCGTCCTTGTAGTCCTTGTACCTCGTGCGCTTGACCATGGACGTCCCTTCGTCGACGGGGGGGTGGCGCGGCGTCTGTTCGGCAGACTATTGTCGAGCGATGACAAATATGCCTCCTTTTCGCTTCGCCGTCCAGGCGACGAAGGCAACGTCGGCGGCGCAATGGCGCGACCTCGCCCGCAAGGTCCAGGATTTGGGCTACGCGACGCTGTTCGTGTCGGACCACTACCTGGGGCCGGGGCCCGCGGCCCGCGAGTCGCGGCTGCCGCCGCAGCACCTCGCGCCGATCGCCGCCATGGCGACGGCCGCGGCGGTGACCGAGACGCTCCGCGTCGGCTGCCGCGTCTTCTGCGCCGACTACCACGTGCCCGCCGTGCTCGCCAAGGAGGCGGCGACGATCGACCTGCTGTCGGACGGGCGGCTGGAGTTCGGCATCGGCGCCGGCTGGAGCGAGCTGGAGTACCGGGCGATGGGGATCCCGTTCGCACCGCCCGCCCGCCGCGTCGACAAGCTCGAAGAGGTCGTCGGCCTGCTCAAGGCGCACTGGGGCGGAGAGCCGCTGGATCTGCACGGCGAGTTCGCGACCGCGGCGGGTTATTCGGGCCTGCCGCGGCCGGTCCAGAGCCCCCGCCCGCCGATCATGATCGGCGGGGCGCGCAAGCGCGTCCTCTCGCTCGCCGCCCGCGAGGCCGACATCGTCAGCATCAACAACGTGCCGTTCGACGCGGTGAACGACGCCGGCCGCACCCCGGCGCAGGAGGCGGCGCACCGGATCGGGCTCGTCCGGGACGCGGCCGGCGAGCGCTTCGCCGAGCTCGAGGTGGAGAGCTCGCCCTTCTTCACCGCGATCACCGACGACCCCGGCGCCGCGGTCACCCGCGTGGCCGACCGGCTCGGGGTACCGAAGGCCGGCCTCATCGAGCACCCCAACGTACTGATCGGCTCGCTCGAGGAGGTCGTCGAGCGGCTCCAGGAACGGCGCGAGGTGTTCGGCGCCTGCTACATCAGCGTCCAGCAGGGCGAACTGGAGCGGTTCGCGCCCGTCGTCGCCCGGCTCGCGGGCAAATAGCAAGGAAGGCAGCAGAGTGGATCGGAAACGGCTGTTCATCGGCGGGGAGTGGGCCGCCCCCAGCACCGACCGCGTCATCGAGGTCGTCTCACCGCACACCGAGGAGGTCGTGGCCACCGTCGCCGGCGCGGCCCCGGCGGACGCCGACCGGGCCGTGGCGATGGCGCGCACCGCGTTCGACGAGGGCCCGTGGCCCCGGCTCGACCCCGCCGAGCGGGTCGAAGCCATCCGCAGGCTCGCCGGGATCTACCGCGGGCGCCGCAAGGAGATGGCCGAGCTCATCACGAAGGAGATGGGCTCCCCCATCAGCTTCGCCAAGTTCTCTCAGGCGACGCTGCCGATGGTGCTGCTCAACGCCTTCGCCGACATCGCCGGCACGATCGACTGGGAGCGGGCGCGCCCCGGGCACTACGGCCAGGACGTGCTCGTCCGCAAGGAGCCGGTCGGCGTCGTCGCAGGGATCGTCCCCTGGAACATGCCGCAGTTCCTGCTCATCGGGAAGATCGCGCCCGCCCTGCTCGCCGGGTGCACGGTCGTCGTCAAGCCGTCGCCGGAGACGCCCCTGGACGCGCTCCTGCTCGCCGAACTCGTCGAGGAGGCCGGGCTGCCGCGGGGCGTCGTCAGCATCCTGCCCGCGAGCACCGACGTGGGCCGCCACCTGGTGTCCCACCCCGGCGTCGACAAGGTGTCCTTCACCGGCTCCACGGCGGCCGGCCGCGAGGTCGCCGCGGCCTGCGGCTCCGCGCTCAAGCGGGTGAGCCTGGAGCTCGGCGGGAAGTCGGCCGCCGTCGTGCTCGACGACGCCGACCCCGCCGCCGTCGCCGAAGGGATCAAGGTGGCGGGCCTGATGAACAACGGCCAGGCCTGCGTCGCGCAGACCCGCGTCCTCGTCCCGGCCGCCCGGCACGACGAGTACGTCGCCGCGCTGGAGGGCATGGTGACGGCGCTCCAGGTCGGCGACCCCGGCGATCCGGCCACCGAGATCGGCCCGCTCGTCGCACGGCGCCAGCAGGACCGCGTCCGGGGCTACATCGACGACGGGGTGCGGGCGGGGGCCAGGCTCGTCGCCGGCGGCGCCGCACAGCCGGACGGGCTCGGCCACGGCTGGTACATCCGGCCGACCCTGTTCGCGGACGTCGACAACCGCATGCGGATCGCCCAAGAAGAGATCTTCGGCCCGGTCCTGTCCGTCATCGCCTACGACGGCGAGGAGGAGGCCGTCCGGATCGCCAACGACTCCGACTACGGGCTGTCCGGCTCCGTCTGGACCGCGGACGCCGACCGCGGGCTGCGGGTGGCCCGCGGCGTCCGCACCGGGACCTTCGGGATCAACCAGCCGTACATGATGGACCCCGCCGCGCCGTTCGGCGGCATGAAGGCCAGCGGCATCGGGCGCGAACTCGGCCCCGAGGGCATTTCCGGCTACCTGGAGTCGAAGTCCATCTCACTGGCTCCCGCGGAGAGCCGGGATGCCTGACCCGCAGGGGCCGCTGCACGGCCTGCGCGTCATCGAGGCGGCCACCCTCGCGGCGGGCCCGATCGTGGCCACCGGGCTCGGCGAGTTCGGCGCGGAGGTCATCAAGATCGAGCAGCCGGGCACCGGAGACCCCATGCGCACCTGGGGCGACCGCCGGGACGGGATCGGCCTGGTGTGGAAGAGCATCAGCCGGAACAAGAAGTGCGTGACCCTCGACCTCCGCAGGCCCGCCGGCCAGGAGCTGCTCCACCGGCTGCTGGACGCCGGCGACGTGCTCGTCGTCGGCAACCGGCCGAGCGCGCTGGAGCGCTGGGGGATCGACTACGAGGCGGTGCACGCCGCGCATCCGCACATCGTGTACGCCCACATCAGCGGGTACGGGCGGGGCGGCCCCAAGAGCGACCGGCCCGGGTACGGAACGCTCGCCGAGGCGATGAGCGGCTTCGCCCACACGACCGGCCAGCCCGACGGGCCGCCGACGCTTCCGCCGTTCATGCTGGCCGACGGCGTCGCCGGCATGGCGGCGACGTACGCGGTCATGATGGCGCTCTACCACCGCGACGTGCACGGCGGGGGCGGCCAGCTGGTGGACGTCAACCTCATCGAGCCGCTGTCCCGGCTGCTGGAATCGTCGACGCTGGCCTACGACCAGCTGGGGATCGTCAAGGGCCGGATCGGCAACCGGCTCGACGCCAGCGCCCCGCGCAACGCCTACCGCACCTCGGACGGCGGATGGCTGGCGATATCGAGCGCGTCGCCGAGCATCGCGGTGCGGGTCTTCCGCGCCATCGGGCGCCCCGACCTGGCGGAGCACCCCGACTACGTCGACCCCGTCCGGCGGCAGGAGCGCGCGGTGGAGGTCGACGGGCTGGTCGCCGACTGGGTCGCGCGGCGGACCCTCGACGAGGCCATGAAGGTCTTCGAGGCGGCCGAGGTGACCGCCGCACCCGTGTACGACGCGCCGGGGCTGCTGGCGGACGACCACCTGCGCGCCCGCGGCATGTTCCTGCCGGTGGACGACGCGGACTTCGGCCGGGTGACGGTGCAGGCGCCGGTGGCCCGGCTCAGCGAGACGCCGGGGCGGGTCCGGCACCTCGGCCGCCCGCTCGGCGCCGACAACGACCACGTGTACGGAGAGCTGCTCGGCCTCGGCCCGGACGAGATCGGGCGGCTGCGGACGGAAGGGGTCATCTGATGGGCGAGCCGCGAGCGCGCCGGTCCGAGCTGGCGACGCCGGCGAGCAACGAGCGCATGTGCGAGAAGGCGGCGGGCTCCGGCGCGGACCTGGTCTTCCTCGACCTGGAGGACGCCTGCGCCCCGCCCATGAAGGAGCGGGCGCGCGGCATCGCCGTCGACGCGCTGACCGGGCTGGACTGGGGGCGCACGGTGCGCGCCGTCCGCGTCAACGGGCTCGACACGTCCTGGTGCCACGACGACATCATCGAGGTCGTCACCGGGGCCCGCGAGGCGCTCGACGTGATCATCGTCCCGAAGGCGCGGACGGCCCGCGACGTCTGGTGGGTCGACGTCCTGCTGACCCAGCTGGAGGACAAGCTGCGGCTGCCGAAGCGGATCGGTCTCGAGGTGCTCATCGAGGAGGCGGAGGGGCTCGCGAACGCGACCCGGATCGCCCGCGCGAGCCCCCGGACGGAGGCGATCATCTTCGGCGCGGGCGACCTGTCCGCGTCGATGCACGCCAGGGTGGACGGCAACTTCGACCCGGTCGGCGACTACCCCGGCGACTTCTGGCACTTCGCGCGGGTCCAGGTGCTGACCGCCGCCCGCACGGCCGGGATCGACGCCATCGACGCGCCCTACCCGGCGTACAAGGACGTCGAGGGGTACCGCAGGGCCGCCGTGCACGCCGGACTGCTGGGGTTCGACGGCAAATGGGCCATCCACCCCGACCAGGTGCCCATCGCCAACGAGGTCTTCGCGCCGACGCCCGAGGAGGTCGCCGAGGCCAAGGAGGCGATGGAGGTCTACGAGGGCGCGACCGCCGAAGGCACGGGCGCGATCGGCCGCGACGGCCGCCTCGTCGACGCGGCCCACATGCGCCTGGCGGCCAACGTCCTGCACAGGGCCGCGCTGGCGAACGGCGGGTGACTGTTATCGTCTCTCTGACGATTTAAGACCCCCGGGAGCCGTCCATGACGCTGCACGATCTGCTCGGCCCGCTGCTCCAGCCCGCCTTCCACTTTGGAACGGTCCCCACCACCTGGGCCGAGCTGCTCGGCTTCGCCACCGGCGCGGTCAACGTCTGGCTCGTCGTCCGGCAGAACATCCTCAACTGGCCGATCGGCATCGCCAACGTGATCCTGCTCGGCCTGGTCTTCCTGGACGGCGGACTGTACGCCGACGCCGGTCTCCAGATCGTCTACATCGCGCTGCAGTCCTACGGCTGGTGGGTCTGGCTGTACGGCGGCGAGGGCCGCGACGACCTGCCGGTCACCCGCACGTCCCGCGACACCTGGATCGCCCTCGCCGCCGCGGGCGCCGCCACCACCGCGCTGCTCACCTGGACGCTGACGGCCTGGACCGACTCCACCGTCCCGTTCTGGGACGCCCTCACCACCGCCCTGTCCCTGATGGCGATCTACGGCCAGTCCCGCAAGCTGCTGGAATCCTGGTGGATCTGGATCACCGCGGACCTGGTCTACATCCCGCTCTACTTCCACAAGGACCTGAAGCTCACCAGCGCGCTCTACATCATCTTCCTGACGCTGTGCGTCCTCGGCCTGAACGCCTGGCGCGACGACCTGCGCGCCCAGGCCGCCCCGGCGCCCGCATGACGCACCGGCACGGGCTGGTGATCGGCAAGTTCTACCCGCCGCACGCCGGCCACCACCACCTCATCGACACCGCCGCCGCGGCCTGCGACCGGCTCACCGTCATCGTCGCCGCGTCCACCGTGGAGAGCATCCCCCTCGCCCTGCGCACCGCCTGGCTCCGCGAGACCCACCCGCAGCCGCACGTGGAGATCGTCCCGGTGGTGGACGACCACGAGGTCGACTACGGATCCGAGGACGCCTGGGACGCGCACGTCACCGCGTTCCGCGGCGGCCTCTCCGCCCCGGTCGACGCCGTCTTCTCCTCCGAGGCCTACGGCCCCGAACTGGCCCGCCGCCTCGACGCCGGGCACGTCCCCGTCGACCCGCACCGCGGCCGCTTCCCCGTCAGCGGCACCGCCGTCCGCGACGACCCGATCGCCGGCTGGCCGTTCCTCTCCCCGCCGGTCCGCGGCCACCTCGCCCGCCGCGTCGTCATCGTCGGCGCCGAGTCGACCGGCACCACGACCCTCGCCCGCGCCCTGGCCGCGCACCTGGCCTCACGCGGCGGCGCCTGGACCGCGACCCGCTGCGTCCCCGAGTACGGCCGCACCCACACCGAGGAGAAACTCGCCGCCGCCCGCCGCGCCGCGAACGACCCGTCCCTCTGGCTGGACGACCTCACCTGGACGCCCGCCGACTTCACCCTGATCGCCGAACGCCATTTGGCCCTGGAAGACGCCGCGGCCCGTACCGGCTCACCCGTCCTGGTCTGCGACACCGACGCGTTCGCCACAGCCCTCTGGTACGAGCGCTACCTGGACGAGCCCGCGCCCGAGACGTTCCACCGGCACAACGATCGCCACCACCTGTGGATCGTCACCGACCCGTCCGGCATCCCGTTCGAACAGGACGGCTGGCGAGACGGCGAATCCATCCGCGCCTGGATGTCGGCCCGCTTCCACGACGAACTGGAACGCCGTGCCCTCCCCCACATCACCGTCACCGGCCCGCACGAATCCCGCCTGACCCAAGCCACCGCCGCGGTAGACGCCCTCTTGGAAAAAGGCTGGACCTTCGCGCCGCCCCTCCCCGTCAACGAGTCATGACCCCCGTCCGAACAACGTCACCCCGAGCATCGGCACCCCACCCTGAACCGAGACGCTTGTCGGCGGGCGCGCCTACAGTGTGGGCGCATGAATGATCTTCTCCGCGCCGTTCCGGACGTGCTCGTCGATCCGCCGTGGGCGAGGGCGCCGGAGAACGAGTCCGCACCGATCGCCATACCGGGGCTGACACCTCCCGCACCCGGTCCGCTCTCCTGGAAGGAAGGCGAACAGGAGCGGTGGATCAGGATGGCCGGCCTCATGGTGTTCGTGCACTACCCGGACGATGATCCGTTCTGGGACGGGGCGCGGGCGCGGTTCCTGTCTGGGGAGACGGACTTCGCGCACCAGGCGAAGCAACTGGTGTTCGGGCCGGAGCGGGCGTTCGCCGACCTTCTTCCGTTGTTCCTGGAGCGGGCCGAAGAGCCCTCGAGGTGGCAGGGCATCAAGCTGTACGACCTCGATGATTACGAGCTCAAGCCGCTGGTGGGCCGCTACGGCGTGCGGGTGCGCGATCTGGTGTTCCGGGCCGCCAAACGGCGGCCCGCGGACTATGGCGAGTCGCTGCTCCCCTACCTCGACGTCGAGGTCGCGCAGGTGATGGTGGACTGGTTCGTCCGGCTCAAGGCGGCCAACGAGGTCGCTCGCGAGTGGCTGCTGCGGCACGGCCTGGACGCCGTTCCCCACCTCGTGCCCGACGCGGTCGGCAGGCGGCGCGCGGCGCGGGACAAGGCCGTGGCCGGGCTGCGGCTGATCGCACAGGAGTACGGCCGGGACGCGGTCGTCAAGGCCGTTCGCGTGCACGGTGACCAGGCCGCCGACGCGGTGTCAACGCTGGTGGACGCCGGCGCCCCCGCCGTGCCGGTGAAGGCGCCGAGGATTCCGAAGTGGTTGGACGTGGCGACGCTCCCCCGTCCGGCGACGACGGCGGGCGACCTGGACGACGCCGCGGTCCATAACCTCGTGGGGTTGCTGATGCTGTCGGCGGAGACGGCGCTGCCAGGGCGGGAGGCGATCCGGACGGCGTGCGAGGGGCTCCCGGAATTCGCTTGGGCGATCTTCGAGTCGTGGCGGGCGGCGGGCGAGCCGAACGGGCACGCCTGGGTGCTGACCCAGCTGGGCGAGCTAGGCGACGATGGGACGGCGCTGCGGGCGGCGCCGCTGGTCCGGGAGTGGGTCTCGGCGCGGAAGCACCTCAAGGCCGCCCAAGTGGTCGAGGACGTCCTGGCGAAGATCGGCACCGACTCCGCCCTCGTCCAGTTGAACCTCATGACGCGCCGGTCGTTCCCCGGCGGGGCGCGCGAGGACGCGCGGCTGGCGCTGCTGGACGCGGCACGGATGCGCGGGCTCACAGAGGATCAGCTCGCCGACCGCCTCGTACCGGACCTCGGCCTGGACGCCGGCGGGACGCTGACGCTGGACTACGGGCCGCGGCGGTTCGTGGTCGGCTTCGACGAACAGCTCAGGCCGTTCGTGACGGACGAGGACGGCAAGCGGCGCAAGACGCTCCCCAAGCCCGGTGTGAAGGACGACCCCGAGCTGGCACCGGCCGCCCACCGGCGCTTCACCGCCATGAAGAAGGACGTCCGCACCATCGCCGCCGACCGGATCCTCCGGCTGGAGAGCGCGATGGTGACGAGCCGCCGCTGGACGGCCGACGAGTTCCAAGCGTTCGTGGTGACGCACCCGCTGGTACGGCATCTGGCGCAGCGGCTGGTCTGGACGGCCGGTGCGGACGCGTTCCGCGTCGCCGAGGACGGCTCGTTCGCCACCGTCGAGGACGACGCGTACACGCTGCCCGAGGACGCGTCGGTCGGCGTCGCGCATCCGCTGCACCTCGACGTCCCGGCGTGGTCGGAGGTGTTCGCCGACTACGCGATCCTGCAGCCGTTCCCGCAGCTCGCGCGTCCTGTGGCGGTACTGGACGCGGAGGAGCGGGACGCACGGCGGCTGGTCCGGTTCGAAGGCCGCACCGTCCCGTTCGGTGCGGTGCTCCGGTTGGCGAAGCGGGGCTGGGAACGGGCCTACCCGCAGGAGAGCGGGGTCGAGCCGGGGATCTTCCGGCCGGTCGACGAGAAGCTCCACGTCGCCGTGGAGCTCGATCCGGGGATCGTGGCGGGCGAGCCCGACAGCTTCCCCGAGCTGAGGATCCGGCGCGTGCAGGTCGTCACCGACCTCGGCAAGTGGTGGTGGAACGACGAGCAGGATCCGCACGCACCGCACCTCGGCGACCTCGACCCGCTGATCGTTTCGGAGGTGCTGGTCGACCTTGCGGCGCTGAGCCGGTAGGTCACGGGACGATGTAGTCGCAATCGCGGGCGTCGGTGATGGCCATGTGGCCGGGGGCGTGGCCGATGGCGAACTTGGGGCGGGAGGCCATCACGGCGGCCTGCGGGGTGACGCCGCAGGCCCAGAAGACGGGGACCTCGCCGAGGCGCACGTCGACGGGGTCGCCGAAGTCGGGGGCGTCGAGGTCGGCGATGCCGAGTTCGGACGGGTCGCCCACGTGCACGGGTGCGCCGTGCACGGACGGGTAGCGGGCGGTGACGCGGACGGCGTCGGCGACCTGTTCGGCGGGGATCGGGCGCATGGACACCACCAGCGGGCCGCCGATGGCTCCGGCGCGGCGGCAGGGGCGGCTCGTCCGGTACATGGGGACGTTGCGGCCCTGCTCGATGTGGCGGACGGGGACGCCCGCCCCGAGGAGGGCGTTCTCGAAGGTGAAGCTGCAGCCGATGAGGAAGGCGACCAGGTCGTCGCGCCAGTATTCGGTGGCGTCGGCGACCTCCGCGACCGGCTCGCCATGCTCGTAGACGACGTAGGCGGGCAGGTCGGTGCGGAGGTCGCCGGCGAACACGCGGGTCGAGACGGCTCCGGGCTCGGTCACGTCCAGGACGGGGCAGGGTTTGGGGTTGCGCTGGGCGAACAGCAGGAAGTCGTAGGCGTGCTCGCGCGGCACGGCGATCAGGTTGGCCTGGGTACGGCCCGCGCACCAGCCCGCCGTGGGCACGCTCAGCCCGGCGCGGAACAGGGCGCGGGCCTGGTCGGGCGTCAGGACGGCGGGGTCGAGGGGCCGGTCGGTCATGACGTCACCTAGCTCCAGAGGTCGGGGATCTTGGTCAGCGAGTCCCAGCTGAGGTAGAGGGTGAGGACCCAGGCGGCGGCGCCCAGGGACAGCAGCCAGGCCGGGTAGCGGTAGCCGCCGAGGAGGTCGCGGCGGCGCCAGGCGACCCACAGCACGACGCCGAGGCCGACGGGCAGGATCAGGCCGTTCAGCGCGCCGGCCAGGATCAGCAGGTTGACCGGGGTGGTGCCGAGCGACAGGTACAGGACGGTCGACAGCGCGATGAAGGCGACGACCAGGCGGTTGCGATTGGCCTCGATCCAGGAGGAGAACGAGACCAGGAACGACACCGAGGTGTAGGACGCGCCGATGACCGAGGTGATCGCGGCCGACCACATGATCAGGCCGAAGACGCGCAGCCCGGCCTCCCCGGCGGCGTGCTCGAAGGCGGAGGGGCGGGGTTGGCGGCGGCCAGCTTGGCGCCACCGGCGACCACGCCGAGGACGGCCAGGAACAGCAGCGCCCGCATCGCGCCGGTGATGAGGATGCCGGCGACGGAGCTGCGGGTGATGCCCTTGACGTTCTCGGCGCCGGTGAGCCCGGACTCGATCATGCGGTGCGCGCCCGCGTAGGTGATGTAGCCGCCGACGGTGCCGCCGATCAGGGTGGTGATGGTGAGGAACTCCACCTGCTCGGGCGCCACCGTCTGGACGAGGGCGTCGCCGATCGGGGGCGCGGAGACGATCGCGACGTACAGCGTCATCCCGATCATGACGACGCCGAGCACGATGACGATCCGGTCCATCGCGATCCCGGCGCGGCGGCTGAGGAAGACCGCGATCGCGACCAGCGCGGAGATCGTCCCGCCGATCTTGACGTCCAGGCCGAGGAGGGCGTTGAGGCCGAGCGCGGTGCCGGCGACGTTGCCGATGTTGAAGATGAGGCCGCCGATGATGTCCAGCCCGGCCAGCAGGTAGCCGGCGCCGGGCACGACGCTGTTGCCGAGGTCCTGGGCGCGGCGGCCGGAGATGCCGATCACGCGCCAGACGTTGAGCTGGATCGCGATGTCGACCAGGACCGACACGAGGATGGCGAAGGCGAACGCGGCGCCGAGCTTGGCGGTGAAGACCGTGGTCTGGGTGATGAAACCGGGTCCGATGGCGCTGGTGGCCATCAGGAACATCGCGCCGATCAGGGCGCCGCGATGGGATTCGGCCGCTGACGCCGCCGGCTTGTCGAGCGCAGTGCGGTCGGTCATGTCGCTCCTCTTTTGGAGGGTACGCTTCCCAGCAGAGTAAATATCGTTCAACAATCCTGCAATCCTCGGATTGATAAGTTCAGCGATACGCTGGTCCCATCCCTGTCCGAAAGGAGACCGATGCCCGCGCAGGAGACCTGGATCGGCAGAATCGAGGCGGCGCGCGGCGAGCTCGACCGGTCGAGCACCGCCGCCCGCGTCGCCGGGCTGCTGCGCGAACAGATCACCGACGGGCTGCTGGCCCCCGGCGAGCGGCTGCCGGAGGCCGAGCTGTGCCGCGCCGCCCGGGTCTCGCGCAACACGCTGCGCGAAGCGTTCCGGCTGCTGGTTCAGGAACGGCTGCTGGAGCACCGCTTCAACAGCGGCGTGTTCGTCCGCCGGCTGAGCGTGGACGACCTGGCCGACCTCTACCGGGTGCGGCGGATCCTGGAGTGCGCGGGCGTGCGGGAGGCCGCCGCCGCACCGCCGGAGACCCTGGAACGCATCGAGGCCGCCGTCGTCGAGGGCGAGCGCGCCGCCGAGGCCGGGCACTGGCCGCAGGTCGGCACCGCCGACATCCACTTCCACCAGGCGGTCGGCGCGCTGTGCGGCAGCCCCCGGGTGGACGAGGCCATGCGCACCCTCCTGGCCGAGCTGCGGCTGGTGTTCCACGAGATGGGATCACCGCGCGAGTTCCACGAGCCGTACCTGGCCCGCAACAGGCTGCTGGCCGACATGATCGCGCAGGGCGAGTCGCACGCCGCCGAGCGCGAACTGCTGTCCTACCTGAACGACGCCGAGGCGCAGCTGACCGAGGCGTACCGCGGCCGGTAATGTGTCGACCATGGCGTTCTGCCGCCTCTTGCTCTGACCCGCTCCAGGAGCGCCGCGCGTGGCCGCGCTCCCCCTGTGACGACGACAGCACTCACCTTGGAGCGGTTTTCCCATGCCTGAAAACAATGCCCGCGTTCGCCTCGCCGACTGGATCCGCGCGAACGGCGCCACACTGGACACCCTCGACCCCGAGGCGCCGCTGGACGACCTGGAGCCGCTGCGCGAGATCATCGGCGACGCCCGCGTGGTCGCCCTGGGCGAGGGCTGCCACTTCGTCCGCGAGTTCACCACCGCCCGCCGCCGCATCCTGCGTTTCCTCGCCGAACGCTGCGGGTTCACCGCGCTTGCCTTCGAGTTCGGCTTCGCCGAGGGTACGGCCCTCGACCCCTGGCTGCGGGGCGAAGGCGAGGAGGCCGACCTCGCCGGGTTCGGCGGGACCACCTCGTCCGGAGTGACCGGGGAACTGGCCCGCTGGCTCCGGCGGCACAACACGACCAGCGCGCATCCGCTGCGCTTCCTGGGCGTGGACGTCCCGCAGGCGGGAGGGACGCTGCGTCCCGCCCTGGAACCGGTGGCGGATTACCTCCGCGAGGTCGACCCGGAGGCCCTGCCCCTCGTGGGGACGACCCTGGAGATCTCCGACCGGTACGCCGGCGGATCGGTCGCCGTGGCGGCCCCGCGCTGGGCGGACTTCGACCGGGCGGACCAGAACGCGCTGACCGCGGCGCTGAGCCGCCTGATCCTGCGTGCCCGCGCCCTCGAACCGCTCTACATCCAGCGCGGCGGCCGGCAGGGCTACGAGGTCGCCCTGCGCCACATCGAGGCGGCCTGGCACGCCGACTACATGGTCGGCGCCCTGAACGGCATCTTCACCGGCACCGGTCTCCCGGCCGACACCTCGGTGCGCGACCGCTACATGGCCGACACCCTGCTCTGGCACCTGGACCGCCTGGAACCTGACGCCCGCGTCGTGGTGGCGGCCCACAACAACCACATCCAGAAGACACCCGCCGAGTACGACGGCGAGCTCTTGGCCTTCGTCATGGGCCACTACCTCGCGGACGCGCTAGGCGACGACTACCGCGCCATCGCGATGACCCACACCGCGGACAGCGTCCCCGAGATGAACCCCGACGGAAGTCCCGAGGTCGGCTTCTCGCTCGTCGAGACACCGCTGGCCCCGCCTACCGCGGGCAGCGTCGAGGCCGCTCTCATCGACGCCGGTCTGGGCGGCGCCATCACGCTCACCGACCTCCGGCACGCGCGCGGCACCGCGTCCCCCAGCGGCATCCGCAGTCAGAGCGCCGAGATGGCCATGCCCGTGCCCGAGGCGTTCGACGCCGTCCTGACCACCCCGACCGCGACGACCCACTTCACGACGGCCTTCTAGCTCTTTGACGGGGAGCCGCAGGCCGGGTAGCCGACCGGCGGCTTCCCGGAGGGCGAGTCTCCGGGCCGCTCGACCCGAACGGTCGCGCCGCTCTTCGCACGGATGGTGCGGTCCCCCAGCGGCGCCTTCAGCCTCACCGCCTTCGACGACGAGATCGCCATGAGGATGCGGGCTTTGTCGGACGGGTAGCGAACGCGCAGGTCGATGATGACTCGATCGTCGAGCTCGGTGACCCGTACCTTGGTGATGTCGCCGACGCCGGTTTCGAACCGCAGATCGAGGCACCTTCCGTCGGCCGACACCACGGCCTTGGACGGGTCGACGGGCTGCCAGTCCGTTCCTTCCGTGCAACCGCCCAGGACCAGCAGAGCCAGGAGCACTGAGGCGAGATAGAGAAGTCTCATGGAGAGATCCCCCTCTACGGGGCTTCTACCAGCATGGCACGGCGTTGTGGTAGGACCTAGGCCCATGGTGGATGAGGTTGCGCTCCGGCATCTCCAGCGGTGCGTCGAGCTGGCTGAGCAGGCGCTGGAAGCCGGGGAAGAGCCGTTCGGGTCCGTACTGGTGGGCGGGGACGGCACCGTCCTGGCCGAGGACCACAACCGGATCGTCTCCGAGGGCGACGAGACCGCGCACCCGGAGTTCGCGCTGGCGCGCTGGGCAGCGGCGAACATGACCGCGGAGGGGCGGGCGGCCGCGACCGTCTACACCTCGGGCGAGCATTGCCCGATGTGCGCGGCCGCCCACGCCTGGGTCGGGCTGGGCCGGATCGTGTACGCGCACTCCTCGGCCCAGCTCACGACCTGGCGGGCGGAGTTCGGTGCGGCGCCGTCGCCGGTCCGTCCGCTGCCGGTCCAGGAGGTCGCCCCCGGCGTGGTCGTCGAGGGTCCCGTCCAGCGGTTCGAGGAGCGGATGCGCGAGCTGCACCGCCGGCTGCATTCCTCCTAACGGGATGTGCGGTGGTTGGCGACCGGGCGCAGGCTCGGCTCCCCCAGGGTCGACTTCTCTTCGGCGATGACGGCCAGGGTGAGGGTGTTGGGACCGCGCGTTCGCAGGATTCCGGAGGGCAGGGTGAAGTCGCGCTGGACGCCGCCGGAGACGTACTCACCGACGTTCCATCCGTTCAGGTAGATCAGGGCGCGATGCCGGCCGGTTCCGCCGCCGAAGCGGAGGGTCAGCGGGACGTCCTGATCGCTGGGCAGGCCGAGGCGGAAGTCCGTGCTCGACCAGGACACCCCCGGCCCGATGGGCGGAAGGCCCGGCCGGCCTGAGGGCATGCGCAGATGCCAGCCTTCGCGTTCGCCGTGGAGGCCGCCGGTGTTGAGCGGGCCTCGGACGGAGTCGGCCGTGCCGCCCTGGATCCGCCAGGTGATCGGGGACGTGGTGACCGAGGCGCCGACCAGGCCCCTGGGTTGCTTGTGGCGTAAGTCGTCGGCCGTCCAGTCGTCGTTGTGGCCCATGTTCTCCACCAGGACGGACAGGACCGCCGGCTCGCCCTTCGTGAGGAGGCCGGACGGGACGGAGAACTTGCCGGGCCCTGGGTCCGGGTTGACCGGGGCGTCGGAGTCCTTCTGTTCGCCGCCCGCGGCCGAGCCCAGGTAACGGCCGTTGAGCCACACCTGGTAGACGCCGCCTTTGCCGGTAATGGCGTTGAGGTCGACGGACGTTTCGGAGCCGGTCGCCCTGAAGCGACCCCTGTACCAGACGTGACCGTGGTGGTAGCCGTAGTCGTCGGCGTACAGGACGGGCAGTGTCTTGGGTTTGATCGGGCTGATGGTCGCGGTCTTGTCTGCGACGGTCCAGCGGGAGTCGTCGTAGGCAGGGTCCGCCTCGGGGGCCTCCGTACGGGTGCGCCAGCCGTTCAGGAGCGGGACGTGGACGGGTCTGGGTCCCGGGGCTTTCCCCAGGAGTGAGCCGCTCGGTGTAGTCCGGGTGTGGACGTGCTGGTGGTTGAGCGTGATGCGCTTGGCCGTGGTGAAGGCTTCGATGTCGGCGGGCTTGGATGTGTCGGCCCGTATAGCCAGTGTCGAAGCGTTGAGCCGGGCCGAACGCACCAGGTCTGTGCCGCGCAGGAGCACATCACCGGAACGCCAGAATTTCGCCGCCTCCGCATCGGTTCCCAGCAACAGCAGGAGAGGACGGCGACCGCCGTCGGTGATGAGGACGCGCACCAAACCGCTGTGCGTGTAATCGAGATTCAGGTCGCCGTTCCTGTACGACGCCCGTACATCGCCTTCCAGAACCCTCACCTTGGGGCGTGATGAATACCGGAGGACGGTCTTTCCTGGGATGCCGTCCGTTCCATAAAGGACGGCCACGTCACGGCCGCCGGAAGTGGTGTGCGTGAGGATTTCCGACGTGGACAGGGCGAGACGCTGACCGCCCATGTCGTAACCCGCCACGAGGATTTTCGCGTCCCGTCCCTTGAGCCGGACAGGTACGGAGTGCGTTCCGTCCGGGGTGTTCCAAGTGAGCGTGGACGTCTCGTCGGCGTTGGTCTTGCGGTCCGGGTGGCGTACCAGAACGAACTGCGTCCCAGTGTCAGGGTTGGCTCGGGCCTCGGTGTGGACGGCGGCGCTGGACGAGACAGGTGCCGTCGCAGTGTCGGTCTTGGTCAGCGGGGTCACCGTGGTGACGAACAGCCCCTGCCGCTTGAACTCGTCGTACTTCGTTGTGAGCTGCCGGTTCTCCGTTATGGGCGCGCCATAGTCGTAAGAGGTGTAAACGTCGTTGGGTTGGGCGAGACGTCCCCAATTGGTGCCGCCGAATGCCATGTAGTAGCCGAACATGGTGGCACCCGAGGCGATGAGGTTCGACTTGTAGTAGACCTTCATGAAGGCCGGGCCGGTCAGCTCGCGGCACTTCTCGTAGCCCGCGTTGTTAAGGTCGATGGCCCCGGCCTGGTATTCGGCCCCGTACGCGGGAGCCGTCTGGCTCAGGCGTTCGGTCACGCCTTCTCCCCAGGTGCCCCAGGTGTCGGGCTCCCGGCATTCGAATGATTGCGGGTAGTCGTCCACTCCGGGAATTTGCACGGCGCCCTGTCCTGTCGCCCAGGTGGGGGTCCAAGACGCGTCGCAGCACTGGTTGTGGGTGATGGGCACGTTGATGCCCGCGTTCCGTGCCTGCCGCTGGATGTCCTCCATATAGGCGGCGTCGGTGTTGGCGGCGTATTCATTCTCCGCGTTGTAGGCGATGACGGAGCCGCCTCGGGTTAGCTGATGCCGGGCGATGATGGGGTTGATGTGACCGAGCCACTCCCGGTACGCCTTCGTGTAGCCGGGGTCGCTGGAACGGGCCCGCCCCGGCACGTTCTTCAGCCAGGCGGGAAAGCCGCCTCCGGTCGTCTCTGCGTTGATGTACGGCCCCGGACGGGCCACCACGTAGAGTCCGAGCTCTTCGGTGAGGCGCAGCAGGCGGTCCACGTCCCGGACACCTTTGAAGTCGTACACGCCTGGCCTGGGCGAGTGGTAGCCCCAGCTGAAGTAGAGCGAGACGCCGTTGAAGCCGGCCGCCTTGATCTTCTCTAGGACGTCGCGCCACAGCTCTGGGCTGGGTAGCCGGAAGTAGTGGAGCTCCCCCGACCAGAGCAGTACGCGGCGTCCGTCCACGGTGAGCGAGTACTTGTCGTAGGTGATTCGGCTCGCCGCTTCAGCGGAGGCCGCCGGTGGAACCGACATCATGGTAAGGGCGAGCAGGAACGCGATGAGGATCCTCTTCATCCTGTGCCGCCCCTACCGGGTGAAGGAGAAGGAGCTCAGCCGCACGTCGCCGCCGAACACCAGGTAGACGTCCTGGCGGCCGGTCGCGCCGCTGACGGCCGCGGTGAGGTCCCGGTAGGCGTACCTGTCGCCGGTGGACGGCACGTTCACCGTGCCCGCGAGCCGCCCCGCCGGCCCGCCGAGCCGCACCTGGACGGTGGTGCCGCCCGCGCTCTCCTTCGCCGCACGCACCTTGACGCCGCGCAGGCCGGAGCGCAGATCGGCGCCCGCGAACCTGATCCATCCGCCCGCCCCGGCGGCCACCGCGTCACCGCTCGCCTTGGTCTCGTCGACCAGTTCGGCGCCCCGGTGGTCGTCGAAGTCGGCGGCGCGGGTCGGCCTGGCGAGGTCGCGCGCCGGCACCGTCTCGCCCCGCACGCTCAGCGAGCCCCGCTGCCTGATGTCGGACGACGAGGCGCCGACCATGACGTCGTGCTCGGAGTTCTCGACCGTCCACTTGTTGCGGGTCACGTCCCAGTGGGCGAGGTCGGAGACGCGGAAGTCGAGCGTGACGGCGGCGGTGCGTCCCGGGGCCACGCGCACCTTCTCGAACGCGCGGAGCTGCTTCACCGGCTGCTTCACCCTGGAGGTCTTCTGGTGCGTGTAGAGCTGCACCACCTCATCGGCCGCGACCTTGCCCGTGTTGGTGACGGGCACGGTCACCGTCACCGTGCCGCCCTTGTTCTGGACGCGCGGCTTGCCGTACTGGAACGTGCTGTAGGAGAGCCCGTGCCCGAACGGGTAGAGCGGCGCGCCCTTGAAGTACAGGTACGTCCGGTCGGACTTGATGATGTCGTAGTCGAGGATGTCGGGCAGGTCCTTGTCCGACCGGTACCACGTCTGCGGCAGGCGCCCGGACGGGCTCGCGTCGCCGAACAGCACCGACGCCAGCGCGTTCCCCGTCTCGGCGCCCGCGTGGCTGGACCACAGGATCGCCGGGACGTTCGCCTGCTCCCAGTTCAGCGTGGTCGGGTAGCTGTTCTCGACGACCACGACCGTGTTCGGGTTGGCCTTCCTCACCGCCTTGACCAGCTCGGACTGCCCCTCGGCCAGCGCCGTCGCCGTCCGGTCGTGGTTCTCGCGGCCGTTGATGAACGGCATGCTGCCGACCACGACGACCGCCGCGTCGGCGCCCGTCGCCGCCTTCACGGCCTCGTCCACGCCGCTGCGGACGACCTCGCGGGTGAAGGTGGTGGCCTCCTCCTTCGTGCCCAGCAGGAGGGTGCCGTCGGCGGCGGTCCTGGCGTAGATCTTGTCGGGCTCGGCCCAGCTCTCGGACTTCTCGTACCCGGCGTACCGGAGGAGGTAGCCGTCGCCGCTGGGCTCCAGCTTGAACATCTGCTGGACGAACCAGCCCGCCGGCTGCGCCTGGTCGTTGGCGAACATGTCGGTCCAGCTCCCGTCGGGCTTGACGTAGCGGCCGACGGTCTTGCCGTTGGCGGCGTTGCGCAGCGTCATGACGCCCTGGCCCCAATCGAACACGTCGAACTGGGCGGTCGCGTCCGCGGTGGGCGATGACAGCTTGAGGAGGTCGCCGTCGGCGTCGGCGCCGCCGGTGACGTACTTGCCGGTCCCGGGGTCCTTGAGCGCGATCCGGTCCACGCCCTCGGTGCCCGCGACCGTGCCGTGCGTGCCGAGCCGCCGCTTGATCCCGTCCAGCGGCGTGACGCGGTACGGCAGCGCGCCGGAGTACCAGTCGGTGTAGAGGGTGTCGGAGAGCGGACCGACGACCGCGACCTTGCCGGTCTTGGCGGCGTCCAGCGGAAGGGCCTCCGCCTTGCCCGGCAGCGCCTGGTTCTTCAGCAGGACCATCTGCTCGGTGGCGGCCTGCCGGGCCAGCCGCCGGTGCTCGGGGCCGTCCACCACGTCCTTGGTGATCTTCCCGTACGGGCCGCCGCCCGGGTCGAACTCGCCCAGCCGCACCCGCAGGTCCAGGATGTGCCGGACGGCGGTGTCCACGTCCCGTTCGGCCAGCAGGCCCTTGCCCAGTGCCTCCTTCACGGCGGCGATCGTGATCTCGGACTTGGTGTCGTCGGTGGTGAAGCTGTCCACGCCCGCCTTGAGGGTGGCGGCGTCGGCCTCGGCCAGCGTGCCGTAGTACTTCTGCGAGCCGACCAGGTTGTTGGGACCGCCGGCGTCGGTGACGTTGAAGAGCGTCCTGTCCGTCCAGGAGCGCACGACGTCGCGGGCGTCGGCGTGGGCGGTGGCGGGACGGCCGTTGACCAGGTTGTACGCGGTCATGATCCCGGTCGCCGCGTCCGCCGAGACCGGCAGCTTGAACGGGACCTCGTCGTACTCCTTCTTCACCCGCGGCCGCAGGCTGGAGGAGGTCTGGTCGCGCCGGATCTCGTTGTTGTTGGCCAGGTAGTGCTTCAGGACGGGCGCGGCCTTGAGGCGGCGCGGGTCGTCGCCCTGGATGCCCCTGCCGTACGCGGTGGCGAGCAGGCCGCTGAGCAGGGCGTCCTCGGAGTAGCCCTCCTCGTTGCGGCCCCAGCGCGGATCGCGCAGCAGGTTGACCACGGGCGCCCAGAGTTGCAGGCCCCAGACGTCGGAGTTCTCCTTGTTGTAGCCGCGCGCCTCGGTGCCGACGGCCGAGCCGACCTTCTTCATCAGGTCGGGGTTCCAGGTGGCGCCCAGGCCGACCGACTGCGGGAACACGGTCGCGGTGGCGGTACGGACCGCGCCCGGGTTCGGGGTGGAGTTGACGTCGGTCGACCAGGCCAGCCCGTGCAGGGCCTCGGTGCCGGTCTTGAACCGCTTGATGCCCAGACGGGGGATCGCGGGCTGGTACTGGTGCAGCAGCGAGATCTTCTCGTCCAGGGTGAGCCGCTTGAGCAGGTCGTCGACGCGGGCGCCGACCGGCAGGCGCGGGTTCTGGAACGGGTGGGTCTCGCGGGCGGCGGCCGGCGCGGCGGTCAGCGAGGCGGCCAGGGCGGCCGCGGCGAGCGCGGGGATGAGCGGCCGGCGCGCGAACCGGCGGTACCGGGCCCCGGGGTGATCTGTGCGGGGACGTCGACGTTCGTCAGGCAGCACGACTTCTCCTCCATAAACCCAGCCCCCGATGACGGCGATGATCGAAGCGCTTCGATTCACGGCGCTCCGGTTCCCCTCCTTTCCTCTCCTTTCCTCTCCTGCGGCTCAGCGGTCGCTGGCGCGCGCGGTGAGCCGGGGCGGCAGCAGGGTCGCGGCGGGCACCCGCTCCCCGCCGAGCTTGGCCATCAGCAGCTCCACCGACCGGCGGCCCACCTCGTCGGCCGGGACGGCGACCGAGGTCAGCGGCGGATCGGCGTGCTCGGCCAGGTCCTCCGGGCAGATCGCCACCACCGACAGCTCGTCCGGGACCCGCCGTCCCGCCGCGCCGAACGCCCGCACCACCGGCTCCATGACCGGCTCGTTGTGCACCACGACCCCGGTGAGGCCCGGCCGCTCCGCCAGCAGCCGGCCCACCAGCGCGCGGGCCGCCTCGGCGGTGGCCTCGCACGGGTACACCTCGCCGGTCAGCCCGTGCCGCCGCACCGCCGCGCGGAACCCCTCGGCGACCCGCTGGGCGTAGCCGGTCTGCCGGGCGTACACCTCCGGTGGCGAGCCGATCAGCGCGATCGAGCGGTGCCCGAGCCCGGCCAGCCGCTCCGCGCACGCCTCGCCCGCCGCCCGGAAGTCCAGGTCGATGCAGGTCAGATCGTCCGCGTCGGCCGGGAACCCGATCAGCACGCTGGGCCGGTCCAGCTCGCGCAGCATCGGCAGCCGCGGATCGCGCATCTGGACGTCCATCACGATCAACGCGTCCACCAGCGCGCTGTCGGCCACCCGGCGCAGCCCCTCCACGCCCTCCTCCTGGGTGAGCAGCAGCACGTCGTGATCGTGCCGGCGGGCCGCGGTCACCGCGGCCACCGCGATCTGCATCACCACCGGGACGTGGATGCCGCTGCGCAGCGGGATCACCAGCGCCAGCACGTTCGACCGGCTGCTGGCCAGCGCGCGGGCGCCCGCGTGCGGCCGGTAGCCCAGCTCGGCGATGCTGGCCAGCACCCGCTCCCGGGTCCCGGCCGAGATCGAGCGCTTGCCGCTCAGCACGTAGGAGACCGTGCTCGGCGAGACCCCGGCGTGCCGCGCCACATCAGTGATCTTGACCACCCGGCGTCTCCACTTCTTCCTTCTCGAGTCCGCGCGAGGCGGGACGGACCAGGTGCGGGCGTACGGGCCGTGCCAGGACCCGCTCGGCGCCCGCCGGCGCCGCGGCCGCCTTGGCGCGGACACCGTACACCGGCAGCAGCAGGCCGCCCGCCAAAGCGCCACCGCACCGCCCCGCCTGGTCACGCCGGGCCGCCCCGGGAGATCGCCTCCTTGTACCAGTGGGCGCTGTCCTTCCAGCGGCGTTCCCCGGTGGCGTAATCGACGTGGATCAGCCCGAAGCGGCGGTCGTAGCCGTACGCCCACTCGAAGTTGTCGAGCAGCGACCAGGCGAAGTAGCCGCGCACGTCCACGCCGGTCTCGACCGCGCGCCGCATCGCCGCCAGGTGGTCGCGCAGGTAGGCGATGCGGTCGCCGTCCCGGATCCGGCCGTCGGGGCCGACCGCGTCGGCGTACGCGGCGCCGTTCTCGGTGACCATCAGCGGCAGCGCGGGATGGTCGCGGCGCAGCCCCAGCAGCATCTCCTCCAGGCCGGCCGCGTCCACCGGCCAGCCCATCGCGGTGTGCGGGCCGGGCTGCTCGGCGAACTCGACGTCCTCGCAGCCGACGAACGGCGTCGCGGCGCCCCGCTTGTGCCCGTCGGCGCCGGCCCGGGGCGAGACGCCGTCCCAGGTGTGGACGAGCGTCGGCGCGTAGTAGTTGACCCCGAGGACGTCCAGCGGCGCGGCGATGGTCTTCTCGTCGCCGTCCTGGACGAACCCCCAGTCGGTGAGCGCCGCCGTGTCCTCCAGCAGGTCGGGCGGGTAACCGCGGCCGGTCAGCGGATCGAGGAAGATCCGGTTGGCGACGGCGTCGACGCGCCGCACGGCCTCGGGCTCGCCGCGCAGGTGGTGCGGGTTCAGCGTGATCGAGTGGCGGGCGGACGGATCCGCCGCCGCCCGCAGTTCCCGGGAGGCGAGCCCGTGCGCGAGATTGAGGTGGTGCGCGGCGGTGAGCCCGGCGACCGGGTCGGCGCGGCCGGGGGCGTGCACCCCGCTGGCGTAGCCGAGGAACGCCGAGCACCACGGCTCGTTGAGCGTCGTCCAGGTGTGGACGCGATCGCCCAGCGCGCGGGCCATCCGCGCGGCGTACTCGGCGAATCTGTGTGCGGTGGCGCGCTCGGGCCAGCCGCCCGCCTCCTCCAGTTCCTGCGGGAGGTCCCAGTGGTAGAGGGTCGCGACGGGCGCGATCCCGTTCTCCAGGAGCGCGTCGACGAGCCGCGAGTAGAAGTCGACGCCCTTCCGGTTGAGCGCGCCGCCCGGCATCACGCGCGGCCACGAGATGGAGAACCGGTAGGCCGAGATGCCCAGCTCGGCCATGGCGGCCACGTCCTCGCGCCAGCGGTGGTAGTGGTCGGTGGCCACGTCGCCGGTGTCGCCGTTCAGCGTCTTGCCGGGGGTGCGGCTGAAGGCGTCCCAGATCGAGGGGGCGCGGCGGTCCTCGTTCGCGGCGCCCTCGATCTGGTACGCGGCGGTGGCGGCCCCCCACAGGAAGCCCTCGGGCAGGCTCATCGGGAGCCTCCTTCCATGTTCACGACGACCTCGCGGCCGGTCGCGCGGATCAGCGTGCCCTGACCGTGCTCGGCAAGCGTGCCGCCCGCGACGGTGACGGCCGCCGGATCGACGTTCACCAGGAGCAGGTTCCACCGGCCGGTGCCCGCCGCGGTGATCACGGCGCCGTCCCGGGAGGTGGTGAACGACGCCGTCCCGATCCCGGTGGTGACGGTGCCGCGGTCCCGCGGCTCGTACACGCGCAGCGTCACGCCGTCCGCGTGGTCGTAGTCGGGACGGTCCTGGACCGCGCCCTCGGGGATCACCGCGCCGGGCCGCACGAGCAGCGGCAGGCTGTCGAAGGCGTGCCGTTCGCGCACCCACCGGCCGCCGTGCACCCGCTCGCCGGTGAGATAGTGCGTCCACACGCCGTCGGGGACGTAGTAGGCCACCTCGTCGCCCGCGGTGAAGACCGGCGCCACGAGCAGGTCGTCGCCCAGCATGTACTGGCGCTCCAGGTGGGTGCACGCGGGGTCGTCCGGGAAGTTCAGCACCATCGCCCGCATGATGGGCAGGCCCTCCTCGTACGCCTGCCGCGCGGCCCTCGCCAGGTACGGCATCAACCGCATTTTCAGGCGGGTGAAGTGCCGCAGGACGTGCACCGACTCCTCGTCGAACAGCCACGGCACCCGGTACGAATGGCTCCCGTGCAGGCGGCTGTGCGACGACAGCAGCCCGAACGCGATCCAGCGCTTGAACAGGCCCGGGTCGGGCGTCCCCTCGAAACCGCCGATGTCATGGCTCCAGTAGCCGAAGCCCGACATGCCCAGGGACAGGCCCCCGCGCAGGCTCTCCCCCATGGCCTCGAACGTCGACTCGCTGTCCCCGCCCCAGTGCACCGGGAACCGCTGCCCGCCCACCGTGGCGGAGCGGGCGAACACGACCGCCTCGCCCTCGCCGCGCCGCTTGCGCAGCAGCTCGAAGACCGTCTGGTTGTAGAGGTAGGCGTAGTAGTTGTGCGCCCGCTCGGGGTCGGAGCCGTCGAAGTAGACGACGTCGGTCGGGATGCGCTCGCCGAAATCGGTCTTGAAGCAGTCGACGCCCAGTTCCATGAGCGCTTCCAGTTTCGCCGCGTACCATTCGCGCGCCTCGGGGTCGGTGAAGTCGACCACCGCGAGGCCCGGCTGCCACAGGTCCCACTGCCAGACGTCGCCGTTCGGGCGCTTGAGCAGGTAGCCGCGCGCCTTCGCCTCGGCGAACAGCGGCGAGCGCTGCGCGATGTACGGGTTGATCCAGACCGAGATCCGCAGGCCGCGCTCCTTGAGGCGGCGCAGCATCCCCGGCGGGTCGGGGAAGACGCGCGGATCCCATTCGAAATCGCACCACTGGAATTCGCGCATCCAGAAGCAGTCGAAATGGAAGACGCTCAGCGGCAGGTCCCGCTCGGCCATTCCGTCGACGAACGAGGAGACGGTCTCCTCGTCGTAGGAGGTGGTGAACGAGGTCGACAGCCACAGCCCGAACGACCAGTCCGGGACGCGGGCGGGCCGTCCCGTCAGCGCCGTGTACTTGCGCAGGATCTCCTTGGGCGTCGGGCCGTAGATGAGGAAGTACCGCATCGACTGGCCCTCGACGCTGAACTGCGCCCGCGCCACCGCCTCCGAGGCCACCTCGAACGACACCCGTCCCGGATGGTCGACGAAGACGCCGTAGCCCGCGTTGGTGAGGAAGAACGGCACGTTCTTGTACGCCTGCTCGCTGGCGGTGCCGCCGTCGGCGTTCCAGACGTCCACCGACTGGCCGTTCTTCACCAGCGGGCCGAACCGCTCGCCGAGCCCGTACACGAAATGGTCCGCGCCGAGGTCGAGCTGCTCGCGGACGTAGTGCCGGCCGCCGTCGGTGTCGATGATCGCGGTCGCCTTGGGCCTGGTGCCGGTCAGCCGGCGGCCCCCGGCCAGGAAGTCCACCGCCCACGCGTCGCCGCGCCCGAACCGCACGGTGAGCGCGCCCGAGGTGAGCGCGGCCGCGTCCTCGGCCACGTGCGCCGCCGCGTCCGCGGGCGGATCGGTGGCCAGCGCGAACGCCGGGCCGCGCGGCTCCTCCCCGGCGAAGTGGGTGATCGTCACGCCGATGACGTCCGGCATCGGCGCCGTGCACTCGAACGTGACCAGCGGCCCTTTCAGCAGGTCGCCCCGGTGCCGGACGCGCTGGACGGGCGCGTGCACGACCAGCGAGGCGCCCCCCGGGGCGGTGGACGCCGTGCAGTCGAGGACCTCGACCGGGTGCACGGCGCGCACGCCGTCCCGCATCATCCAGTAGCCGTCACTGAACTTCATTACTTGATCGCTCCTGCCGTGAGGCCGCGGGACAGCGTGCGCTGGAAGACCAGGAAGAAGAGCACGGTGGGCAGCAGGCCGAGCAGCGAGGCGGCGCTGGACATGGTCGCGTCCATCAGCCGCTGCCCCTGCAGCACGCCCAGCGCCACCGACACCGTCTGGTTGTCGTTGCTGACCAGGAAGACCAGCGGGATCAGGAACTCGTTCCAGGTCCACACGAAGAAGAAGACCAGCAGCACCGCCATGGTCGGCCGGATCACCGGCACCACCACCCGCCACAGCACCTGCCACCGGCTCGCGCCGTCGATCCGCGCCGCCTCCAGCAGCGGGCGCGGGAACGCCGCCAGCACCGACGACAGCAGGTAGGTGCCGAACGCGGTCTGGATCACCGTGAACACGATGATCACCGCGAGCCGGGTGTCGTACAGGCCGACCTGCTTGGACAGGAAGTACAGCGGGTAGACCAGCGCCTCCTGCGGCAGCGTGTTGGCCAGCAGCAGGAGCACCAGGATCCAGACCCGGCCCTTGATCCGCCCGATGCCCAGCGCGTAGGCGTTCAGCACCGACAGCAGCACCGCCAGGACCGCCACCGAGCCGCTGATGAACACGCTGTTCAGCAGCACCCCGCCGAAGCCGGTCCGCTCCCAGAACCCGGTGATCCCGTCGAGGTTCAGCCCTTCGGGCAGCGCCAGCGGGCCGTTGGCGGTGTACTCCTGCGGCGTCTTCAGCGCGTTCAGCACCACCACGCCGAACGGGATCAGCATGACCCCGGCGAGCCCGAGCAGCGCCACCAGCACCAGGTACGCGGACGGGCCGCGGCGGCGCCGGCGCGGCCGGCCCGCCGGCGCCCGCTCGGACCGCGCCCTGGTGCCCGATCCGGGGAGGGTCGTGGTCATCGCTCCCCCTCCGGCTCCTGGCCCGCCCGTCCCTGCAGGCGCAGGAACACCACGGTCAGCGCCACGATGATCAGTGTGAGCACGGTGGTGATCGCCGAGCCGTAGCCGACCTCGGTCTTGTCGAAGAAGTTCTGGTACGAGTAGTAGGAAGGCACGTTGGTCGCGCCGCCCGGGCCCCCCTTGGTGAGCACATAGATCGGGGCGAACACCTTGAGCGACGCGATCGTCGTCCACAGCAGCACCACGAAGATCTCCGGACGGATCTGCGGCACGGTGACGTGCCGGAACCGCCGCCACCAGTTCGCCCCGTCGATCTCCGCCGCCTCGTACAGGGACGGCTCCACCCGCTGCAGGCCGGACATGAACACCACCAGCGGGAACCCGAGCTGCACCCACACCATGACGGCCATCACGGCCCACAGCGCGGTGCCCGGCTCGCCCAGCCAGTCGCGGGCGAGCGAGTCCAGGCCGGCCGCGCGCAGCACCTCGTTCACCGCACCGGTGTCGGGGTTGAGCAGCCAGCTCCACACCACGCCGGCGATCACGATCGGCAGCACCTGCGGCAGGTAGACGCACGCCCGCAGGAAGCCGGCGGCGCGCGGGCCGAAATGGCGGTCGATCAGGTCGGTGAGCAGTGCCGCCAGCACCAGGCCCATCGCGGTCGGCGCGATCGCCATCGCCACGACGACCAGGGCGTTGTGCCGGAACGACGCCCAGAACTCCCCGTCCCCGGCCAACTCCCTGTAGTTGGCCAGGCCGACCCAGTCGCCGCCGGGCCAGAACCCGGCGATCGAGTCGACGCCCTCCCACTCGGTGAAGCTGGTGTAGAGGTTCATCACGAACGGCACGCCGATGACGGCGGTGAACAGGATCAGGCCGGGGATCAGGTAGGGCAGGTACGCCAGGCGTTCCCGCCGCGACCTCTTGTGAGCCGCAGAGGTCACTTGGGCAGGCCGTCGTCGTACGCCTTCTGGACCTCGCCGAGCGCCTGGGCGGGTGTGGCCTGGCCGTTCATGAGCTTCTGCACCTCGGCCACCCACTTGTCGTAGAACGCGGCCACAGGCCAGTCCGGGTAGTAGGCCAGGCCATTGTTCTGGGCGAGGGTGTTGAAGTTCTCGATGAGCTTCTTGGCCTTGGGCTCGGTGATGGCCGCGGCGTCGGCCGCCACCGGGATGCCGCCCGCGTTGCCCAGCGCGTTCTGGATGTGCTTCTTCATCGTGATGTCGATGAAGTCGTAGGCGAGCTTCTTGTTCTTCGAGCCCTTGGGGACGACCCACAGGTTGCCGCCCGAGCCGGGCGTCAGCTTCGCGCCGGGCCACACGAAGGTGTCCCAGTCGAACTTGACCTCCTTGGCGACGCGCCCGAACCACCAGCTGCCCGAGAACATCATCGGGAACTTGCCGCCCATGAAGGCCACGCCCGCGTCCTCGGCCTTGAGTCCGACGGAGTTCTTGGCGACGTAGCCCTTCTTCACCCAGTCGGTGAACGTGGCCGCGCCGTAGGTCCAGGCGGGGTCGGTCAGGTTGGCCTTGGACGTGTAGCGCTGGAAGGCGTCCACCCAGGTGCGGTCGGCCTTGTCCAGGGCGAGCTGGTAGACGAACTGGTGCGCCATGTACTCGGCGCCCGCGTTCGTCAACGGGGTGACGCCCTTCTTCACGAAGGCGTCCATCGCCTCGACCAGTTCGGCGTAGGTGGCCGGCACCTTGACGCGGTGCCGCTCGAACAGGTCCTTGTTGTAGTAGACCTGCATGTACTCGGCGTAGTTGGGGACCCCGAACCATTTGCCGCCGCCCATGGTGCCCTTGGCGTCGTACTTGGAGGTGACCTGGACGCTGGGGTTGATCAGCTTGTCCCAGCCGCGCTTGGCCACCTCGTCGCTCATGTCCGTCAGGAGGCCCTGCCGGGACAGCATGCCGGCGGTCGCGTTGCCCTTGTTGTACTCCATGACGTCGGGGGCGTCCTTGGAGTTGAGCACCATCGGGGCGGTCTTCTGGATCTGCTCGAAGCCCTTCTCCTCGAACTTCACCTTGACGCCGGGATGGGTGCTCTCGAACTCCTTGATCGCCTGGCTCCAGGCGACGCCCATGGCGCTGTTGGGGGCCTCGTAGTGCCACAGGCGCAGCTCGTCGGGATTCGACTCGCCGCCTCCTCCGCACGCGGCCAGCACCAGGGAGCCCGTGGCGAGCGCGGCCAGCAGTGCCGCGCCCCGGCGTGCCTTGATCATGGGTTTCCTCCGGGGGGTGGTCTCGAGGGCCCGGTAATCGAATCGTTTCGATTTGAAGATCGTGCGGGGATCGTAAGCCGCCCGCGAACTACGACACAATAGGTCGAACCATGCCAAATTCCCCGCAAGTCGCTGACCTGCGACATTGCATGGGAGCGCTCCCATATCCGGCCTCAGGGAGCGGACGGCGGACCAGCCGCCGCCCGCTCGCCGCGGTCCGTCAGCGGGTGCCGTAGAGGTGTTCCAGAGCGAGCTGGTCGAGGCGTTCGAACGCCATGCCGCGTTTGGCCAACGCCTCGATGTCGGGCGTGAAGTCGCGCACGGCCTGCCAGCCCTCGCCCTCGGCCAGCGTCGGGACGGCCAGCTCGTCCACCCGCGCCGCGCGCAGGGCCTCCCCCACCTCGGGATCGGCGCGGAACGCCCGCACCCGCTCCCGCAGGATCAGCCAATTGCGCATGCAGCCGCGCGCCGACTCCCACACGCCCTCGTCGTCCTCGGTGCGCGGCGGCTTGAAGTCGAAGTGGATCGGGCCGTCGTAGTCGCTGTTCTCGATCAGGTCGACCACCCAGAACGCGCCGCGCGCGTTGCCGGCCCCGAACCGCAGGTCCTGGTCGTAGCGCGGCCCGTTCTGGCCGTTCAGGTCGATGTGGAACAGCTTGCCGTGCCACAGCGCCTGCGCCAGGCCGTGCGCGTAGTTGAGCCCGGCCATCTCCTCGTGCCCGACCTCGGGGTTGAGGCCGACCAGGTCGGGACGCTCCAGCGCGTCGATGAACGCCAGCGCGTGCCCCACGGTCGGCAGCAGGATGTCGCCGCGCGGCTCGTTCGGCTTGGGCTCGATCGCGAACCGCAGGTCGTAGCCCTTCTCCACGACGTAGCCGGCCAGGACGTCGAACGCCTCCTTGTAGCGATCCAGAGCGACCCGCACGTCCTTCGCCGCACCCGACTCGGCGCCCTCCCGGCCGCCCCAGCACACATAGGTGCGGGCGCCCAGCTCGGCGGCCAGGTCCAGGTTGTCCATCACCTTGCGCAGCGCGAACCGGCGCACGTCGCGGTCGTTGGCGGTGAACGCCCCGTCCTTGAAGACCGGGTGCGAGAAGAGATTGGTGGTCGCGGTCGTCACCACCAGCCCGGTCTCGTCCAGGGCCTTGCGGAAGGCGCCGATCCGCTCGTCCCGCTCGGACGGGGTGGCGTCGAAGTCGAACACGTCGTTGTCGTGGAAGTTCACGCCGTACGCGCCCAGCTCGGCCAGCTTGCGCACGGCGCGGTCGGCGGCCATCGGCGGGCGGGTCCCGGGGCCGAACACGTCCACGCCCTGCCAGCCCACCGTCCAGATGCCGAACGAGAACCGGTCCTGCGGCCGCGGGGCGAAACGGCCGTCGCGCGAGTCGTCGCTCACATCGTCCCTCAAAGGTCCTGTCCTCCAATGGTGTCGCGCAGCCGGCCGGCGTCCCGTAGCTGGGCGTACCGGCCGCGGATCTCCGCCACCGCCGTCGCGTCCGCCGCGGCGGCGGTGTGCTCGGTTGCGGGCGGCGCCGGCCACCGCGGCGGCTCCGGCGTCCCCGCCAGCGCCCAGGCCGCCTGGCGGGCGGCGCCGAGCGCCACGTACTCGGCGTGCTCGGGCACGGTCACGGGCGTACCCAGGATCGCGGGGGCCAGTGCCCGCACCGCGGCCGACCGGGCGCCGCCGCCGATCAGGAGGACGCGGCGCGGCCGGGCGCCCTGCGCGACCAGGTGGTCGGCGGCGTCGGCCAGCGAGCACAGCAGCGCCTCGACGGCGGCCCGGGCCAGGTTCTCCCGGGTGGCGTTGGAGGTGGTCAGCCCGGCCAGCGTCGCGGTGGCGTCCGGCCGGTCGGGCGTCCGCTCCCCGTCGAAGTAGGGCAGCAGGGTCAGGCCCCCGGCGCCCGGCTCGGCGGCCAGCGCCAAGCCCGCCAGGCCGTCCAGGTCGGCACCGGTCAGCGCGGCGGCCGAGGTCAGCACCCGCGCCGCGTTCAGCGTGCACACCAGCGGCAGGAACCGCCCGGTCGCGTCGGCGAACCCGGCGACCAGCCCCGAGGCGTCGGCGGCGGGGCGCGGCGCGACCGCGTAGACGGTGCCGGACGTGCCGATCGACACCACCATGTCGCCCTCCGCCAGGCCCAGGCCGAGCGCGGCGCCCATGTTGTCGCCGGTGCCCGGCGCCAGCCGTCCGCCCCAGGGCGTCTCCCCCACCGTCTCGGCGGGCTCCGCCACGCGCGGCAGCACCGGCTCGTGCCCGAGCGCGGCCCGGACGAACTCGGGCAGGTAGCGGCCCTCGCCCGGCGACCAGTAACCGGTGCCGGAGGCGTCGCCGCGGTCGGTGACCGGTTCCGGCGCGCCCAGCCGCAGGGTCAGCCAGTCGTGCGGCAGCATGACCGCGGCGGTGCGGCGGGCGTTGTCCGGCTCGTGCTCGGCCATCCAGCGCAGCTTGCTGACGGTGAACGAGGCGAGCGGGACGCTCCCGGCCCGCCCGGCCCAGGTCTCGGCGCCGCCCAGCTCCGCGACCAGGGCGCTGGCCTGCGGGGCCGAGCGGGTGTCGTTCCACAGCAGGGCGGGACGGACCACCGCGCCGTCCTCGTCCAGCGCGACCATCCCGTGCTGCTGCGCGGCCACGGCCACGGCGTCGGCCCGTTCAAGCAGGTCACGGGTCTGTTCGAGCGCCTGCCACCAGTGCCGGGGATGGCATTCGGTCCCGTCGGGATGCGGTGCGGCGGCCGAGCCGACCACCGTCCCGTCCTCGGCCCGGCACAGCACGACCTTGACCGACTGCGTCGAGGAATCGATCCCGGCGACCAGCACTGCCCCTCCTCAGGCTCGGCGACGGCGGGTCGTCGAAACGTTTCGAAGGTTTCTCGACCTTGTGCAGCCTAAACCGCTGTGAGCCGTCGCACAATGGACCCCGGGCCGCGTGGATCAGGCGGGGTCAGGGGGCGTAGTTCATGACGTGGTCGTGCAGCATCCGCGGGGCCTCGGGGTCCCGGCGGCGGAACGCCTCGATCAGCAGGGCGTGCTCGGCCGACTTGGAGTAGATCTCGGTCTTGTGCAGGCGCAGCGACAGCGTCGTCCACAGCTCGATGCCCAGCGACTCCCACACCGACATCAGCAGCCGGTTGCCGGCGGTCTCCACCACCTCGCGGTGGAACTCGATGCTCAGCCGCATCTGCGCGTGCAGGTCGCCGGTCTCGGCGGCGGCGGTCAGCAGGGCGTTGTGCCGCTCCAGGGCGTCCACCCGCTCGGCCAGGCGGGGCAGCGCCAGCTCGGCCGCGGTGCGCTCCAGGCCAGCCCGGACGGGGAAGATCTCGCCCAGGTCCTGTTCGGTGAAGGCCCGCACCCGGGCCCCGCGGTTGGGCAGGCTCTCCACCAGCCGCAGTGCCTCCAGCTGGCGCAGCGCCTCGCGGACGGGTCCCTGGCTGACGCCCAGCTCGGTGGCGATGCGGCGCTCGACGATGCGCTCCCCCGGCTCCCAGCGGCCCGAGCTGATCCCCTCGACGATGAACTCCCGGATCTGGTCGGCCAGACCGGTGCGCAGCAGCTGAGCGGAGACGTTCACGCGCCCAATGGTAGAGGTCAGGGGCGGAGCACCAGATGGCCGCCCGGTTCCGATAACGTCCGGATCAGTGCATACTGACCCGTGGAGAGATATGATCGATCATTGATCAATGATGATCGGGTGGAGTCCCGCGGTACCCCCGCGGCGCGCTCCCGAGTCCCTGAGGAGAACGCCGATGGCTGAGACCACCAAAGCGCGGCGCGCGGAGACCCGGCCCCGGAACAAGGCCGGCACCGCCCCTGGCGCCGCGGCCCGCACCCAGAACGGGACGGGGCCCGCGGCCCCCGCCGCCGAGCGGGACGAGCTGGTCGCCTACTACCGGCAGATGCTGCTGATCCGCCGGTTCGAGGAACGCGCCGCCCGCGCCTATACCGAGGCCAAGATCGGCGGCTACTGCCACCTCAACCTCGGCGAGGAGGCCACGGTCGTCGGGCTGATGGCCGCGCTGCGCCCGACCGACTACCTGTTCACCAACTACCGTGAGCACGGCTACGCCCTCGCCAAGGGCATCTCCTCCGACCGCGTCATGGCCGAGCTGTACGGGCGCTCCACCGGGGTGTCCAAGGGCTGGGGCGGGTCCATGCACCTGTTCGACGCCGAGGCCCGGCTGCTGGGCGGGTACGGCATCGTCGGCGGGCAGCTCCCGCTGGCCACCGGCGCCGCGCTCGCGGTGTCCTACAAGGGCGGCGACGAGGTCGTCATGTGCCATATGGGCGACGGTACCGCCGCCATCGGCGCCTTCCACGAGTCGCTCAACATCGCCGCGCTCTGGAACCTGCCCGCCGTCTTCGTCGTGATCAACAACGGCCTGGGCATGGGCACCACCGTCGAGGCGTCCGCCGCCGAGCCCGAGCTGTACCGGCGCGGCGCCGCGTACCGGATGGAGAGCGCCCGGGTGGACGGCTCCGACGTGCTCGCCGTCCGCGACGCCGCCCGGCTGGCCGTCGAGCGCGCCCGCGCCGAGAGCAGGCCCTACCTGCTGGAGGCCGTCAGCCCCCGGCTGCGCGGGCACTCCGTGGTCGACCCGGCCCGCTACCGCACCAAGGAGGAGCGGCAGGCGCTGCTGGAGCAGGACCCGGTCGCCGCGCTCGCCGCGCGCCTGGAGGAGGACGGCGTGCTGCCCGCCGCCGACCGCGACGCCGTCGAGGCCGAGGTCAGGGCCGAGGTCGAGGCCGCCGCCGCGTTCGCCGACCAGAGCCCGGCGCCCGAGGTGTCCACCCTGTTCGACTACACCTACGCCACCCCCGTCGCGGGCGAGCTGCGCCGCCTGCCCGCCGACCCGGTGTTCCGTTCCTGAGGAGTCCTGAACCCATGGCACTTGTCACCTACCGCCAGGCCCTCCGGGACACGCTGCGCGCCGAGATGCTGCGCGACGAGAACGTCTTCCTGATGGGCGAGGAGATCGGGCTCTTCGAGGGCTCGTACAAGATCACCGAGGGGCTGCTCAAGGAGTTCGGCCCGCGCCGCGTCCGCGACACCCCGATCGCCGAGGAGGGGTTCGTCGGCGCGGCCATCGGCGCCGCCATGCTGGGGCTGCGCCCGGTGGTCGAGATCATGACGATCAACTTCTCGCTGCTCGCGCTGGACCAGATCGTCAACCACGCCGCCAAGATCTACGGGATGTTCGGCGGCCAGTGCAGCGTCCCGATGGTCATCCGCACCCCGGGCGGCGGCGGCCAGCAGCTGGGCGCCACGCACTCGCAGAACGTCGAGCTGTTCTACTCGTTCATCCCGGGCCTGAAGGTCGTCGCGCCGAGCACCCCCGCCGAGGCGTCGGCCATGCTCAAGGCCGCGATCCGCGACGACGACCCGGTGCTGTTCCTGGAGAACCTCGCCCTCTACAACGCCAAGGGCGAGCTCCCGGCCGACGACGTCGCCGGCGTCGAGCCCGCCGAGATCGGGCGCGCCGCCGTCACCCGGCCCGGCACCGACATCACGATCATCGGCTACTCGCGGATGGCGCGGGTCGCCGCCGAGGTCGCCGAGACGCTCGCCGGGGAGGGGGTCTCCGCCGAGGTCGTCGACCTGCGCAGCCTGCGCCCGCTCGACCGGCAGACCATCGTGGAGTCGGTGCGCCGCACCGGCTGCGCCGTCGTCGCCGAGGACGACTGGCTGACCTACGGCATCGGCGCCGAGATCGCCGCGACCATCCAGGAGGGCGCCTTCGACTGGCTGGACGCCCCCGTCCGCCGGGTGGCGATGGCCGAGGTGCCCCTCCCGTACGCCAAGCCGCTGGAGCTGGCCGCGCTGCCCTCCGCCGACTCCCTCCTCACCGCCGTCCGCGACACGCTCCGCGCGACCGGCCGCGCACCTCTGGAGACCACCGCCTCATGACCGAGATCCTCATGCCCCGCCTCTCCGACACCATGGAGGAGGGCGTCATCAGCTCCTGGCAGAAGCAGCCGGGGGACGCGATCAGCACCGGCGATGTGATCGTCGACATCGAGACCGACAAGGCCGTCATGGAGTACGAGGCCTACGAGGACGGCGTGCTCGGCGAGATCCTGGTCAAGGAGGGCGAGTCGGCCAAGATCGGCGCGCCCATCGCGGTCATCGTCCCGGCCGGCACCAAGGTCGAGGCCCAGACCAGGACCGAGGCCCCGGAGCCCGCCGCCGAGGAAGCGGCCCCGGTGCCGGCCGCCGCCGCGCCCGCTCCGGCCGCGCCCGCTCCGGCCGCGCCCGCGCCGACCGCGCCCGCCGCGCCGCGCGGATCGCGTCCGCCGTCGTCGCCGCTGGCACGCAGGCTGGCCCGCGACCACGGGATCGACCTGGCCAAGCTGAACGGCAGCGGCCCCGGCGGCCGGATCGTCCGAGCGGACATCGAGGCCGCCATACGCGCCGACGCCCCCGCGGCCGCCCCCGCAGCCGCCCCCGCGGCCGCCCCGGCAGCCGCGCCGGCGCCCGCGCGCGCCGTGCAGGTCGCGGACGAGGACGTCGAGCGCGTCCCGCTCAACCGCTTCCGCAAGGTCGCGGCCCGCCGCCTCACCGAGAGCAAACGGGACGCGCCGCACTTCTACCTCACCCGCGAGGTCGACGCCGAGGCGCTGCTGGCGTTCCGGGCCACGCTCAACACCGCGCTCGCGCCCGCCAAGGTCAGCGTGAACGACCTGATCGTGAAGGCGTGCGCCACGGCGCTGCTCGAGCACCCCGCCGTGAACGTCTCCTATTCCGAGGACGAGCTGCTCGTCCACAAGAGGGTGAACGTCGGCGTCGCCGTGGCGGTCGACGACGGCCTGCTCGTCCCGGTGGTCAAGGACGCCGACCGCAAGAGCGTCTCGCGGATCGGCGCCGAGACCCGCGAACTGGCCGGGAAGGCGCGCGAGGGCAAGCTGTCCATGCAGGAGATGAGCGGCGGCACGTTCAGCGTCAGCAACCTCGGCATGTACGGCATCGCGAGCTTCGCCGCCGTGATCAACCCGCCGGAGGCGGCGATCCTGGCGGTCGGCGCGGTACGCGACGAGCCGGTCGTCCGCGACGGGCAGGTCGTCCCGGGCAAGCGCCTGTCGGTGACGCTGTCGGTCGACCACCGCGCCTGCGACGGCGCCACCGGCGCGGCCTTCCTGGCCCGCCTCGCCGAGCTGCTGGAGAACCCTCTCATCATCGTCGCCTGAGAGCGGCGCCGACCCTGGTCAGGGCTGCCGTCCGGCCCGCCGCTGGTGGCGGCGGGCCGGGGGACGGGGGTCAGCCGGGGGTTGTCGTGCGGGCCTCCTGGGGGGTCAGCGGGCGGAGGATGGTGGTGTACGAGTAGGTGCGGTCCGGGCGTACCTGGTACTCGGGACGGACGGGGTTGGGGGTGTCGCCCACGCCGGTCACGGCATGGTTCACGTGCAGGGTGTTCCAGCCCTTGTTGCGTTGCCGGGCGAAGGGGTAGAGGGCGCGGTCCAGGTCGTCGTACTGGGTGGCGCTCACTTCCAGGTCTCCGCCTACCAGGAGGCCTGCGCGGCCGTCGGTGAGCATGGCCCAGCGGACGTCGTCGTGGTTGCCGTAGTCCTGTGGGCGGTAGTAGGAGACGTACTGGTCGTCCAGGGAGGAGGACCAGACGCCCATGCGGGTGCCGTCCTTGCGGTCGTTGTAGTTCTCCACCGGGCCTCGGCCGTACCAGGCGAGGGTCTTGAAGCGGTCCGGCATCTTGACGGTGTAGCCCACGCGGGCCAGGTAGGGCAGGGAGCGTGCGCTGCCCTGGGGCACCACCTGGTGGCTGAGCTCGACCTGGCCGGACCCGTCGATGGCGTAGGTCGTGGTCTGGTCGAAGGAGGCGTTGCCGGTGCCGGTGACCTTGCTGGGGATTTGCACGGTGACCTTGGACGGATCCCCCGTGACGGTGATCTGGCCCGGGGTGGTGGTGAGACGGTCCAGGCCGGCCTTGCGCCAGTCCTCGCCTTCGGCGCGGCCCCAGGTGTAGGTCTCGTTGCTGATGGGCGGGCGCCACACGTCGAGCTCCGGGCCGGTACGGATCAGTTCGGTGCCCTTGTAGCGCATCGAGGTGATGGTGCCCTTGGCGAAGACGTACCGGAAATCGCGTCCGGTGACGATGACGTCGTCGCCGTTCCGGGCCGTCTTCACGGTTCCGGTGGGCGTCTTCTTCACGCCGGGGACGGTGGAGCCGCCTGCGGGGAACTGGCCGAAGCCGACCACGTGCCCGGACGGGGCGTACCAGGTCTTCTCCTTGAGGACGACGTCCACGCTCAGCCAGCGCTCGTTCTCGGACGGGGCGGACGGGATCGTCACCTGGGTGGAGCCGCCCGGCGGCAAGGAGAGCGGCTGGGTGCCCGAACGGACGGTGCGGCGGCCTTCGGTGTAGCGCCAGCGCAGTTCCAGGTCGGAGGTGCCGCTGAAGGAGCGCTCACTGGTGACCGCCACCTGCCCGCCCGCGCGGGTGACGCGGATGGGTGAGTGGACCCAGGCGAGTTGCGCAAGTTCGGGCTGGAGGTAGCGGTCGGTGCCGACCAGGCCGTCCACTCCGGAAAGGCTCTGGCCGTTGGAGAGGAACGTGCCCTTCTTTTGGAAGTCGTCGAAGTCGAGGGCGAGGACGGCGTCCTTGGCCGGGTCGGCTCCCGTGGCCATCTCGGAAGGTGACAGGGCACGCCCGTAGATGCGGACGTCGTCGATGGTTCCCTTGGCCATGCGGCCTTTGTAGTTGTCCTGCATGGTCCCGGAGTTGCGGCCGATGTTGACGTCCCCGGACGACCAGTCGATGTTCCCCGTGTACGGGACCCGGGCGGCTTCACGCCCGTCGACGTAGAGGCGCAGTGCGGCGCCGTCATAGGCGCCTGTGACCCGGTGCCAGGTGTCGTACCAGTTGGACGGTACGGGCGCGCGAACGGTGCGCCATGTACCGCCGCTGTAGATGTAGAACTCCAGGGTCGTTTCGTTCGACATCTTGAGGCCGTACTGGTGGTCGCCCTTCGTCATGATGGTGAAGTCGCCCGTCCAGGGGCGGGCGGGTTTCACCCATGCGTCGAGCGTGACGGCATTCCCGGTGAGGTCGAGTTTGCGGTCGCGGTAGACCTCGACGAAATCGTCCAGGCCGGAGAAGTAGAGGGCTTTGCCTTTGTGGCCGTCGACCGTCTTGGGCATGCCCTGGAGCCAGGCCATGATGTTGTTGCCCGAGGCGTCGGGTGTGGTGATGAGGGGGTGCCGGATGTTGCCCTCGGCCCAGTCCCATATGAAGCCGCCCTGTACCTGGGGGTGGCGCCGGACGACTTCCCAGAATTCGCGGAAGTTGCCCAGGCTGTTGCCCATGGCGTGGGCGTACTCGCCCATGATGATGGGTTTCCGGGTGGACGCCGCCTGCTGTTCGAGCCTGGCCGGGGTCGGGTAGCGCGGGCCCCACACGTCCGCGAAGGGGGCGTCACCGTCGGGGCTGTTGCCCTGGTGGTAGAGGGGGCGGGTCGGGTCGGTCGCCCGCGCCCATTCGGCCATCTTGGTGTGGGCTGCGCCCAGTCCCGCTTCGTTTCCGGTGTCCCAGAGGAAGACGCTGGGGTGGTTCTTGTCGCGGGCGACCATCGCCTGGAAGCGTTCGAGGAAGGCCTTCTGCCATTCGGGACGGTCCGCGAGGCAGTCCTGCGGGTCTCCCGCGGGTTTCGTGCAGTCCTCGTAGTTGTGGGTCTCGATGTCGACCTCGTCATCGATCCACAGCCCCCGTCTGTCGGCGAGTTCGTACAGGTAGGGGTCGGACGGGTAGTGCGCGGTGCGGATCGCGTTGATGTTCAGCCGCTTCATCAGCGCGACATCGGATTCCTGCCGCTGCCGCGTCTGGTGCCGTCCGGTGTCGGCGTCGGTCTCGGGACGGTTCACGCCCTTGATGAGGATGCGCTTGCCGTTCACCAGGACCTGTCTGTCCCTGATCTCGATCTCGCGGAAGCCGACCGTCTCGCTGGTGGTGTGGGTGACCTTTCCGGACGGGTCGGACAGCTCCATTCGGAGCGTGTAGAGGTCGGGCGTCTCGTCGGTCCATTTCGCGGGGTTGGAAATGGGTGCGCTGAGGCGGAGCGTCGCGGTGCCGCCGGTGACGGACGTCTTTCCGGAGAAGGTCTTCACCGGACGGTTCCGGGCGTCCAGAAGGGTCGCCTTCACCGTGTGGTCGCCCTGGGTGCCCTGCTTGCTCGCGAGGGTGAGGGTGGCGTTGAGGGTCGCGTCCCGGTAGGCGGGGTCGAGGTCGGTGGTGATCGCGGCGTCGCGCACGTACGTCTTGGGCGTGGAGTAGGCCCAGACGGAGCGGAAGATGCCGCTGTACCGCCACTGGTCGACGTCCTCCAGGTAGGAGCCCGCGCTCCACCGGTGCACCTGGACCGCGACCGTGTTGCGGCCGGGACGCGCATGGTCGCTGATGTCGAACTCGGCGGGCGTGTAGCCGCCCTGGTCGTAGCCCGCGTACTCGCCGTTCACCCACACGAAGTAGGCGCTGGTGACGCCTTCGAAGCGGAGGAACGTGCGCCTGCCGTCCCAGTCCTCGGGGATGTCGAAGGTCTTGACGTAGGCGCCGGTCGGGTTGATGTCGCGCGGCGTCCTGGGCGGGTCGTCCGGCCACACCTCGGTGGGGATGTTGCGGAACACCGGGTGGTCGAGCCGGTCGCTCTGCCAGGTGTGCGGCACCTTCACCTCGGACCAGCCGGAGGTGTCGTAGTCCTTGCCGTAGAAGCCGGCGGGGACCTCGCCGGGGCGTTCGGCCATCTTGAGCCGCCACTCGCCGTCCAGGGTGCGGGTCCAGCGGCGGGCGTCGGCGGGCCGCAGGACGGAGTGGGCGGGTTCCTGGCCCTCGGCGATCATCTGCGGATCGTCCAGGTAGGTGTAGGCGTCCGGTGGCGGGGCGAGGCGGGGGGCGGCCGTGGCGGCGCCCTGGAAGAGGGTCAGGACGAGCGCGGCGATCGCCAGGACGGCGATCGCCGGGCGGCCCCGGAAGCCTGGCGGGAGCGGGGAGCGCGGGAGCGGAAAGCGTGCGGGCATGGGACGCGGCGCCTCCTCACGGGCCGCCCCCTGACAAGGCCCGAAACAGCGGTGAACGGACGAGGTTAACCTCTATCCCTGGGACGCTAGGCGGCGCCTGGGACCCCGTCAACGCTCCTCGCCCGTCTTGATCAAAACCTGCCGAACCCCGCCCCCGCCCGGTACTCGGTCCGCTAGTCGATGCGGAAGAGGCCCTCGTCGATCCGGTCCAGGGCGAGCCGCACCGCGCCGAGCCCGACGGCCTCGTCGCCGAGCGTGGACGCCTCGATGCGGACCGGGGTGAGGCACAGCGGCCGCACCCGCCGCCGCAGCTCGTGGATGAGCCGGTCGCCGGCCCGGGTCATCGCGCCGCCGACGACGATCATCTCGGGGTCGATGGCCAGGGCCATCGCCGCGACGCCCCGGCTCATCCGGGCGGCGAGCCGCTCCAGCAGGGCGACCGCCTCGGGGTCGTCGAGCTGCGCGGCGGCGAGCACCCCCTCGACCTCGGCCTCCCCGGGCCCGAAGCGGCCGATGGGCGCGCCGGTGAGGGCGGCCATGGTGTCGCGCAGGCCCAGTTCGGGCAGCATCCCCACCTCGCCCGCCGCACCGGACCTGCCGCGGTGCAGCCGGCCGCCGATGATGGCGCCGACGCCGGTGTGCAGCCCGGCCAGCACGCAGACCACGTCGTCGGCGTCCTGGGCGATGCCGCGCCAGCGCTCGGCCATGGCGGCGAGGTTGGCGTCGTTCTCCACGTACACCGGGCAGGGGAAGGAGCGGCTCAGCTCGCGGCCGAGGTGAAGGCCCTGCCAGTCGGGGACGACGGTGCAGAACACCACCGAGCCGTCGGGGGCGACCACGCCGGGGGTGCCGGCGGCCACCGCCCACAGCGAGGCGCGCTCGATCCCGGACTCGGTGAGGCAGGTCTTGACGGCGGCACGGACGGCGCCGAGCCGTTCGGCGGCGTCCCAGCCGACGTCGAGGTCGGCGCGGTGCGAGCCGATGACCTCGCCGTTGAGGTCGGCGAGGAAGAGCTGGACCCGGTGCGCGTCGATGTCGAGCCCGAGGGCGTGGCCGGCGTCGGCGCGGAAGCGGTAGCGGCGGGCGGGCCGGCCCAGGCCGGTACCCGAGCGCGGGGCCACCTCGGTCACCAGGCCGCGGTCGGCCAGCTCGGCGACCACGCCCTCGGTCGTCGGGCGGGACAGCCCGACCTGCCGGGCCAGTTCGCTGAGGGTGGGCTCGCCGCCGGCGCGCAGCGCGCGCAGGGTGGCGGCGGAGTTGAGCCGGCGGAGCACCGAGGGATCGCCCCCGTGCAGGGAGCTCCCTGCCTTGCCGGAAGGCGCGGGGGGTCGGCCCCCCTCGAAAGGTTCGGACACGTCACCTCTTGTTTGAAATCGGCCCTTGACAGGGACGGGCGGACCGACGACATTATTGCCAAACTACTTATGAAATGTCCCTTCGTAAAGGGACGTCGCAGCTCAGAGGGCAGGTGACGGGTTGGACGCGGTCGACACCACGGGGCCCGCGGTCGCGGTCGTGGGGGCGGGACTGCGCGGCGCCACCTACGCGCGGCGCGTGCGGGCCGCCGGCCGCGGCCGGGTGGTCGCGGTGGCCGAGCCGGATCCGGTGCGGCGCGAGCGGTTCGCCGCCGAGCACCGGATCCCGCCCGAACGGGTCTTCGCGGGCTGGCGCGAGCTGGTCGCCGCCGGCGAGTCCGGCGGCCGGCCGGCCGACGGTGTGATCATCGCGACCCAGGACGCCGAGCACGCCGAACCGGCGGTGCGGCTGGCCGGGCAGGGCTACCACATCCTGCTGGAGAAGCCGATGGCCACCACGGAGGCCGACGCGGAACGAGTGGTCGCCGCCGCCGAGCGCGCGGGGACCATGCTCGCCGTCTGTCACGTGCTCCGTTATACGCCCTACACCCGCGCGATCCGGCGGCTGATCGAGGACGGCCGGATCGGGACGCCGATCAGCGTCCAGCATCTGGAACCGGTCGGCTGGTGGCACCACGCCCACTCCTACGTGCGCGGCAACTGGCGCCGGGAGGACGAGTCCGGCCCGATGCTGATGACCAAGTCGGTGCACGACATCGACTGGATCATCCACGTGATGGGCGAGCGGCCGTCCCGCGTCGGCTCGTTCGGGCGGCTGTCGCACCTGCGCCCCGCCAACCGCCCGGCCGAGGCCGCCGACCGCTGCCTGGACTGCCCCGTCGAGCAGAGCTGCGCCTACTCGGCCAAGCGGCTCTACCTGTCCTGCCTCGGCGACGCCGGGCTGGAGACCTGGCCGCTGGGCGCGATCACCCACGACCTGACCGAGGAGGGGGTGCTGAAGGCGCTGCGCGAGGGCCCGTACGGGCGCTGCGTGTACGCCTGCGACAACGACGTGGTCGACCACCAGGTGGTGAACATGGAGTTCCCGTCCGGGGCGACCGGGACCTTCACCGTGACCGCGTTCTCCCCGTACGCCCAGCGGCAGACCCGGATCTTCGGCTCGGCCGGCTGCATCGAGGGCGACGGCGTGCGGATCTCGCTGCGCGACTTCGTCACCGGCGGGCTGGAGACCTTCGACACCGGGCCGGGCGGCGAGCACGAGGCCTCCGACGGCCGGCACGACGCGGCCGACGAGGCGCTGGCCGACGCGTTCGTCGAGGCGCTGGCCACCGGCGACCCCGCCCCGCTCAGCTCCAGCGGCCGGCAGAGCCTGGACTCCCACCGGGTGGTGTGGGCGGCCGAGCGGGCGCGGCACACCGGCACGGTCGTCCACATCCCCGCCGGGCAGGGCGAACCCGCCGGCTCCCCCCACTCCCCCGCGAAAGGTACCGGGAACCGATGACCAGGAAACTCATCGCCGGAGGCGCGGCCGGCTGGTCAACGAGCAGTCGTTGACGTCCTTCCCTGTCTGAAGGCGGGGAAGTCCACGGGTCGCCCCGTGGGTTTCCTGCTTCACTGCCGACCGCCCCGTCCGAGAGGACTCCCGTTGAGGTCTTACACCGGCTCCACAGGCCGACACCGCCCGTCCGGCGGCCAGAAGGTTCTTGGCGGCGTTCACGTCCCGGTCATGGGACGCACCGCACCCGCACGTCCAGATGCGAAGGTTCAGCGGCATCGTGTCCCGCACGGTGCCGCACTCAGAGCACAGTTTGGAGGAGGGAAACCAGCGGTCGACCGCAATCACCTCACGGCCGTACCAGGCTGCCTTGTACTCCAGCAGGCCCCGGAAGTCGCTCCAAGCCGCGTCGGAGATGGCGCGGGCGAGACTGCGGTTCTTGACCATGTTACGGACGGCCAGGTCCTCGATCACGATCGTTTGGTTCTCACGAACGAGCCGAGTGGTCAGCTTGTGCAGGTGATCACGCCTGCGGTCGGTGATCCGGGCATGGATCCTGGCGACCCTCCGTCTGGCTTTGGCGCGGTTGGTCCCCTCGCCTCTGGCCTTGCGGGACAGTTCCCGCTGGAGCTTGGCGAGCCGCTCCCGGTCGCGCCGCTCGTGCCGGGGGTTGGCGATCTTCTCCCCGGTGGACAAAGTCAGCAGGTGCTCCAGCCCCGCATCCACGCCGACCGCGTTCTGGTTCGCCGCCAGCGGCAGGACAGCGGGATCTGCCACCAGAAGGGATACGAACCAGCGCCCAGCCGCGTCCTGGGACACCGTCACCGTGGACGGCTGCGCGTCCTCGGGCAGAGGGCGGGACCACACGATGTCCAAGGGCTCGGCCATCTTCGCCAGCGTCAGCCTCCCCTCCCGGAACCGGAACGCACTGGTCGTGTACTCCGCGGACCTGCGGGACTTCTTCCGGCTCTTGAAGCGCGGGTATCTGGCCCTCTTGGCGAAGAAGTGGGTAAAGGCCATCTGCAGGTGCCGCAAGGCCTGCTGGAGGGGAACCGAGGACACCTCGTTGAGGTAGGCCAGGTCCTCGGTCTTCTTCCATGCCGTCAGCATTACCGAGGTGGCGTTGTAGTTCACCCGCTCCTGACGCAGCGTCCACGCCTCGGTGCGGGCGGCCAGCGCCAGGTTATAGACCTTCCGCACGCACCCGAACGTCCGGGCAAGCTCTGCGGCCTGCTCGGGCGTCGGGTAGAAGCGGTACTTGAACGCCCGCTTCACATGCACGGTCGACATGCCCACAAGCTAGCAACATCAGCTTGCAAAACTCGGGTGTTCGGGTGTTCGGATGGTGGACGCCGCTTCGCGTTGGCGACCAAACGGTTGTCTCTGCTCTGATCCGCAGGGAACCTGATCCGTCCCAGCCTGAAGTGAAGATTGGGCTCTCCTCGAAGATTCCAAATGAAGACCGCCAACGTCATCGTCGCCCAGTTCACCGGACAGCACGGATACGACCAGCCGTTCGGCACCCAGATGGCGGCCGGGGTCGTCGTCACCGTTCCGCTGGTGCTGGTGGTGCTGGCCTTCCAGCGCCGCATCGTCGCCGGCCTCACCTCCGGCGGTCTCAAGTGATCCCACCGCTGCTCATCGCGGGTTGATCCGCAGGACGGGTCCCGTCCACCCACTGTGCCCAAGATTCCTCCAGTCACCCCCGAGCGGGGTCCTATCCCTCTGGAGTACACGCATGAGATCCCCCCTGCCCGCCCCGAGACGCCGGTCGTTCCTGGCCATGACCGGTGTCAGCGCCGCCGCGTTCGCGGTCGGCACCGGTCACGCCGCCGCCGAGGAGAACGCCGGCGGCAAGGTACCGGCCGACCCGTTCGCGCTGGGCGTCGCGTCCGGTGACCCGCTGCCCGACGGCGTCGTGCTGTGGACGCGCCTGGCGCCCGTCCCGCTGGCTCCGGACGGGCACGGCGGCATGCCGCTGCGGCCCTACACCGTCCAGTACGAGGTCGCCGAGGACGAGAAGTTCACCCGCGTGGTGAAGCGAGGGCAGGCCACGGCGACGCCCGAACTGGCGCACTCCGTCCACGCGGAGGTGCACGGGCTGCGTCCCGGCCGGGAGTACTTCTACCGTTTCCGTGCCGGTTCTGAGCTGAGCCCTGTGGGACGCACGAAAACGGCGCCCGACCCTAAGGCGATGCCGTCCGGGCTGCGATTCGCCAGCGCGTCCTGTGCCGCCTGGTACCACGGGCACTTCACGGCATACGAGCACATGGCCAAAGAGGACCTCGACCTGGTCTTCTTCCTGGGCGACTACATCTACGAGTACGGCATCACCCAGACCAACATGTGGCGCGAGGGCGTTCCCCTGCCCGGCCCAGAGCACGCCGTCGAGATCCAGACCCTCGAGCAGCACCGCTTGCGGTACGCCCTGTTCAAGGCCGACCACAACCTGCAGGCCGCGCACGCCAACGCGCCCTGGATCTTCACCACCGACGACCACGAGGTGCAGAACAACTACGCCGACGAGTGGTCGGAGACGGGCATCCCGCCCGCCGACTTCATGCGCCGCCGGGCCGTGGCGTACCGCGCCTTCTACGAGAACCTGCCGCTGCGCAGCGTGATGCGTCCCGAAGGCCCCGACCTGGCCCTCTACCGGCGCTACCGGTGGGGACGCCTCGCGCAGATCGACATGCTCGACAACCGGCAGTACCGCGACGTCTACCCGGCGGGCGCCGTCATCGACAACTCCCCCGAACGGCACGACCCGCGCCGCACCATCCTCGGCGCCCGCCAGGAGAAGTGGCTGTACGACGGCCTCGGCAAGTCCGACGCCACCTGGAACCTGCTCGGCACCGGCGTCGTCATGGCCCAGATCGACCGCGACACGGGCGCGGGCGAGCTCTACAGCAACGACATGTGGGACGGCTTCCCGGCCAACCGCGACCGGCTCTGGTCCGCCTTCGCCCGGCACAAGATCGCCAACCCGGTGGTGCTGTCCGGCGACATCCACCGCCATGTCGCCGCCGACCTGAAGGCCGACTGGAAGGACCCCGGCTCCCGGACGATCGGCACCGAGCTGGTCACCGGTTCGATCGGCTCCGACGGCGACGGCGGCGAGACCGACTCGCTGGCCCCGATCTGGCTGGGCAACCCGCACGTCAAGCTCTACAACGCCCGCCGCGGCTATGTGAGCTGCACGCTCACCCCGGACCGGCTCACCTCCGAGTACAAGACCGTCGCCTACGTCCGCCAGCCCGGCGCCCCGGTCAGCACCGCGGCGCGCTTCGTGACCGAGGCCGGCCGGCCCGGCCTGAACCGAGAGGTGTGACCCGATGACCACCCTCAGCCGCCGATCCGCCCTCGGCCTCACCGCCGGGCGCGGTCCGCGTCCAGTGGAGCGCCTGCGCGCCGCCAGCGAGATCGGCCGGATCCGTCTCACCTGGAAGGGCGAGGCATACGAACCCCTGGTCGACCACTACGCCGTCTACGGCTCGAAGTCGCCCGGCTTCGCCATCGGCCCGGACACCCTCATCGGCAAGACCGTCTACGGGTTCTTCGTACACGACCGTATGGGCGGACGCCGCCAGGACTGGCACTACCGCGTCGTCGTCGTGGACGCCGCCGGTAACCGCAGCCGCCCGTCCGCGGAGATCTCCGCCCACAGCGCCGAGTCGGTGACCGTCTCCGGCAAGGCTCTGGCCACTGTAGGGAACTTCGACCACAAGACCCTGGAGCTCGCACTGGCCCCCGCGGGCTACGCCCAGTACCGGACGCGGTTTCCCAACGGGCCCGACTACACCTACGGGAAGAGCAGCCCGGGGGCGGACTGGGCCTACATCCAGCCCGGACCGTCCGACTCCTGGGCGGGGAGCAAGGCGAGCCGGGCCACGTTCCGCTTCCCCTTGGAGAGCGTCCCGACCGGCGAGACGTGGCTGGCCATCTGGCTCGTGGACACCCACGCCTCCCTCGCCGGCACGATCAAGCTCGCGCTCAACGGCACCCCGGTGCGCGAGGTCAAGCTGGAGAACGGCGGCACGAGGGGCTCGCTGGAAGGCGACGCAACGCTTCCCGGTACACCGCTCAAGCCGTCCTATGTCGAACTGCCCCTCCCCGCGGCCGCCCTCAAGGCAGGGGAGAACGTCCTGACCATCGACAAGCAGATCGGCTCCTGGCACGTCTACGACGCCCTGGGCGTCTTCACGCGCTGAGCACATGAAAGGGGTGGCCGAGAGACCCGGCCACCCCTTTCATGTGAGTACGTCGTGAGACGCCGTCAGTACGTCCAGCTATGGCGAAGGTCGGCCTGCCACCCGTTGTTCGGGAAGTAGTTGTGGATGATGAAGGCCGGTCCCATCCCCTTGGCGAAGATGTTGTCGCGGTCGTGCCGCAACTCCAGCGGCCCGCCCACCGTGCCGCCGTTGCCGGGGTTGTTGTCCTTCCAGACCTCGTACTGCTTGATGCAGGTCTGGTTCTGGAAGTAGCGGTTGGCGCACGTGGGCGCGGACGGCGGGAACCACACCTGCTTGTGGTAGAAGTCCACCGGCGTGCCGTTCGGGACCTGGATCTGGCCCCACGCCTCCATGCAGTACGCCTGCGGCTGGATGTTCCACTTCACGTAGTGCTGCTTGCCGCCGGCCGAGGGGATCGGCTTCATGTTCTGGCAGTTCACGTCACCGATCTGCTCTTTGGTGACGCGCTGCTTGAGCATGCCCTCGTTGTTGCCGTAACCGTCCAGCAGCACCCACTGGCCGTCCGGGCTGCGCTCGAACTCCTCCCAGTTGGCGGGCGGCCACTTGTCGGGATCGCCCCACTTGATGCGGGACACGTTCTGGCTCTGCGGCTCCCAGGCCCACTGGTTGCGCCAGGAGTCCGCCCAGAACTGCCCGGCGCTGCGCTCGAACATGCGCGAGTAGTCGCCGTAGGTTCCCAGCAGGGCCCGAGTCCCGGGCGCCACGCGCGCGGACTTGAAACCGGTCGCGTTGCGCACGCCGGGCCGCGGCTTGGCCGTGGCGCCCGCCGCCTTCGCGGTGCGCGCCTCGTCCCCCGTCTGGGACGACACCGCCACGGCGGTGCCCGTCAGAGTGGTCGCGACGACGGCCGCCAGGGCCGCCTTCGTCCAAAGTTCCATGCTCCCCCTCTCAAGATCGAGGAGGCACGCTATGAGGAGCGATCACGGAATGTCAACGAAAATGACGATGGGTACGTCAACAGACGATCAACGCTCGGCGGACCAGTCGACCAGCGGCGGACGGACGGCCGCGCGGACCTCCGCCCCTTCGCCGTCGAGCATCAGCTTCGCCCGCCGGAACATGCTCGCCGAGGGGGCGTCCCCCGGATGGAGGTCCAGCAGCTCGCCGGGACGGCCGCGCCGCTGGACCCCCACATGGATACCGTCATGACCGGGGAAATCGTCGCCCGGCCCGCACGTACGGCCGGGCAGCTCAGTGGCCTCGATTCGGACCCTCATCCGTCCATCGTGCCCCAAAGCCGGATTCCCAGGGTGTGTCTCGAAGTGGCCCAGGCACGCGCGAGTGCGCTGGCTGCCCGGTGGGGCGATGCCGGAGGCGAGCCTCACCGGGCAGATCGCGAAGCGATGTCGCGCTCGCACCAAGCACGGTCAGGGCGCGAGCCGCCAGGCGAGCGCCCTGGGCCGGGATTGCAAAGAAACACGGCCTACCGGCGGTAGGTCAGGCCGTAGCCGAACGGGAACAGCGGCGCCTTGCCGTCACCGCGGTTGATCGGCTGCTGGTCGACGCTCTTCATCCAGGTCACCGGAAGCTTGCCGGTCGGCCGGGTGACGCCGAAAAGCACGTCGGCCACGCCCCGCCCCTCGGTGCCGGGCAGCCACGACGCCAGCAGCGCGTTCCACTTCGGCAGCTGCGCGGAGACGTCCAGCGGCCGGCCCGAGACCAGCACCACGATCACCGGCACGCCCGAGGCGCGCAGCCGCTCGATCGTCTGCAGATCGGCCTCGTCCAGCCCCATCGCGCCCGGCCGGTCGCCCATGAACTCGGCGTACGGCGTCTCACCGACCACCGCGACCGCCGCCTTGTACGAGCCGTCGATCCCGGTGCCGTCCTTGCTGTAGGTGACCGTGCTGGACGGGCCCGCGGTCTGCTTGATCCCCTGCAGGATGGTCGTGCCCGGCGTGATCGGCCCGGACGAGCCCTGCCAGGTGATCGTCCAGCCGCCGGTCTGGTTGCCGATGTCGTCGGCGTTCTTGCCGGCCACGAAGATCTTGTTGTCGCGGCGGTCCAGCGGGAGCACGTTCCGGTCGTTCTTCAGCAGCACCTGGGAGCGGGCCACCGCCTGCCGGGCCAGCGCGCGGTGCTCGGCACTGCCGACGGTCTTCAGGTAGCGGCGGTCGGTCAGCGGCCGCTCGAACAGCCCCAGCTCCACCTTCTTGGTGAGGATCCGCCGGTTGGCGTCGTCGATCCGCGACATCGGCACCCGGCCGGCCTCGACCTCGGCCTTGAGCGTCTCGATGAACCGCTTCCAGTCGGCGGGCACCATCACCATGTCGATGCCCGCGTTGATCGCGGTCCGGACCTCGGCCGGGGTGAAGCCGGGCTGCCCGTCGATCTGGTCGATCCCGTTGTAGTCGGAGATCACGAAGCCGGAGAAGCCCAGCTCCCGCTTCAGCACATCGTTGATCAGGTACCGGTGGCCGTGCGTCTTGACGCCGTTCCACGAGCTGTAGGTGATCATCACCGAGCCGACGCCGCGTCGCACCGCGGCCCGGAACGGCGGCAGGTGGATCTTGCGCAGCTCGGCCTCGGACAGCTGGGTGTCGCCCTGGTCGGTGCCGTTGGTCGTGCCGCCGTCCCCGACGTAGTGCTTGGCCGTGGCCAGGATCGACGTCGGCCCGCCGAGCCGCCGCCCCTGCAGCCCGGTCACGATCGTGGACATCTGGGCGGGCAGCTCGGGCACCTCGCCGAACGACTCGTACGTGCGGCCCCACCGGTCGTTGCGGGCCACGCACAGGCAGGGTGCGAAGTCCCAGTCGACGCCGGTGCCGGCGACCTCCTCGGCGGTCGCGGCGCCGATCCGGCGGACCAGCTCGGGGTCGCGGGTCGCGCCGAGCCCGATGTTGTGCGGGAAGATCGTCGCGCCGACCACGTTGTTGTGGCCGTGCACGGCGTCCACGCCGTAGATCAGCGGGACGCGCTGCGGGGTCGCCAGCGCGGCCCGCTGGAACCCGTCGTACATGTCCGCCCACGACTCGGGGGTGTTCGGCGTGGGCACCGAGCCGCCGCCCGACAGCAGCGAACCCAGCCGGTACCGGGTGATGTCGTCGAGGGTGACGTTCTGCCGCTCCGGCTGCGTCATCTGGCCGATCTTCTCGTCCAGGCTCATCCGCGCGAGCAGGCGTTCGACCCGCTCCTTCACCGGGCGCCCGGCATCGAGGTGGGCGGCGCGGGTGTCCGCCGCGGCGCCGCCCGCCGCGGCGGACACCGCGAGGGCGGTCAACAGGCCGAGTACGAGGGACCGGGGTGGGCTGCGGTGCATCGTCGCCTCCGCTCAGGGCATGGGGGTCGGCGGATTTGTGTTCCGCCCCAACAAAAAGCAACGTAAGTCGTTCACGGCGCCGCGACAATACCCGTGAGCGTCTTGCGTCCCGAGGTTGGAGCGAACCGCCCGTGTCCCCCGCGTACCGGTGCGTAACGCCGTCCACGTGGGACGCCGTGCGTCCGCCCCGGTCCCGGGCACGCGAAAGGCCCCGGCCGGATCGGGCCGGGGCCTCGCCTCACCGCGCGCCGCTACCGGCGCTCGTGGCGGCCGGCGGGACGCGTCTCGCGTCCCGCGTCGAAGTCGCTTTCGCGGCCCGTCTCGTGCCTGCCGGGCGTCCTGCCCTCGGCGCCGTCGTGGTCGATGTCGATGCGCTCCTTGCGGATCTCGTCCCGCACGGTCTGCTCGCCCGCGACGCGCTCGGCGTGCACCCGGATCCGCTCCACCGGGACGGTCTCCTTGGTGACCACCGGGCGCTCCTCGTGCAGGATGAGCACCCGCTCCTCCTGGTCGCCGATCTGGAACCGGCCGCGGCCCTCGCCCTCGGCGATCGGCTCCCGCTCGATCCGCAACTCCTCGCGGTAGACCGGGACGGTCCGCTCGACCTGCTCGATCTCGATCCGCTTGCGCAGCCTGACCCGCTCGGCCTCGTGCCGCTCGGTGCCGACCCGCAGCCGCTCCTCCGACAGGGTCAGCTCGATCATGCCGTCGTCGGCGGCGCCCCGCATCGTGCCGCGCTCGCCGGCCACCCGGCCGTGCGCGCCGTGCATCTGCTCGGTCTTCGAGCGCTGCTGCTCGGGCCGCGGCAGCCCGGCCCTCGTGTCGGCCTTGGCGTCGGCCTTGGAGTCGGCCTTGGCGTCGGCCTTGGAGTCGGCCTTGGCGTCGGCCTTGGAGTCGGCCTTGGAGTCGGCCTTGGAGTCGGCCTTGGAGTCGGCTCGGGCCGTCGACTCGCCCGCGACCCGCCGCGCGGGCTCGGCGGGCATGCGGCCGCCTGACTCCTGGTCGGGGTCGGGCGCCTCCTGCCGCTTCTGGGCGGTCTGTGCCTGGGTGCGTCCCTCGCGAGCGGTCCCCACCTGGTCGGGTACGGCCGCGCGCAGCCCGTAGTAGCGGTAGAGATCGGCGACCTGCTCGCGGGACAGATGCTGGTCGGCGTCGATGGCGGGAGCGTGCTTGACCTTGTCCTTCTCGTAGGGAACCTGGAGCGCGTCCCCGGTGCGGCGGGCGTCGGCCAGCGGGACGAAGCTCTCCCGCGTGCCGAACCACCCGGTGTGCACTCTGACCCATTCCGGTTCGCCGGAGACGTCGTTCAGATAGATCTGCTTGACCGTCCCGACCTTGTGCCCCGAGCTGTCGGTCACGTCGCAGTCCATCAGGTCCTTGATACTCGTCTGCGTCTGCACGCGAAAACACCCCCACTGACGATCCTGTGGACGGGCGGACCCCGTCCGCGCGCGGCCGGCGGAGGTGGAACCGCGGCGACGCCCCCCGCCGAGCGGGGCTTCCCCCGTACCCGTTACCCCGATTCCGGAGTTGTCTGACTACTACCTGTGTCTCCGCTTACGACCAGGGTAAACACGGCGATCAGACGAGGAGTTTTGTAACTTTTGAGGGAATTGTCCGCATTGCGACCTGGGCGTCTCCGGCAGGACTCGAACCTGCGGCCTTCGGGTCCGCAACCCGACGCGCTCTCCACTGCGCCACGGAGACATGCTTTTCTCTTACGTAGCGGGTGTGGGAATCGAACCCACCTGAAGCGGTTTATGAGGCCGCCGAACGCACCAGCGTTCCTACCCGCCCGGGCGGAGGGTGCGAGATTCGAACTCGCCCAGAGTCGCCCCTGACGACGGCTTAGCAAGCCGCTGCCTTACCTGCTCGGCCAACCCTCCGGGAAAAGAAGAACCGCCCTCACGGAATCGGGTTCCGAGGGCGGCCGGTCGCGGCGAACGCGCTGGTCACATACGTCGCAGAGGGCTCCTGGAACCGAGGGGGCGCTGACTGCGCCCGCCGCGCATTCGGCTGCGTCGCATGGTCCCGCTCCTCTCTCGGCTCGCTTGGTACGCCTTCCACACTGCCAAACCCGATCCGTCCCCGCAAACCCTTTTCACAGCGAAGACCGCCCGGCGCGGGCGGCCTTCGCGGTGTCACTCGCTGAAATCGCGCCGCGGGAGACCTTCTCCCATGCCGCGAACTCCGCGCGCCCCTTTCCGAGGCTCGCCGCGACGCCGTCGGCGGCGTCGACCCGCTCGTGCGCAGCTTCGCCGCGCCTGACCTGGGCGAGAGCTAGCGCCCGGGTTCCGGGGTATCGAGCGCCACTCTGAGAGCGCGCAGCGCATGGTAGACGCGGGTCTTCACCACATCGACCGGGATGCCCAGCGACACGGCGGCCTCGTTGACCGACCGGTCGCGGAAGACCGTCTCGTTGAGGATCTCCCGGTGCGCCGAGGGCAGCGCCCGGAAGGCCCGGACGACGCTCACCGGGCGCACTCGTTCGCCCGGCATCCCGGGGAGGTACGAATCGGTGTTCTTTCCGGATCGCAGTGCCACGTCCATGAATTTCGCACCCCGATGCCGCCGAGGACACCCACTTATGCCGTGCTTAAGGAAGCGTTGAGGCCCCGGTGCTCCGGCACGGTTCGGAGCCTCCGCCGAATCCGCTTCGTCCGGCGCCCGCCGAGCGCCCCGACAGGGCCGTCTACGCCGGAATGAAGCTCGTCGAGGACGTCAAGGCTCGAACGTCCATGACTCGATAGGATGTGGCGATGGCGACAGGCGGCGCCGCCGACGCGGCGGCGGATCGGCGGCTTCCGGCGGTGGCCCGGGGTGACGGGCTCGCCGCGATCATGCGGTCCGCCCGCGAGATCTTCGCCGAGCGCGGCTACCATGCCGCGTCGATCCGGGACATCGCCAAGGGCGCCGGATTGAGCCTGTCGGCCCTGTACTACTACTACGCCGGCAAGCAGGAGCTCCTGCACGCGCTGCTGGAGGACGCGCTCGCGGACTGCTTCCGCAGCTGCGAGCAGGCGCTGGACGCCGCCGGGGACGATCCGGTCGCGCGGCTGGGGGCTTTCGTGCAGGCCACGGTGGAGTACCGGGTACGGCGCCCGGTGGACAGCCTGCTCGGCCTGCGCGAGATACGCAATCTGGAGCCCGAGCGGCTGGAGCAGTTCGTCGAGCGGCGCGACGCACTGCCCCGGCTGCTGGGGGAGATCATCGGCGACGGCGTGGCGCGCGGCGTCTTCGGCACGCCCTACCCCGACGAGGCGCAGCGGGCGATCCTGGCGATGTGCAACGCCGTCGCCCAGTGGTACCAGCCGTCCGGCGACCTGACCGTCACCGACCTGGTGGACCGGTACGTGTACCTGTCGCTCACGCTGGTGCAGCACCTCCCGCCCGCCCGCAAGGCCCCGTCCCACGCCTGAAGCCGGTGGCGGCACAGAGCGCGGCGCGGGCTGTTTCCCGCGGTCGACAGGGGAACGATGACGGAAGGTGGCAGGCACTCGAAAGGCGTCCACGATGAGCGGTGCACGTGGGGAGGGCCCGCGGCCCGAATTGAGGACCGACCGGCCCCATTCGGCCCGCATCTGGAACTACTGGGTCGGCGGAACCGACAACTATCCCGCCGACCGGGAGGCGGGCGACGCGGTGGCCGGGCTGGTGCCGGGGATCGTGGAGGCGGCACGGGCGGCGCGGGGCTTCCTGGTGCGGGCCGTCACCTACTTCGTGACCGAGGCCGGGATCCGGCAGTTCCTGGACATCGGCACGGGGCTGCCCACCGAGAACAACACCCACGAGGTGGCGCAGCGGCTGGCGCCCGAGTCCCGCATCGTCTACGTCGACAATGATCCGCTGGTGCTGGTGCACGCGCGGTCGCTGCTCACCGGCACGCCCGAGGGGGCCACCGACTTCGTCGACGCCGACGTGCGGCGTCCGGACGCGATCCTGCAGGCCGCCGCCGGGACGCTGCGCCTCGACGAGCCGGTGGCGCTGATGCTGCTGGGGATCCTGAACCACATCCTGGACGACGACCAGGCCCGCATGGTGGTGCGGAGCCTGATGGACGCGCTGCCGCCCGGAAGCCACCTGGCGATCAGCCACCCGACCGCGGACGTGCACGGCGAGGCGATGCACGAGTCGATGCGGCAGGTCATGGAGCGCGGCGGCACGCCCATCGTGGCGCGGTCGCGGCGCCGGTTGGAGGAGCTCTTCGAGGGGCTGGAGCTGCTGGAGCCCGGCGTGGTGGCGTGCTCGCGCTGGCGTCCCGAGGGCGGCGGGGAGCCCCCGGAGGTGGCGGAGTTCTGCGGCGTCGCGCGCAAGCCCTAGGTCAGGACGCCGCCTTCCTCGTGCAGCAGCAGGAGGGTGTAGGCGGCCAGGCTCGAATCGTCGGTGATGAGGCCCTCGCGGATGCGGTGCTTGAACTCCTCGCGCGTCACGAAGCACTGCCGCATGTCCTGTTCCTCCGGTTCCCGCGCGGTCTCGCCGGGTTCCAGGTCGGTGGCCAGGAAGACGTGGAAGCCCTGGCTGCTGATGCCGTGGGCGCCGTGCAGGTAGCCGAGCCTGGTCAGGGTGCCCGCGCGGAAGCCGGTCTCCTCGGCCAGTTCGTGCCGGGCGAGGTCTTCGGGCGTGCCGGACCGGCGGTCCGGGTAAGATCCCTGCGGGAAGTTCCACGTGCGGCGCCCGATCGGATAGCGGTATTCCTCAACCATGTGGAAACCGCCGTTCTCCGCCGGGATGACCACGGTGAAGTCGCTCTTGTCGATGACGCCGTAGATCCCGCGCGAGCCGTCGAGCCGCTCGATCTCGTCCTCGCGCACCGCCATCCAGCGGTTTTCGTACACCACCCGGGAGGACACCGTCCGGATCGCCGGTTCCATCGTCGACACCCACTCCTCGCTCGCGGTCTCCGTCGGATCCAATACGATCATGCGGTGCGCGCGGATCGCGCGGCCGGCGGGACACGCGCAGCGGATTGATGATTAAATCCACCGGTATGTGGCCCTCGTCACAAAGATCACTTCCGTGGCTGCGGTGGTATCAGCCGGGGGTTCCCGCAGATCTGTCCGTTCCGGACGTCTCCGTGCCGCGGCTGCTCGACGACGCCGCCGGGCGCCATCCGCGCCGGCCCGCGCTGCACTACTACGGCCGGACGATCGACTACCGGTCGCTCCGCGAGGCCGCCGACCGGTTCGCCGCGGGTCTGCACCGGCTGGGCGTGCAGCCGGGCGACCGCGTGGCGCTGATCCTGCCGAACTGCCCGCAGCAGGTGATCGCCTTTTTCGGGGTGCTGCGGCGCGGGGCGATCGCCGTCCCGCTCAACCCCCTGTTCACCGAGGAGGAGCTGCGCCACCAGCTCGCCGACTGCGGCGCCCGCGTCGCCGTCGTCCTGGACCGCGGCTACCCGACGGTGCGGGCGGCGCGCGACGGGCTGCCGCTGGAGCACGTCATCGTCACCTCGCTGGTCGAGCAGCTGCCGTGGACGAGGCGGCTGGCGCTGCGGCTGCCGCTGGTCCAGGCGCGGCGGTGGCGCGCCCTGCTGACCGCCGTGGTCCCGGACGAGCCGGGCGTGGTGCGGTTCGCCGAGCTGCAGCGGGCCCCGCACCAGCGGCTGCGGCAGCACCGCCAGCACCGGCTCGACCCGTCCCGGCAGCTGGCCGCGATCTGCTACACCGGCGGCACCGAGGGACGGCCCAAGGGCGCGATGCTGACCCATCGCAACCTGATCGCCAACGCCGCGCAGCAGCACGCCTGGGACACCGGGGTGCGGGACGGGGCCGAGGTGACGCTCGGGGTGCTGCCGCTGTTCCACTCCTTCGGCCTGACCAGCGCCATGATCGCGCCGGTGATGAAGGCCGGCGCCGTGGTGCTGCTCCCCCGCTTCGACCGCGACCAGCTGGTCAAGGCGATCCGCCGGCACCGGCCCACGATGTTCCCGGGCGTGCCGACGCTGTACGACCAGGTGCTCGACAGTCCGCGGCTGCGCCCGTCCGACCTGCGCGACCTGCGCGTGTTCATCTCCGGCGCGACCGACCTGGGCGAGCGCACCCTGGCCCGGATCGAGGCGCTGGGCGGGCACCGGCTGATCCAGTGCTACGGGCTGACCGAGGCCGCGCCCGCCGTCACCGCCAACCCGATCGGGCCGTCCGCCCGCAACCTCACGGTCGGGGTGCCGCTGCCCGGCACCGACGTGCTGATCGTCGACCAGGAGCAGCCGACCCGGGTGCTGCCGCCCGGGGAGCCGGGGGAACTGGTCGTCCGCGGCCCGCAGGTGTTCGCGGGGTACTGGAACGCTCCGCTGGCCACCGCCCAGGTGCTGTCCAAGGGCTGGCTGCGCACCGGTGACATCGCCGTCATGGACGAGGACGGCTTCGTCAGCGTGCTGGAGCGGCACAGCGACATGATCAAGATGAACGGGTTCAGCGTGTACCCCACGGAGGTGGAGGAGGTGCTGCGCCGGCACCCCGCCGTGCACGAGTGCGCGGTGACCGGCGAGCCGGACGAGCGGTGCGGCGAGCGCGTCATCGCGCATGTGGTGGAGCACCCCGCCTACCCGTTCTCGGCCGACGAGCTGCGCCGCCACTGCGAGCGGTACCTCGCGCACTACAAGGTGCCCGCCGAGTTCCGGCCGCGTCCCGACCTCCCCCGCAACCTTCTCGGCAAGGTGCTCCGCCGTCGCCTCCGGGAGGACCCGGCCGCCCCCGCCACGGCCGCACCGGCCCCGCGCGCCCGCAGCGGCCTCTGACCGGGGGACGGTGTCGACGGCGCGTGAGACGCGGCGCGGGGGCCTCGCGTTGACGCGCTGACCGCTAGCGGTTGAGCCGCTGGCCACGTTTGGACCGATCCGTCCTAATACGACGGAAATGCTTCATCGTTCCGATCAAAGCAGCAGATCGTCTGGCTGCCGTCGGGGCACAGAAGGGTTTCGTCGTGGTCCTTGGCATTTCCTGGATATCGGGCCGCCGCGCCTTCGTCGCCGCCCTTCTCGTCCTCGCGCTCGCCGGAACGCTCGTGGCCGCCGTCGGCCTGCCGAGCACGGCCCGTGCGGCCCGTGCGGCGGCGCTGCCGGCCAACTTCCAGGAGAAGACGGTCCTCTCCGGGCTGACCATGCCGACGAACGTGGAGTTCTCCCCCGACGGCCGGGTGTTCGTCGCGGAGAAGAGCGGGATCATCAAGGTCTTCGACTCGCTCACCGACACCACCGCGACCGTGTTCGCCGACCTGCGGCCGCAGACGTTCAACGGCTGGGACCGCGGCCTGCTCGGCCTGGCCCTGCACCCGGACTTCCCCGCCGATCCGCGGGTGTACGTGATGTACACCTACAACGGCGAGCTCGGCGGCACGTACCCGCGCTGGCCCTCGTCCGACGGCAGCAACGAGCAGTGCCCCGACCCGCCCGGCCCCAACAACGAGGGCTGCGTCGTCGCCGGGCGGATCTCGGTTCTGACGCAGGCCGTGCAAGCGCGCGGGGCCCTGGCGGCCAAGCGGGCCGCGCCCACCGAGCAGATCCTGCTGGAGGACTACTGCCAGCAGTTCTCCAGCCACTCGGTCGGCACGATCGCGTTCGGCTCCGACCGCATGCTGTACGCGGGCGGCGGCGACGGCGCCAGCTTCCAGTACGCCGACTACGGCCAGAAGAACAACCCGTGCGGCGACCCGCCCCGGTCCGCCGGCACACCGCTCACCGCGCCGACCGGCGAGGGCGGGGCGCTGCGCGCGCAGGACCGGCGCACCCCGTCCGACCCGACCACGCTGGACGGCACGATCGTCCGGCTGGACCCCGACACCGGCCGGGCCGCCCCGGGCAACCCGACCACCTCCGGCGACGAGAACGCCAAGCGGATCGTGGCCTACGGGCTGCGCAACCCGTACCGGTTCACGATGCGTCCCGGGACGAACGAGGCATGGGTCGGCGACGTCGGCTACACCACCTGGGAGGAGATCAACCGGGTGTGGTCGCCGACGACCGAGGTGCGCAACTTCGGCTGGCCCTGCTACGAGGGGTACGGCCGCACGCCCGGCTACGACGCCGCCAACCTGAACATCTGCGAGAACCTGTACGCGGCGGGCGACTCGGCGACCGTCTACGCCCGCTACATCTACAAGCACAGCGACAAGATCGTGCCCGGGGAGAGCTGCGGCACCGGGAGCTCGTCCATCAGCGGGCTGTCCTTCTACGCCGGCAGCACCTACCCCGCCCAGTACCGGAACGCGCTGTTCTTCACCGACTACGCGCGCAAGTGCGTGTGGGCGATGAAGCCGGGCACCGACGGGCTGCCCGACAAGACCAAGATCGAGACGTTCGCGACCGGGTCCGGCGCCATGGTCGAGCTGCAGCAGGGCCCCGGCGGCGACCTCTTCGCCGTCGACATCGCCGGCGGGCGCGTCGTCCGCTACGTCTACAACGGCGCCAACAACCCGCCGGTGGCGGCGATCAGGTCGGACGTGACCAGCGGTTCGCTGCCGCTGACCGTCGCGTTCGACGGCAGCACCTCCAGCGACGCCGACGGCAACGTGCCGCTGGCCTACGCCTGGGACCTGGACGGCGACGGCGCCTACGACGACTCGACCGACGCCAGGCCCAGCCACACCTACACGGCCAAGGGCAAGTACACCGTCGGGCTCAAGGTGACCGACACCCGCGGCGCGACCGACACCGCGACCACCGCCATCACGGCCGGGTCCACCCCGCCGGTGGCCTCGATCACCACCCCGGGCTCGGATCTGACCTGGAAGGTCGGCGACGACATCCCCTTCAGCGGCGAGGCGGCCGACGCCGAGGACGGCGACCTGGCCGGCGCCGCGCTGAAGTGGGAGATCATCATGCACCACTGCCCGAGCACCTGCCACGTCCACACGATCACCGGGCAGGACGGGGAGAGCGGCGAGTTCACCGCGCCCGACCACGAGTATCCGTCCTGGCTGGAACTGCGGCTGACCGCGACGGACTCCGACGGCCTGACCGACACCCGCAGCGTCGAGCTGCATCCCAAGACCAGCGCTCTCACGCTGGCCAGCGACCCGCCCGGGGCGCCGCTGACGCTGCTGGAGAGGACGGAGGCGGCACCGTTCACCGGCACGGTGATCAACGGCTCCACGGTGTCGGTCTCGGCCCCGGAGACCCAGCTGACCGGGAACAAGGTGTACGAGTTCACCGGCTGGTCCGACGGCGGAGACGCCACCCACAACATCACCGCGACCGGTGATGACGTCACGCTCACCGCCCGCTACAAGCCGAAGACCAACCTGGCGCTGAACCGGCCGGTGAAGACGTCCAGCGTGGAGAAGGCCGGGTTCGAGGGACCGAAGGCGGTCGACGGGATCCCGGCCAACCCGCCGCCGGGGACCCGCTGGTCCAGCGCCAAGTCCGACCCGCAGTGGATCGAGGTCGATCTCGGCTCCGTGCGCGACGTCGGCTACGTGCTGCTGCGCTGGGAGACCGCGTACGGCACGCAGTACCGGATCGAGACCTCGACCGGGGGCGGGGTCTGGACGACCGCGCACACCCGCACGAACGGGGACGGGCAGCTCGACGAGATCCCGTTCACGCGGCGCCAGGCGCGCTATGTGCGCATGTACGGCCTCAAACGCGCGACCACTTACGGCTATTCGCTGTGGGAGATGGAGGTCTACGACCGCTGACGCGATGGTGTTCACTGTACGGATGCCTCCTGTCGCTGATCGGCCGTCCCCTGCCGACCCGCCGGACCTGTTCGACCGGCTCGCGGAGATCGGGGCGGCCGAGGCGGGACCGGGGCATGCGCCCCAGGTGCTGTACGAGCGGCACGGCGTCCTGGTGGTGCGGGTCGGGGACGTGGTCGTCAAGGCGCACCAGGCCAACCGCGACGGCGGGCCCTTGCTGGAGCGGCGGATGCGCGTGGCCGACACACTGCCCGGACTGCTCCTGCCCTCGCTGGGCCCGCCACGGGACGTCGACGGACGGGTGGTGACCCTGTGGCCCTACGGTGAGCCGGTCACCCCCGACCCGGACGCGCTGCCCTGGGAGGACGGCGCCCGGCTCCTCGCCCGGCTCCACTCGACCCCGCCGCCCGAGGACGTCCCCGGCTGGGGGCGGCCCGAGCGAGTGGCGCGCCAGGTGGCCAAGCTGGACGGGGACACGGCCGCCGAACGGGAGATCCGCCGGGCGTTCGGCACGCTCCCCGCCTGGCTCCGCGGCGGGGCCAACGGCCGTCCGCGACCGCCGCACGGCGACCGGCGGGCCCTCCTGCACGGGGACTGGCACATGGGCCAGATGGTGCGCGTCCAGGGCACATGGCGGTTGATCGACGTGGAGGACCTGGGGGCCGGGGACCCGGCCTGGGATCTCGCCCGTCCCGCGGCGCTGTACTCGGCGGGGGTGCTCGCACACTCCGACTGGTCCCGTTTCCTGGGCGCCTACCGCGCCTTCCAGGGCCCCGCCGTGCCGGCGGAGGGCGACCCCTGGGAGGTCCTCGACATTCCCGCGCGAACTCTAGTGGTCCAAATCGCCGCCACGTGCGTCCAATCCGCGCGGAAGGACGATCGACCGCTCGACGGGACCGAACAGGCGCTCGTCGACACCTGCACGAGAATCTCCAGCGTGGGGTCCCCGGCATGACCTGGCGTCTAAGCTGCCCTACATTTAGCCTCTACCTGGGGATCCATACCGGAAGGACGACAAGCGATGCACTGTCCTAAGTGCCGTGGCGTCATGCGCACCTACACCCGCAACGGCGTCCACATCGAGCAATGCGACAACTGCCGGGGCATTTTCCTCGACTACGGCGAGCTGGAGGCGCTGAGCAGGATGGAGTCCCAGTACCGGGCCGCTCCCCCGGCCGCTCCTGCCGCGCCCGCTTGGGGCGCCCCGGCGGCTCCCGCACAGGTGCATCACCACCACCACGGGGGAGCGCACCACCACCGCCCCTACGGCGGCGGCGTTTTCCACATGCTCTTCTCCACCTGATCTCAGGCGGGGGAGCCACCATTTGAGGGAGGAGCCCGCGGGATCGCACGATCCCGCGGGCGTTCCGCGCCACCGCCCAGGCCCCGTCCAGGCGGCCGGCCGCTCAGAGGCGGGGGTCGACGGGCTCGGACTCCAGGGCCAGCACCGCGAAGACCGCCTGGTGGACGCGCCACAGCGGCTCCCCGCCCGCCAGCCGGGTCAGCGCCTCCTGCCCCAGCGCGTGCTCGCGCATCGCCAGGGAGCGCTTGCGGCCCAGTGAACGGCGCCGCAGCCGCTCCAGGTTCGCGGGCTCGGTGTAGTCGGGGCCGTAGATGATCCGCAGATACTCCCGGCCCCGGCACTTGACGCCCGGCTGCACCTTGCGCTCCTCGGGGACGGGCCCCAGCGGCTTGACGACCATGCCCTCGGCGCCGTCGGCCGTCCGCTTCTCCCACCACTTGGTGACCTCGGCGACCGACCGCTCCGACGCCAGGTCCACCTCGAACCACTCGGTGGCCTGCAGCAGCCCCGACCCGTCCGCCGCGGCGAGCCGCTCCGCCACCGCCATGTGCCAGTCGTGGCCGCGCCGCATCGCCCAGGGCGTTCCCTCACCGGCCAGGACCTGGAACGGGGCGAGCCTGATGCCGTCCAGGCCGTCGATCGTCCAGCAGTAGCGCGCGTAGGCGTCCCGGAACAGGCCGGCGTTGGCGGCGCGGCGGTCGACGCGGTCGCGCAGGGCGCCGACGTCCAGGCCGCGCGCGGCCGCCGCCGCGAGCGCGTCCGAGGCCATCGGCAGCGCCGCCCCCGCCGCCGCGCCGGTCGCCGCGTACTGGGTACGGATCAGGTCCATCGCCTTGGCCGACCACGGCAGCAGCTCGCAGTCCAGGGCCAGCCACCCGGTCTCCAGCTCGTCCCAGAGCCCGGCGGCGCCGATCGCGGCGCGCAGGCGGTCGAGGACCCCGCGGGTGAGGGCCGGGTCGCGGAAGAACGACCGCCCGGTACGGGTGTAGACCGCGCCGGTCGTGCCGTCGTCCACGCCGAAGCGCTCGGCGGCGACGCCCTCGTCGCGGCAGACCACGACGACGGCGCGCGAGCCCATGTGCTTCTCCTCGCACGCCACCCGCTCCACGCCCGCGTCGCGGTAGGCGGCCAGCGCCTCGGCCGGATGCTCCAGCACCCCCGGCACCTTCGACGTGTCGGTGTCATTCTGGGGGGACGACCCCCCAGACCCCCCGGCAACGGCTGCGCCGCCGGTCCTCGCTTCGCTGCGGCCGCCGGCGGGCGCCATCGTCGGCGGCAGGTACAGCAGCCACCGCGGGTCGACCGCGAACCGGCTCATCACCTCCAGCGCGGCCACCGCGTTCTCGTGCCGGACGGCGACCCGCCCGAGCAGCCCGGTCTGCACGCCCTCCGTTTCCAGCACGTCCTCGATCTTCAGGACGTCGCTCTCCCGGTGCCCCCCGGCGGGCGCCGCGGCGGGCACCTCGAGCGGACGGGTCGGCTCGTACCAGACCTGCCGGGCGGCGACGGAGACCAGCTCGCGCTCCGGATAGCGCAGCGCGGTCAGCCTGCCGCCGAACACCGCACCCGTGTCGAGGCAGATCGTGTTGTTGATCCACTCGGGCACGGGAATGGGCGTGTGCCCGTACACGACCATCGCCCGGCCGCGGTAGTCGCGGGCCCACGGGTAGCGCACCGGCAGGCCGTACTCGTCGGTCTCCCCGGTCGTGTCGCCGTAGAGCGCGAACGAGCGGACGCGCCCCGAGGCGCGCCCCTGGTAGTCCTCCTTCAGCCCGGCGTGCGCGACCACCAGCCGACCGTCGTCGAGGACGTAGTGGCTGATCAGGCCGTCCATGAAGGCCAGCGCGCCGGCGCGGAAGTCGTCCGGCTCGGCCGCCAGCTGCTCCAGCGACTCCGCCAGCCCGTGCGCCACCCGCACCTTCCTGCCGCGCAGCGCCTTGACCAGCTTGGCCTCGTGGTTGCCGGACACGCACAGCGCCTGCCCGGCCGCCACCATGCCCATGACCAGCCGCAGCACGCCCGGGCTGTCGGGGCCGCGGTCGACCAGGTCGCCGACGAAGACCGCGGTGCGGCCGCCCGGGTGGTTCGCCCCGGCGGCGCGGCCCAGCGCGTCCCGCTCGATCTCGTACCCGAGGTCGCCGAGCAGCTCCTCCAGCTCGGCGCGGCAGCCGTGCACGTCGCCGATGACGTCGAACGGGCCGGTCAGCTCCCGCTTGTCGTTCCACGCCTTCTCGTGGACGATCGTCGCGGCGTCGATCGCCTCGGTGCCCTCCAGGACGTAGGACCGCTTGAACTCGCGGCTCTGCAGCGCCCGCAGGCCCCGCCGCAGCTCGCGACGCTGCCGGGGGACCACATGGTCGGGCAGGTGGGACCGCTCCGGCCGGGCCGCGTTGCGGTCGGCGGCGACCCGCTCGGGCACGTCCAGCACGATCGCGACCGACAGCACGTCGTGGTCCTTGGCGATCCGCAGCAGCGACTCGCGCGCCTTCGGCTGCACGTTGGTCGCGTCCACGACCGTCAGCAGGCCGCGCCGCAGCCGCTTGCGGACGATGTAGTGCAGCAGGTCGAACGCGTCCCCGGTGGCCGACTGGTCGTTCTCGTCGTCGGACACCACGCCGCGGCAGTAGTCCGAGGACACCACCTGGGTCGGCTTGAAGTGCCTGCGGGCGAAGTGCGACTTGCCCGAGCCGGACACGCCCACCAGGACGACCAGCCCCATCTCAGGCACCCTGATCGTCGTCGCGTTCCCCTGGCTCATGCCGCCTCCCTCGTGAAAACGCCCATCTGGGTGGGGGCGCCCACCTCGGCGTCGTCGTCTCCCACGCCCGCATACCTGACCTGGTAGCCGAACGCGGCGGCGACCCGTCCGGCCCACTCCTCGAACTCGGCCCGCGTCCACTCGAAACGGTGGTCGGGGTGGCGCATCGCGCCGGGTGCCAGGCCCTCGTAGCGGACGTTGTACTCGCGGTTCGGCGTGGTCACGACCACCACCCGCGGCCTGGCGTCGCCGAACACCACCCGCTCCACGGCACCGAGCCGGGGCGGGTCGACGTGCTCGATCACCTCCATCAGCACGGCCGCGTCGTAGCCGCGGAACCGCTCGTCGGTGTAGGTGAGCGCGCCCTGCAGGATCTCCACCCGGGCCTCCCGGTCGGCGTCGTGCGCGTCGGGCAGCTTGCGGCGGTGCGCGATCTGGATCGCCCGGTACGACACGTCCACTCCGGTGATCTTGGTGAACCTCGGTTCCTGCCGGAGCCGGGTGACCAGCTTGCCGGTGCCGCAGCCCAGGTCGATGACGCGGCCGGCGTGCTCGGCGTGCAGCGTCTCCAGCACCGCCCGGATCCGCCGCTCGGCCAGCGGCATCGGCGGCGGGGCCGCCCCGCCCTCCGCGTCCGGCTCGGGCGCGCCGGGCTCGGCGGCGGACGGATCGACGGGAGCCGGCTCCTCTTCCAGCGGATCGCGGTCGAGCTCGTCCTCGGGCGCGCCGTCGGCGTCGGCCAGCCGGCCCAGCGCGGCGCGCACCAGGACGCGCCGGTTGGCCAGGTAGCGGCGGGTGATCGCGGCCCGGTCCGGATGCCCGGCCAGCCAGCCCTCGCCCGCCCGGATCAGCTTGTCGACCTCGTCGGAGGCGACCCAGTAGTGCTTGGCGTCGTCCAGGACGGGCAGCAGCACGTACAGCTGGTTGAGCGCGTCGGCCAGCCGGACCTCGCCGGTGAGCCGGAGCGTGACGTACCGGGAGTCGCCCCACTCGGGGAAGCCGGGGTCCAGCGGCACCGGGGCGGCGTCCACCTCCCAGCCCAGCGGCGCGAAGAACCGCTCGGCCTGCTTCGGCCCGCCCCGGCACGGCAGCGCGGGCAGCGCGATCTCCAGCGGGATCGGGCGCGCGGCCAGTTCGGGACGGAGGTCGCAGCGGCCGCGCATCGCGGTGCGGAACGTCCCGGCCATCGCCGAGGCGAGCAGGGACGACGCCGCGTAGGGGCGGTCGTTGACGTACTGGCCGAGGGAGAAGTCCGGTGTCCCCTTCCCGCGGGTGCGCACCAGCGCGACCGGGTCGACCTCCAGGAGCAGCGCCGCCGTGCAGCGGTCCTCCCCCGCCTCCGGATAGAACACGTGCGCGGTGCCGAAGGACTGCCCGAACTCCTGGACCCGGTCGGGATGCTTGTGCAGCAGGAAACCGAGGTCGGACGCCGGGGAGGCCGTGGTGGTGATCGTCAAAAGCACGTTCTCAGTCTGACCGAAACTCGGGAGCCACTTCGAACCATTTCTGCCAGAATGCTCGGCGTTATGAGCAGACATCCGCGGCGAGCGATCGCACAGGAGACCGTGGCCATCCTCGACCGCGGGGAGTACCGGGCCCCGTCGGGCCGGACCGTCCAGATCGCCGATGACCTCGAACGATCGGTGTCCGGCAGCGTCCTGTACACCCCAGGGCGGCTGGACTTGCTCCTCGCCGGCACGGGTTCGGGTTCCGCGGCGGAGCCGGGCGTCGAGACCCGGTTCGAGGTCACCGAGGAGACGACGCTGGCGGCTGCGCTGCGGCTGCGCGCTTCCGGTGAAGTGCCGTTCGCGCTCAATTTCGCGTCCGCCAAGAATCCGGGCGGCGGCTTTCTCAATGGCGCGCACGCGCAGGAGGAGGGCCTGGCGCGTTCGTCCGGCCTGTACGCCTCGCTGCGCGCCAAGCGCGAGTACTACGACTTCCACCGGCAGCAGGGCGATCTGCTCTACAGCGACCACATGATCTACTCGCCCGCCGTCCCCGTCTTCCGCGATGACGCCGGACGGCTGCTGGAGGAGCCGTACCCGGTCGCCTTCCTCACCTCGCCCGCGCCCAACCGCGGGGCCGTCCGGGACCCCGAGAAGGCCGCTCGGATCCCGGCGGTGCTGCGCGAACGGGCCCGCAAGGTGCTGGCGGTGGCCGCCGAGCACGGCCACTCGCGGCTGGTTCTGGGCGCATGGGGCTGCGGCGTCTTCCAGAACGACCCGCACGAGGTCGCCATCGTCTTCGCCGAGGCGCTCCGTCCCGGCGGGGAGTGGGCCGGGGCGTTCGAGCAGGTCGTGTTCGCGGTGTGGGACACCGCCAAGGGCGCGCCCAGGCACACCGCGTTCCAGGAGGTCTTCGCCGGCCTCACCGGCTGAGGACCTGATCAGCCCGCCGGCGGGCGGCCTTCGGCGTACGAGGCGATGCCGCGGACCATGATGTCCAGGCCGAACTCGAAGCGGTCATCGTCATCGCCCCCGGTCAACTCCCCGGCCATCGCGACGATGTTGGGGAAGCGTTCGGCCGGCAGCGCCTCGAAGTAGGCCCGGACCTGCGGGACGAAGGCCGCGTAGAACTCGTGCGGGTCCTGGCCTTCGGGGCTCTTGCCCGCGAGGACCGTGCCCTCGATGCAGTCGGCGTCGATCATCTGCGCGAACCGGTCCACCGCCAGCCCGGCGATCTTCGGCGGTACCCCGCCCGCCCGCATCAGGGCCAGCTCGCACTCGGCGATCCGCAGCACGTTGGGGCTGGTGGGGATCTTGCCGAGGGACGCCCGCGCGATGTCGCCGTGCCGCCGGTACATGGCGCGGATCTCGCGCGCGACCTCCTTGAGCTGCTCCTGCCAGCGGGCGGGATCGGGCTCGGGCAGCGCGACCTCTGCGGCGATCCGGTCGAGCACGTCCTCCAGCAGCTCGTCCTTGTTGGCGACATGGGCGTACAGGGACGCCGGCCCGGTGCCGAGCTCCTGCGCGATCCGCCGCATGGTGATCGCGTCCATGCCCTCGGCGTCCAGCACGCCGATGGCGGTGTCGACGATGAGCTCCCTGCTCAGGGGACGACGGGAGGCGTCCCTCCGGCGGCCCGCGCGCTGCTTGCGCCAGGGCGGGGCCGGGATCTCCGGGCCGTCCGCGACCACGCGGTCACCTTCCTCTCTCGGCGATGGGCGAGGAGCCTCGGCGAACATCGTACTTGACACGAACACTGTTCTTATTTAAAACAGTGTTCGTAATAAACGAACGCTGTTCTTCAACGCTGGACTGGAGCCCCCATGAACGACCGCACCGACCCCCTCCGGCACGCCCCGGCGTCCTACCGATGGCGCTGGATCGCGCTTCTGGTGATCCTGGCGGGCGAGATCATGGACATGCTGGACACCCTGATCACCAACATCGCCGCCCCCTCCATCCGCGCCGACATCGGCGGGTCGGCCGGCACCCTGCAGTGGCTCGCCGCCGGCTACACCCTGGCCATGGCGGTCGGCCTGATCACCGGCGGCCGGCTCGGCGACCTGTACGGCCGGAACCGGATGTTCCTGGTCGGCGCCGGCGGTTTCACGGCCGCCTCACTGCTCTGCGGCCTCGCGACCGGCCCCGGGATGCTCGTCGGCGCCCGCGTCCTGCAAGGCCTGTTCGGCGCGCTGATGCTGCCGCAGGGCATCGGCATGATCAAGCAGATGTTCCCGCCCAAGGAGATGGGCGCCGCCTTCGGCCTGTTCGGCCCGGTCATGGGCCTGTCCTCGGTCGGCGGCCCGGTACTGGCCGGCTGGCTGATCGACGCCGACCTGTTCGGCACCGGCTGGCGGATGATCTTTCTGATCAACGTGCCGGTGGGCATCGCCGCGCTGCTGGCCGGGCTGCGGTTCCTGCCCGCGGGACGGGCCGAGCGCGCCCAGCGGCTCGACCTCACCGGCGCCGCGCTCGCCTCCGCCGGCGCCGCGCTGCTGGTGTACCCGCTCGTCCAGGGCCGCGAGCTGGACTGGCCCGCCTGGACGTTCGCGATGATGGCCGCCGCCGTCGCCGTCTTCGCCCTCTTCGCCTGGTACGAGACCCGCGTCCGGCGCGCGGGCCGCGACCCGCTCGTCGTGCCCGGCCTCTTCCGCAAGCGCGCCTTCACCGGCGGGCTGATCAGCGGCCTGGTCTTCTTCTGCGCGCTGGCGGGCTTCGGCCTGGTCTTCGCCCTCTACACGCAGCTGGGCCTGGGCTACTCGCCGCTCAAAGCCGGGCTGGCGCAGATCCCCTGGTCGGTGGGCATCGTCCTTGGATTCGGGCTGGCCCAGGCGCTGAGCCGGCTCGGCCGCACCGTGCTCCACATCGGCACGCTGGTCATGGCCGCCGGCATCGCCGCGGTCGCGTTCACCCTGGAGGCCGCCGGGATCGGCGTTAGCCCCTGGCAGCTCACGCCGGCGCTGGTCGTCACCGGGCTCGGCATGGGAATGCTCATGGCGCCGTTCTTCGACATCGTGCTGAGCGGCGTGGAACCGGAGGAGACCGGTTCGGCGGGTGGCACGCTCACCGCCGTCCAGCAGCTCGGCGGCGCGCTCGGCGCCGCGGTGCTCGGCACGATCTTCTTCGGCGTGCTCGGCACCGAAGGCGGCCCCGGCACCTCGGCGGCCGACTTCGCCACCGCCATGCGGATCACGCTGTGGGTCGAGGTGGGGCTGCTCGTCCTGACCTTCGCCCTGGCCTTCCTGCTCCCCCGGCAGGCCCGCCCGCAGGAACCGGCGGACGAAGCGGCCCCGGCCGCCCCCGCCAAGGCGTGACCCGCGACGCGGATACGGGCCGTGCTCCTCGTGGACGAGGGGCACGGCCCGCGCCCGTGCCTACAGCTTGGACAGCACCTCCGCCGACAGCAGCTCCAGATGGTCCAGATCGTGCGGGTCCAGGACCTGGAGGTAGACGTGCTCGGCGCCCAACTCGGCAAAGGCGCCGAGCTTCTCGACGATCTCAGCGGGCGTGCCCGCCAGCCCGTTCTCCTTCAGCTCCGGCACCTCGCGGCCGATCGCCTCGGCCCGCCGCGCCACCTCGGCGTCGTCCCGCCCGCAGCAGACCACCTGCGCGGCCGAGTACACCATCGGCTTGGTCCGTCCCGCCTCCTGGCAGGCCGCACGCACCCGGTCGAAGGCCGCCCCGGTCTTATTCGGCTGGTGGAACGGCACGTTGTACTCGTCGGCGTGCGCCACGGCCAGCCGCGGAGTGCGCTTGGTGCCCAACCCGCCGATCACCACCGGCGGCCCGCCGTCCTGCGCCGGCTTGGGCAGCGCCGGGGAGTCGGCGACCCGGTAGTAGCTGCCCTCGAAGTCGAAGGTGGCCCCGGGCGGCGTCCGCCACAGCCCGGTGATGATCTCCAGCTGCTCCTCCAGCCGCTCGAACCGCTCCCTCAGCGCGGGGAAGGGGATCCCGTAGGCGGTGTGCTCGGTGTCGAACCAGCCGGTGCCGATGCCGAAGTCGACCCGGCCGCCGCTCATCTGGTCCACCTGCGCGACCGCGACGGCCAGCGGGCCGGGCAGCCGGAACGTGGCGGCCGTGACCAGCGTGCCCAGCCGGATCCGGCTCGTCTCGCGGGCCAGCGCGCCCAGCGTGACCCAGGAGTCGGTCGGGCCCGGCTCTCCGGACACCTCGCCCATCTTGAGGTAGTGGTCCGAGCGGAAGAAGGCGTCGAACCCGAGGTCCTCGGTGGCCTTGGCGACCGCGAGCAATGTCTCGTACGTGGCCCCCTGCTGGGGCTCGGTGAAGATCCTAAGACGCATGATCCCATCCTCGTACGAGAGGCGGGTCCCGCGCGCCTCCAGAGGCCGGAAACCTAAGGCCGCCGGACGGTCCGCGCCGCGGCGTCCGCGGCCACCGTCGTCCGGGCCCGCGCCTGGTTGTTCGCCGGATTCAGCTCGTAAGTCGAGGTGGTCACGCTCGCCGACGGCTCCAGGACGGTTCCGGGGCGGACGCCGTTCGGCGGCCGGAGCCTGATCAGCAGCGTCCGCTCCTCCTGCGCGTCCAGCGTGCCGAGCGCGCAGGCCAGGACCGATTCGGTGCGCGTGCACGAGGTGATGCCGCCGACGTGCTCCGCGCGGGACCTGCCCTCCGGGAGGACCGACCTGACCAGCACGTCCCGGGCCTTGGCCGGGCCGTCGTTGCGCACCGTCACGACGTACAGGATCTCCCGCCTCGGGCGGGCCTGCGCCGGGCCGATGATCCGCACCGACAGGTCGGCGGTCCGCTCCCCCCGCCCAGGCATGCGCTTGCCCCAGGTCACCGACGAGCTGCTGCGGACCGGCTCGCCCTGCTCGTCCGCCGGCCTCCGGCCGGGGGAGCTCTCGAACTGGCAGATCATGCTGGCCCCGCTGAACTCGCAGCCGTGCGCGGCCGTGCCCTCGGCCGCCGCGCCCGCCGTGCCGAGCAGCGGAACCGCCGCGAGTACGGCGATCGCCCCCGCCTTCGCCCTGTGTTTCATGTGGCCCCCCGTTGACATGGCCGGATGATGACCGGATTGGATGACGAGGAACGTTGTAGCCGGTGCGCGCGGGAAGACCTAGCGTGCGGGCGGCGTGTCCCGGCGGCCCGCACCGTCAACCTTTGGTCAAGCCCGCCGCTACCCGGCCGCGAGCAGGACGATGGCGGCCGCGACCGCCGCCAGCCCGGCGGCCTGCGCCCGGCAGAGCCGCTCCCGCAGCACGGTGACGCCGAGCAGGACCGGTACCGCCGGATACAGCGAGGACAGGACGACCGCCACCGCGACCAGTTGCAGCCGTGCGGCCAGCATGTAGCAGACCAGCGCGAGCGCGGCCAGGCCCCCGGTCAGCGCCGCCCACGGCACCAGCCGGACGGGCAGCGGCTCGGGCGGCCGCTCGTTCGAAACCCTCAGCAGGGGCAGGATCGCGAGCGCCGCCGTGCACCGCCCCGCGACGACCGGCCACAGCCCGGACTCCGCCCCGGCCTGGGCGAGGGCCAGGTACTGCACCCCGATCCCCACTCCGGCGATCATGGCGTCCGCCGTCGCCGCCCGGCTCGCCGGTCCATCGCCGCGCTCGCCGCCGTGCTCGCCGCTGTGTTCGCCGCTGTGTTCGCCGTTCAGGGACACCAGCCAGAGCGCCGGCACCGCCGCGGCCACGCCGAGCCACGCCAGGGCCGAGGGCCGGTCGCCCATCAGCACCACCCCGGCCAGGACGGGCAGGGCGAGCCCGTTCACGGCACTGACCGGGACGACCACGCTCATGGCCCCCCGGCTCAGTCCCCGGTAGAGGAAGACCATGCCGAGGCCCGTCCCCACGCCCGACAGCGCGCCCCAGGCGAGGTCCGGGACGGTCGGTGCCGAGCCGGACACCAGCGGCACGGCGGCCAGCGTGAGCAGCAGGCCGCCGAGCTGGCCGGCCAGGGCGACGGCCGCGAAGTTCGCCCGCCGCGACAGCAGCCCGCCCGCCACGTCGGCGATGCCGTAGAGCAACGCCGAGGCCAGGGCGAGCAGCGGCCCCATCAGCCCGGGTTCCTCCGCCGCTCGGCCGCGCCGACGGGGCAGACGGCGCCGGTCGTGCACGCCTCGCGGTCGCACAGCCGGCACATCCGCTCGGCGTCGCCGACCTCGTCGTACAGGCGGGTCAGCAGCCGGGACAGCAGTTCGGCCAGGGTCGCCCGCTCGTCCTCGCCGAGGGCGGCGAGCGCCCCGGCGAGCGGGGCGCCGCGGGCGTCCAGCAGCCGCGCGGCCGTGCTCCGGCCCTCCTCGGTGAGCCGTACGGCCACCGCCCGGCCCGGGCCCCGGTCGCGTTCCACCAGGCCCGCGGCCGACAGCCCGTCCACCATGCGGACCGCCGCGGACTGCGTGAGGCCCACCCGCCGTCCCAGTTCCGTGACGGTGACCCCGGGCGAGGCGGCCAGCACCACCAGCGCCGCCGCCCCGCTGGCGCCGACCCCCGCGGCGCCCGCGGCGCCGGCCAGCACCAGGTCCGTCACGGCGAGCGCGGTGGCGCCCAGCAGGTTCGCGGTCCGAGCATTATGCATGACTCATGCATTATACCCCCGGCAGCCGGATCGCGTCACGGGGTGCGGGCGCCGCCCCCGGCCTCACTCGCGATCAGCGGGGCGTGGACGGGGTGCGCCGAGGAAGCGGTCCGGTCGCGGGCGGGCAGGCGGACGGTCACCACCAGGCCGCCGCCCGCCCTGGGCTCGGCGGCCACCGTGCCGTGGTGCGCGGTCGCCACCGCGCGGACGATCGACAGCCCCAGCCCCGACCCGCGATCGGAGCGCACCCGGTCCTGCCGCAGCCGCCGGAACGGCTCGAAGATCGTCTCCACCTCGTAGCCGGGCACCACCGGGCCGCTGTTGGAGACCACCAGCTCGGCCCAGCCGTCCCGGCGGCCGGTGGTGACCCGCAACTCGCCGGCGTCGTGATTGTGGCGGATCGCGTTCTCCACCAGGTTCTGCACGAGCCGCTCGACCAGCACCGGATCCCCGGCGGCCGGGGCCGGGCCGGTCCGGCGCTCGACGGTGAGCCCGCGGCCGGCCGCCTCTCCGGCCGCCTGGTCCAGCACGTGCCCGGCCACGTCCGCCAGATCGAGCGGGGACGGGTCGGTCACCGCGTTCTCGCCGCCCGCCAGCGTGAGCAGCCCGTCGATGAGCCGCTCGTGCCGGCCGTTGACCACCAGCAGCGACTCCCCCAGCCGCCGCACGTCGTCGGTGGCGTCCGGGCGGCGCAGCGCCACGTCCACCAGCGTCCGGTTGATCGCCAGCGGTGTGCGCAGCTCGTGCGAGGCGTTGGCGACGAACCGCCGCTGCCCGTCGAACGAGCGGGCCAGCCGCTCCAGCATCGTGTCGAAGGTGTCGGCCAACTCCCGCACGTCGTCGCGCGGCCCCCGGTAGCCGATCCGCTCGGTCAGGTTGCGGCTGTGCGCGACCCGCCGGGCCGTCTCGGTGATCGTGTGCACCGGCCGCAGCGCCCGGTCGGCCAGCAGCCAGCCCAGCCCCAGCGCCGCCATGCCCACCACGCCCAGCGCGATGCCGCCCTGCGTCAGCAGGGACGTCATCGTCTCCTTCCGGTAGTCCTTACGCGCGTCGACCAGCACCGCCTGCGCCTGCACCATGGTGATCGTGTCGCTCGGCGCCGGGGCCGTGCGCCCCTTTTCGGCCGCCGGCGGCGGGGCCGTGCGTCGCAGTTCGGCCGCCGGCGCCCGGGCGGAACCGACCTTGAAATCGGCCGACTCGCCCTGCTGCCGCAGGTTGTTCTGGACGAGGAAGTAGGTCAGCGCGAGCAGCACGACGCCCGCGGCGATGAACAGGCCCCCGTACAGCAGCGTGAGCCGCACCCTGATCGTGGGCCGGAACCTGTCAGCGGTGAACGTCATGGAATGCGGTACCCCACTCCCGGAACGGTCTCGATGACGGGCGGATCACCGAGCTTGCGGCGCAGCTTCATCAGCGTCACCCGCACGGTGTTGGTGAACGGGTCGGCGTGCTCGTCCCACACCTTCTCCAGCAGGCGTTCGGACGAGACGACCGCCCCGTCCGCGCGCAGCAGCTCGGCCAGCAGCCCGAACTCCTTGCGCGCCAGGTGCAGGTACCGGCCGTCCCGGTAGACCTCGCGGCGGGCCGGGTCGAGCCGGATGCCGACCCGTTCGAGCAGCGGAGGGGCGGCCGGACGGGCCCGGCGACCCAGCGCGTGCACCCGCGCCACCAGCTCGTCGAACGCGAACGGCTTGGTCAGGTAATCGTCGGCGCCCAGCCGCAGCCCGTCCACCCGGGCCGGAACCGCGGCGGCGGCGGTGAGCATCAGCACCCGCACAGGCGCGCCGGACTCCACCACGGCGCGGCACACGTCGTCGCCGTGCACGACCGGCAGGTCCCGGTCCAGGACGAGGACGTCGTAGTCGTTGACGCCCAGCCGCTCCAGGGCGGCGTCGCCGTCGTTCACCACGTCCACGGCCAGGGCCTCGGCCCGCAGCCCTTCGGCGATCGAATCGGCGAGCATCCGCTCGTCCTCGGCGATCAGTATCCGCATCCGCGCTCCCCCTGCTCCGGCCAGGTCCGCGCACAGCATCCGGGAAAGGGCGTAACGCGGGCATAACGCGATCCGGTTACGCGGGGGTTATCGCCCGGCGGCTGGACTGCTCCCCACCCCGCCGGGACCGGCCCGGCGGGCTCACGAGGAGATCGATCCATGCGACGACAAGCGCTCGCGGCGCTGGTCATGGTGCCGGTGCTCGCCTTCGGGACGTCCGCCTGCGGGGGCGCGGACGCCCAGGGGAAGAGCGGGACGCCGAACGCCAAGGCCGCCAGTGACCAGGAGAAGTTGCGCGAGTTCGCCAAGTGCATGCGCGCCAACGGCGTGGACATGCCCGACCCGTCCGGCGACGGCCGCGTCACGGTGAAGATGTCGGGCAAGCCCGGCTCCCAGGGCATGGCCAAGATGGACGAAGCCCAGCGCAAGTGCCGCAAGCTCATGCCCAACGGCGGCAAGCCGCCCAAGCCCAAGCCCGAGGACCTGGCGAAGATGCGGGAGGAGGCCAAGTGCATGCGCGCCAACGGCGTGCCGGATTTCCCCGACCCGGAACCCGACGGCGGCTTCAAGATCAACAGTAGGAAGGGCGGCTCGCTGGACTCCGAAAGCCAGACGTTCCAGAAGGCTCAGAAGAAGTGCGGCGGGTCGGGTCCACGACGCACCGTCCCCCTGGACGGCGGTAAGTGAACCGGACGCGCGCCGCGGCCCTCAGCGCCGCCGGGGTGGTGGTGGTCGCCGGCGGCGGGCTGGCGACCGCCGGCCTCGGCGGCGGGGACCGTCCCGCGGCCGCGCGCACCGCGCTGCCGCCCGACACCGCGGCGGTCGAGCGGACCACGCTGGTGGAGACCAAGGAGGTCGACGGCACGCTCGGATACGGCTCGCCGCGCCCGGTGCCCGGCGCGGGGAAGGGCACGGTGACCTGGCTGCCCAAACCCGGCGACCGGATCGCGCGCGGACGGCCCGCCTACAAGGTCGACAACCGCCCGGTGCCGCTGCTGTACGGGTCGCTCCCCCTCTACCGCGCCCTGTCCGAGGGGAAGGAGGGGCCCGACGTCGAGCAGCTCGAACGCAACCTGCGCGCCCTCGGCTACACCGGCTTCACGGTGGACGACTCCTTCGACTCCGGCACCACCGCGGCGGTCGAGCGCTGGCAGGACGACCTCGGGGTCCCCGAGACCGGCGCCGTGTCCCCGGGTTCGGTGCTGGTCGCCGCCGGGGAGATCCGGGTCGCCGAGCGGAAGGCGACCGTCGGCGACCGGCTCGGCGGCGCCGTGCTCACCTACACCGGCACCGACCGCAGGGTGAGCGTCGACCTGGACGTCCAGCACCAGCGGCTGGCGAAGAAGGGCGCCCAGGTGGAGATCGAGCTGCCCGAGGGCGACACCGTCAAGGGCACCATCACCGGCGTGGGGAGGGTCGCCACCGAGGCCCAGGGCGATGACAAGCCCGCCACGGTCGCGGTCACCGTCGCGGTCCGCGGCCAGAGCTCCCTCGGGTCGTACGACAAGGCGCCGGTGACGGTGCGCCTCACCGCCGACCGGGTCCCCGACGTGCTGGCCGTGCCGGTCTCCGCGCTGCTCGCCCGTCCAGGCGGCGGCTACGCCGTGCAGGTCGTCGAGGGCGGCCGGGTCCGCGAGGTCGCGGTCGAGACCGGCGTGTTCAGCGGCGGCCGGGTGGAGGTCTCCGGAGCGGGGCTGGCCGAGGGCATGAAGGTGGGGATCCCCAAGTGACCGAGCCGGTCGTGGAGCTCCGCGACGTCACGAAGACCTACCCGGGGGACGTCACCGCGCTGGACGCGGTGTCGGTGACGGTCGACGCGGGCGAGCTGGTCGCGATCGTGGGACCGTCCGGCTCCGGCAAGTCCACCATGCTGCACATGATCGGCACGCTGGACCGGCCGGGGTCGGGCACCGTGCTGATCCAGGGCGAGGACGTGTCGCGGCTGCCGGACCGGCGGCTGTCGGCGCTGCGCGCCCGCCGGATCGGGTTCGTATTCCAGCAGTTCCACCTGGCGCCCGGCGTCACCGCGCTGGACAACGTCGCCGACGGTCTGCTGTACGGGGGCGTTCCGGTCGTCCAGCGGCGCCGCCGGGCCCGCGAGGCGCTGGAACGGGTCGGGCTGGGGCACCGCCTCGGCCACCGGCCGCACCAGCTGTCGGGCGGCGAGAAGCAGCGGGTGGCGATCGCCCGCGCGGTGGCGGGCGACCCGGCGCTGCTGCTGGCCGACGAGCCGACCGGTGCGCTGGATTCGGCGTCCGGCGCGGGCGTGCTCGGCCTGCTGCGCGAGCTGGCGGCGGGCGGCACCACGGTCGTGCTCATCACCCACGACCGGGACATCGCCGCGACACTGCCCCGCCAGGTCCGGATGCACGACGGCCGGATCGTCGAGGACGCCCGGTGACCGCCCGCCTGGGCTTCGGCGACGTCCTCCGGGTCGGCGGGTCGGGGCTGCGCGCCAGGCCGCTGCGGGTGTTCCTGTCCGCGCTCGGCATCGCGATCGGCATCGCCGCGATGATCGGCGTGGTCGGCATCTCCACCTCGAGCCGCGCGCAGCTGCAGGCCACCCTGGACCGGCTCGGCACCAATCTGCTGACCGCGGCGCCCGGCCAGGACTTCATGGGCGAGGACGCCAGCATGCCCGAGGACGCCGTCGGCATGATCGGCCGGATCCCCGGGGTGCGGACGGCCTCGGCCACCGGCAAGGTGGACGCGAGCGTCTACCGCAACGACCGCATCCCCGAAGGCGAGACCGGCGGGATCAGCGTGCTGGCGGCCCGCGTCGATCTGACCCGGACGGTCGGCCTCACCACGTCCACAGGCACCTGGCTGAACGCCGGGACCAGCCGGTATCCGGCCGTCGTCCTCGGCTCGTCCGCCGCGGAACGGCTCGGCGTGATCGGCGCGGGCACGCAGGTCTGGCTCGGCTCGCAGTGGTTCACGGTCGTGGGCGTGCTGGAGGCCAACGGCCTGGCCCCCGAGCTGGACGCGGCGGCCCTGGTCGGCTGGGACGTGGCACAGGCCCGGCTGGGCTTCGACGGCCACCCCACGACGGTCTACACCCGGACTGACAAGCACGCGGTCGAGGACGTCCGGGAACTGATGGCGGCCACCGCCAGCCCAGAGGCGCCCAACGAGATCCAGGTGAGCCGCCCGTCGGACGCACTGGCCGCCCAGAACGCCACCGACCGCGCGTTCACCGGACTGCTGCTCGGCCTGGGCGGAGTCGCCCTCCTGGTGGGCGGCGTCGGCGTGGCCAACACGATGGTGATCTCGGTCCTGGAACGCCGGGCCGAGATCGGCCTGCGCCGTTCGCTGGGCGCCACCCGGGGCCAGATCCGCCTGCAGTTCCTCACCGAGTCCCAACTGCTGGCCGCCCTGGGCGGGGTCGGGGGCGTGGGGCTGGGCATCGCGGTGACGGCGGTCTACGCGATCAGCCAGGGCTGGCCGACGGTCGTCCCGCCGTGGGCGATGGCCGGGGGCGTCCTGGCGACCCTGGCGATCGGCGCGGTCGCCGGCCTGTACCCCGCCATCCGCGCCGCCCGCCTCTCCCCCACCGAGGCCCTAGCAGCCCCCTGATACGGCCCGCGGCCCCGGGCGCGCATTCAGCCCGGGGCCGCGGAGTCGCAGGCAGAGCGTCAGCCGTGCCGCCTCCTCAACCCCGGGTCCAGCAGGATCGCCACCCGTCGGCCCTCGATGGTCATACTCATCCTCGCGTCACTTGCTTCGGGCGGCCCGGCGGGCCAGGAACTCCTGGGCCACCTGGTTCCCCGCACTGCCACCGCCGTCCGAAAGGACATTGGGGCCCGCGAGAGGAAATGTCTGGGCCCTAGGACCCTAGGAGCCCAGACACCATTCTCCATATCTTTCTTTCCAGTGACTCGGGTGACATAAACAGGACACCCGGCAACGAAAGAAATGAGTGGAGAAATGCACAAGGAAAACTCTGTGGCGCGCAAGCCGTCGCGGCGCCGTGTCACGATCGCGACCGCTGTGGGCGTCACCGCTCTGGGCGGCGCCATCGCCGCCGGCGTGATCGTAACCGATGGCGGCTCGCAGTCCGCGTTGGCCGGCAAGGTCTCCGTGACCTCCAAGCAGAAGGCGCCGGTCGCGGTCGGTGGAGGCGTCGCCGCGGCGGACACCAAGGCCGCCAAGAAGGAAAAGTGCAACACCGTCGACCGCTACATCAACTCCCAAACCATCCCGACGAAGTACCAGTGGCATTCCAGCGTCAAGTACTGCTGGAACGGCAAGAAGGTGCGAATCGTTCGGGCGAGCAGCTACCTCAAGAACGCAGGTTCCAACGTCAAGGTAGAGGAGAAGCCCAACCGCATCATTTTCAACAAGAAGCACTCCGCCGTAACGGTGATGATCAGTGCGAACGTGATCCGGCCGAATGCGTGGGGCGAGGTCATCCGGCACCCCAAGGTCCAGTACCGCATGTGGGCGATCAACGGGGCCCACACCTACAAGATCATCGACAACGAGGCGTAGGAGGCTGACGGCCCCTGACCGCAGGCACAATGGTGCTGCTGATCAAGCGGACGTACGCCGCCCAGGATGGGAATCGCGTGGAGACCGCGGACATCATCCTGCCGGTCGACGGCTTCCGCCCGGGACATGCCGCGGGCCTCCATCTCGGCGGCGGGCGGTCAACCCGCCGCCGTCGGCGTCGTCCCAGACGACATCCGGCACGAACAGGTGCCGGGGAGTGGCCAAGAACGCCTCACGCCAACGTTCGGGCAGTCCTATATCAGCCGCGGCCCCGGGCGCGCCTTCAACCCGGGGCCGCGGGGTCTACACCTTGTGCCGCACGAGGACGCCGAGCTCGCGCTCGATGTAAGCGACAGCGCCCGGCAGGTCGGAGCACGGCGCCATCGGCTCGCCGGTCGACGAGCGGAACCGCGGGCCGGACCGGTGTGACATCACGCTCACGGTCTCCCCGAGGGCCGGTACGTACGGGTGCGCGACGCGCAGCCGCACAGGCCCGTCGTTACGGATGAGAGTGGCTCCCCAACCAGCAGCGTTCAGCGCCTCGGCGAGCGCTTCCAGCAGCTCGACGTCGCCGCTCACAGGGTGCCCCGGTTCGCGCCTCACGATCCGGCGGATCTCCTGGCCGGCGTTCACCATGCTCTTGACGGCCGTGACCACGTCGGGGAAGTTGTCGGCCTCGGCGAGCGGGAGGCCGTCGGCGGTCAGGAACCACATCCGGTCACAGTCGTCCTCACGCCGACGGGTGACGATCGTGGTGCTGGGACGTTCCGGGCAACAGCCCTCCGCCATGGGGTTGGTGACGTGCAGCCCGTCCAGCGTCATTTCCGCCGCGAGCTTGTGGGCCCGCAGCACGGTGCCCAACGCCTCCAGCAGCGGTCTGCGATCGGGGGTCATGGGTGGCGCCTCCTTGGTGGGCGTGACTCGACGTAGCTCATAGCGGCTGGGTCACCTCCGCCCACGTGCATCGACCGTCGGCGTCCTTGTCCTCGCCCCACGAGGAGGAGAGTGCATCAACGATGGTCAGGCCCCGCCCGAAGCTCGCGGCCTCGTCGGCGGTCCAGTCGGCGGCCGGCGCGGATCGGGGTCCGTCGTCGCTCACGGCGATGCGCACGACTTCGCCCTGGTCTGCGAGTTCGACGCGGACGCTGCCGCCGTCTTCGCCGCTGGCCGAGTGCCGCATCGCGTTTGTGACCAGCTCATCCATGACGAGTTCGGCGGCGTGCGCGAGAGGAGACATATCGAGGAACGCCCGCACCCAACTGCGCGCGAAGGGCACCATGGAGGGGAGGCCAGGGATGTCCAGGATCCGGGGTTCCATCGATAACCCTCTCATGATAGTGCGCCACAGTTTGATTACTCAGCGCTAAAAGCTGAAATCCAGCTTCCCTCCTGGAATCCAGCTTGTCAAGTGATCCCCTAGTCTTGAGGGCGACGCACCACCCCGTCGCCGAGAGGACTACGCGAGTGCCGCCTACGCCGCTGCACCTGGCTGTCGCCGATGACCTGCGACAGCGCATCATCACCGGCGATCTGGAACCCGGTGCGCGCCTCCCCTCACGCGCCGCACTGGCCGAGCAGCATCATGTCTCCGAACAAGTCGTCCGCCGGGCCGTCGACATGCTCGTCGCCGAGGGGCTGCTGTTCACCCAGGTCGGCGCCCGGCCCGTCGTCAAGGCGCGCCCGTCGGTGACCCGCCTCGCCCGCGGCTGGTACCAGGACCGGCCTGGCGAGTCCCCGTTCCGCGCGACGATGGCCGCCCAGGGGCGCACCGGCGACTGGATCGTCCGCTCTGAGCGCACCACCGCGAGCGAGCGCGTGGCCGAGCGGCTCGGCATCGCGGCCGACGCCCCCGTCATGCGCAGCGATTACACATTCATGGCCGACGGTCGGCCCGTGATGCTGTCCACCAGCTGGGAGCCGCTGGCCATCACCGCCGGGACGCCCATCATGCTGCCGGAACAGGGCCCGTACGCGGGCAAGGGAGTTGTCGAGCGCATGGCCGCGATCGAGCAGCGCATCACGCACGTCGAAGAGGTCAACACGGCCAGACCGGTCACGGCGGCCGAGGGTGAGAGGCTCCAGGTAACCGCGGGCACGCTGGTCATGGTGATTGAGCGAACCTATGCCACTGACGCCGGGGCGCGGGTGGAGACCGCCGACATCATCTTGCCGGTCGACCGGTACGAAGTGGCCTACGTCATTCCGGTCAAGTAGAAGAAACGCGGCCGCCCATGGAGGATGTGCTCAACCGCGGCGGCCACAAGGACGCCACGTTTCCGGTGAATGGACGCTGGCCTGGGTCGGTCACGCCACCTCTCGCCGCACGTTGCGGGACGTGATCCGGTCCGGTCAGCCGGTGATCACCGCGATGATGCGGGTGCCCTTGTCGAACTCTCCGCGCTCGGCGAGTGTGAAGATCCCGTACATCATTTTGGCCACGTACACCCGGTCGAGGGTGATGCCGTGCCCGTCGGTGAACTCAGAGATGAACTCGTCCAGGACAGCAGTGCGGCGGGCGAAGCCCCCGAAGTGGAAGTCGTAGGCGATCGCCCAGTCGCCCTTGGTGGTGCCATAGGTTTCGGACTGAAGCCGTTCGACCTCGTGCCGAAGGAACTGGCCGCCCTTCAGCGCGGAAAAGCCCAGCGCCCGCTGCCTCGGACGGAGCCCGGCGGCGATGCCGGCCAGGGTGCCCCCGGTACCGCAGGCGCAGCAGATCACGTCGAAGGCCTGGTCGATCTCGGTGGGGAGTTCGGCGCATCCGCGTACCGCCGCAGCGTTGCTTCCTCCTTCGGGAAGCAGATAGAAGTCTCCGAATCGCCGGTGGAGTTCGATGATCACGTCGGGTTCGGACTTTCGGCGATACGTCGAACGGTCCAGATAGACAAGCCGCATGCCCTGCGCCGCGGCGAAGGCCAGCGAATCATTGAGCGGAAGATGTCGCTCACCCCGGATCACACCGATGGTGGCGAATCCGAACAGGCGGCCCGCTGCTGCGGTGGCGCGGATGTGGTTGGAGTAAGCGCCCCCGAACGTCAGCAGCGTGCTGTGTCCCTCTTCGCGCGCCGCTCGCAGGTTGTACTTGAGCTTGCGCCACTTGTTGCCGGGCAGGTCGGGATGGATCAGGTCGTCTCGCTTGAGGTAGAGCCGCAGATGCTGCCGGGCAATCCGATCACTGGCCAGCTCGACCAAGGGCGAGGGCACGTTGAGGCGCATGGGTGCGGTCCGCTGCGAAGACGTGTCCATGGTATTGAGGCTAGGCCCGATCATTCGTCATGGCAGAACCGCCAGGCGCGCGTCGCGGTCGTTCTCGGTGGAGCGGCACCACGGCATCGGCCCCGCACCTTCCTGAGCGGACGCACTCTCAGGTTGGGGTGCAGGGCCGAAGCGCGTCAGGCGACCTCGGCGCGGGCCTGTTCCTGTAGGAGCTCGTCGGTCATCGCGACGATCTTCGGGGTGAAGTCCCCCTTGGCGCACACCGTGCCCTTGGCCTTCTCACCAGGTGCCAGGCTCGTGGTCGGCACCTGCCCCTCATAGTCCCCCATCGCGTCGGTGACGTCGTGCTTCTCGCCCTTGGTGTCGACCAGGGAGAAATACAACGGGTTCACCGCGAGCTGGCCCTTGCGCTGGTTGGTGATGGTGACCTTCACGCACGACAGGTCACCGCTGGCGAGGACGGTCCGCTTGGCCGTGCCCGGCGTCGCGACGATCTTCACGGTGACCTTCTCGGCGGGCTTGGCGCTCTTGCCGCCGCCCTTCTCGTCGGCGGGCTGGACGGCGACGGGCTCGGCACCCTCGCAGCCGGTCGCGGCGGGGATGGCGAGCAGGCCGAGGATGAGCGCGGTGATGCGAACGCGCATGGTGGGTGGGTCCCCCTGTCTTCGGGATGGCTGTGTGAAAGGTGAGACGTGATGATCACGCTGCGCGTTGACGTGATCAGCACACTGTCACCATCCGGCCATTCAGCCCTTGATCAGAACCGCCAGGCACTCCGTGTGCTGGGTCATGGGGAAGGCGTCGAAGGCTCGGAAGGACTCCAGGGTCCAGCCTCGTTCGCTGAAATAGGCCAGGTCGCGGGCCAGGGTGGCGGGGTCGCAGGAGACGTAGGCGATCGTGCGGCGGGCCAGCCGGGCGACCTGGTCGACGACCGCGCGGCCGGCGCCGGCGCGGGGCGGGTCGAGGACGACGACGTCGGCGCCGCGGACCCGGGCGCCGCGGTGGTGCCCGCCGCCGCGCTTGGTCTGGGTGCGGTCGGAGCCGTCCGCCCGGCCGAACTCCAGGTCGGGGACGACCTCCTCGACCTGCCCCCGCTCGATCGCCACCTGGGGCAGGTCGCGGGCGTTGAACTTGGCGTCCCGGACGGCCTGGCCGTCGGACTCCACGCCGACGACGAGGCCTTCGGCGCCGACGCGCTCGCCCAGGAGGGCGGCGAACAGGCCCACGCCGCAGTAGAGGTCGAGGGCGATATCGCCCGGCCTGGGGTCGAGGGCGTCCAGGACGGCGTCCGCCAGCAGTTGCGCCGCGCCGGGGTGGACCTGCCAGAAGCCGCTTCCGCTGACTTGGAAGAGGCGGCCGGACACCTCCTCGCGCACGTACGGGGTCTGCTTGTCCCGGGACGGGCCCTTGCGGACGAGGCGGACCGGGACGTCCAGGCGCGGCACCCGGGCGTTGCGGCGGCCCTTGAGGGAGACCAGCCGGTCGCCCGTGCTCGCCGAGACGATGCCCTCCACGGACGTCGCGCCCGGCCAGCGCTTGCGCTCGATGCCCATCATCTCCACGCCGGGGTGGGCGATCAGGCACTCGTCGACCGGCTCGATGTCGTGGGAGCGGTGGCGGCGCAGGCCGATCGTGCCGTCCACCGCGGTGAACTGCACCCGGGTGCGCCAGCCCAGGCCGGGGCCCCGGTCGACCTCGGCGGGCGGGGAGGGGACCTCCTCGACGGTGACCGTGCGGGTGATGCCCGCGACCCGCTGGAGCTGCTCCTCCACCACGGCCGCCTTCAGGCGGCGCTGCGCGGGCAGCGTGGCGTGCTGCCAGTCGCAGCCGCCGCAGCGGCCCGGCCCGGCGAACGGGCAGGGCGGCTGGACGCGGTCCGGCGACGCCTCCAGGATCTCCACCGCGTCCGCGCGCAGGAAGTTCTTGGTTTGGTCGGTGACCCGGGCGCGGACCCGTTCGCCGGGCAGGGCGTGCCGGACGAACACCACCCGGCCCTCGTGCCGGGCCACGCAGAATCCGCCGTTGGCGACGTTGCCGACCTCGAGGTCGAGGAGGTCGGAGTCGGGTCCGAAATCAGTCACGGTCCGAAACGATACCGCCGCCCGAGCGTGCTCCCTCCTGTTCGGCGGGCGCGCGCGGGGGCCGCCGCGACGCGCCCGGCGCGACCGGCTCGGGCCGGCCCTTGAGCCGGTCGGACGAGCGCAGCTGCCAGGGGACGCTGGTGACCATGACCCCGGGCACGAACAGCAGCCTGCCCTTGAGCCGCAGCGCGCTCTGGTTGTGCAGCAGATGCTCCCACCAGTGGCCCACCACGTACTCGGGGATGAACACCGTGATCACGTCGCGGGGGCTCTTGCGGCGGACGTTCTTGACGTAGTTGAGCACCGGCCGGGTGATCTCCCGGAACGGCGAGTCGAGGATCTTGAGCGGGACGGGGACGTCCAGCCCGTCCCACTCCTCCTGGAGGCGCCGCGACTCCTGGGCGTCGACCGCGACCGAGACGGCCTCCAGCGTGGACGGACGGGTCGCCCGCGCGTACGCCAGGGCGCGCAGCGTCGGCTTGTGGATCTTCGAGACGAGCACGATCGCGTGGTTGCGGGCGGGCAGCGCCACGTCCTCGCCGCTGGGCACCAGTTCGGCGGCGACCCGGTCGTAGTGCCTCCGGATCGCCTTCATGAGGAGGTACAGGACCGGCATCGCGATGCACACGATGTAGGCGCCGTGGGTGAACTTGGTGACCAGCACGACGACCAGCACCGTCCCGGTCATCGCCAGGCCGAAGGCGTTGATCGCGCGGGAGCGCTTCATCTGGCGGCGGGCGGCCGGCTCGGTCTCGGTGCTCAGCAGCTTGTTCCAGTGCCGCACCATGCCGGTCTGGCTGACGGTGAACGACACGAACACGCCCACGATGTAGAGCTGGATCAGCTTGGAGACGTCGGCGCCGTAGGCGTAGATCAGCAGCCCGGCCATGGTGGCCAGGATGATGATGCCGTTGCTGAAGGCCAGCCGGTCGCCGCGGGTGTGCAGCTGGCGCGGCAGGTACCGGTTCTGCGCCAGCACCGAGCCCAGCACCGGGAAGCCGTTGTAGGCGGTGTTGGCGGCCAGCACCAGGATCAGCGCGGTCATCAGTGTGACGAAGCCGAACATCAGCGGGAAGTTGCTGAAGACGGTGTGCGCGACCTGGGCGATGACCGGGTCCTGCTCGGAGACGTTCCGGCCGGTGGCGGGGTCGATCAGGCTGCTGCCGTGGTTGGGGTCGGCGAACTTGGCGTCGGTGATGTAGGCCAGCGCGGTCACGCCGCAGAACATCGTCATCGCGATCACGCCGAGCATCAGCAGCGTGGCCGCGGCGTTCGGGCCCTTGGGCTTGCGGAAGGCGGGCACCCCGTTGCTGATCGCCTCGACGCCGGTCAGCGCGGCGCAGCCGGACGCGAAGGCCCGCATCAGCAGGAAGATCAGCGCGAAGCCGCCGACCCCCATCTCCTCGCCGCGGACCTCGAGGCCGGCTGTCTCGGCCCGGAGGTCGGCGCCCAGCAGGAGCCGCCCGAAACCCCAGACCAGCATCGTGAAGATGCCGAACATGAACAGGTAGGTCGGGATCGAGAAGGCCACCCCGGACTCCCTGAGCCCGCGCAGGTTGAGCACGGTCAGGATCACCACCAGGATGATCGCCGACGCGACCTTGTGCTCGTCGACCACGTGCCAGAACGCGCCCAGGTTGTCGACCGCCGAGGAGATCGACACCGCGACGGTGAGCACGTAGTCGACCAGCAGCGCGCTGGCCACCACCACGCCCCAGTTGCCGCCGAGGTTCTCGGTGGCGACCTCGAAGTCGCCGCCGCCGCTGGTGTAGGCCCGCACGTTCTGCCGGTACGAGGCCACCACGGTGAGCAGGATGACCACCACGGCCGCCGCCACCCACGGGGTGAACTGGTAGGCCGCGAGCCCCGCTATCCCCAGGGTGATGAGGATCTCCTGCGGGGCGTAGGCTACCGACGACAGCGCGTCGCTGGCGAACACCGGCAGGGCGATCCGCTTGGGGAGCAGCTGCTCGTGCTGCTGGGCGCTGCGCAGGGCGCGGCCCAGCAGGGCGCGTTTGACAAGGTCTGGAACCTTCGACACGAAACGAGACTCTAGCCCTCGTCCGCGACGATCTTGCCAGCCGCCCGCCCCCTTTACGGTGATTTCAGACGCACCCCTGGCGGACTGGCGCGGGCGGGGGTGGGCTGGGTAGTACTTGGCTGGGCGGATGTGTAGTTTTGCAGCCCGGCAGGATCATCGGGCCGAAGCGATCCCGCGGGTTTTGGGGGAAGGAACGGGCGTGCATATCGTGATCATGGGGTGCGGCCGCGTCGGGTCGACGCTCGCCCATATCCTGGAGGACAAGGGCCACTCGGTGGCCATCATCGACCAGACCCCGGAGGCCTTCCGCCGGTTGCGCAGCGGGTTCAAGGGCCGCCGGGTCACCGGCTTCGGCTTCGACCGGGACGTGATCGCCGAGGCGGGCATCGAGCACGCCTCCGCGTTCGTGGCGGTCAGCAGCGGCGACAACTCCAACATCATCTCCGCCCGGGTGGCCCGCGAGACCTTCGGCGTCGACAACGTGGTGGCGCGCATCTACGACCCCCGCCGCGCCGAGGTCTACCAGCGGCTGGGCATTCCCACCGTGGCGACGGTGCGGTGGACCGCCGACCAGATCCTGCGGCGGCTGCTGCCGGAGGGCGCCGAGCCGCTGTGGCGCGATCCCACCGGCGACGTGGTGCTGGCCGAGCTGGACGCCGGGACGATCTGGGTGGGCGACAAGGTCGCCACGCTGGAGGAGGCCGCGGGCACCCGGGTGGCGTTCCTGACCCGGATGGGCGAGGCGCTGGTCCCGCACGCCGACACCGTGGTCCAGGACGGCGACATCGTGCACATCATCGCCCGCTCCGGCGATCTGGAGCGGATCAACGCCGCGGTCGCGGTGCGCACCGAGGAGGACGCGTGATGCGGGTGGCGATCGCCGGGGCGGGGGCGGTCGGCCGTTCCATCGCCCAGGAACTGCTGGAGAACGGCCACGAGGTGCTGCTGATCGACAAGAGCCCCAAGGCCATCAAGGTGGAGATGGTGCCGCGGGCCGAGTGGCTGCTGGCCGACGCGTGCGAGATCGCCTCGCTGGACGACGCGGCGCTGGAGCGCTGCCAGGTGGTGGTGGCCTCCTCCGGCGACGACAAGGTCAACCTGGTGGTGTCGCTGCTGGCCAAGACCGAGTACGGGGTGCCGCGGGTGGTGGCCCGGATCAACCATCCCAAGAACGAGTGGCTGTTCAACGAGTCGTGGGGCGTGGACGTGGCCGTGTCCACGCCGCGGCTGCTGTCGGCCCTGGTCGAGGAGGCGGTCAGCGTCGGCGACCTGGTCCGGCTGATGACCTTCCGGCAGGGCGAGGCCAACCTGGTGGAGCTGACGCTGCCCGAGGACGCCCCGCTGGGCGGCGAGCGGGTCGGCTCGGTGAGTTGGCCGCGCGACACCGCCCTGGTGGCGATCCTGCGCGAGGGCCGGGTGCTGGTGCCGGCCGCCGACGACACGCTGGAGGCGGGCGACGAGCTGATGTTCGTGGCCAGCCAGGACGTCGAGGACGAGCTGGCCGAGCTCCTCGGCGCCCGCTGACAGGTCTTCAGCGGACGCCTCGCGGGCGGCGGCCCGAGCCGCCGCCCGCGGGACCGCCGCGGTCAGTGCGGGTTCGCGGATCGCAGCGGGGTGCGGCCGCGGGCGAGGATCCAGACCATCGCGGCCAGCGCCGCCACCTGCAGCGGCCAGCCCATGGCGATCTTGGCGGGGCCCAGCAGCGCGCTCTGGTCGCCGTCGGCGAGGTAGATCGGGTACTGCACCACCACCCGCAGCACGTTGGGGATCAGCAGGATCCAGGTCAGCCGGGAGCACAGCCGCAGGATCCCCGGATCGTCGCGCCAGCCGGTGGGGTCGCCGGTGACCGATCCGATGATGAAGCCGACCACCGGCCAGCGGGTCACGATCGACAGCAGCATCACCGCGCCGTACCCGGCGTTGATCAGGATGCCGGGCATGAACGCGTCCTCGGCCCTGCCGGAGCGCAGCGCGAAGAACGCCGCGATCGCGATGCCGACCAGGCTGTTCAGGACGAACTGCGGGTTGGAGCGCTGCGCGATCCGGACCACCAGCAGCACCACGGCCGCGCCGACGCCGACGATGACCGCCGTCCGGACCTCTTTGGTCGCCACGTAGGTGGTGGTGAACGCGATGGTGGGGACGGCCGCCTCGATCATGCCGCGGACGCCGCCGAGCGCCTTGGACAGCTGGGCCCGCACCGCCGCCTCGACGGTGTCGTGGGCGCTGTCCCCCGCCCCGTCCTTCGCACCGTCGGCGGAATCGGCCGGGCCGGTGTCGGGCTCGGTCTCGGTCTCGGGCTCGGTCTCGGTTCCGGCGGCCTTGCCGGTGGCAGCCGGTCCCTTGCTCATCGGTCGCAACGCGTCTCCCGCTCGGTTCTGTCCGTCCCCCGCCCCCGTCACGAACCGCGCAGTTCGTAGCGGGGGTTGAACATGACCTTGCGCCCGTCCTGGAGGCTCACCAGGCCCTCGGCGTGCAGCCGGCGGCCGGGGTCGATTCCGGCGATCTTGCGGCGGCCGAGCCAGACCAGGTTGATCACGTCGGTTCCGTCGTAGAGCTCGGCCTCCAGGGCCGGAGCGCCACCTCTGGGCCGCAGGGTCACGGTGCGTAGCGTACCCGCCACGCGGGCGCGCTTGCGGGTGGCGCATGCCGTGATGGGCGTGGCCCCTTCCTCGTCGGAGGTCTTCTGCAGTTCCTCGGCCTCGAGCTCGGCCTTGCTGGAGGCCATGCGGCGCAGGAAGCGCCGCAGCCCGCCGCGGCCGCGCGCATCGCCGGCGGCGGTGCTCTCGGCCTTCTCCGGCGCCTTGTCGGCCGGTACCTCGTCCATGTTCGAACCTTAAGGCATCAGACCGGCCGACGAACCGTCCGTGGCCGGATAAAGCGCCAGATGAGCGGCCGAATCCCGATTCGGCCCGCCAACTCCGGCCTTCACCGAACCGAGACCCGGCCGGCGCGCCGACAAGCCCACCTCCGGCCTGCCGACGGACTAGGTTGGCCTGCGACTATCACTCTCAGTAAATATATCCCTACGTAAGGGATGAAACGCGGCACAGCGACGGGGGCGGCAATGCTGCGAGGCGTGTACCGGCTGGTACCGGCCATGGTCCTGGTGGTTTCGGGGGCCGCGGCATGCGGCGGGGGCGACGGGGACCGGGGCGGCGCGCGCGGCGGGCGAGGCGTGCAGGCACCCCCGCCCCCGCCCGCGCCGATCCGCTTCCTGCCGGGGGACGGCGCCCGCGACGTGCGCCCCGACCGGCCCGTCGTCGTCACGGCCGTGCGCGGCACGCTGGGACGGGTCGACCTGCGGGGCGGCGGCGGCCGCGCGGCCGGCCGGCTGTCGAAGGACCGGCGCAGCTGGCGCACCCGCTGGACGCTGCGGCCCGCCACCACCTACACCGTGACCGCCACCGGCACCGGCGCCGCGGGCGAGCCCACCGCGCTGACCGGACGGTTCACCACGCTCCGGCCCGCGGCGACGTTCTCGGTCGCGGACGTGACGCCGCGCACCGGCGAGCTGGTCGGGACGGGCATGCCGATGATCGTCACCTTCGACCGCCCGATCGCCCGCCGCGCCGCCGTGGAGCGGGCGCTGGAGATCCGCATGAAGCGCGCGGTGCCGGGCGCCTGGCACTGGACGGGTCCGCGGCAGGCCGTCTTCCGGCCGCGCCGCTACTGGCCGGCCGGCCAGCGGGTCAGGCTGCTGGCCCACACGGCCGGGGTGAGCTCCGCGCCCGGCGTGTACGGGGCGTCCGACCGCACCGCGGGGTTCCGCGTCGGGCCGCGCCGGATCAGCACCGTGGACGTGCGGCGGCACCGCATGACGGTGCAGGAGAACGGCGTCACGGTGCGGTCGGCCGCCATCAGCGCGGGCAAGGGCGGCGCGCGGGCCTACACCACCACCAGCGGCGTCCACCTCGCCATGGGCAAGAGCGACCCGGTCATCATGACGTCGGCGTGGATGGGCGTGACCGACCGCGAGGACCCCCGCTACTACAAGAAGAAGGTGCGGCACGCCGTGCAGATCTCCAGCAGCGGGGAGTACGTGCACGCGGCGCCCTGGTCGGTCAGGGCGCAGGGACGCGCGAACGTCAGCCACGGGTGTGTCAACGCCTCCCCGGCGTTCGCCGAATGGTTCTTCGCGCGCTCGCTGCGCGGCGACATCGTGAACGTGACGGGCACCGACCGTCCGCTGGAGCCGTACAACGGCTGGGGCTACTGGCAGATCCCGTGGAAGCGGTGGGTGGCGGGCAGCGCGCTCAAGAAGCCGGTCACGCCCAAGAGGCCGGCCGTGCACAAGCGCCGCCGCTGAAGGCGCCTCAGCCGGACGGGATGGGCACGGCGGCGCCGGAGACCCTGACCCGGGTGTCGTTCTCGCGCAGTTCCACGTTCAGCACGCCCGGACGGCCCATGTCCTCGCCCTGGTGGAGGGTGAGCCGGGCGATGGGGGCCACCCGGACCGCGCCGAGCCGCCGCAGGTAGGCGCCGAACGCGGCGGCCGCGGCCCCGGTCGCCGGGTCTTCGACGACGCCGCCCACCGGGAACGGGTCGCGCACGTGGAAGGTGTCCGCAGACTCCCGCCACACCAGCTGCACGGTGGTGAGGTCGCGGGCGGTCATGTAGGCGGCGAGCAGGTCGAAGTCGTAGTCGAGGTCGGCCAGCCGCCGCCGGGTGGCCGCCGCCAGCACCAGGTGCCGCGCCCCGGCGTAGGCGACGCGGGGCGGCAGCGCCGGGTCGAGGTCGGACTCGTCCCAGCGCAGCGCGGCCAGCGCCTCGGCGAGGTAGCTGCGGCTGATCTCCTGGACGTACGGCTCCACGCTGGTGAGCGTCGCCCGCAGGACGCCGTCGGGCCCGGCCTCGACCTCGACGGGCACCACCCCCACCTGGGTCGCGAACAGCAGCGGGCCCGGGCCGGAACGTTCCGCCAGCGCGACGGCGGTCGCGATGGTGGCGTGCCCGCAGAACGACACCTCGTCCTTGGGGCTGAAGTAGCGGACGGCGAAGGCGCGCCCCGGCGGGCCGAGGTCGTCGGGCGCCCGGGTGAGGAAGGCGCTCTCGGAGTAGCCGACGTCCGCGGCGATGGCCAGCATCGCCGCGTCGTCCAGGCCGGAGGCGTCCAGCACGACCCCGGCCGGGTTGCCGCCGCGCGGGTCGATGGTGAATGCCGCGTACCGCAGCACGTCCCGCCCGGTGGTGGGCGGCGGGGTCATCATGGTCAAGCGAACGCTCCGTGGGTGAGGGTGACTGCTTCAGCGGCGCCGGCGAAGGGGGAGGCGGGCGCGCGCCACGTCCAGGAAGTACCCCACCTCGGCCACCTTCAATAGCCGGGCGGCGGCGAGGTACAGCAGGCCGCCCCCGACCCCGCCCACGGCCATCGCCAGCAGTCCGGGCACCCGGTCGCCGGGAAGCAGCCCGAACGCCCACACGCACCCCGCCGCGAACAGCCCGCCCGGGAGGGCGGCCAGGTAGAGCAGCGCGAGCGTGCTGAAGATGCGCCGCCCGTCCATGCCGCCGAGCCTCCGGCGCAGCACCAGCGTCGACCCGGCCGTGCCGACGAGGTAGAACAGCCCGTACGCCACCGGCAGCCAGAACACCACGTGCCGGGCCGGGAGCAGCGCCAGGAGCGCCACCGCCGTGCCCGCCTGCGCCAGCCCCGCCGGGATCGCCAGCAGTCCCGGCGTACGGGTGTCGCCCAGCGCGTAGAACACCCGCATCTGCAGCTGGAACAGCGTGAACGGGATGACCATCACGGCGAACACCATGAGCACCAGGCCGATCCGCCGGGCGTCGGCGGGCGCGGTGCTCCCGTACGCGAACAGCAGGATCGCGCCCGGGATCGCGAAGACCAGCATCGCCACCGACAGCGGCACCAGCAGCGCCGAGGCCAGCCGCAGCCCGCGCGAGAAGTCGGCGCGCAGCAGATCGCGCCGCCCGTCGGCGACGTGCGCGCTCATCCGCGGCAGCAGCGCCGTGATCACCGACACCGCGATGATCGCGTACGGCAGCTGGAACACCACCTCGGCGAACTTGTAGGCCGCCAGGCCCGCCCCCGGCCCGCCCTGCTCGGCCGCGGCCCGGGCGCCCGCGCGGGTCGCGACGTTCGCGGAGACCAGCAGCCCGGCCTGCGCCACCACGATGTAGACCATCATCCACAGCGCCGCCCGCGCCGCCTCCCCGAAGCCCGAGCCGCGCAGATCCAGCCGGGGCCGCCAGCGGAACCCGGCCCGCCACAGCGACCAGGCCAGCAGGAGGCTCTGCACCGCCGTGCCCAGCGCCGACCCGAGCGCCAGCATCGTCAGATGGGCGTCGCTGACCGTGTCCAGGCTCCGGCGGGATCCGGCGACCACCAGGAACACCAGCCCGGCCCCGATGGTGATGAGGTTGTTGACGATCGGCGCCCACATCGGCGCGCCGAACCGCTCCCGGACGTTCAGCAGCGTCCCCGCGACCCCGCTGATCCCGATGAACAGGATCTGCACCAGCAGCAGCCGGGTCAGCAGCACCGCGATCTCGCGCTGCCGCCCCTCGTACCCCGAGTACGCCGAGACCAGCAGGTCGGCCGCGAAGACCGCGACCACGGTGAGCACCAGCAGGCCCGCCACCGCGGCCGTGAACAGCCGGTGCTCGGTCGCCGCGCCGCCGTCGGCGTCCCGCTTGCGCCGCCTGACCAGGAACGGAACGAACACGCTCGACAGCAGGCCGCCCAGCAGCAGCGCGTACACCGTGAACGGGATCATGTCGGCGGTCTGGTACGCGTCGCCCAGCAGCCCCACGCCCAGCGCCGCGCTCAGCACGGTGGTGCGCAGGAAGCCGGTCGCGCGCGAGAACACCGTGCCGACCGCCATCACCGCGCTGGAATGCGCCACCCCGGGCCGGGTGGAGCGCGCCGCGACGCGGACCTCGTCCCGCTCGGCGCCCGGCCGGTCGGCGATCCCCGGATCGCCGACGTTCCCCGGGTCGTGCAGCGGGACGAGCCCGGTCTCCGGCTCGGTGGGCGGCTCGTACCGCTCGGCGGCGTCGAAGACCGCGGGCATCACGGCCGCGCCCCGCTCCTCCTCCCGCGCCGCGTCCCGCCACGGCTCCCGCTCGCCGTCAGGTTGCCAGTTCACACGCTCGTCCACAGAAGGGACCCTACGCACCTGGACGCCGCTCGCCACGGACGAGACTTATGAAACACCCCCTCGGGCCGCCCCGCGCGCACACCGATGCGGGGCGGCCGCCCGCAGGCGACCGCCCCGCTGCCGGGTGCGCGATCTCGGTCCGCGCGATCCGGGGATCAGATGCTCACCGCCTCCACCGCCGGCACCCGCACCGCCCGCCGCGCCGCCCCGAGCGCCGACGCCATCGTCAGCACCACGGCGATCAACGCGACCGCCACGTAGGTCAGCGGCTCCAGATCCGGCAGCGCCGTGTCGGCCCGGGCGATGCCGAAGGGCAGGACGGTGAACAGCGCGGCGAACGTCCCGCAGGCCAGCCCGATCCCGGTCAGCAGCACGCCCTCCAGGGTCACCGCGCCGAGCACCTGCCCGGGCGTGGCGCCGGCCAGCCGCTGCTGGCCGAACTCCGCGCGCCGGTACGCGGTCGCCGCGATCAGCGTGTTCACCAGCATCAGCGCGGTGAAGAACAGCAGCATCCCGATGACCACGAAGTTGAGCGTGGCGATGTTCTTCTGCTCCACCGTGGACACCAGCCCGGCCGCGGCCATGGCATCGTTCTCGATCTCCTGCAGGTAGAGCGTGCCGACCGCGATCCCGGTGAACAGGATGATCGGCATGACCACGGAGGCCATCTGCCCGGTCCGCCGGCGCAGCGTGCTGACCGCCAGGTCACCGGCCACGCCGAACGCCCCCAGCGGACGGGCCAGCGCGCCCGCGGTCCGCCGGATCAGCCACGGCCCCAGCAGCGCCAGCCCCAGCGCGGCGAGGATGTCGGCCTGGCCGGCGGTGGCCATCGCGTCGGTGCCCTCGTTGCGCATCACGGTGGAGGTGACCACGGCCAGGTTCAGGCCGAGCAGCAGGAACACGATCCCGCCCGCGACCCGGGCCTTGCCCATCCGGGACCGGCCGACCCCGGCGTCGGCCAGCGACTCGGCCACCCGGCCGCGCACCGTCCGGCGCACCGTGACGACCGCGGCGCCGACCGCGGACAGCAGCGTGATCGCCAGGCCCATCGCGAGGGCGACCGGGCCGAACGCGTACGAGACGCTCTCCGGCACCTGGTCGGTGGAGTGCAGCAGCTCCAGCAGCCCGGCGCCCGCCAGGAAGCCCGGCAGGACCGCCAGCGCCCAGGCGGCGACGGCCAGCCCGGCCGCCTCGCCCACCACCATCCGGCCGATCTGCGCCGGGGTCGCCCCGACGCTCTTCAGCAGCGCCATCTCCTCGGCCCGCTGCCGGACCGACAGGGTCAGCGTGGAGGTGACCGCGAGGATCACCAGCAGCAGGCCCCAGAAGCCCACCACGATCGCCATGGTCACCAGGGTCTCCCGGGCCGCGCCGGTGGCCTTCCCGGCCCGCGCGGTGTCCAGCATCGAGGCGAACGCCATCAGGATCGCCGCTCCCAGGAACATCGCGAGGAAGCTGGCGGCGAACCCGCCGGCCCGCATCCGCAGCGAGCGCAGAGCCAACCCGAACATCGTCACACCCCCGCCGCGACGCGCTGGTGCTCGACCTCGTCGGCCAGGTGCGTCATCCGCTCGGCCACCGCCTCGGCGGTGGGCGAGATCAGGTGGCCGACCAGCCGGCCGTCGGCCAGGAACAGCACCGAGTCGGCGTACGACGCGGCGACCGGGTCGTGGGTGACCATGACGACCGTCCGGCCGTACAGCCGCACCGACTCCTGCAGCAGCCCCAGCACCTCGCGGGCGCTGCGGGTGTCGAGCGCGCCGGTGGGCTCGTCCCCGAACACCACCTTGGGCTCGGTGACCAGCGCCCGGGCGATCGCGACCCGCTGCTGCTGGCCGCCCGACAGCTCCGAGGGCAGGTGGTTCAGCCGGTCGCCCAGCCCGACCCGGGTGAGCACCTCGCGGGCCTTGGCCCGGTCGACCTTCCGGCCGGCCAGCTTCAGCGGGAGCGTCACGTTCTGCGTCACCGTCAGCGTCGGCAGCAGGTTGAAGCGCTGGAACACGAACCCGATCCGCTGCCGCCGGAACCTGGTCAGCGCGGCCTCGCCGCCCTCGGCCACGAGCTCGGCGCCGTCCACGAACACCCGGCCCTCGGTCGGACGGTCCAACCCGGCCGCGCACTGCAGCAGCGTGCTCTTGCCCGAGCCCGAGGGTCCCATCACCGCGGTGAAGGTGCCGGACGGCAGCGACAGCGAGACCCCGTCCAGTGCCGCGACCCGGTTCCCCTCGGCGCCGTAGATCTTCCGCACGCCTTCCAGCCTGAGCGCCTCGCCGGTGCTCACGGGACCGGCCTGCCTTCGTCCGAACATCGTCCTGCCTCCTTCATCCGCGCCCTTCCGGCGTCTGATCCAGACGTTAGGGAAGGCCGGAGTGGCGAACGATGGGTGCAGACCACCAACCGGGGTAGACAAAACCCCACCTTCGCCCGGCGCGCGACAGGGACGCGGAGCGCGCCGGGCCCGTGATCGGCCAGAATCGGGGCATGGAACCGGTACCTGAGGACTGGACGCGTGCGCTGGCGATCGTGGCGCACCCCGACGACCTGGAGTACGGCGGCTCCACCGCGGTCGCCAAGTGGACCGCCCAGGGCAAGACCGTCGTGCAACTGCTGGCCACCCGGGGCGAGGCGGGCATCGACGGGATGGAGCCGGAGGAGACGGCCCTGGTCCGCAGCGCCGAGCAGGTGGAGGCGGCCCGCGCGGTCGGCGTGCGCGCCGTGGAGTTCCTCGACCTGGCCGACGGCGTCCTGGAGTACGGGCTGCCGCTGCGCCGGCTCCTGGCCGAGGCCGTCCGCCGGCACCGCCCCGAGGTGGTGATCTCGCTGAACTTCCGCGACACCTTCCCCGGCGGCTCCTTCAACATGGCCGACCACCGGGTGCTGGGCCTGGCCGTCGTGGACGCGATCAGGGACGCCGCCAACCGCTGGGTGTTCCGCGACCTGGGCCTGGAGCCATGGCAGGGCGTGCGGTTCGCGCTGTTCGGCGGGTCCCCCGAGTGCACGCACTACGTGGACGTCACCGGCCACCTGGAGGCGGGCATCGCCTCATTGAAGGCCCACCGGGTCTATTTCGCGGGCCTGGGCGAGGACTTCGACCCCCGCGAGTTCCTGACGAGCATGGTCGACCCCGCCGGCGAGCAGGTCGGCGTCCCCCACGCGATGCCGTTCGAGCTGATCGAGCCCTGACCGGCGGGGCCCGCCCGAGCGCACGCTCCGGCGGGCCTCGCCGCTGGTCAGGCCGGGGTCAGCGGACCTCGGTGATCTCGGGGCCGCGTTCGAAGGGGTTGAAGGTCTCGACCTTCTCCTCCTCCTCGTCCTCCCCGTCGGCCTCGTTGAACTCCTTGGGGATCTTCAGCTCCAGCAGCTCGCGCGGCGGCATCGGCGACTCGCCGCGCACCACCACGATGTTGCGGAACACGTCCTCCAGGACCTGCCACTGCTCCTCGTCCTCGACCGCGGCGCCCTGCACGACCGCCTGGAGGAACCAGCGCGGGCCGTCCACCCCGATGAAGCGGTACACCTGCGGCGCCCAGCCCTGCTCGATGAACTCGGCCGGGATCTGCTCGCGGATCTCCTGCGGCATCTCGGCGAGGACCTCGTCGGTCAGCGCCGCCGGGACCATGGCCAGCAGCTCGGGGCCGAACGGGCCCTCCTGATCCTGGGTCTGGCCCTCGGCCTCCTCCTGGATGTCCTTGGCGGTCTCCCGCCGCACGTCGACCCAGATGCCGCTGCGCTTGGGCGCGGCGAACGCCTGCAACTGCATGGCGCTCTGCTCGTACTGGACCAGCACCGCGACCGGGCGTCCGTCGAGCGGGTTGCCCTCCTCGTCCACCTGGGTGGGCTCGATGTTGACCTGGAAACCCAGCCCGGGCGCAACCGGCACCTGAAGCGAACCGAAGTCGAACCGCTGCATCTCCGGGTAGGAGTCCTCGGAGTCCCAGGGACCGCCCTCGGCGGCTGACTGCTTCGGAGCCTCGTCGTCCGCGTCGGCCTCGGCCGAGGCGGCGACCTCGGTCTCCTCGTCGGCCGACTCGGGCCCCTTGGCGGGCTCATCGGCCTGACGTCGACGTCCAAAAGCCACGACTCACGCTCCTTCTTCGCTGTGCCCATTATCCGCGAACCCGCCCGTGGAGCCGAATCCGCCGTCCCCGCGTGCCGTTCCCGGAAGCTCGGTGACCTCGTGGAAGACCGCGCGTTCCACCCGCTGCACGACCATCTGGGCGATGCGGTCGCCGCGCCGCAGCCGGACGGTGGCGCGGGGGTCGGTGTTCAGCAGTGTCACCTTGATCTCGCCCCGATAGCCGGCATCGACGGTACCGGGCGCGTTCACGATGGTCACCCCCAACCTAGCGCCCAATCCCGAACGGGGGTGAATGAACGCCGCGTAGCCGTCCGGCAGGGCGATGGCCAGGCCGGTGGGCACGACCGCGCGCTCGCCGGGCGGCAGCTCGACGTCGACGGCGGCGGCCAGGTCCGCGCCCGCGTCGCCGGCGTGGGCGTAGGACGGCAGTGGCAGCTCGGGATCCAGCCGGTGGACGAGGACGTCGACCTTGTTCGTCACGGGTGTCACCTCACGGTCGCGATGCTGGGACGGCACGGCTAGCCGCACGGCCACAGAACCGTTCGGACCGGCCAGACCGACCTTACCGAGCGTCCCGCACCGCGCAGGCCAGGCGGCGTAATGGGCGAGTCCGCACACGAACGGGTCTTGACTGACCACCTTCGGCACGTTTACCCCACGAGTGGCGTTGGACGCGTAGCGTCAGAGGAGTCGCCGATCGTACCTTTCGTGCGGAGGGTCCCAGACGATGAGAGACGTCACCCACCGGTCCCTGGACGGCACGCGGGTACGGCTTCGGGGCCCGCACGAGCTGGGCCGCCCCGTCACCTCCGTCGCCCGGATCGCCGACGGCGGCCGGCTCCACGAGATCTCCGCCGGCACCCGCTCGGACGCCCGCGCCTGGGCCGAGGACATCGGCGTCGAACGGTTCGACCAGGAGTTCCGCGTGCAGGGCGGGCGGCTGCGGGTGGGGCGCGCCACGGCCGGCGACCCCGAGACCCGGGTGAGCGACCCGGTGCTCGCCGCCGTCTGGGAGGGCCGCCGGCACGCGGTCTTCACGCACCTCTACCACGGGCGCCCGTCCGACGCGGTGGCCTTCTTCAGCACCCTCCGGCTCACCGAGCACGACGACGGGATGACCGTCCGGCCGCACGGGCGGGCCACCCGCCCGGACCCGGCGGAGCTGGTCAAGGAGGTCCCGGAGCTGGGCCTGCTGGAGATCACCGCGCTGAACGGCCGCACCCGGCGGCGGCTGCCGCCCTGGCGCGGCGCGCGGGTGGCCGGTGGCGAGCTCTTCCAGGACACCGTCGAGGGCCAGGGCCCCTACTTCCTGCTGGCGACCCGCTCCCTGCTGGTGACGGTGCTGCCGGAGGAGGACCGGGTGCGGGAGGTGCCGGGGCGGCTGGCCACGCTGGCGGTGGAGACGGTCCGCACATGAACGCTCCGGTGGCAGGGGTCGCCGCGGTGACGATCCCCCTGATCATGCTCGCCGCGTTCGCCGGGCACGCCCGCCGCCCGCGGCTGCTCTCGACCGCGCTGCGAATGCAGCGGGTGCTGCCGCGCCGCCTGACCGGGCCGGTCGCCGCGCTCGCCGTCACCGCCGAGGGCGGGACGGGCGTGACGGCGGCCGGCGGCCTGCTCCTCGGCCGCGACGCCCTGCTGCGCGCCGCGCTCGGCGCCGCCGCCGTTCTGCTCGTCGCGTACGCGGCGTACGGGGCGAGCGTGACCCGCACCCGGCCGTCGGCGCCCTGCGGCTGCACCGGCTCCCTCGCCTCGCCCATGACGAGCTGGGTGGCGGCGCGCGCCGCCGTGCTCTCGGCGCTGGCCGCCGCCGGGGCCGTCTGGGGACCGCCCGCCGCCCAGCCGGGCGCCGAGACGGCGATCATCGGCCTGGCCGGGCTGTCGTTCGCGGTCATCCTGTGGACGCTTCCCGAGGCGCTGGAGGAGCGGGCGCCCGGAACATCCCCCGCAGTCGGCTTTAGCAGTCAGTAGTCATCAGTAGCGAGGAGAACGGCCGCATGAGCTTCCAGACCAGCGCGATCCTGCTCTCCTGGGCCGCGATCCTGCTGCTCTCGCTGGTGGTCGCCGGGCTCGTCCGGCAGGTGCACGCGCTGAGCGGGGGCGCCGGTCCGGCCCGCCGCGAGATGCTCGGCCCGCGGCCGGGCTCGTCCGCGCCCGAGTTCGACCGCCTCGGCCCGGGGCTGCTGCTCTTCCTCGACCGCGAGTGCGGGGTGTGCGCGGAGGTTCTGGATTCCGTCGTGCCGGACGCGGCCGGCCGGGTCTCGGCGATCTTCTCCGGCCCGGCGCCCGATGGCGTCGGCGGGACCAGTTGGACGGGCGGGACCGTGCTCACGGATGAGCGGGACGGCCTGTTCGTGTCCTACGGGGTGCCCGCCACCCCGTTCGCCGTGGTCGTGGACGCCTCCGGACGGGTCCGCGCCGCCGAACCGGTCGGCTCCCCCGAGGCCCTGCGCGAGTTGATGGAACCGGAGGCAACGCGATGATCAAGCTCGAGGACGTCCCGCCGCTGCACGGCCCCCGTCCCACCGGGGCCGAACGCGTCCGCCGCCGCGGTCGCGGTGCGGGGCCGAGGCCGCGTCCCGCGCGGCGCAACGTCCTGGCGGGGCTGGCCGCCGCGGGGGCCACGGCCGGGCTCAACGCGCTCGGCGTCTTCCCGCCCGCCCGGCAGGCCATCGCCGCAGGGTTCAGCATGCGCGGCTACTACGACATCTACGCGCGCTGCCCGTCGTACGCGAGCAACCACAACTGCTCACCCGGCTGCGGGCCGAGCCTGGTGTGCTCGGTCTGCTGCCGTACGAGCGGCAAGTACAAGGGCTTCCATAAGTCGGGCGTCTCCGACCCTGGCCGCTACAAGCTCCGTCCGGGACAGTGCTACGGCAGCGGATGGGACGGGTGGCTCTGGTCGTACTCGGCCCGCTGCGGCAGTTGCAAGAAAGGCGTCACGTGGCGTTGCCACGACGGCTGGAAGAAGTCCAAGCGCGGCAACTGGTACAAGACCATCTGCCGTAAGGCGACGTCATGCCGCAACTGACGGCGACGCGCCTCCGCCGGGGTCTCACCGAACCGCTGCTGCCCGTCGCGGCTCTGTCCCTCCTGACGGTCGCAGCGGCCGCCCTGGACGCGCCCCAGCTGTGCTGGGCCGCGGTAGCCGCACTGGCCGGCTACTCGCTCTCCGGCTCGGTTTGAACGCGTAACAGCGAATCGGTGCTGTTCTCGCCAGGTTGGCGGGCTCCGGTACGGCAGGGCGAGGTCCTGGCCGTTTTCACCCTCGGACTGTTGCTCGGGGGCTCTCTCAGCGCCACGGCGATATGGCTCCTGTCCGGCCTGGCCGCGCCGCTGTCTTCGTCCGTGCGCATCGCTGCCATCCTCGCGATCGCGCTGCTGGGTGCCGCACGCGAATTCGGCGTCGTCCACCTGCCGCTCCCACAGAACGCCCGGCAGATCCCGCAGGAAGTCCTGCAATTCCGCCTGAGGCGTGGCTCCCTGCAATTCGGTTTCGAACTGGGCATGGGCGTACGGACCTACGTGTCGGCCAGCGCCCCCTATGTGCTCGCTCTAGGACTCCTGCTCAGCCACCAAGCACTCCTCCCCACGCTCCTAGCGGGAACCGCATTCGGAGCGGGCCGGGCCTTGAGCGCGGCCCTCACCTACGCGTCCCAAGACCCCGAACGTCCCGCCGTCATCGGCCAGCGGATCCCCTGGATCACCAAGACCACGGCCCTGACCCTCCCAACGACCCTGGCCATCCTCTTCCTCCTGTCCGGAAGTCTTTGAACCCGGCAGGGAACTCTGGGGGCATATCAGGCGTCGATGGGGGTGTAACTGGCCCGCTGTGCACCGGCCCCACTCTGTGCACCGGCCCCACTTAGGAAGGCTCAGCCGTGTTGTTGCCGCCACTGCTGCTCGTCGTGGCGGATTTCTTCTTCGGGCAGAGCCCGGCTATGAGCGCCGCGGCCCTCGCCGTGGTGGGGTTGCTCCTGCTGGCCACTCGCTTCGTGGTGCACGGCGCCCCTCACGAGTCCCCGGCCGGAGTCCGCACGACCCTCCGGGAACGCACCCTCCGCACGGCCTTCCTCCCGCAGCGCGATCCGGACGCCGCGGGCCGGCCCCGTCCCAGAGCCCCCGGGCTGGAGACCACGACCATCTAGTCGTTCTCCCTCTCCCCCGGAAGGCTCGCCATGTTCCTGCTCGACGTCCCCGTGTCCATCACGCACGACCTGATCGGCTCGCTGGCCGACGCGCTCACCCCCGTAACAGGCGGCCTGGCCGCCACCGCTGCGATCGTCCTCTTCACCGCCGCCGTGCGGCTGCTGCTGGTCCCGCTGGCCGTCGTCCAGGCCCGCGGCGAACGGGCCCGGCTGCGGCTCGCGCCGAAGCTGCGGGCCGTCCAGGAGAAGCACGCCCGCGATCCGGAACGGCTGCGCAAGGAACTGGCAGCCCTCTACGCGGCCGAGGGGACGTCGCCTTTCACCGGGTGCCTGCCCGCCCTGGCCCAGTGGCCGTTCTTCGCCGTCATGTACCAGCTCTTCATCTCCGCGACCGTCGCCGGGCACCAGAACCTTCTCCTGGCGCACAACCTGCTTGGCGTGCCGCTCGGCCAGAACCTGCTGAGCGTCGGGCTGCTGTCGTCCGGCTCGCTGGTGTTCCTCGTCCTGCTCGTCCTGCTGGCCCTGGTGGCGTGGTGGTCGTCGCGGCGGGTGACGGCCGAGGGGCCGCTGGGGAACGTGGCGCGGCTGCTGCCGTTCGGCACGGTCGCGTTCGCGGCCTTCGTCCCGCTGGCGGCGGGCGTCTACCTGCTGACCTCGACGGCGTGGGCGGCCGCGGAACGGGCGATCCTGCACCGCCGCGTCGTCGCGGCCGCCTGACACCGCCTCAGCCCAGCAGGCCCAGCCTTTCCGCCAGGGTGGCGCGGTGGTGCCGCGGGGATCCCAGCAGCAATTGCGCCGTCTTCGCGCGCTTGTAGTAGAGGTGCGCGTCGTGCTCCCAGGTGAAGCCGATTCCGCCGTGCAGGAGCAGATGGTCCTTGGCCACCTGGAAATAGGCGCGGCCCAGGTACGACTGGGCCGTCGCCGCAGCCAGGGGCAACTCGTCCGGGCTTTCATCGGCGGCCCATGCCGCGTACCGGACGATCGACTCGGCCTGTTCGAGAACGCACCGCATGTCCGCCAGCTTGTGCTTGACGGCCTGGAACGAGCCCACGAAACGGCCGAACTGCACGCGCAGCTTCGCGTACTCGACGATCGTGTCGAGGCACCGGCGGAGCCCGCCGAGCTGCTCGGCGGCCAGCGCCACTGCGGCCAGGTCCAGCGTCCGGCGGATCGCCTCCCCCGCGTCGGCGGGGCCGATCCGCCGGGCCTGGACGCCGTCGAACTCCAGCCGTGCCTGCGGACGGGTCAGGTCGAGCGTGGTCAGCGGCTTGCGGGTGAGGCCCTGCGACCGACCACCCGCGCCCGCCTCGACCGCGAAGAGCCCCAGCGCGTACAGTCCCCGCTCCCCCTCACCGCCGGCCACGGCCGCCGGGACCACGATCAGATCGGCTTCCGCGCCGTTCAGGACGTGCGGCAGGACGCCGTGCAGCTCATGGCCGCCGCCCGCCGCCGGACGCGCCCCCGCGGTCTCCTCACCGAGCACCGGGACGGCGAAGGTCGCCACCGTGCCGCCGGACGCGATCCCGGGCAGATAGGCCTTGACCGCCTCCCGGTCGCCCGACTGGAGCAGGACGTTCGCGGCCAGCACCGCCGAGGCGAGGTACGGAGAAGGCGTCAGCGCCGCCCCCAGCTCCTCCATCACCACGGCGACCTCGCCGTGGCCCGCGCCGGCGCCGCCGAACTCCTCGGGCACCGCCAGCCCGGCCAGCCCCAGCTCGCCGGTCATCCGCTCCCACACCCGCCGGTCGTACGGCTCCGGCGACTCGGCGGTCTCGCGCACCCGCGCGATCGGCGCGGTGTCCGCCAGGAAGGCCCGTACGGACTCGGCCAGTTCCCGCTGCTCGTCGCCGCGGATCAGTCTCACCTGCCCGCCTCCTTCGCCTGGGTGCCGACCTTGAGATCGCGGAACGGCACCGTGCGGTCCACCTGCGGCTCGCGGGGCAGCCCCAGCACCCGGTCGCCGATGATGTTGCGCATGATCTCGTTGGTGCCGCCGCCCAGCGCCATGCCCGGGGCGAACGACAGCGCGGCGGCGATCCTGCCGCCGTCCGCGTCTCCGGCCTCGCCTCCGGCCTCTCGCTCGGCGTCGTAGGCGACCGCCTCCGTGCCGAGCACCTCGCTCGCGACGTCGGGCCCGGCCAGGGTCAGCTCGGCCAGCAGCAGCTTGGCGATCGAGCCGCGCGCGCCCGGCTCGACGCCCGCCTTCACCTCCTGCGAGAGCCGTGCGCTGAACAGGTCGAACGCCCGTTCCCGCAGGTAGAGGTCCACCAGCTGGTCGCGTACCGCCGGATCGTCCAGGAGGCCCCGCGCCCGCGCGGCCCGGGCCAGGACGGCGAACGAGGCGGGCCGCTCGGTCCGGGCGGCGCCCATCCCGATCGACACGCGCTCGTGCAGCAGCGTGGTCACCGCCGCCGCCCAGCCGCCGTTCACCTCCCCCACCACGTGGTCGGCGGCGATCCGCACGTCGTCGAGGAAGATCTCGTTGAAGTGCGCCCCGCCGGTCATGTCGCGCAGCGGCCGCACCGTCACGCCCGGGTCGTGCATGTCGACCACGAACATCGTGATGCCCTGGTGCTTGGGCACGTCCGGGTCGGTGCGCGCGATCAGCAGCCCGAAGTCGGCCTGCCTGGCCCCCGTGGTCCACACCTTCTGGCCGTTGACCACCCAGACGTCCCCGTCGCGGACTGCGCGGGTCTGCAGCGAGGCCACGTCCGAGCCCGCGCCCGGCTCGGAGAACATCTGGCACCAGATCTCCTCGCCGCGCAGCAGCGGCCTGACGTACCGGCGTTTCTGCTCCTCGGTGCCGATCGACAGCAGCGTCGGCCCGCACATCCCCAGGCCGATGCCGAACACCCCGACCGGCAGTGTCACCTCCCGCGCCGCCTCCTGGAAGGCGCGCTCCTCGGCCGCGCTCAGCCCCTGCCCGCCGTACTCCGCGGGCCAGGTGATGCCGGAGTACCCGGCGTCGTACAGCGCGGCCATGAAGGCCTTGGCGGCCGCGAGACCGGGCTCGCGGGGCAGGTCCCCGGCATGCTCCTCCAGCCAGGCCCGGGCCGTGCGCCCGTACTCGTCCAGATCCGTCACGTGACGCTCCTCCGAACACGACGATCAGCGTTCGCTTACGCTAACCCCGGGTCGGCCGAATGTCATTCGGTACACACCGACGGATGCCAGGAGCCGCCCGCTCAGGCCAGGGCGACGTCCACGGCCAGGTCGTCCTGGGACTCCTCCACCGACAGGTCGGCGATGCGCCCCGCCGAGATCAGGTCGCCGCGGGCGATACGGCCCGTCGCGGCCCCGCGGACGACTGCGCGCGTCACGTCCGCCCGCATCGACGCCTTGGCCTCCGACTTGGCCTTGCGGACCTGGCGCAGCACCCCCGCGGTCACCGCCAGCACCTCCGGATCACCGCCGGACGGCAACCCGGCCGCATCCGGCCACGCGGCGCGATGCACCGAGCCGTCCCGCCACCACGACCAGACCTCCTCGGTGACGAACGGCAGGACCGGTGCGAACAGGCGCAGCAGGACCGACAGCGCGGTGCGGAGCGCGGCACGGGCCGACTGCGCCTCGGGGCCGTCCCCGTACGCGCGGGCCTTCACCAACTCCAGATAGTCGTCGCAGAACTCCCAGAAGAAACGCTCGGCGCGTTCCAGCGCGCGCGTGTAGTCGTAGCCCTCGTACGCCTCCGTCGCCTCGTCGACGACACCGGCGAGGACGGCCAGCATCGACAGGTCGAGCGGCTCGGTGACGGCCGCGTCCGGCGCGGCCTCGCCCAGCCCCAGGACGAACTTCGAGGCGTTCAGGATCTTGATCGCCAGCCGCCGGCCGACCTTGATCTGCCCGATGTCGAACGCGGTGTCGGTGCCCGGCCGGCCGTTGGCCGACCAGTAGCGGACGGCGTCGGAGCCGTACTCCTCCAGCAGCGCGATCGGCGTGACGACGTTGCCCTTGGACTTGGACATCTTCTTGCGGTCGGGGTCCAGGATCCAGCCCGACAGCGCGGTGCCGGTCCAGGGCAGCGTGCCGTGCTCCAGATGCGCGCGGACGACCGTGGCGAACAGCCAGGTGCGGATGATGTCGTGCGCCTGCGGGCGCAGGTCGTAGGGGAAGACACGGGAGAACAGGTCGGGGTCCCGCTCCCAGCCGCCCGCGATCTGCGGCGTCAGCGACGAGGTCGCCCAGGTGTCCATCACGTCGGGATCGCCGGCGAAACCGCTGGGCTTGCCGCGCTGGTCCTCGGTGAAGCCGGGCGGGGCGTCGGAGGACGGATCGACCGGAAGCGCGCCCTCGGCCGGGACGATCGGGTCGTCGTAGAGCGGGTCGCCGGCCTCGTCCAGCCGGTACCAGACCGGGATCGGAACGCCGAAGAACCGCTGCCGGGAGATCAGCCAGTCGGAGTTGAGGCCCTCGACCCAGTTCTCGTACCGGGCCCGCATGTACGGCGGGTGCCAGGCCAGCTCGCCGCCCCGGGCCAGCAGCCGCCCGCGCAGGTCGCGGTCGCGCCCGCCGTTGCGGATGTACCACTGCCGAGTGGTGACGATCTCCAGCGGCTTGCTGCCCTTCTCGTAGAACTTCACCGGCCGGACGACCTTGCGCGGCTCGCCCTCCAGGTCGCCCGAGCCGCGCAGCAGCTCGACGACGCGTTCCTTGGCCGAGAAGACGGTCTTGCCGGCCAGCTCGTCGTAGGGGTGCGCGGGGACGCCCGCGGGCGGCGCGGCGGCCAGCCGGCCGTCCCAGCCGATGACCGCGCGGGTGGGCAGGTCGAGCTCGCGCCACCAGGTCACGTCGGTGACGTCGCCGAAGGTGCAGATCATCGCGATGCCGGTGCCCTTGCCGGGCTCGGCCAGCCGGTGCGCGACGACCGGGACCTCGACGCCGAACAGCGGCGTGCGGACGGTCGTGCCGAACAGGTCGCGGTAGCGCTCGTCGTCGGGGTGGGCGACCAGCGCGACGCACGCGGGCAGCAGCTCGGGGCGGGTCGTCTCGATGTGCACCGGCCGGTCCCCCGGCCCGTGGAAACGGATCTTGTAGAACGCGCCCGGGTGGTCGCGGTCCTCCAGCTCGGCCTGGGCGACGGCGGTGCGGAAGGTGACGTCCCACAGCGTCGGCGCCTCCGAGCCGTACGCCTCGCCCCGCGCCAGGTTGCGCAGGAAGGCGCGCTGCGACGCGGCCCGCGCGTCGGCGCCGATCGTGGTGTAGAGGTGGTCCCAGTCGACCGACAGGCCGACCCGGCGCCACATCTCCTCGAACGCCTTCTCGTCGACCTCGGTGAGCCGCTCGCACAGTTCGATGAAGTTGCGGCGGCTGACCGGGATCTGCCGCTTGGGGTCGGGTTTCTCCGGCGGCTGGAAACCGGCGTCGTACGGCAGGGACGGGTCGCAGCGGACGCCGAAGTGGTTCTGCACGCGGCGCTCGGTGGGCAGGCCGTTGTCGTCCCAGCCCATCGGGTAGAAGACCGCGCGTCCCCGCATCCGCTGGAAGCGCGCGACGGCGTCGGTGTGGGTGTAGGAGAAGACGTGCCCGACGTGCAGCGATCCGCTGACCGTGGGCGGCGGCGTGTCGATGGAGTAGACGTCGGCTCGCGGCCTGGTGCGGTCGAAGCGGTAGGTGCCGTCGTCGTCCCAGCGGCGTACCCACTTCTCCTCCAGGCCGTCCAGGGAGGGCTTGGCGGGAACGTTCGGTGTACGCGGCTGGGCTGTCATGCGCCAATGGTATTGACACGCGGACGTTCCGCACTCCGATTAACCCCGCGGCCCGGGGGCATGGCAAAGGCCATCCGCGGGACGCCGTTCCGGTAGCGTCGGTCGGACGTGGACGACGGAAGGACGATCATGGCGGACAGAGGCGATCTCGGCTGGCGGGTCATGGCGGGTGCCGCGGCCTTCGCGGGCGGTTTCGTCGCCAAGAAGGCGATCGCGCTCGCCTGGAAGAAGGGCACCGGCAAGGAGCCGCCGACCAATCCCGAGTCCCCCGAGGTCGCGCTGCGCGAGGCGGTCGCGTGGGTCGTGGTGATGGGCATCGGCATGGAGGTGGGCAGGCTGCTGGCCACCCGGGCGGCGGCCAAGCAGTGGGCCAGGGGGACCGGCGAGCTGCCCTCGCAGCTGAAGGCCGAGGTCTGATCCGTCCCACCGGGACGGATCGCGCATCGTGGTCGGTCCCGGTCTCTCTGAAGGGACCGACCAACGATGCTCGCCACCGCGATCTTCCGCGAGGGGCCGCGGCTCGGCCTGTGGCCGGCCGGCCGCGACTCGGTCGCGGGCGAGCTCGAGTTCGCCTGACGGCACCGTTCGGGGGACGGACGGAAGCGGGCCGGGAGCGGGCCGGACGGCCAGGCGGGGCACTCAGGACGGACGGGACGGGCGGGGCGTGCGAGCGTGACGGGGGTGTCAGGGTTTGCGGCGGCGCCTGCGCTGCTTGCCGCGGCCCAGAGCCGGGGCGGGGTACGGGCCTGGCAGCGGCGCCGGGGTCGCCAGGTCGCCCGCCAGATCCTTGCGGACCGCCGCGGCGAGGCCCTTGGTGGCGGCGCGGTTCAGCGCAGCGCCGGCGGCCGCGCCGGTCAGGAACGGCCCGAGCGTGGTCATGCTGCGGCCGAGCGCGCGCAGCAGCCGCTTGCGCAGGGCCGACTTCGCGGCCGACCCCAGCGCGCTGGTGAACGAGCCGGCCTCCAGCGGGTTGATGCCGCGCTGCTTGGCCCAGGAGGTGAGGAACGCGGCCCCGCGGGTGGCGCCCGAGCCGTCCACGCGCACCCCGTAGACCTCGTGCAGCTCGGCGATCATCTTGACCTCGATGGCCGCGACCACCAGGGTCTCGGCGGCCAGCTGCGCGGGCGCGGTGAGCAGCAGCGGCGGCGCGGCGAACTCGGCGGCCGCGAGCGTGCCGGCGGCCGCGCCGACCGCCGTGGTGGCGTTGGTGGCCACCCGGACCACGTTGTCGGCCAGCTCCTCGCCGGTCAGGCCGTGATGGTGCTCGCTGAGCGTCTCCAGGTCGCGGACGGGGATGTGCGGTGCGGCGGCGACCAGCAGTTCGGTCAGCCAGCGGCCGCGCGCCACCCCCGCGGCGCCCGCCTTGCGCGCGTGCTGGCCCAGCAAGCGGGCCAGCCGCCCCAGCAGGCGGCCGCGGGTCTCACGGTCCAGGTCCTCCCCGCCGGAGAGGCGCCCGATCAGCTCGCCGATCTCGGCGGAACCGTCGGCGCTCTCCGGAACGAGGTCGGGTTCGCGTTCCGCGCCGTGGTCGTCCCCGTGGCGTTCGAGCTCTCCCACGTGTGCCGCCCGATCAGGCGGCGCACTCGCGGCAGACCGGCTGGCCGTTCTTCTCGGTGGCCAGCTGGCTGCGGTGGTGCACCAGGAAGCAGCGGGTGCAGGTGAACTCGTCGGCCTGGCGGGGGACGACCCGGAAGGTCAGCTCCTCGTTCGACAGGTCGGCGCCCGGCAGCTCGGCGACCTCCCCGGCGTCCAGGTCCTCGTCGATGATGCTCGCGGCCTTGTCGGCCCGGCGCGCCTGGAGCTCCTGGAGGCTGTCCTCGCTCAGGTCGTCGTCAGTCTTACGCGGGCTGTCGTAGTCGGTCGCCATCTTCTATCTCCATCCCCCTCAGTGCTTTATGCGCCCCGTCGCGCGGATCTAACGCACGGGGGGCCGTTCTTGTGCCCGATCCGGGCGGGAAATTCTGTCACGGGCGGTGGCGTACGACACACGAGGCGCGACGGTTCCCAGTGGTGACACCGATCACCGGGGCCCGCCCGCAACGATGTGTCGCACGTCACAGGATCGGGCGGCCGTCACGACGTTGATCTGGGCCGAGACGCCCACCCGGGCATCCCGCGGCGGCGGGGATCATACCGGTCCCGAGGGGTCGGCGCGCGCCGACCCGGCCGCGGTCGGCCAACGGACGGAAGGAATCTGCACGGCGGCGAACCGGATGCTGCGGTGAAACGTCAGAAGTAACGCGATATCGTGCCCGCCTGAGGTAGGAGGACGCGGGCCCCCTCGGCAACCACCTTTACCTCACCCATCACGGACCCATACGAAAGCTTACGAACCGACACGCGGGACATCGCCGCGGGTCACTGGAGGATCACAATGCCGGATGCCGCTCCGCTGGAGCCAGGCGATCCCCGGGCACTTGGTCAGTACGAGGTCGTCGGGCGGCTCGGCGCGGGCGGGCAGGGCGCGGTCTTCCTCGGCAAGGCGCCGGACGGCGGGTACGTCGCCGTCAAGCTGCTGCACGCCCAGATGGCGAGCGACCCGGCCGCGCGTGCCCGGTTCACCCGGGAGGTGAACGCCGCGCAGAAGGTCGAGCCGTTCTGCACCGCCCGGGTGCTCGAAGCCGACCTGCACGGCGACCAGCCCTACGTCGTCAGCGAGTTCATCGACGGTCCGTCGCTGCACGACGTGGTCGCCCACAACGGCCCGCTCGGGGCCGCCGAGCTGGAGCGGCTGGCGATCGGCACGGTGACCGCGCTGGCCGCGATCCACGAGGCCGGGATCGTCCACCGCGACTTCAAGCCCAACAACGTCATGCTGGCCTCGGACGGCCCGCGGGTGGTCGACTTCGGCATCGCCCGCACGGTCAACTCGCAGGAGAGCGCGGTCACCGCGACCGGCATGGTCGTGGGCACCCCCGGCTACCTGGCGCCCGAGCAGCTGACCGGCGCGCCGCTGACGCCTGCGGTCGACATCTTCGCCTGGGGCGCGACGATGGTGTTCGCGGGCACCGGGCAGTCGCCGTTCGAGGCCGACACGCTGCCGGTGATCATCAACCGGATCCTGAACGAGGACCCGGACCTGTCGGCGCTGCCCGCCGGGCCGCTGCGCGACCTGATCGGGCGCTGCCTGTCCAAGGACGCGGGCCTGCGCCCGCCTGCCGCGCAGCTGCTGCTGAACCTGCTGGGCCATGTCGGCGCGGCCCCGGCCAACCCGGGGGCGGGCCAGGAGGACCTGCTGAACCAGGGCACCCGGATCGCCGCGCAGATGCCGGCGCCGCCGCGGGTGCCGCAGGCGCCGCAGCACACGCCGCCGCCGCAGCCCATCACGCCGCCGCCGATGCCGATGCACCAGGGCGCCCCCGGCCCGCACACTCCCCCGCCGCAGCCGATCACCCCGCCGCCGATGCCGATGTACCAGGGGCAGGGGTCGACGCCGCCGCCGATGCCGATGCAGCAGGGCGGGATGCCGGGACCGGGGCCGCGGCCGCCCTACCCGCCGGGGCCGGCGCCGCGGCAGTCGTCCTCGAACACCCCGGTGATCCTGGGGATCGGCTGCGCCGTGCTGGCGGTCCTGGTGATCGTGGTGATCGTGATCGTCGTGATCGCCAGCAGCGGCGGCGACGACGACGAGCCGTACAGCCTGCCGACGCCGACCTACTCGTACACCCCGCCGACCAGCGGTTCGGGCAGCGGCGTGCTCGGCACCTACCGGGGCACCGGGTTCCAGCCCGGCGCCGGGACGGGCCGCTCCTCGTTCCAGATCCGGTTCTCGATGCTCGGCAGCAGCGGCCTGGTGACCTACACCTACACCACCGGGCCGACCTGCATGACCCGGCTCTCGCTGCTGTCGGGCAGCGAGGCCTCCGGACGGGCCGAGTACCGCGAGACGCCGCTGGCCGGGCAGGACCAGAGCACGTGCGCGCCCGGGTACATGACGATGCGCAGCTTCACCGGCTCCACCTTCCGGTGGGAGTGGAAGCAGCGCCAGACCGAGTCCTCGCCCGCGGCGTTCGGGACGGTGACCAAGAGCTGACCGGCCGTCCGAGCTGATCGGACCGACCGGACTGATCGACCGATACTGATCGATATCGGCGGTGACCCGGCGCCCGCGGCGCCGGGTCACCGCTAATCTTCCTCTGACCGATCTTCCTCTCGACGCCCTTCCCGCGACGCCTCGCACGCGTCCCCGCCCGGCCCCCCCGAGGAGAGCGATGCCCGAGATCGCCCCGCTGCGCCCGGGTGATCCCGACCGGCTGGGGCCGTACCGGCTGGTGGGCCTGCTCGGTGAGGGCGGCCAGGGCTCGGTCTTCCTCGGCGAGGAGTCACCCCAGGACGATCCGCCGGAGAGCGAGGACCGGCCGGACGCCGATGACGCCCCCGCGGAGGACGTGCGGCGCGTCGCGGTCAAGCTGCTGCACGCCCGGCTCAGCGGGGACGCGCGGGCACGCGCGCGGTTCGCCGCGGAACTGCGGGTGGCGCAGCGCGTGGCGGCCTTCTGCACCGCCCGCATCCTGGACTCCGACGTGGAGGGCGACCGGCCCTACATCGTCAGCGAGTACATCGAAGGGCCGTCGCTGTCGGAGGTGCTCACCGCCGAGGGGCCCCGTTCCGGCGCCGACCTGGACCGGCTGGCGATCGGCACGATGACCGCACTGGCCGCGATCCACCAGGCGGGCGTGGTGCACCGCGACTTCAAGCCCGCCAACGTGCTGCTGGCCCCGGACGGCCCGCGGGTGATCGACTTCGGCATCGCCCGCGCGCTGGACGCCACCGGCACGCTGTCCAGCGCCGCCGTGGGCACGCCCGCCTACATGGCCCCCGAGCAGATCTCCGGCGGGCCGATCGGGCCGCAGGCCGACATCTTCGCCTGGGGCGCCACGATGATCTACGCGGCGACGGGGCGGCCCGCGTTCGGCCAGGACTCCATCGCGGCGGTCATGCACCGCATCCTGAACTTCCCGCCCGATCTGGGGTCGCTGGCCGAGCCGCTCCGGGGGCTGGTGCAGTCGTGCCTCAGCAAGCAGGCGGCGCACCGGCCGTCGTCCCAGCAGGTCCTCATCCACCTGCTGAACCTGGCCGGCAGCCTTCCGCAGGCCGCCGCCGCGGGACAGGGCGGCGCCGACGCCGAGCCCGACGCGATCATCAATCACGGGGCCGAGGTCGTCTCGACCCACACCGGGATCAGGCTCGCCTCCGTCTCGGGAGCGGTCCCCACCGCACCGCCGCCGCCCGCGGTCCCTTCCCCGTCCCCGTCCCCGTCGCCCTTCCCGCAGCCGAACGCCTGGCCGCCCCCGCCCCCTTTCCAGCAACAGCAGCCGCAGCAGTGGGGCGGTCCTCCCGGCACGTGGCCGGGCGGCGCGCCGCGAACGGGGAACGGGCCCGGCACCCGCAAGAAGCCCGGCATCGGGGTCCTGGCCGGTGCCGGGAGCGCCGCGCTCGTCGCGCTCGTCCTGATCGGCACAACGATCGTCTTCCAGCTCCAGCGGGACGGCGACCGATCCGGCGGCCGGACGGGCGGGACGGGCCGGACGGGCGGCGAGGTCAGAATGGCGCTCAACACCGTCTCGGCCACCGACACGGGCCTGTCGCCGTCCAACGCCGGGTACGGCACCGAACGCCTCGTGGCCAAGCAGCTGTTCACCGGGCTGGTCGAGCCGTCCGCGAACGGCACCTTCCAGAACCGGCTCGCCGCCGGCATCACGCCGGACGCCACCTGTACGAGCTGGAAGATCCAGCTTCGCCCCAACACCACGTTCAGCAACGGGGAACCGGTCACACCCGAGTCGTTCATCCGGGGCTGGACACGCGCCGCCCAGGCCCAGGCCGGGCTCGCCTCGCTGCTGATCGGCGACATCCGCGGCTTCCAGGAGGCGTCGACCCGCAAGACCGGCACGATCTCCGGGCTGCGCTCGTACGGCCCGGGCTTCCAGGTCGACCTGAAGTCGCCCGACTGCGAGTTCCCGCAGAAGCTCGGCGACCCGATGCTGTTCCCCGTCCCCGGAAACGCCGGCGTGCCCGACAACGACTCCTACAACGACAAGCCCATCGGCAACGGGCCGTTCAAGGTCGACTCCTACGTCAAGGACCGGACCCTCACGCTGGTCCGCAACGACTCCTGGGCGTTCGGCAAGGCCAAGCTCGACCGGATCGTCATCGACCTCACCACGGAGTCGACGCAAAAGGCGCGGACCGGTTTCAGCGCCCGGCTGTACCAATGGGCGGCGCTCGACAGCACGAACATGGCGGGCGCGCGCGGCGACCAGGGCTTCGTGTCCCGGACGCTGTCCGGCCTGAACTATCTGGCCCCGATCACCACGCGCGGCCCGATGGCCTCCGACAAGGCCAGGCTCGCGGTGTCCTACGCGATCGACCGCAAGGCGCTGAGCACCACCCTGTACGGCGGCGCGTACCCGGCGGCGACCGGTATCGTCCCGCCGGCGATCCCCGGGTTCGGAGGGCGAGCCGGAACGTGCCCGTCGTGCGACAGGTACGACCCGGCGCGGGCCAGGACGCTCGCCCAGGAGGCGTCGCTGGGCCCCGGGACGAAGGTGCGGCTGTACACGCGGGAAGTCCCCAGCCAGCGACGCTGGGGCGACCTGATCCAGAGCCAGCTCACCAAGAACCTCGGCTGGCAGATCGAGCTGAAGACCACCACCGAACCCAGCTTCGGCAAGTTCGCCGGCATGGTCACCGCCAAGGACGCCTCGGGGCTGGCCGCGTTCGCGTGGCGGCCGGACTATCCGTCCGCCCACAACCTCATGCGCCCGCTGCTGGCGGGCGATCAACTCGCCACCGCCGACAACGGCCTCGTGAACTTCTCGGGATGGCGGAACGCCCAGTTCGACCAGCTGATCTCGGATGCCTCGAAGGCGCCCGACGCCAACACGCGCCTGACCAAGCTGCGGGACGCCGAGCGGGTCGCACTCGACCAGATGGCCCTGATCCCGCTGCTGTTCACCGGCTCCGCGGCGCTGCGCAGCGACAAGCTGGTGCGGCTCGAGATGGACTACGAGGGCGATCCCACGCTGGCCACCGCCGCCTTCAAGTGACAACCGCCGCGCCGGGGCCCTGAACCCCGTCCCCGAACGCCCCTCAGAGGCCGCCGGACGGCCGCGGAACGGCGTCAGGAGGCGGTGCCAGGGGGCGGGCCCAGTGGGAGCCGTACGGTCACCACAAGGCCGCCTCCGGCGCGTGGGGCCGCGTGCACGGATCCGCGGTGCGCCAGCACCACCGAGCGGACGATCGACAGCCCCAGCCCGGCGCCCTTGGCCGACTCGACCCGGTCGGAGTTCAGCCGCCGGAAGGGCTCGAACAGCCGGTCCACCTCGTAGGCGGGCACCACCGGCCCGGTGTTCTCGACCTGGACCGCGGGCAGCCCCTCCAGGATCCCGGTGCGGACCCACACCTCGCCGCCGTCGGCGTTGTGCTTGATCGCGTTGTCGACCAGGTTGGACACCAGGTGCTCCAGCAGCACCGGGTCGCCCAGCGTGGCGCCCCCGGTCAGCTCCTGGTGCACGGACACCTCGTGCTCGCGCTCGCCCGCGCGGCGGGCGGAGTTCTCCAGCACGGCGGCGGCGACGTCGGCCAGGTCGACCGGGTTGCGCGCGGTCAGCTCCCGCTCGCTGCGCGCCAGCAGCAGCAGGCCCTCGATCAGCCGCTCGTGCCGGGCGTTGGTGGCCAGCAGCGTGCGGCCGACCGTGCGCAGGTCGTCGGAGGCCTCCGGATCGCCCAGCGCCACCTCCAGCAGCGTCCGGTTGATCGCCAGCGGGGTGCGCAGCTCGTGCGAGGCGTTGGCGACGAAGCGGCGCTGGGAGTCGAAGGCCTGGCCGAGCCGTTCCAGCATCGCGTCGAAGGTGTCGGCCAGCTCCTTGATCTCGTCGTCCGGGCCCTCCAGCGCGATCCGCTCGTGCAGCGTGCTCTCCGACAGCCGGCGGGCCGTGGTGGTCACCCGCTGCAGCGGGCCGAGCGCGCGGTCGGCCACGAAGTAGCCGGCCACCAGCGCGATGATCCCGACCCCGGCCAGCGCCACCAGCGAGCGCCCGACCAGCTCGCGCATGGTGAGCTCCTTGAGGGCCTCGGGGTCGAGCGGGCCCTGGGGCGTGTAGATGATGTAGCCGTTCGGGAAGACCTTGTCGAGGATCTGCCCCACCAGCAGGTAGGTCACGAACAGCAGCAGCGCCCCGGCCATGAAGAACACCAGGCCGTACAGGACGGTGAGCCGCAGCCGCACGCTGACCCTGCTGGGCATCGCGGTGCGCAGGTCCGCGCGGAACGGCTGGCCGCCGAACAGGCCGCCCGCTCCGCCGCCCGCGTGGGGCCTCGTCACCGCCCCCGCAAGGGGCGCGGTCCCGGCAGGCGGCGCGGCCCCGGCGGGCGGCAGGGTGGCGCCTTCACCTTGCCCCGCGGCGGGGATCCCGCCGGCCGGCGCCGCGCCGGCCGGGACGGAACGGTCCGCCACCCCGGCGGCACCGGCGACGGGCTTGTCCGGCGCGGGATCGGAACTCACAGGCGGTACCCCACTCCCGGCACCGTCTCGATCACCGGCGGCTCGCCCAGCTTCTTGCGCAGCGTCATCATCGTGACCCGGACCACGTTCGTGAACGGGTCGATGTGCTCGTCCCATGCCTTCTCCAGCAGTTGCTCGGAGCTGACCACGGCGCCGTCGGCGCTCAGCAGCACCTCCAGCACCGCGAACTCCTTGCGGGTCAGCTCGATCGCGCGATCGTCGCGGGCCACCTCGCGGCGCGCCGGATCGAGGGTGATCCCCGAACGCTCCAGCACCGGCGGCAGCGGCGCGGAGGCGCGCCGGCCCAGCGCGCGCACCCGGGCGATCAGCTCGGCGAACGCGAACGGCTTGGCCAGGTAGTCGTCGGCGCCGATGGACAGGCCCTCCACCCGGTCGTCCAGCTCGCCCGCGGCTGTGAGCATGATGATCCGCGCCGGGTAGCGGTGCGCGACCAGCTGCTTGCAGACGTCGTCGCCGTGCACCCGGGGCAGGTCCCGGTCGAGCACGATCACGTCGTACTCGTTGACGCCCGCCCGCTCCAGCGCCCCGGCACCGTCGTAGGCCACGTCCACGGCCAGCGCCTCCCGGCGCAGGCCGGTGGCGATCGCGTCGGCGAGCACCCGCTCGTCCTCGACGACTAGAACACGCACCGTGTGCCCCTCATCGCATAACCCCTCACTCTCCAGGATCAGATATGCCATGGCGGCCGTAAGACGCTCGTAAGCCGTCCCCGTCCGCGTCGGCCGGACGCGTCGCGGTCGGCCGCCGTTCACTTTCCCGTCAGGTACCCAGTTCAGGACGGTCTCTCGGCGCACCGTGAATCCACCGCAAAATCACCGTCACGACACTTCCAGGAAACAGGTTTATCTTCAGCGTAGGTCTGGGTAGGGGGGTCTGACCCGGAAGGAGGCCCATGGGCGAGTTGTCACGCACGATCCAGCAGCGACTCGATGATGCTTACGAGTCGTTGCGCCACGCCCACGCCGACGGCGACATCCACCTGGCCGACATCCGCCAGGAGGAGATCAAGGAATTGCGCCGGATCGCAGCGAATCACGACATCGGCGTCGAAGCACCACGCTGCGACTAGAAACGCCAGATCAACGGGGCGGCCGCGACGGTCGCAGCGCCCGCCACGGTCGCCCCGCATGATCTTCCGGAGATCCCGAAGGCCCCGCCCCTGCCGTCAGCCCCGCGTGGGCTCCAGTGGCTTCAGGAGGGCGTGCAGGGCCTCGAACGTGCCCGGCCCGGCCGCGATGGTCAGTTCGGGCCCGGCGGGCGCACCGTCCAAGCCCTCGACCCGGCCGCCCGACTCCTGCACCACCAGCGCCCCGGCCGCGATGTCCCACGCCTGAACGCCGCGCTCGTAGTAGGCGTCGACCCGGCCGGCGGCCAGCGAGCACAGGTCCACGCAGCACGAACCGCCGCGCCGGATGTCCCGGACGTTCGGCAGCACCCCCGTCAGCACCCGGGCCTGGTGGGCGCGGCGCTCGGCCGCGTACCCGAACCCGGTGGCGACCAGCGCGCCGTTCAGCGGCACCTCGCCGTTGCAGCGCAGCTCGCGGGTTCCGGTAGAGGTGTGCAGCAGGGCGCCGCCGCCCCGTACGGCGGTGTAGGTCTCGCCGCGGCGCGGCATGTCGACGGCCCCGGCCACGGTGACGCCGTCGACCTCGGCGGCGATGCTGACCGCCCAGTCGGGCAGGTCGTAGAGGTAGTTGACGGTGCCGTCGATGGGGTCGATCACCCAGCGGACCTCGCTGGCGCCCGCGCGCGTGCCGCCCTCCTCGCCGAGGAAGCCGTCGTCGGGACGGGCGGCGCGGATCCGCTCGATGATCAGGCGTTCGGCGGCCTGGTCCATCTGGGTCACCACGTCGGTGGGGCTGGACTTGGTCTGCACCACGTCCGGCCCGTCGGCGGGACGCTTGTCGACCAGCATCCGCCCGGCCTCCCTGGCGGTGGCCACCGCCAGCTCCAGCAGGTCTTCCGGCAGGCTCATGTAAGGGTCCCCCAAAGTCGGACTGGTCGGGTCGAGCGGCGGTTCAGCGGTCGAGCAGCAGCTCGCGGGGCAGCGCCACGAAGCGCGGGTCGGTGTGGGGCGTCCCGACGCGGGCATAGGCCAGCCCCAGTTCCCGGGCACGCCGCGCGGCCTCCACGTCGAGGTCGTACTTGACCTCCATGTGGTCGGAGACGAAGCCGATCGGCACCACCGCGACGGCCGCCGCGCCCTCGGCGCGCACCTTCTCCAGGTGGTCGACGATGTCGGGCTCCAGCCAGGGCTGGGACGGGGGCCCGCTGCGGCTCTGGTACACCAGCGACCAGGGCACGCCGGGCGCGGCGCGTTCGGCGACCAGTTCGGCGACGCGCTCCAGCTCGGCGACGTAGTCGGGGCGGCCGGGCTGGAACAGCGGGACGCTGTGCGCGGTGAAGGCCAGCCGGCGGTCCCCGGTTTCCGGGAGGGCGTCCAGGGCCTTGCGCGCCGCGTCCACGAACGGGTCGACGAAACCGGGGCGCAGGCAGTACACCGGCAGCTTGTCGATCTCCGGGGCGTCCGGGACCTCCGCGCGCGCCCGCCGGATGTCCTCGACGTACTGGTCGCTGCACGAGTAGCCGCTGTAGGCGGAGGTCACGAACGCCGCCGCGCGCCGGACGCCGTCGGCCTTCATCCGCCGTACGGTATCGGCCAGGTACGGGTCCCAGTTGCGGTTGCCCCAGTACACCGGCAGGTCCAGGCCGTGCCGGGCGAAGTCGGCCTCGATGGCGGCCTTGAGCTCGCGGCACTGCCGGTTGATGGGGCTGACGCCGCCGAAGAGGTGGTAGTGCTCCCCCACCTTCTCGAGGCGTTCGCGCGGGACGTTGCGCCCCCGGGTCACGTTCTCCAGGAACGGGATGACGTCATCAGGCCCCTCGGGGCCGCCGAAGGACACCAGGAGCAACGCATCGTACGTGCTCGCTTGACTCATGCCTCCATCCAACCAGCAGCGCCGCGATGCCCCGGCCGCGGGTGGATCTACTGGTAGCGGTCGTCGTAGGCCTTGGCCAGGGCGAGGACCTTCTGCACGTACCAGTCGGCGTGGTTGTACTGGAAGACGGCGCGGTAGAGCTGCCGGCCCCCCTTGCCGGCCCCGTTCGCGCACAGGTAGCGGGCCGCCCCTGGGATCGCGTCGTAGGGGTTCATGATGTCGGCCTTGCCGTCGCCGTCACCGTCCACGCCGTAGGCCTTCCACGTCGCGGGCATGAACTGCATGGGGCCGAGGGCGCCGGCGCTGGAACGGCCCGGGTTGCGCCCGTGGTCGCTCTCCACTTGGCCGATGGCGGCCAGGACCGTCCATGAAAGGCCCGAGCACGTCCTGGCGGCCCTCTTGTAGAGGTCGAGGTAGCTGCCGTTGGCGGGCGACTGGTAACGCTGCTCCTGCAGGTTCACGACGTTGGCGCCCGGCCCGAGGATCTTCCGGACGGCCCCCACCGTGGTGGTGGGCGAGACCCCCGGCGCGTTGACCAGGACGGCGATGTTGGGCACCAGCCCCATCGACCGGCCCGTCTTCTGGTGGACGAGCATGTCGATGCCCGGCAGGCCCAGCGCGCCCGAGCCGCCCATCATCAGGTTGGGCATCGTGCGTCCCACCACCGGATACGGGAAGCCCTTGCTGAGCCGCAACTGGTCGGCGGCGGCCGTGGAGACGACGAACTGGTCGGAGGCCAGCGCGGCCCACAGGTCGTTGGCCTTGGCGGTGCCGGGCGGCGTCCAGGACCGGAACGTGGACGGGTCGACCGCGAAGGCGTTCACCGAGCGGCCCTGCAACTGGACGGCCCCGCCCGCGACGGCGATCACGTCCCGCACCCGGCCGAGCTTGGCGATGCGCTGGACCTGGGCCTGGCCGATCGGGCGGGCGCCGACCGCGAGCACGTCGGGCGGCACGACCCGCCGGAGGGGGGCGACCTGGGCGCCGTCGGCGACGTTGGTGACCGGGCCGCCGGGGAATCCGCTGGGACGGGGGACGCCGCGGGGGGCGGCGGCGCGCCGGTCGGCGTCGTCCCGGGCGGTGATGGCGGCGTACGCGCCCCCGCCGAGGTTGCCGGCGATCAGTACCGCGATCGTGAGCGCGGCGCGACGCGGGCCGGCCGGTGAAGGAGGAGCCACATCCATTCCCAACGAGTGTCGCTATGGAGGGTTACACGTCTTCGTGATTGTTTCGCCCCGGTAACGTGATCTTGGACGGAGGAGGGGGCGGATGGTCGGTCCGTACCGGGAGCTGCTGGCGGTGCCCGGCGCCCGGCTCTTCGTGACGGCCGGCTTCGTCGGCCGCATGTCGATGTCCATGGTCGGGCTCGGCGTCGTGCTGCTGGTGTCCGCGGTTACCGGATCGTACGGTATCGCCGGCGCGATAGCGGCGACCGTGTCCGTTTCGTACGCGGTGGGGTCACCGCTGAGCGCGCGCTTCGCCGACCGGTACGGGCAGCACCGGGTACTGGTGCCGCTGGTGGTGGCCAACGCGGCGGGCACGGCGGCGCTGATCCTGTGCGTCCAGCTGGACCTGCCGGTCTGGACGCTCTTCCCGGCGGCCGCGCTGGCCGGGCTGACCCAGGTGTCGCTGGGCGCCTGGGTGCGGGCCCGGTGGTCGTACGCCCTGCGGGAGCGGCCGGCGCGGCTGCACACCGCGTTCTCGTTCGAGACGGTGGTGGACGAGTCGATCTTCGTGCTGGGGCCGCTGATCGTGACGGCGCTGGCCATCGGGGTGCATCCGGCGGCCGGGCTCGGCGCCGCGGCCGCGTTCACGCTGACCGGCTGCCTGGCGCTGGCGGCGCAGCGCGGCACCGAGCCCCCGCCGCGGCCGCGCACGCCGGAGGGCGGCCGGGGCGGCGTGCTGGCCAACCCGGCGGTGCGGGTGATCACGCCCGTGTTCCTGCTGATGGGGATGGTCTTCGGCGGCATCGACGTCAGCGGGGTCGCGTTCGCCGAGGAGCAGGGGCGCAAGGGACTGGCCGGGGTGCTGCTGGGCTGCTACGCGCTGGGCAGCGGCACGGCCGCGCTCTGGTACGGGGCGCGGCACTGGCGCGGCTCCCTGGAGCGGCGGTTCGGTATCGGGCTGGCGCTGCTGGCGGTCGCGATGGCGCCGCCCGTCCTGGTCGGGGATCTGTACCTGATGATGGCCGTGGTCTTCTTCTCCGGGCTGGCGATCTCGCCCACGATCATCCCGGGGTTCGGGCTGGTCGAGCGGTTCGTGCCGGGGCACCAGCTCACCGAGGGGCTGGCGCTGGTGTCCACGTCGGTCGGGATCGGGGTGGCGGCCGGGGCGTCGACGGCGGGACGGGTCGTCGACGTGCACGGAGCGGAGACCGCGTTCCTGGTGCCGCTGCTGGCGGCGCTGGCCGCGGCGGCCCTTGGCCTGCCGGGGACACGGGCACTCGCGAAAAACATGAACTTTCCTCGCAATAGCCGCTCCGAGTAGAGTCCTCCCATGTCCCCCCGGAGTACACATTCATGGAACAACTGGGCGGGTAACCAGCGGGCCACGCCGCGGCGTGCGGCGACCCCGAGGACCACCGCGGAGGTGGCCGCCGCGATCCGCGCCGCCGCCACCGCCGGGCAGACCGTCCGGATGGTCGGCACCGGCCACTCCTTCACCGGCGCGGCCGTGGCCGACGGCGTGCTGCTGCGTCCCGGCGGGCTCACCGCGGTCCGCTCCGTCGACACCGGCAGCGGCCTGGTGACGGTCGAGGCAGGCCTCCCGCTGCACGCGCTCAACCGCACCCTGGACGAGCACGGGCTCGCCCTGGCCAACATGGGCGACATCCAGGAGCAGACCGTCGCGGGCGCCTTGCAGACCGCCACGCACGGCACCGGCCGCGACGCCGCCGGCCTGGTCTCACAGGTCACCGCGTTGGAGATGGTGCTCGCCGACGGCTCGGTGGTGACGTGCTCGCGGGAGGAGCGCCCCGACCTGTTCGACGCGGCGCGGGCGGGGCTGGGAGCGCTGGGCATCGTCACCGCCGTCACCTGGAAGGCGGTCCCCTCGTTCGTACTGCGGGCGCGCGAGGAGCCGATGCGCTGGGACGAAGTGCTCACGCGCCTGGACGAGTTCGACGACGCCAACGAGCACTTCGAGTTCTACTGGTTCCCCCACACCGAGGGCTGCCTGACCAAGCGCAACAACCGCGTCGAAGGCCCGCCGGAACCTCTCTCCAAGGTCAAATACTGGGTGGACGACCAACTGCTGTCCAACAAGGTGTTCGGCCTAGTCAACAGGGTCACGCACAGGGCGCCCACCACAACACCGTTCATCAACGGCATCTCGGCCAAGGCGCTAGGCGCGCGGACGTACAGCGACACCTCCTACAAGGTGTTCACGAGCCCGCGCACGGTGCGCTTCAAGGAGCAGGAGTACGCGATCCCGCGCGAACGACTCGTTCCCACGCTGCGGGACCTGCGCGCGCTCTTCGACAAGCGGGGCTGGCGCATCAGCTTCCCCATCGAGATCCGCCTACTGCCGGAAGAGGACGCCTGGCTGTCCATGGCACACGGGCGGCGCACCGCCTTCATCGCCGTCCACGTCTACCACCGCGACCCGCACAAGGAGTACTTCGAGGGCGTGGAGGAACTCATGACCGCGGCCGGAGGGCGTCCGCACTGGGGCAAACTCCACACCCGCGACGCCGCCTACCTGGAGACGGCCTACCCCCGCTTCGGCGACTTCCAGGCACTCCGGGACGAACTCGACCCCGACCGCCGCTTCGCCAACGCCTACACCCGCCAGGTCTTCGGCGACTGACCGAGCCGTTTCGATCACCGTCCCGGGCGTGTCCCGGGCCCGTGGGAGATGATGGCGGCGCCAAAGGACTGGACCGCGGGGCACAGTGTGGAAAAGGATCCACAAGAAACGCGTCGGTCGGCCCCGGCCGCTCCCCGTCCACGGCAAGCTTGGTCAGTGCCCTCTTCGACCTCGTGAGGAGGGCTTCTAGAGCAGCGATGTTCGGACATGCCGGGTACGGTGCTGGCAGCAGGTGTGTCCGAAAGAGAGACTCGGGAATCCGGGGGAAGGGCACGCATGCGCCCTCGGTGGGTACCGGACGACCTGTCGGCCCGCGTCCGCACACGGGCACGCGGCCGCGCGGGCGGTCCGGCACCCTCCGGTGCCGTCAGGAAGGGCAGGAAGGACACGCATGCAGGAGCTGCGCCTCGTCGCGGTCAGCGAGGACGGAACGTACCTCGTCCTGGCCACCGCGGGCCGAGGCACCCGGTTCACCCTGCCCGTCGACGATCGGCTGCGCGCAGCGGTCCGTGGGCACTTCTCCCGCCTCGGCCAGTTCGAGATCGAAGTGGAGAGTCCCTTGCGCCCCAAGGAGATCCAGGCTCGCATCCGGTCCGGTGAGACCGCGGAGGAGATCGCCGAATCGGCCGGCATCCCGGTCGAACGCATCCGCTGGTTCGAGGGTCCGGTCCTGCAGGAACGCGAGTACATGGCGCAGCAGGCGCAACGGGTCGCCGTGCGCCGCCCGGGCGAGTCCACGCCCGGGCCGCCGCTGGGCGAGACCGTGGAAGAACGCCTCGGCCGCGGCGGCGTCGACCTCGAAGAGGTCGAGTGGGACTCCTGGAAGTGCGAGGACAGCACCTGGCGGATCCGGCTGTCGTTCTTCGACAACGGCCGCCCGCACGCCGCCGAGTGGGTCTTCGACCCGCGCCGCCGGCACGTCTCCCCGCTGGACGAGGTCGCCGCCCGGCTGACCGCCGTCGAGTGGGAGGACGACGCGCTCGGCGACACCGTCACCCCGCTGGTCCCGCGGCGCCCGGCCATGAAGGTCGTCTCCGACCCCCGCGACTACGCCGCGCCGCCGCCGCCCGCCCGCGGCATCGGCTTCGAGCCCGAGCCCGCCCGCGTCGAGCGCCCCCGCATCGCCGAGCCGCCCGAGCGCCCGCGCCCGGCACCCGTCGAGCAGGACGAACCGCCCATGGTGTCCCGTCCCGCCGCCCGCCGCCTCCAGGAGGCCCCTCAGGAACCGGAGGCCCCGGAACCCCCGGCCGCCGCCGAGCCCGAACCAGAGCCCGTCCAGGAGGAGACGCCCGAGCCGGAACCCGTCCTGGAGGAGACGCCCCGACCGGAGGAGGAGCCGGCCGCCGCAGAGGCCCCGGCACCCGAGCCGGAAGCCGAACCCGAGGCCGTCCAGGAAGACCCGGAGCCCGAGCCCGTGGAGGAGCCGTCCGCCGAGGAGGAGGAGCCCACCGAAGCGGAGCCGCCTGCCGCTGCGGAGGAGGAGACCCCCGAACCGGCGGAGAGCGAGCCCGCTCAGCCCGCCGCCGCGGAGGAGGAGGCCGAGGAGGAGCCGCCCGCTCCGGAGAAGCCCGCGGCACAGGAGAAGCCGCAGCCGCCTCCCAAGCCGCAACGGCCCGCACACCGGGAGTCCACCCGTCCCCCGGCCAAGAAGAAGTCCACGGGACGCCCGTCCATGCCCACCGCACCGGTGGACAAGCCCGCCGCCCCGCCCGCCGCCGCGGCGGCCGCCGCCGGCGACGCCTCGGCGCCCCCGCAACGTCCCGCCCGCAACCGCCGCAAGGCCAAAGGCAAGCGCGCCTCCGTCCCGTCCTGGGACGAAATCATGTTCGGCGCCCGCCGCCCGGACTAACCACGAAGGGCAGCCCCACCCGCCAGGCTGTGACCCGCCGGGCGTGTGGGGTGGAACCCGACCGGGGCGCGGGGTTGTCGAACATGCCACGAAGAGGTCGCCCTCGTAGGGGGCAAGGGGCGAAGCCCCAACGGGGGTGTGGGGGCGGAGCCCCTGCCGGGGGGCGTGGGGGGCTGGTCCCCACCGGGGTGGGGGGACCTGTAGCGAGCCGCTAGGCGAGTGGAAGGGCACGCCCGCCCCGCCTGGGGGGCTGGGGGGTGGCCCCCAGATCAACGCTGAAAGGGCTGTACCCAGGCGGGGGTGATCTCTGCGGCCAGGTCGACCGCGTCTTCTTCGGCGATGTCGATGGCCGGGTAGCCGCCCTCGCCCGCGCCTACGGCGACGTACAGGGTGGCCAGGCCGAGGCGGCGTTGGAAGAGGGTGCGGCGGAGTCGCCAGCCGATGATCGCGTCGTGGTCGACGACGACCTGGCGGCGGCGGAGTGATCCGGAGCGGAGTGTCAGGTGTGCCGTGTCGGTGGCGTGTCCGAGTTGCCGGTAGCGGTCGAGACCGAGGGGTACCGCCAGCACGGCGGCGGCGAGGCATGCGTAGGTCACCCAGGCGTGTCCGGTGGCCAGTGCCAGTGCGGCGATGCCGAGCGGGGGTGTGACGGCCCGTAGGATGCGGCGTCCGCGAGCCGCTCGGGGGTGCGGGGCCAAGGGCGCGGGCATGGGGCCGAGGACCTGGGCCACCAGTTGTTCGGCGACCGGGCGGGGCGCGGCGGGGAACAGCCTGCCTCGTTGTACGGCGTCGCCGAGGCCGGTGACGAGGGCGTCCAGCCGGACGACCTTGGCGAGCCGCTCGAACGGGTTGTCGGACAGTTCCACGCCTCGGATGCGGCGGCGTTCCAGCGAGACGCTGCGGCGGGTGACGAGTCCGCGTTCGGCCACCACCGAGCCGTCGCGGGCGTACACCCGGAAGTCCCAGTTGAACGCGGCGAAGGCGAGCATCGACATCACCGGCATCGCCAGCAGCAGGAGCACGGCGAGCGCGATGACGACCGAGGTGGGCAGGCCGACCAGTTCGTGGCCGAGGTCGGACAGCCGGTCCTGGGTGATCAGCCCGAGGTCGTCGCCGAGGTTGTAGAGGGTGCCCAGGAGGCTGCCGGCCAGTGCGAACGGGGTGAGCAGGTAGGCGCCGCTAAGCGGGGCGAACACGAACCAGCGGGGCGGGGTGCGGGCCAGTTCGCGGCGCGGCTCGTCATCGGCTCCGGCCCGGCCGAGCAGGAGGTTGCGCAGGTGCTCGGCCTCCTGCCGGGACACCGCGTTGAGTTCGCCCTCGCCGCCGTCGGAGCCGGCGTCGATGTGGACGATCGCCAGGCGCAGCGCCCGGTGCGGGAGTCCGGCGCTGATGTCGACGCCGCGGATCCGTTCGAGCGGGATCGTCTTGACCGACCGGCCGATCAGGGACCGGCGCAGCTCGATCCGGTCGTCGTGCAGCGAGTAGGTGAAGGTCGCCCAGTTGACCAGGTGCAGGACGAACCCGAAGGCGAGCCCGATGAGCGTGAAGTAGAACGCCGTGGACAGGCCGCCCACCGCGAGCCCGGTCGCACCCGCGGCCAGCAGCGCCAGCAGTTCCCGGGTGGCGCCGACGACGAAGGTCAGCGGGTGCAGGCGGGAGGTCCGGGTCGCGGCGGCGGGCGCGCTCACGTGGCGTCGTCGCGGAGGTCGTGCGCCCGGTGGGCCAGGTCCTCGGCCAGCCGGACGGCGGTGGCCGCCGGCAGCCCGGAGACCTCGGACGATCCGGTGTGGGAGGCGGTGTTGACCTCGATCGTGGCCAGGCCGAGCAGGCGTTCGATCCATCCTTGCCGGGTGTCGACGGTCTGGATGCGGCTCACCGGCACCAGCAGCCACTCGCGGCTGAACCAGCCGGTGCGGGTGTAGACGACATCGGCGCTGACCTCCCAGCGATGCACCCGGAACCGCCAGACCGGGGCGACGAACACCATGATCAGCCCCGCCGCGCCGGTCAGCACGGGCAGCCACCAGATGCCGTCCAGCAGCCAGCGCGGGACGCCGGTCCAGTCGGCGTCGTCGGTCCAGGCGGCCACGCCCCAGGCCAGCCCGAACGCCACGCCCCACAGGAGGAGCGCCTCGATCGCCCAGTGTGCGATGGCGCGCGGCGAGACCTGGTGGGCGGGCGGCCGCAACCGCGGCGGGTGCGGTCCTCCGCCGTCGGGTTGGTGGGTGGGCCGCACCGCCGTCACGGTGATGAGTTTAGAACCCCCAGGCCACCGTCCCGGCCTCTCGCGGCGGTGCGGGTCCCGCCGCGGAGGGTGGAATGCCGCCTGCCCGCCTCCGGTTCCAGCTGGTATCTGGGCAGATCAGGGTGGTTTCTCAGGGTTTTGTCAGACCCGGGTGCGAGTCTGGGGTCCGCACCGTTTCGTTGTCAGCGATCTGTCAGCGGCAGCGAAAAAACTAGATGCGCAGCGTTTCCCGACAACTCATAGTTCTGCAGTCCGGCCGTCCTGTACTAGGAGATCACATGACCTATGCCATCCAGGCCGAGGGCCTGGTGAAGCGCTTCGGTGAGACCCAGGCGCTGGCCGGGGTCTCGCTCACCGCCGGCGCCGGAACCGTGCTGGGCGTGCTGGGCCCCAACGGCGCCGGCAAGACCACCATGACCCGCATCCTGGCCACGCTGATCGAGCCGACCGAGGGCACCGCCCGGGTCGGCGGCCACGACGTGGTCAAGGAGGCGCACCAGGTGCGCCAGCTGATCGGCCTCACCGGTCAGTACGCCGGGGTCGACGAGATGCTCACCGGCACCGAGAACCTCATCCTGATCGGCCGGCTGCTGGGCCTGTCGCGGCGGGCGTCCAAGGCCCGCGCGGCCGAGCTGCTCGACCGCTTCCAGCTCACCGAGGCGGCCGAACGCGCCGCCAAGACCTACTCCGGCGGCATGCGCCGGAGGCTCGACCTGGCCGCCAGCCTGGTGGGGCGGCCGCAGATCCTGTTCCTGGACGAGCCCACCACCGGTCTCGACCCGCGCAGCCGCAACGGCCTGTGGGACATCGTCCGCAACCTGACCGCCGACGGCGTCACCGTGCTGCTGACCACGCAGTACCTGGAGGAGGCCGACCAGCTGGCCGACGACATCATCGTGATCGACCGCGGCCAGGTCATCGCGCACGGCACCTCCGACGAGCTCAAGGCCCAGGTGGGCGGGCAGGTGCTTGAGCTGCGCCCGGTGCAGGAGGCCGACCAGGTGACCGTGACCCGGGTCGCCGGCGAGCTGGCCGGGGCGGCCCCCGAGGTCCGGGACGGCCTGGTGTCGGTCCCGATCAGCGATCCGGCGATCATGCCCGCGATGGTCCGCCGGCTCGACGACGCCGGCGTCGTGCTGGGCGAGCTGTCCATGCGCAAGTCCAGCCTGGACGAGGTGTTCTTCGCCCTCACCGGCCATCACACAGACGACATCGACGCCGAGGCCGACGAGCTCGCCAAGGCCGAGCAGAAGGAGGAGGCCCCCGCATGAGTGCTACGGGAATCGCCGCGCCCGCGGTGCCGAGCCTGTCCAGGCGGGTCTCGCCGGCCACCGCGGCCCGCAACATCGCGACCCTGGCCTGGCGCAACCTGGTCCAGATCAAGCACAACCCGATGGAGCTGCTGGACCTCAGCATCCAGCCGATCATGTTCGTGCTGCTGTTCGCCTACGTGTTCGGCCCTTCGATGGCCGGCAGCGTCGAGGCGTACCTGCCGGTCGTGATCCCCGGCATCATCGCCCAGAACGCGCTGTTCGCGGGGATGACCACGGGCTTCGGGCTGAACACCGACATCACCAAGGGGGTGTTCGACCGGTTCCGCAGCCTGCCGATCGCGCGCACCGCCCCGCTGGTCGGCCGGATCATCGCCGACACCACCAAGCAGGCCTGGTCGATGCTGATCCTGCTCACGGTGGGGTTCGCCATCGGGTTCCGGATCGAGACCGGCCCGCTGGCCCTGGTGACCTCGTTCCTGCTGCTGCTCGCCTTCGCGGTGCTGTTCTCCTGGACGTCGGTGTACATCGCGATGAAGGTGAACGAGCCGGAGAAGGTGCAGATCTTCGGTTTCGTGGTGATCTTCCCGCTGAGCTTCCTCAGCACGGCGTTCATCCCGAGCACCGACCGCATCCCCGGCCCGGTCGCGTGGCTGATGGACAACAGCCCGGTGACGCAGCTGGTCGAGGCGATGCGCGGCCTGCTGGTGGGCGGCCCGGTCCTCGAGCACGCGCTGATCGCCCTGGCCTGGGGCGTGGCCATCTCCCTGGTGTTCGCCCCCCTGTCGCTGCGCGCCTTCAAGAAGCGCGCCTGACCTGTCCGTTTCCCCCGCCCGCGCGACCAGCCTCCTATCGCAGGTCGCGCGGGCGGTCCCGTTGGGGATGATCCCGGCCGTCAGTCCGGAGGCTCCAGGCCGGCCGGCGGGGACGGGCGTTCCAGGCCGAACGCCTCGATCACCTCGTCGAAGGTCCGGGCCGAGCCGTGCTCGTAAGCCGCGGTGAAGGCGGCCTCGCCCAGGGCGGCGCGGATGGTGTTCTCCAGGGCGATGTTCTCGGGCTGCGATAGGTCCCGGGTGCCGCGCAGGCCGTCCGCACAGCCCAGCAGGAACGCCGCGCGCTCCGGGTCGCCCTCGCGCACGGCCAGGAAGGCGTGCCCCAGCAGCACATGAGCGACGATCGGATGGCCCATGGCCTGGACGGCTTGGCCCACTGCCTCCTCCAAGCGGGCCAGGGCGGCGTCCACGTCGCCGTTCTCGAGGTCCAGCCGCGCCCGGGAGGCCAGGATGAGCGCGCGGTGGTGCGGCAGCCCGCCCTCCTCTGGACACAGCTCCTCGGCCAGGTCCAACCACCGGATCGCCTCGGCGCGGTCGCCCTCACGCCAGGCGCACTCGCCGAACTGCTGGTACATGCACGCCAGCACTTCCGAGTCGGCCATTCGCTCGGCCTCTCGCAGCGCCTTGTCCAGGAGCGCCTTCGCCCGTTCCCGCTCCCCCAGCAGGTACAGATCGTTCGCCATCCTCGAGTGGAGCTGGAGGAACATGCTCATGCCGGCGCCGAGCGGCTCGTTCAGCAGCAGCGCCTCGTCGTACAGCGCGGTGGCGGCACGGCGGTCTCCGCGCCAGCGCAGGATCTCGGCCTGCCCGACGAGGGCGAACGACAGGCCCCAGCGGTCGCCCGACTCCCGGAAGGCCCGTTCCGCCTCGTCGAAGTCGTCTTCGACGTCGTCGAGCCGGCCGAAGTGGATGGCGATCTGGGCGCGCATGAAGCGGCCGATGCCCCGCACCCACGGGTCGGGGTCGTCGAACAGCGACGGGGCGGTCTCCAGGGCGCCCTCGTCCCAGCCCGACAGGTACAGGTCCTTCGTCACGCTCATCACCCGCACGACGGGATGCCGCGGCCGCTCGCCGAGCCGGTCGCAGATCCGCTCGACGGACCGCAGCCAGTCCACCGCCCGGCCGCTCTTCCAGGGCCCGTCGAAGGTGAGCATCACCCCGTGCGCCAGGGCGACCATCGTGGTCTCGTCCTCCGGGAGGCCCGGCATGCCCAGCACCTCGACGTAGTACTCTCCCGCGTCCCGGGCCGTCCCTTGGAGGAACCAGTACCAGCCGAGGCCGGCGCAGAGCCGGACGGCGAGGGCCGCGTCCCGGACGCTGATCACCCAGCGCAGCGCGGTGTGCAGATCGTCGTGCTCGGCGTTGAGCCGCGCCATCCAGTAGAGCTGGTCGTGCCGGTAGAGGCGCGGCTCGGCCATCTGGGCCAGCTGGGCGAGGTATTCGGCGTGCGCCCGGCGGGTCCGGTCCGCCTCCCCCGCCTCGGCGAGGCGTTCGGCCCCGTACGCGCGGATGGTCTCCAGCATGCGGTACCGCGGCAGGGCGTCGCCGTCGGCGTCGGTGACGAACAGGAGGGACTTGTCGACCAGGGCGGTGAGGACGTTCAGGACGTCGGCCGGGGGCAGCTCGGGTCCGGAGCAGACGCGCTCGGCGCTCTCCACGGTGGCGCCGCCGCTGAAGACCGACAGCCGCCGCAGCAGCGCGCGTTCGGCCTCGTCCAGCAGGTCCCAGCTCCATTCGACCACGGCGCGCAGGGTCTGGTGGCGGGGCAGCGCGGTGCGGCTGCCGGTGGCCAGCAGCCGGAACCGGTCACCGATGCGGTCGGCGAGCTGGGCCGGGGTCATGGCGCGCAGGCGGACGGCGGCGAGTTCGATGGCCAGGGGCATGCCGTCCAGGGCCCGGCAGATCCGCACGATGGACGCGACGTTCGCGGGCGTCACCGCGAAGCGGGGGGACGCGGCGGCGGCGCGGTCGGCGAGGAGGCGGACGGCGGGGTTGGCCATGGCCCCGGTGACGCCGGCCCCGTCCGGCGGCGGCTCCAGCGGTTCGACCGGCCACAGCGTCTCGCCGGTGATGCCGAGCGGCTCCCGGCTGGTCGCCAGGACGCGCACCCCCGGGCAGGACGCCAGGACGCGGTCGGCGATCCGGGCGGCGGCGTCCAGGAGGTGCTCGCAGTTGTCCAGGACGAGCAGCAGCCGCTTGGCCGCGAGCGCGGCGGCCAGCCGGTCGAGGGGGTCGCCGCCCTCGGCGACCGCGACCCGGCCGTGCCCGGCGGGGAGGAGCACCGACTCCCGCAGGCCCAGCGCGGTGAGCGCGGCCGGCGCGGCCTCGGCGGGGTCGCGGACGGGCGCCAGCTCGACGAGCCAGGCGCCGTCGGGCATGCGGCCGAGCTGCCGTTCGGCGGCTTCCAGGGAGAGCCGGGTCTTGCCCGCGCCGCCCGGCCCGGTCAGCGTCACCAGCCGTTTTGCGGCGAGCAGCCCGCCGACCCGGGCCAGGTCCTCGTCGCGGCCGACGAAGCTGGTCAGGCGGGCGCGCAGGTTGTTCGGGACGGGCGGCCGCGGCGCGTCCGCCGCGGGTTCGGGGGCCGTGCCGCCGTTCTCCGGCCAGGCTGGCGGCGGCGATCCGGAGCCGTTGCCGGGCTGGAGGGCGGGGTCCTGCCGGAGCACGGCCATGTGGAGGGTCTCCAGGTCGGGGGACGGGTCGACGCCCAGTTCCTCGGCCAGCGCCTGCTTGACCGACCCGTACTCCGACAGCGCCTCGGCCTGGCGGCCCGTGCCGTACAGGGCGCGGATCAGGCGGCCCCGCAGCGGCTCGCGGAGCGGTTCGGCGGCGGCCAGCGCGCGCAGCTCGGGGATCAGCTCCTCGTGCCGGCCGAGCTCCAGGTCGGCGTCGATCCGCTCGTCCAGCGCGGCGCGGCGCAGCGCCTCGAGGCGGGCGGCGGGGCCGTCGGCGAACGGCAGCCCGGACACGTCGGCAAGGGCGGGGCCGCGCCACAGGCCGAGGGCGGCGCCCAGCTCCGCCGAGCGGGCCCGCGGGTCGGCGGCGCGGCGGGCGGCGAGCACCCGGGCCTCGAAGTCGTGGGCGTCGACGCACCCGCGCGGCAGTGCCAGCCGGTAGCTCCCGCGCCGCGATTCGACGCGGTCGCGGCCGATCACCGCGCGCAGCCGGGAGACCAGGGCCTGCAGCGCGTTCAGCGCGGCCGCGGGGGCCCGGTCCTCCCAGAGGTCGTCGATGATGCGCTCGGCGGGCACCGGACGGCCCGCGTCCAGGGCGAGGAGGGTCAGCAGCGCGCGCAGCCGCGCGCCCCCGACCGCGGCCGGACGGCCGTCCTCGACCACCTCCAGCGGCCCCAGGATCCCGATCCGCACCCGTCGATTCTCCCCCAAACCGCTGAGCCCCCGCTCCCCGCGGGCGACGACGCCCCGACGATCCCATGGACCGTCGGGGCGTCGCATATGGAATTTTCTCTGGGCTCCCCCAGGATGACGGGCTCAGGCCGCGTTCTCCTTGGCCGTCTCCTTCGGCTTGGCGTCGCCCAGGGCGGCCAGCTCGAACTCGGCGCGCGGCTGTTCGATGCTGCCCAGCGAGACGGTCTCGCGCTTGAAGAACAGCGCGAGCGTCCAGTCGGCCAGCACCCGGACCTTCCGGTTGAAGGTCGGCACCCGGGACACGTGGTAGGTGCGGTGCATGATCCAGGCCGGGAAGCCCTTGACCTTGAACCCGTAGGTGTTGGCCACGCCCTTGTGCAGGCCGAGGCCCGCGACCGAGCCGACGCTGTTGTGCACGTACGGCTTGAGGGACTTGCCCCGCAGCGAGCGGATCAGGTTGTCGGCGAGGACCTTGGCCTGGCGGACGGCGTGCTGCGCGTTCGGGGCGCAGAACATGCCCTCCTGGGTGAGGTCGGGCACGGCGGCGTTGTCACCGGCGGTGAACGCCCGTACGACGCCCTCGATGGTGAGGTACTCGGTGGCCTTGACCTGGCCCCGCTCGTTCAGCGGCAGGTCGGAGTTGCGCACGACCGGGGACGCCTTGACGCCGGCCGTCCACACCAGCGTGCCCGCGGCGAAGCCGCTGCCGTCGGAGCACTCGATGTTCCCGCCGACCGCGGACTTCAGGAGCGTCTTGAGCTTGACGTCGATACCGCGGCCGCGCAGCTGCTCGGCGGTCCACTTGCCCATGTCGGGGCCGACCTCGGGCAGGATGCGATCGGCGGCCTCGATGAGGACGAACCGCAGGTCCTGCGGGGTGACCTTGCGCATGTACTTGACCGCGCCGCGGGCCATGTCCTCCAGCTCGGCCAGCGCCTCCACGCCGGCGAAGCCGCCGCCGACGAACACGAAGGTGAGCGCCTTGCGGCGGATCTCCTCGTCGTCGGTGGACTCGGCGATCTCCAGCTGGGCCAGCACGTGGTTGCGCAGGTGGATGGCCTCGCCGATGGTCTTGAATCCGATGCCGTGCTCGGCCAGGCCGGGGATGGGCAGGGTGCGGGACACCGATCCGGCGGCCATGACCAGGTAGTCGTAGGAGATCCGCTCGGGCGGGCCGGCCAGCGGCTGCAGGATGGCCCAGCGCTCGTCGTGGTTGAGTTCGGTCACCCGCGCGTTGCGCACGGTGCAGCGCGGCAGCACCCGGCGCAGCGGGGCGACGACGTGCCGGGGGGAGACGTTCCCGGCGGCGGCCTCGGGGAGGAACGGCTGGTACGTCATGTACGAGTTCGGATCGACGATCGTGATCCTGACCTCGTCCCGCTTCAGCTCGCGGCGGAGCTTCTTCTGCAGGCGCAGTGCCGTGTACATGCCCACGTAACCACCGCCCACGATGAGGACGTGGGGGGCGCCAGAGGTGCCCTTGGCGGTCCTGGCCATTGCGGCCTCCTACTCACGGTCGGCTTGTGAAGACATTCACAAGCTACCTCATGGACCCCGCCGAACACCAATCGATCATGGCGAAAAATTGTAAAAATTTTCGATTTGGGCAAACCAGACCGGCTCTTGCGCGTGAATTACGCCACTCCTTCGCAAAGATTCGGACAGTAAGCACGATACGTGACATGACTAACGTCACAGGATTGATCGGAACCTCTCCGCCGATTCGGAAAAACGATCGGGACGGTCGGGAACCGGGAGCACCCCACGACCGTCCCAGCCCAGTACCGGCCGCTCCCCGCGCCGGCCGCGTCGGAACCTGTTCGGCGGCTCGGCCGGAACGAAACGGAACGAGTCGGAGCGATTTGGAGCGATTTGGAGCGATTCGGAGCGCCCCGGAGCCGGGCTCCGGACGGCGCCCGCGCGGACCTTCGCAGGTCCTCGCGGACACCGGCGGACCGCGGGGACGGGGCGGGCCGGGAGCCGAGAGGGAAGCCTGGCCGGGAAAGGCCCGTCCCACCGTTGACGAACCTCTAAGGTGGGGCCGGACGAGGAAGGGGGCGCCATCCGGGACGGAGTGCGCGCCGCGAAGACCGCCCAGATGAACCGAATCCGGCGGCACGCGGCCGACGATCCCGCCCGGGGAGCGTAGCGATGATGACCAAAGACCGGCGTCGGATCCCGGCCGCGGCGGGCGCTCTCGCGCTCGCCGGCGTGCTCGGCCTCAGTGGCTGCGGGTTCATCGGGCAACCGAAGACCGCCAGTGCCGAACTGTCGGAGTGGTTCACCGTGACCAGCCCCGTCTTCCGCGATGGGCGCGACTTCCCCACGCGGTACGCCTGCACGACGTACCCTGGCGGAGCGGCCACGACCCCGCCGCTGCGATGGTCGGGAACCCCCGCGGGGACCCGCTCGTTCGCGATCGTCATGGACGACCCGGACGCCGAGACCGGCGCCTACGTCCACTGGGTGATGGGCGGGATCGAGGGGACCACGCAGCAACTGGTCGAGGGCGCCCAGTTGAACAAGACCGTCAATGGACTGAACACGAGCGAGAAGGTGGGCTACGCGCCGCCCTGCCCTCCCAAGGGCGAGCGGCACCGGTACCGCTTCACCATCTACGCACTGAACACCGAGGTCCCGTTCCGCAGCGGAGCGCCGCTGAAGGAGTCGCTGGGCGCCATCGCCGACCACACGGTCGGGCGCGGCCGGATCACCGGGAACTTCGGAGGCAAGTAGTCGCGTTGACCCTGCGGTCACGGAACGGAATCGTCACCGGGACGCAAGGTCAGGGCGGACCCCTCGGGGGGCCGGAGGCGAAAGGGGCGTACTGGTGGGCCGGGTCGGGCGCGAGCGCCGGGTTGGCCAATCGGTGCGCGGCGTGTGAGGGTAGATGTGCGCGAAGGGTGTGACAACGGGCATAGCGGTCGACCAGACTCGGTTTAGGTCCGCCGGGGTCCGGCCGCTGGCGATAATCGGGACGAGCCCGGGGGCCGCGCTGGCGACTCTCGCCGGACCAAGGCATTGGGTGGTGGCATGACAACTTACATCGTGGTCTTCGGCCTCATTGTGGTCGTGGTGCTGGTGGTCGTCCTGGTGGCCTTGGGCCTGCGGGCCAGCCGTGCCGGACGCGACGACGACGATGACTGGATGGACGACGAGCAGCAGCCGCCGTCCCGTGGCCGCCGGTCCGCCGACCGGGTGCCCGACGACGGCTACGGGCCGGGATACGACGCCGGGTACGAGGGCGGCTACGAAGGCGGCGGCTACGAGGCCGACCCCTACGAGGCCGACGGGTACGCCCCCGGTCCCGGCCCCGCTCCCGGGCCTGGCCCAGGCCCCGCTCCCGGTCCCGGCCCCGCTCCCGTGCAGCCCGAGCCCGAGTACGACCGCCGCGTCGCCGGCGGCCCCCTCGCCGCTCCCACCCCCGCCCCGGCGCCGCCCGCTCCCAGCGGCCCGGCCAGCGACGAGATGGAAGACGACGACTACTGGGCCACCATCACCTTCGACAAGCCCAAGTTCCCCTGGCAGCACGACAAGCACGGGGACGAGGCCGTCGACCCCTCGGCCGACCCGCTGAACGCGCGCGCCGACGACCCCATGCTCGGGGAGCCGATGCACGGCGAGCCCGTCCACGAGCACCCGATGCACGCGCAGGGCGACCCGATCGGGGCGCACCGCAACGACCCGCCCATGCCGGGCGCGCCCGAACCCATGCTGACCCAGCCGGTCTCCCTGTCCGACCCGCAGGGTTCGCTCGGCGGCGCCCACGGCGGCCTGAACGGCCCCGGCGTGCTGGGCGGCCCCGGCGGTGGTGACTTCGGCCAGACCGGCCCGCAGCCGACGCCCTCGCAGCAGCCGCCTTTCCAGCAGTCCCAGCCGTACGGGGGCGACCCCGGCCTGGGCGGTCCCTACGGCGGCGACCCCGGCTCCACGGCCGGTGACCCGATGCTCGACCCGCTCGGCCAACCGCTCGGCCAGGCGCCCGGCCAGTCCATGGGCACCGGCCCGCAGGCGCCCTTCGGCGGCTCCGACTACCGGGGAGCGGACTACGGGGCGCCCGAGCAGCCGCCGTCGCCTCAAGCGCCCGCGCCGTCGTACGGTGCCGGTTCCGGGCTCGACCAGCCGTCCTACGGGGCCCCCGAGCCGTCCTACGGCGGTGGCGATCTGCCGCAGTACCGGTCTCCGTCGCCCTCCGAGACGAACGACCCGCTGGGTGGCCGTCCGGCCGCCGCCGCGGGCCCGCCGCCCGGATCCCGCGACGCCTTCGACCGGCCGCTGCCGCCGTCCCCGGGCGACCCGCGCATGTCCGACCCGCTCGGGCTGCCGCTGGGCCGCACCGACGAGCAGCCCGGCCGCGGCTACGGCGATCCCGGGCTCGGCTCGCACGCTGAAACGCCCCGTCCGGCCGAACCGCCCCGTCCGGCCGAACCGCCCCGTCCGGCCGAGCCGGCCGCGGCGCCCGGCGGCGCTTTCGGCGGCGGCGGTGCCCCGGGCGACACCGACGGCAGCAAGCTGCCGACGGTGGACGAGCTGCTGCAGCGCATCCAGAACGACCGGCAGCGCACGTCCGGCCCCGCCGCAGGGCCGCCCGACACGGGCGGCTCGTACGGCGGCTCCCCGCTGAACGATCCGCTGAGCGACCCGCTGGGCAGCACCACCCCGCCCTCGTCCTCGTACGGCTCGGGCGGCTCGACGGGCCCGTGGCCGTCCCCAGGCGCGGGTTCGGGCGACCAGGCCGGATCGACGCAGAGCCTGTCCGGGCTGCCGTCGGGGTCCGGCTCGGGCTACGGGGGCTCCGGCCAGGGCGAGGGGTACCCGACCTCGCCCGCGTACGGGGACTCGTCGCGCTACGACGACCCGCTGGGCGCGGGCCGCGACTCCTACGGCTCGTTCGGCGGTGACCAGGGGCCGGGGCCGGGCTCGGGGCCCGCCGGCAACGAGACCGGCCGCTACGGCGACTTCAGCGGCAGCAGCTACAGCAGCGGGTCCGAGTCCGACCCGGGCCAGCAGGCCGGCTACGGCGACCCCAACGCCACGCAGGCCTACGACCCCAACGCCACCCAGGCGTACGGCGGGGGCTACTTCGGATCCCAGGGCGGCTACCCCGGTTCGCCGGGTGGGCAGTCCGACACGGGCGGCGGATCGTACGGATCCTCATACCCGGGCTCCGACCAGAACCGCCAGCAGGACGACTGGGAGAACCATCGCGACTACCGGCGCTGACCGGCCGGGCGGCGACAGCGGACGAGGCGGGGCCCACCGATATCGGTGGGCCCCGCCTCGTCCGCGTTCCGAGCACGCCGTGATCGCGCGATTCCGAGTGGTATCGGGCACATGTGCGCCCGAAACGAGGGGGCGGCATCGACGCGGCCCCCTGGATCTTGGTATTAAAGACGCGTGACTGGTGATATGTCACCGCCGCGTAGATCATCCGCGACTGCCCGGTGGTGGGCCCCATGGGCGAATCGACGGCGGCGGTCTGAAATCTCCGAACTGGACGCCCCGGAGGTGTCGCCGAGCGCGGTCCTGCTCGACGGGGTCCGCGAGTACCACGGCCGCACCGCCCGGCTGGTCCGCCCGATCATGGCGGAGCTGGCGTTCGAGCAGAAGCCGGAGCATCTGTTCATCACCTGCGTGGACTCGCGGGTGGTGCCCAACATCATCACCGCCAGCGGCCCGGGCGACCTGTTCATCAACCGCAACGTCGGCAACATGATCCCGCGGTTCGGGTCCCGCACCCGCGACGACTCGGTCGCCGCGACCGTCGAGTACGCCACCGAGGTGCTCGGCATCCGGACGATCACCGTCTGCGGCCACTCCAACTGCGGCGCCATGGCGGCGCTGCTGGCGGGGGGCGGCGAGGTCGATCATCTGCGGAGCCTGTCGCGCTGGCTGCGGCACGGCAATCACAGCCTGGCCCGTTTCCTGGCCACCGAGCCCACCGGCGACAAGCCTCCCCTGACCCGGCTCTGCCAGATCAACGTGATGCAGCAACTCGACAACCTGCTCACCTATCCCTGGCTCCGCGACCGGGTGGAGGCCGGCGCGGTCGAGCTGGTCGGCCTCTACCTGGATCTCGAGACCGCCAAGGTCCATGTCCTCGACCCCGCCGCGGAGGCCTTCGTCCCGGTTCCGGACGGGGCCCCCGACGGCGACGCCCGCGCCTTCACCTGACCGCCGCCATGGGCCGTCCCCGCCGGCGGCCCATGACCGGTCAGTGCCCGACGAGATGATCGTCGTTCCCGTGGTCGTAGTCGTCGTAGAGGTCGAGCACGCTCCCGCGCGCGTACATTCCGGTCACTCGGCGCGCCCTGCGCGCACTCCCCGTGGACGCCGGAAGGAACAGTGCGTCGCCCCGGCTGGCCTTCGCGAACTCCACCAGATAAACCAGCGACGCCAGCAACCCGATGAGTGCGACCGCGGTCACCGCGATGAACATCGGTGCTCCTCTCCGCGGGGCCGGTCCCGGCACCCCGCGTCACCCGCCGATCTCCCCAAGTCGATCGGCTCTACTTGGAAGGTAGGCGCCGCGGCGAGGATCGTTTGTGTCGCATGACACCGAGTACAGAGAATTTCTCCATTCCGCCCCAACAGGCGGTTCCAGGGACACAACCGAGATCATCTAGACGGAGGTGCCGATGGACGAGCGGCCGGTCAGCTGGTGGCGGGAGCTGCCTGGACGGAACCGCGAAGAGGTCACCACCGTGGTCCTGCACGCGACCGAGACGCCCGATCTGGAGACGGCCCGGGAGCTGGCGGAGAACGGCGACCGGGTTTGCGGGCATCTTTACATCGACCGGGACGGCGGCGTCCACCAATTCGTCCCGGCCGACCGTGTGGCCGCGCACGTACGCGGCCACAACTCCCGATCCATCGGCATAGAGCTGGTCAATCGCGGCCGCTATCCCGACCATTTCCATTCGCGCTTCCAGGTGCCGGACGAGGAGTTCCCCGCGGCACAGGTCGAGGCTTTGAAGATGGTCCTGCAGGGTCTTCGGCAGGAGTTTCCCGCACTACGCGAACTGGTACGGCACAGCGATCTCGACCAGGCCTTGGTCACCGCCGCCGACGACGCGGGCCGGACGGTCCGCCGGCGGATCGATCCCGGGCCCCGCTTCCCCTGGCGGGAGGTGAAGGCGTTCTGGGATCAGAGCACCGACGCCTCCACCTCGGGGTCCAGCCCCACCTGAGGACGGTCGGGACGCTGCGGCGGCACTCCCCCGATGCCCCGCAGCCAGGCCCAGGTGTCCGCCACGGTCTCACCGACCGGACGGCATGCCAGACCGGCCGCGAGCGCCTTCGAGACGTCCGCGCGGTGCATCATGTCGTGGTCCTCGCCCGGCGGCAGCCAGATCGGCAGATCCTGCCAGGGCTCGATTCCGGCCGCGAGGATCGGGCCGGGCTCGACCCAGCGGAGTTCGGCGTCCGAAGCGGTGACCCGGACGCACGCCTCCAGCAATTCCCGCATGGTCGCGAACCCGGGCCGGGAAATGACGTTGTACGGACCGCCGAGCCCTTTCTCGGCCGCGTCCAGACTCCAGGAGGCCAGGTCCCGGGCATCGATGTACTGCAATCCCAGATCGCGCGGGCCGGGCGCCAGCACAGGGCCGCCGCGCGCGATTCGCCGGAGCCACCAGGGAAGGCGTCCGATGTTCTCGTGCGGTCCGAGGACCAATCCCGCCCTGAGCAGGAGCGCCCGGTCACCGAAATGCCGTTCGGCGGCGAGCTCTCCGCCGCGCTTGGTGCGCGCGTAGTCCGCGGCGTCCTCGGCGTCGGGCGATCCTTCGACCACGCGTGCGCTCTCGTCGGCGCCCGCCTCGGTCGGGGCGGCGTACACCGAACGGCTGGACACGTAGACATAGCGGCCCGACCGCTCCCGAAGGGCCTCCGCCGCGTCCCGCACGGCCGACGGGGCCCACGACCAGGTGTCGACGACGATGTCCCACTCGCCCCGTTCGATCGCGGCGAGCCCGCCCGGAACACCGCGATCGCCGCGTAGCGCGGTCACGCCCCGGGGCACGGGGTGCGTCCCGCGGTTGAGGACGCTGACCTCCCAGCCGCGCGCCAGCCCCGCTTCCAGGTAGGCGCGCCCGACGAACTCCGTCCCACCCAAGATCAGCAGCCTCATGGCGGCCACTCTGCCCGCCGGGCCGCGCCACCGGAACCCTTCCCGTCACGCCTCCAGCGAACAGAGCCGCGCGGCCGGACCCGTAACCGGATCGCGTGCGGCGGGCGGGTGGAAGGCGGACGAGTCGGCCTGTAGGCCGGGTTTTGTCCCCGCCTTGCGGCGGGGGACGGCCATCCATCTCGGGCCGCCGTTGCCGACGGCCTCCAGCGGTCTACCCGCAGGCTCGGGCGGGCCGCCCTCGGGCACCTGCGCGGGGTGCCCGGAGGCACCCCTTCTTGACCTTGCTCCGGGTGGGGTTTACCTGGCCGCCCACGTCACCGTGGGCGCCGGTGAGCTCTTACCTCACCGTTTCACCCTTACCACCGAGCGGTGGCGGTCTGTTTTCTGTGGCACTTTCCCGCGGGTCGCCCCGGGTCGGCGTTACCGACCACCCTGCCCTGTGGAGCCCGGACCTTCCTCGGCGAGGCATCGCCTCGACGCGGCCGTCCGGCCGGCTCGTCCGCCGTACCGCCCAGGATAGCGGTCAGAGCAGATGGTGGGTGTCGTTGAACGAGCGCAGGGAGGCCGGGCCGTCGTCGTACCAGTCGATCGACGACAGCGACGCCACGTCCAGCCGCATCCGGAAGAGGGAGGCCATCGGGGCGCCGAGCGCCTCCTTCACCAGGAGCTTGATCGGGGTGACGTGCGAGACGACCACGACGGTCTGGTGCCGGTGGCGGACCTTGACCTTGTCGAGGGCGGTGCGGACGCGGCGGGAGACGCTGGTGAAGCTCTCGCCGCCGGGCGGGGCGGCACCGGGGTCGGCCAGCCATGCCTTCAGCTCGGCGGGCCAGCGCTGGTCGGCCTCGGCGAAGGTGAGGCCCTCCCAGTCGCCGAAGTCGGTCTCCCGGAAGCCGTCCTCGACCCGGACGGCGGCGCCGGTGGCGGCGGCGACCTCGGCCGCGGTGGCGCGGCAGCGGTCGAGCGGGGAGGTGACGACCGCGTCGACGCCGCGGCCCTTGAGGGCGTGCGCGGCGGCCCGGGCCTGGGCCAGGCCGCCCTCGGTCAGCGGGACGTCACCGGTCCCGGCGAAGCGCTTCTCGACCGACAGCCGGGTCTCGCCGTGGCGGAGCAGGAGCGTGGTCGTGGGCGTGCCGGTGGCCTCGGACCAGACCGGGGCCGGGTCGTCCTCCTCCTCGCGGCTCCACTCCTCGCCGCGGGCGGCGGCGTCCATGGCCTCGTTGGCGAGCCGGTCGGCGTGCGCGTTGCGGGCCCGCGGCACCCAGGTGTAGGCGACCGAGCCCAGCGACGACGCCAGCTCGCGCGCCTCCAGGGCCAGCGGCACCATGTCCGGGTGCTTGATCTTCCAGCGGCCGGACATCTGCTCGACGACCAGCTTGGAGTCCATCCGCACCTCGACCCGGGCGGACGGGTCGAGGCCGGCGGCGGCGCGCAGCCCGGCGATCAGGCCGCGGTACTCGGCCACGTTGTTGGTGGCGCGCCCGATGGCCTCGGCGACCTCGGCCAGCACCTCGCCGGTGAGCGCGTCGCGGACCAGCGCCCCGTACCCGGCGGGCCCGGGGTTGCCGCGCGAGCCGCCGTCGGCCTCGACGACGAGCTTGCGGCTCACAGGCCCGACTCGGGGGTGCGGACGAGGACGCGGCGGCACTCCTCGCAGCGGATCACCTCGTCCTCGGCGGCCGCCCGGATGCGGTTCAGGTCGACGGTGTTGAGGGCCAGATGGCAGCCCTGGCAGGCGCCCCGGTAGAGCTTGGCGGCGCCGACGCCGCCGAACTGGCCGCGCAGCTTCTCGTAGAGGGCCTGCAGGTCCGCGGGGACGTCCTTGGCGACCGCGGCGCGGGCCGCGGTGGTGGTGCCGGACTCCTCGTCGATCTCCTTGCGCGCGGTGTCGCGGCGCTGGGCGAGGGTGTCGTGCTCGGTCTGCGCCGCGGCGCGCTCCTCGCGCAGCCCGGAGACCTTGGACTCGGCCTCCTCGCGGCGCTCCATGATCTCCAGCACGACCTCCTCCAGGTCGGACTGGCGGCGCTGGAGCGAGGCGATCTCGGTCTGCAGCCCGCTCAGGTCCTTGGCGGAGGCCACCTGGCCGGAGTCCAGCCGCTTCTGGTCGCGTTCCGCCCGGGCCCGGACCTGCTCGACGTCCTGCTCGGCCTTCCGCTGCTCCCGGTCCAGATCGCCGACCTCGGTCTCGGCCGCGACGATCGCGTCGCGCAGCTCGGTCAGCCGGCCCTCGAGCCGGTCGACCTCGGCCAGCTCGGGCAGGGTGCGGCGGCGGTGCGCCAGCCGGTCCAGCGTGCTGTCGAGCTCCTGGAGGTCGATCAGGCGAAGCTGGGCTTGCGGTGCGGCTTTCACTTTGCTCCTTCGCTTGCTTCGGGCGCGGGCCCGGGGGTCTGGGGACCGGCCGCCGGAGAGGCGTCGTGCAGGCGCCACGCGTCGGTGACGAGCGCGGAGACCCGGGTCTCCAGCTTGGGCGCCGCCTCCCGCGGGACGCCGCCGGCGAGCCGGTGCTCGGCGTCGGCGAGCCAGGGCCATTCGGTGGCCCAGTGCGCGGCGTCGACGAGCGCGGGGCCGTCGTGCTCGGCGAACTCCGAGGCGGGATGGTGGCGCAGGTCGGCGGTGAGGTAGACGTCCACCCCGGCGGCGCGCGCGGTGTCGAGCAGCGAGTCGCCCGCGCCGCCGCAGACCGCGACGGTGTGGACGATGCGCTCGGGATCGCCGGCCGCCCGGACGCCCCAGGCGGTGGCGGGCAGCCCGGACGCGGCGCGTGCGGTGAAGTCGCGCAGCGTCATCGGCGCGGGCAGCGCGCCGATCCGGCCGAGGCCGCGGCGCGGGTCGGCGGCGGCCGGCGCCATTGGCTCGGGCAGCTCTCCGCTCCGGCCGAGCCCGTGGCGTGGAGCGGTGGGGGCCAGCGGGCGCAGCTCTCCGCTCAGGCCGACCGCGCGGGCCAGCGCGTCGGAGACGCCGGGATCGGCCACGTCGGCGTTGGTGTGGGCGGTGTAGAGCGCCACCCCGTTGCTGATCATCCGGTGGACGAGCCGGCCCTTGGGCGTGGTGGCGGCGACGCTGGTGACCCCGCGCAGCAGCAGCGGATGGTGGGTGACCACGAGGTCGGCGCCCCATTCGAGGGCCTCGTCCAGGACGGCGGCGACGGGGTCGACCGCGAACAGCACGCGGCCGACCTCCTGGTCGGGGTCGCCGCAGACCAGCCCGACGGCGTCCCACGGCTCGGCCCAGGACGGCGGATAGAGCTCCTCGAGGACCGCGATGACATGGGATAGGCGCACGTCCCGCAGGCTACCGGCTCGGACCGCTCCAGCCGAGTCGCCCACGTGGGTCGGAACGGCGCGCCGCGCGGTTTTCGGGACGCCGCCGCGACCGGAAACCAGGCGGGGGCGCGTTCCGGGGGCACCGGCTATCGTGTGAGGTCTCCGCGGACCCGTGGGCGATCGGCGGGATAAATTCGGAGTTCCATCGCGTTGGAGTTCGTGTGAAGTCACCCTTCCGTCGCCGCAAGCGCGTCAAGGGCCGTGCCATGGGCACCGCCAAGCCGTCGACCGAGCCGGAGGTCGTCGAATGGCCCCAGGAGGGCACCGGCAAGACGTCCCTGATGGGCGCGATCCGCGGGGACGGCGAGACCGGTGCCGGGTTCGGCGGGGGCATGTTCGAGGATCTGGCCTCGGCGTTCGAGGGCTCCAAGAAGGTCAAGATGGAGGAGCAGGAGGCGCAGAAGACGCGCCGCCAGGACGACCACGAGCAGGCCGGCGACACCGCCGCGCGGGACGACCTGCAGTCGGGCAAGATCCGCATCCGGCGGTCTCCGGCGCCGGGACCGCCCGAGCCCGGGCAGTCCTCGTAGCGCCGGTAAGGAACGTATGACCTCGCCGCATCGAACAGGAGTTCGAGTCCGGGTTATCGTGAGGATGTGAGCACGTACGTACCGCCCGGCTGGCCGTCCCAGGTCCACCCGCCGGGCGCCGAGCGTTTCGAGGACACCGCGGTGGCCTGGCTGCTCGAACTCGTGCCGCCCGAATACCGCCGGTACGGGGTGCTGCGGCGCTACCCGGTGACGCTGGCCAGGATGGCCCGGCAGCATGTGAACGCGTCCCTGGAGGCGGCCAGGGAGGGGTTCCGCACGGCCCGGGTCGATCTGGGCGAGGTCGTCCCGCCGCACGGGATCGAGGCCGTGCTCGACACCTACCGCCGGGAGGGCGGGCGCCTGGTGACCCAGCTCCAGGGCATCGAGCTGGTGGAGACGGCGCTGCACGGCCTGGCCCAGCCCGACGACCCCGCGTACCGGCGCCCGTTCAAGCCCAAGCTCTGATCGCCTTCATCTCATCGCCTTTCAACGGCCCGCCGGGACGGCGGTCAGGAAGCGGGGCGGGCGGCGGGCCAGACCCGCGAGGCTCGCCTTCACGCTCTTCCGTACGCGGTGGACGGCGGTCACGGGGACCAGCGCGACGGCGCAGCGGCCGACGACCAGCCCGCCCAGCGCCCCGGCCTCGCGGGCGGAGTCGAGGGCGAGGTCGAGGGCCCGCTGTCCCCGTACGTGCCCCCGGTCCAGGAGGGTCCCGAAGGAGTTCAGGTCACGAGCCCGGAGTGCGGCCGCGGCCGTGTCCACCAGGAGCCGATGGCACCTCGCCGCCGGGACGGACCCGCGGACGCCGGCCTCGATGATGAGGAAACGCAGACCCGCCGCGACCAGGTCGCAGGGGACGTGCTCCACCGGCCCGATGCCGTTGACGATCAGCGCCTTGCCTCGTTGGGCGTGCAGGGCCGTCATGTAGGCGGGACGGTCTCCGTCGGCCTCGCGCAGTGCGGGAAGCCCGTGGAGGTCCTGCAGGGCCTGGGACACCGCGCAGAACGTCTCCGCCCCGTTGGGAAGCCCGGTCTCGACCGGCAGCTCGCGGTTCACCACCATCTGGGCCGCGTACACGCCGTGGGCGTGCAGGGCTGCGAGGGCCGGGACGGCCCACCCGGGAGGCACGCCTTCTGTGTGGCGGTCGGCGTGGTGGTTCATCGAGTAGAGGTCGAGAGGGCCCGCCCCCAGCGCGACGATCGCGCCCCAGGGGATGGCCACCGTCAGGGCGCGCCCCGCGTTGGCCCGCCCGGTGTGGGCAGGGCCGCTGTTGAGGAGGGTCAGGGTTCCGGGGACGTGCCGCACGCGGCCGGGGCCGTGCCCGAAGATCCGCTCGAACACGTACGCGGTGATCCGTGCGTCCGGTGCGGCGGCCGGTTCGGCGGCGGCCCGCGAATCGATCGTGCTGATCACCCTTCGTCCTTTCGTGCCAGGAGGCGGTAGGCGTTGCTCGTCCGGGGAACCAGCGGCAGCAGCGTGCGGTCCAGCAGCAGGGCCGTGGCCAGAAGCGGTCCGGCGCAGGCGACGCCGGCCGCGCGCAGCGCGCGTCCGGCGGGACGGGCGAGCCGGTGGCGGCCTACGGGCGGCGCCCAGGGGCGGGCGGGGGACGGCGCGCACGCGGTCAGCGTCGTGAGCACCGAGAAGGCCAGGTCGTGGCGCTGGCGGGCGCGCCGCCGTTCACGTGCCACGATCCGCATCCCGCGCGCCGCCAGGGCCTGTTCGAGATTGCCGATCGGGATCATGTGCAGGTGCTGCGGCTGGAGCCAGGAGCCCCAGAAGCGGCCGAGCAGCCGCGCGACGCGGGACTCGGGGTCGGGCAGCTCGATCAGCAGATGGCCGCCGGACCCGAGGATCTTGACGGCCGCGTCGAGCTCGCGGAACGGGTCGGGCGTGTGCTCCAGGTAGTGGTGCATGCTGACGATGTCGTACCGGCCGGCCAGTTCGTCCACCAGTTCGGGGAGACGGCCCCGGTAGGCGCGCCGCAGCCAGCCCCTGCGCACGCCCGCCTCGACGCCCGCTCCCAGATCGAGGCCGTCGAAGACGGTCTCGGGGAGGATCGTCTTGGCGGCACGGCAGAAGTGGCCGTGGCCGGCTCCGACGTCCAGCCATGTGCGTGGGCCCAGGTTCACGGCGGCCAGCTCCGCGCGCGCTCGGTACGAGTCGCCCTGGGTGGCGAAAAGCAGCTCGCTGGCCTCAGCGCCCAAGCCGTCGTACGCGTCGCGGTAGTAGAACTCAAGGCCCGCCTTGTTGAGCCGCGGGTTCTGGAAGATGTGGCCACATTCGGAACAGCGGTCGAGGGTGAAGCGGCCTGGCTTGCCCTGGACCACGTCCCGGCTGGTCAGATGCTTGTCCAGGGACTTCCCGCCGCACCAGGGGCAGTCATCCCTGGGCACGTCGAAGAAGCGCGACGTGCCGCCGATGAGTTCGACCCTGTAGTACTCCCGGGCTTGTGCGGTCTGCCGCGCCCTTTCCTGCTGCCCTCCGGTCTTGGGAGCGCGTAGGGTCTGCCACCAGTTCCAAGGGGTCTGCACGAGACGCAGCAATACCGACCGATGCAGATCGCGCGGCGTGAGCGGCGTCTTGACGAAAACGACGTACGGCGTGGCGCAATAGGCCGCCACCGCGAACGCGCCCCAGGTGACGTTGCCTGCCAAGGCGAGCCACACCAGGACGTAGCCCAGCATCGACCCGCCCAGGGTCGGCAGGATCGGCACCCCGAGACCGCCCAACCATGCCCTGCGCGCAGCGGAGCCGGATGCGCGCGGGGTGGTGCGGCACGAAACGACCGCCAGGTCCGCGGCGAAGCCCTTGCCTTGGCGACGCGGTTGCGCATACTGCCGCAGCCGGGCCGTGACGGCTCCGTAGTCAGCCGACCCCAAGGGACCGGGTTGAACCTCTGCCCGTCCCAGCACATCGCCTGCCACGACCGTGGCGAACCCTGCGCCGCACCCCGTGGCGAGGGAGTCGTCCCGGTGTTTCTTGAGGTCGAGGTTGCGAGCCAGGTCCAGTGCCCTTTCCACGGGCAGATCCGCAGGAATCAAGTCGAGGATTTGCAGATCGTGAGCGCGCGCATGGGCGAGTGCGGCCCGCCTCACTTGGCCGCTCAGCACGGCCTTCTCCGCGGTGAGCAGTTCGTACGGGCCATACGGCCCCTCCGGCTCGCGGCTGCCGGTGCCCCAGCGCAAGGGCTCGTCCCGCCCGGCCGGGGAGACGCGCGGCAGGGAGGCGACCCGGCCACGCAGGCGCAACGCGTTCAGCAGAACGCCGGCGCCGACGAGGAGCGGCAGCCACGGCCCCGGCTCCCCCGGAACGACGGCGGCCGCGCCCACGGTCACGCCAGCTTCTCCAGGCGGTCGGCGGCGTGTGCCGCGCCCCCCGCGGCCGCGAACGACTCGCCCACGCGGACGGCGGCCTCCCGGTACGCGGCGTTCCCCAGCACCGAGCCCAGCGCGGACCGCAGCTCGCCCGCACCGACCCGGCCGTACCGGACGGTGATCCCCGCGCCCGCGCCCACCACCTGCCGGGCGACGACCGGCTGGTCCGCCCGGATCGGCGCGACGACCAGCGGCAGCCCGTGCGCCAGCGCCTCGCACACGGTGTTGTGGCCGCCGTGCGAGACCACCGCCGACATCCGCTTCAGCAGCGCCATCTGCGGGACGTGCTCGCGGACCAGCACGTTCGGCGGCGGGTCGGGCAGCGCCGCCGGGGGCGCGGCGAACACCGCGCGCACGCCCATGTCCCGCACCGCGTCGGCGGCGGCCCGGAAGAACCGCTCGCCCGCCGGGCCGTCGATCGTGCCGAGCGAGACCAGCACCGCCGGGCGGCCGCCGCCCTCGTCCAGCCAGTGCCACGGGAAGTCGCCCGCCGCCGGCCGGCGCAGCGCGGGCCCGACGAACGCGAAGTGCCCGGGGAAGAACGAGATGTCGCCGATCAGCGCGCCGGTGCTGAACACCAGCACCAGATGGTCGGAGAACCGCAGGTCGAGCAGGTCGTCGATGCCGTGGTCGAGCTGGAACCCGCCGATGAGCTCGCGGATCCACTCCTCGACCAGCGGCATGCCCGCCAGCGGCCGGGCCAGCTCGGCGGAGGTGGTCGCGCAGGTGGCCCAGGGCAGCCCGCGCAGCCGGGCCGCGACCGGGGCGGCCAGCACCTGCTGGTCGGAGATCACCACGTCCGGGTGGAACCGGCCGATCGCGGCCTCAACGCCGGGCATCATCGCGTGCCCGAGCGGGACGATGAACTCCTCCCACAGGAACCGCAGCGCCGCCGGCCCGCGCAGGCGCACCCACTCGTGCCGGGCCTGCTCCAGCCGGGCGGCGAACGCCTCGTCCTCCGCCGTGAAGATCTGCGAACCGCGGCGCAGCAGCCGTTCGAGGACCGACCGCTGGCCCACCCAGGCGACCTTGTGCCCGCGCCGGGCCAGTTCCGCGCCCACCGCCACCGTGGGGTTCACGTGCCCGGTCAGCGGCGGCACTGCGAACAGGAAGCGGCGCCGCGCGCCGTCCTCCGCCGCCTCGGGCGCCGGACGGGCGACCTTGCCGTCGGCGTTCAGCAGCGACGGCACCTTCATCCTGCGCCCGCTCACCGCGCACCGCCCATGCTCAGCAGCGAACGCCGGGGGGCGGGGATCCTCGTGCCCGCGTGGTCGGACAGCCAGGGCAACATGACCTCCAGAAGCTCGGCGGTGCCTTCGGTCAGCACGCTGTGCGCGTGGCCCGCCAGGATGTGCAACGTGCAGTCGGGTGCGGCGCGCAGCAGCAGCCGCCCGGCCTCCCCCACATCGGAGTGCTCGCCGTACACCGCGAGCACCGGGCACGCCAGCGCCGCGAGCGCGCCGGGCGGGACGGGGTCGACGGCCGCCAGGTCGTCCAGCAGGCTGGTGCCGTTGACGAGCGCGTCCGCCGTGGCGGCCTGCCGGCCGTGCCGCCGCCAGCCGATCGACAGGAGCTGGTCGGCCAGCCGGTCGTACTCCAGGACCAGCGCCGACTTGCCGAGGGTGTTGAGCATGTGCTCGGTCCACTCCGCGGGACGCTCGGCGGGCCCGTACGCCTCGACCAGCACCAGCCCGGCGACCCGGCCGGGCCGTGCCAGCGCCGCGTTCAGCGCGATGACGCCGCCGAAGCTGTTGGCCACCAGGTGGACCGGGCCCCGGTGCCCCAGCGCGTCGAGCACGGCGAACAGGTCGTCGGCCTGGTCGGCGACCCCGTACCCGGTAGGGGTGCGCCCGGAGAGCCCGTGCCCGCGCAGGTCGTACAGGACGGCCCTGACCCCGGCGGCGGCGACGGGCCCGGCGAGCGTGTAATAGAAGCTCGACAGGTTGTCCACGACCAGGCCGTGGACGAACACCACGACGGGCGCGTCCCCCGCGCCGTCGCACGGGTCGAGCGTCTGGACGTGGAAGCGGGTGCCGCGTGCGCTCACATCAGGCATGCGCGGTGCACCTCCCTGTCCAGGAAGTCTTCGAGCAGGGGCGCCAGGAGGTGCCGCGCGGTGATGTGGACGTCGTGCCCGCCGGGCAGGACGTGGCAGCGGGCCGCCGGCAGCGCCCGGCCGACCAGGTCCAGGGCCGCGCGGAACGGCGACTCCGCGCCGGCGACCGCCAGCACCGGCAGGCCCTCCAGCCCGGCCAGCACGTCGGCGGTGACGGGCGGCTCGGCGGCGACCTCGTCCAGGACCCGGGTGTGCTCGACCAGCGCGCGCACCCGGCTCCGCCGCCCCGACTCGCGCATCCCCGGCACGGAGGCCAGGGCCCCCGCGAACGGCGGATCGATCAGCGCCAGCCGGGTCACGCGTCCCGGGTGGTCGAGCGCGAACCGGACCGCGACCGCGGCGCCGTAGCTGTGCCCCGCCAGCGCGAACGGCGGCAGGCCGGCGGTCAGCGCCGCCAGGTCGGCGGCCATGTCGGCGGTGCCGTAGCCGGACGGGGTGCGCTCGCTCAGCCCGTGCCCGCGCCAGTCCGGAAGCCGTACCGGACGGGTGCGGGCCAGCGCCGGGGCGACGGTGAAGAACCAGGACGCGGCGCTGCCGGTGAACAGCCCGTGCAGCATCACCAGCGGCACGCCGTCCGCCGGGCCCAGGTCGACGACGTTGAAGCGCGCGCCGCGCGCGTGCACGAAGGCGGCCAACTGCTCAGGCTCCGTGGTCCGCGTGCACGGCCTGGGATTCGTCACGCCGCGACTCGATGTGGCCGACCAGGTCCCCGACCGTCAGCGCCATGATCTGGTCCAGGTCCAGGCCGGCCACGAGGGCGGCGAGGTCGGCCCGGTCGCCGTACCTGCGCCGCAGCCGCTCGGCCAGCGCGACGAATTCGATGCTCTCCAGCGCCAGGTCGTCGTTCAACCTGGTCTCCGGCCCCACCTCGACCTCCAGCAGGAAGTCGTCGCCGACCACGTCGACCAGCATCTGGACGACCTCGGCGAGGACGCCGTCCGCGCGTGTCATGCCCACTGCTCCCCCGTTCCATCGTTCCCGGTCCCGCTGCCGTTGTCCCGCGCGGCCGTCCAGGCCACGGCGTGCCCGTCCAGCAGGCACGACTCCACCGCGCCCGCCCCGGCGACGAGTGCCGCGGCGGCCTCGATCGCGCGGTGCGCCGCCGCGCCGCCCCCGTCCGTTGCCCCGTCCGGATCCCCGACCGGCACGACGGCGATACCGGCGGGCTCGGGCGCGGCCCGGACGAGCGCCGCGCCCAGGTCTGCGGTACTCGCCACCGCCACGGCCAGTTCCGTCTCGAACGGCCCCGTCACGAACGGCCGCCCGCGCCCGGCGCCGTCGGCCGGGGCGAGGTCCTCGTGGACGGTCAGCTCGGCCGGGAACAGCGGGCCGTGGCCCCGTTCCCACAGCCAGTGCCGGACGGCGTCCTTGATCGCGATCCGGCCGAGCAGCCACGGGCCGCGCTCGCGCGGCCGCAGCCGGTGGTAGGTCTCCCGCTCGGCGGCGCCGAGGTACTGCCGCATCAGCAGGTCCCGCGCCGACGACCCTTCCCAGTGCCGGCGGGCCAGGCACCAGCCGCCCGGCTGCGGATCGCCGACCCCCGACACCTCCGGGGTGAACTTCATCCGCCACACCGCCTCGTCGGTGGTGAAGCGGCGCGTGGTCCAGCCCTCGATCCGCCCCCATGCGGCGCCCCCGGCCGACCGCACCATCTCCACGTCGTACTTGACCGTCGCGTCCGACATCGAGCGGTTCCAGACCGTGACGTCCAGGCGCTCCCCCGCACGCGGCGGCGGGCCGTAGAAGGAGACCCGGCCGATCCCGATGGGGAAGACCGTCTGGTCCTTCTCCCCGTACACCTGGATCCAGTGCCCGCACAGCTGGCCCGCGCTGTCCAGCAGCGCGCCGGGCGTGGCCGACGCCACCAGCACGCCGCGCAGCCCGTCGCCGGCCATCGCGGAGATCTCCGAGACGCCCTGGAAGAGCGGCCCGTGGAACATCCACCGCTCGTCGTAGAGCTGCGCGGCCGTCACGGGCGGCGGGCCCTCCCCGTCCAGCGGCCTGCGGTCGTCCAGGACGCGCAGCGGGACGGCCGGGTAGCGGCCGGCCAGCAGCACGGTCCCGTCGGCGTGCCCCTGGATCGACACCCGCACCCGGCGCGGCCCGGCCGCGCCGCCACGGACGAGCTGGGCGCGGATGTCGGCCGTGGTCGGCGGGCAGGCCACCACCCAGCGCAGCGCCCGCACGTCCTCGAACCCGATGACCACCAGCTCGGGCAGCAGCTCCCGCGCGGTCTCGGCCATCACCTCCAGGAGCGTGGTCAGCGGGACGACCGGGAACCGGTCCGACATCTCCCGCCACCCGGCGGGCTGCTGGACCACGCAGTGGTCGGTGAGGTACGGCATGGCCTCCAGCGAGAACGTGCGCGAGGTGGTCAGCTCCGTCACCTCGGGCGCGCCGGGGCCGTCCCGCCACGCCCGGCCCGGGAACGGCGGCCGTCCCGCCCCGATGCCGCCCTCGCCGGAACCGCCGAGGCCCGGGTCGATCTCGATGTCGTGGCCAGGCTCGTCGTCGTCGGCGGCGCCGCCCGGGCCGAGCGCGTCCACGACGCTCTGCGCGCTGGCCGCGGCCTCCCGCAGCAGCGCGTCGAGCTCGGCCATCACCGGGTCGCGGGCGGGCAGCTCCGGCCAGCCGGCGTCGTCGCCGGGCCGCGGCGCCGCCAGTCCCGGACCGTACAGCGGCGCGACCGCCCCCTCGAGCCGGACGAGCGGCGTGCCCAGCTCGAGCCGGATGCCCGTCGGCCCCCGGTGGCCGCCCGCGTCGTCGGCGCCCGGGAACGTCGCCGGCCCGGGACCGGACGCCCCGTAGCCCTCGGCCCAGAGCGCGGCCACGACCCGGCGCAGCTGCGCCATCCCGTCCCGCTTGGGCACGTTCACCGCCATCGCCAGGTGGTCGCGCGCGCCCAGCCGGTCGCCCACGAACCCCGTCAGGCTGCCCGGCCCGACCTGCACGAACGCCCGGACGCCCCAGCCGTACAGCTCCTCGACCAGCTCGCTGAACCGCACCGGCTCCAGCAGGTGCCGCAGGATCAGCTCGCGCACCTCGGCCGGCCCGGCGGGGAACGGCGCGACCGTGGTGGCCGACCACACCGGGTACCGCGGTTCCCGGATCGGCAGCGCCTGGAACGAGCGCCGCGCCGAGTCCAGGTGCACCTCCGCCAGCGGCGAGTGGAACCCGGACCGGAAGGGCAGCTCCTGCCCCAGGACGCCCTCGGCGGCGAGCCGCCCGAGGACCTCCCGGACGGCGGCCGGGGGCCCGCAGATCACCGACTGGTGCGGGCAGTTGTCGTGGCTGACGACCACGTCGCGGATGCCGCCGAGGATCTCCTGGGCGCGGTGCGCGCCGCAGCCGAGCGCCGCGTACACCGCATCCGGCGTCCGGATCGGCGGTTCCCGGTCGAGCGCGGCGAGGAAGGAGTCGACCGCGTCCGGCGGGTACATCCCCGAGACGATCATGGCGGTCCACTCGCCGAGGCTGTGCCCGGCGGCCACGTCCGGTTCGATGCCCAGCCGGGCCAGCGCGGCGGCCAGCAGCCGGCCGGCGGCGATCACGTCGGCGGCGTGGCCGAGCAGGTCGGCGCGGCCGGTCAGCCGCGGCGCCGCCATCCCGAAGTGCGCGGCGATGTCGTCGATCCGGGGCTCGAAGGCCGGCTCGAAACCGGGGAACAGGAACGCGGTGCGGCCGCCCTCGCCGCCGAGCATGGGACGCGGCGCGAACCAGATGTCGCTGCGGCCGCGCCACGGCGTCCCCCGGGCCACGACGGCGCGGGCGAGGTCGAGCTTGCGGGGGCCGGGCTCCACGATCGCGACCCGGCAGCCCGGCCGCCCACCGCCGCGGCCGCCCCCGGCGGCGGGTTCGCCGCACGCCATGACCTCCTCGTCCGGGCGCGACAGCAGGTCGGCGAGCTCGTCCGGGGACGCCGCGGAGAGCCGCAGCACCGGCTCTCCCTCCGGCCCCGTCTCCGGCCCCGCGCCCGCCGCGGAGATCCGCCGCGATGCGCGTCCGGTGCCCACCGCGGCGGCGGACACCGGCGCGGACACCGGCCCGGATATCGGCATGGACGCCGCGACCTCCTCCAGGACCACGTGGGCGTTCACGCCGCCGAACCCGAACGCGTTCACCACGGCGCGGCGCGGCACACCGCCGCCCGGGGGCTCCCACTCGGCCCGCTCCCGCACCGGGCGCAGCCGGGTCCCGGCGAGCGCGGCGTGCGGCTCCTCGATGTTGAGGGTGGGCGGCAGCACGCCGTCCCGCAGCGCGCACACCGCCTTGATCAGCCCGGCCATCCCGGCCGCGGGCATCGCGTGCCCGATCATCGACTTGACCGTGCCCAGCCACAGCGGCGGCCCGCCGCCGGCCGCGCCGCCCGGCGCGGTCCCGAACACGCGGCGCAGCGTGGCCAGCTCGGCCTCGTCCCCGGCCGGGGTCGCGGTGCCGTGCGCCTCGACCAGGCCGGCCGCGCCCGGCGCCGACGGGTCCAGGCCGGCGTCCCGCCAGGCCCGCTCCACCGCGAGCACCTGGCCGTCCACCAGCGGGCTCATGATCCCGCCGGCCCGGCCGTCGCTGGAGGACCCGACGCCGCGGATCACCGCGTGCACCCGGTCGCCGGCGCGTTCGGCGTCGGCCAGCCGCTTCAGCAGCACCATCCCGGTGCCCTCGGCCAGCAGCGTGCCGTCCGCCGCCCGGTCGAACGGGCGGATCCGCTCGGTGCGGCTCAGCGCCCGCAGCCGGCTGAACACGCTCCACACGGTGACGTGGTGCGCGTGGTGCACCGCCCCCGCCAGCATCGCGTCGCACTGCCCGGAGCGCAGCGCCCGGACCGCGTGCTCGACCGCAAGCAGCGACGAGGCGCACGCCGCGTCCAGCGTGTACGCGGGGCCGCGCAGGTCGAACCGGTTGGCGACGCGGGACGCGGCGAAGCTGGGCACCAGCCCACCGGAGTCCTCGGCCCGGCCCAGCCTGGCCCGGAACGCCGCGCCGATCTCGGCCAGCCGCACCCCGTCCAGCTCCGGCAGCAGCTCGGCCAGCAACCCGGTCAGCTGGTGCGAAACGCTGACCAGCTGGTCGAAGCGGGCCACACCCGGGGTGAGGTAGCCGCCGCGGCCGATCACCACGCCGATCCGCTCCCGGTCCGGCAGCCGGTCCTCGCCGCCCGCGTCCGCGATCGCCTCGGCGGCGGTGCGCAGCGCCAGCAGCTGGTCGGGCTCCATCCCGGCCACCGCCGCGGGCATGATCCCGAACCGGGCCGGGTCGAAGGTGGCCAGGTCGTCGACGAACCCGCCCCGGCGGCAGTAGAACCGGTCGCTCTCGGGCGGGCGGTCGTACGCGCCCGGGTCGTAGTAGATGTCGGGGTCCCAGCGGTTCGGCGGGACGTCGCCGATCGCGTCCACGCCGTTCTGGACGTTGCGCCAGAACGCGGCCGCCGTCCCCGCCCCCGGGAAGATCGCCCCGAGGCCGACGACCGCGATCGGCTCGCCACCCGTCCCGTTGCCGTCGCTCATGGCCCCCACCTGGCCGCCGCCGTGCCCTCGCCGTTCACGCCCGCACCCCCGTGAAGACCACCTGGACCTCGGTGCCGTGCGCGATCTCGCGCAGCAGCGCCGCCACGGCCGCGTCCGGATCGATCAGCGGGACGCCCCGGCGGGCGTACTCGCGGGCCAGCTCCGGCGTGACCATCCCGCCGCCCGCCCAGGGCCCCCAGTCGGCCGTCAGCACCCGGCCGGCGAGCCTGGTGCGCCACGCGCGGGCGAGGGTGTCGCACGCGTCGTTGGCGGCGGCGTAGTCGGCCTGGCCGCGGTTGCCGCGGACGCCCGAGGCGCTCCCGAGGACCACGAAGAACCCGACGTCCGGGCGGACGGAGGCGGCCAGCGCGCAGGCCCCGTCGACCTTGGTCCGGTAGACCCGGGTGAAGGAGGCCGGGTCCTTGTCGCGGACCAGCCGGTCCTCCAGGACGCCCGCGCCGTGCACCACTCCGTCGAGGCGGCCGTGCCGCGCGTAGACGTCCTCCACCAAGGCCCGGACGGCTTGGGTGTCGCGTACGTCCAGGGCGTGGTAGCGGACGGAGGCGGCGTGGCCGCGCAGCCCGTCCAGCGTGCCGGCGACCTCCCGGGCGGCGAGGATCCGCCGCAGCTCCGCCTCGATCTCGGCGGGCGTGCGTCCGCCGCCGCGCGCCACCAGGGCGCGGCGCAGGGCCGGCTCGTCGTACGCGTCGGCGACGAGCGGGTCGGGCCGCTCGGCGCCGGGCAGCGGCGTGCGGCCCACCAGCTCGATGTGGCAGCCCGTCGTCCGGGCCAGCTCACGGGCCACCCGGGCGGTGATGCCGCGCGCGCCTCCGGTGAGGAGCACGACGCCGTCCGCGTCGAGGCCGAGGCCGGCCGCGTCGCCGCCCGGTGGCCGGGCGGGGAGCCGGAGCTCGGCCGGGACGAGGGTCAAGGTCCGCCGGGTCTCGCCGTCATGGCCGACGTCCACCGGCGCGTCCGGGTCGGCCATCTCGGCGAGGATCCGCAGCGCCACGGCGCGCGGGCTGTCCTTGGCGTCGACGTCGACGGCGCGCACCAGCACCTCCGGGTACTCCAGCGCCAGCGTCCTGGCCAGGCCGCGCAACCCGGCCCCGGGCGTCGGGTCGCCGGCGTCGCCGCCGCCGTAGCGGCGGCCGAACGTCCCGGCCGTCCCGGTGGCCAGCACGAGCCGGCGCAGGCCGCCGACCAGCGCCGCCCGGATCGGACCGTAGGCGCCCGGCAGCACCGGCCCGCCGCCGGGCCGCAGCGCGGCCAGATGGATCAGTCCGTCGCACGGGCCGTCCGGCTCCATCGGCGTCCGCACCCGCGCGCCGAGGCCCTCCAGCAGCGCGGCCAGCTCCAGCGCGATCCCGGTGCCGTCGTCGACGATCACGAAGTCCCGGCCCGCGAACCGCCCCGGGTCCCCGGCGGGGTCCGGCGCTTCGGGGAGCGGTGTCATGCGCACGACGTGCCGCAGCGGCGCCGTGCCGAGCGTCCCCGCCGCGTCGTCCTGTACCGCGTCGATGGGTTCGGTCGGCGGTCCGTCGGCGGCCTCAGCGGGCGCCGCCGCCGGCCCGCCGAGACGCTCCCCGATCCAGCTGACCAGCTCGGCGATGGTCTTGATGCGGGCCAGCCGCTCGGCGACGGTCTCGTCCAGCCGGGTCCCGGCCGGGGCCAGCCCGACCCGCTCGGCCAGCTCTCCGATGATCTCGGTGCGCTTGATGGAGTCGATCGACAGATCGGCCTCCAGGTCCAGTTCCACGGCCAGCATCCCCTCCGGGTATCCGGTGCGCGCCCCGATCACGTCCAGGACGGCCGACCGGATCTCCGCCGGGCCCGGCGCGGACGGCACGGCGGGGGCGGGCTCCAGGTCGGGCGCGGTCTCCGTGGGCGCGGCCTCGGCCGGCGCGGACGCGGTCACGAGCTCGCCCGGCAGCGCCCTGCGCGGCCCCGGCACCGGCAGCGGCGCACGGGAGCGGACTTGCCGCGGGAGCCGCGGGGCGGTCCCCGACGGCGGCGGATCGGCGGCCAGGTAGTTCAGCACCACCTCGCGCTGGGCCGCGATGATCTCCCGTCCCGAGCGCAGGAACTCCAGCACCGCCGCCTCGCCCTCCGCGCCGGCCGCGGTGCCCGCCGGCCGCTCCGCGACCCGCCGCTCACGGCCCTGCCCGGTGCCCTGCTCGCTGCCCTGCCCAGTGCCCTGCCGGGTGTCCATCGTCTCCCCCTGCGGCTCGTCCGCGGACGGGAGCGCGATCCGCTCGGCCGGGCGCAGCCCGTCCTTCAGATGGCCGCCGTCGGCGGTGCGTACGAGATGTCCGTTCACGATCCAGCCGGGCGCCGGGAGCCCCTCCGCGCCGCCGGCCGGCAGGGGCCGCGCGTCCCGCCCGGCGAACAGCGGCAGCGGGTCGACCGGAACGCCCGCCACGGCCAGTTCCGCCAGCGCCAGCAGCAGGCCGGTCACGCCGTCCTCGCCGGGCTCGTCCACCGCGACCGCGGTGTGCAGCCGGTCCCCGAGGATCATCCCGGTCAGCTGGGTGAGCACCCGTCCCGGACCGGACTCCACGAAGATCCGGGCGCCCGCCGCGTACATCGCCTCGATCTGCTCCACGAACCGGACCGGCGCGGCGACCTGCCCGGCGAGGGTGGCGCGCAGCTTGGCCGGGTCGGTGTCGTAGGGCACCGCGCCCGAGTTGGACCACACCGGGTACGCGGGCGACCGCAGGTCCCGGGCGTGCAGCGCGGCGCGCAGGCCCGCCGACGCCCCCGCGACCAGCGGGCTGTGGAAGGCGCACGCGACCGGCAGCCGCTTGGCCGCGATCCCGTGCTCGGCCAGCAGTCCCAGCGCCTTCTCCACGCCCGCCGACGATCCGGAGATCACCACCTGGCGGGGCGCGTTGTGGTTGGCGACGACGACCTCGCCGACGCCGTCCAGGGCGGCGCGGACGTCCTCCAGCCGGGCGGCGACGGCCGCCATCGCGCCCGCGTCGTCGTCCCCGCCGCCCGCCCCGGCGGCGTTCAGGACCGCCTCGGCGCGCGCGACGCTCAACTCGATCAGGTCGGCCTCGCCGAAGACCCCGGCGGCGCAGAGCGCGACCAGTTCGCCGTAGCTGTGCCCGCCGGCCAGGTCCGGGCGCACGCCCAGCGCGGTGAGGAGCCGGTGCACCGCCAGCCCGGCGATGCCCAGCGCGGGCTGCGCGACCCGCGTGTCGGTGATCGCCAGGCTCTGCCGCTCCGCCTCCTCAGGACCGAACGCGGCGGGCGGGAACATGGCGGCGGCGTGCCGGCCGTCGCCCAGCCGCAGCAGCCGTTGCAGCCGCGGGAAGGTCACGAACAGGTCCGCCAGCATGTTCGGCCGCTGGCTGCCCTGCCCCGGGTAGAGGAAGGCGACCCGGCCGCCGTGGGCCGTCGCCTCGTCGGCCACGCGCACGCCCGGCGCCGCGCGGAACTCCCGGGCGAGGGCGATCTTCGCGGCCAGGTCGTCCGGGCCGGTGGCCACCAGCGCGACCTGGACGGGCCCCTGGCTCTCGGCGAACGTGCGGGCCAGATCGCGCAGCCGCGGCGGCGCGCCGCCGGCCCAGGACGTGAGCAGCGCGCCGAGCCGGTCCAGCTCCAGGAGCGCCGCGGCCCGGTCGGCCCCGCGGACCAGGAAGAGCTCGGCGGGCCACTCGGCGACCCCGGAGACCGGCTCCGGCGCCCCGTCGTACCCGGCCAGCACCGCGTGGAAGTTCGCGCCGCCGAACCCGAACGCGCTCAGCCCGGCGTACCGCTCGCCCGGCGCCGCCGCCCAGGGCCTGGCCTCCCGGCCGAACGCGAAGGGGCTGGACGCCGCGTCCCACGCCTGGTTGGGCCGCTCCAGGTGCAGGGTGCCGGGCAGCACGCCGGTGTGCAGCGCGTACGCCGTCTTGACCAGCCCGGCCAGCCCGGCCGCGCACTTGGTGTGCCCGATCTGCGACTTCACCGAGCCGAGCGCGGTGCCGCCCGGCCGTGCCCCCGCTTCGGTGAACGCGTCGGTGAGCGTGGCCAGCTCCACCCGGTCCCCGAGCTCGGTGCCGGTGCCGTGCGCCTCCACCAGGCCCACCTGGGACGGGGACACCCCCGCCCGCCGGTACGCGCGATCCAGCGCCCGCCGCTGCCCGTCCGCACGCGGTGCCGTGATCCCGGCGGAGCGGCCGTCGCTGGCCGCCGCCACCGACTTGACCACCGCGTAGATCCGGTCGCCGTCGCGCTCGGCGTCGGCCAGCCGCTTCAGCGCCACGCACGCCACGCCCTCGCCCAGCGCGATGCCGTCGGCGCCGCCGTCGAACGGCGCGCACCGCCCGCGCGGCGAAAGCGCGCGCACGGCGGAGAAGAGCAGGTAGTCGTAGATGCCGTTGTGCAGGTCGGCGGCGCCGCACAGCACCATGTCGCTGCCGCCGGACACCAGCTCCTTGCACGCGGCGTCGAGCGCGGCCAGCGACGCGGCGCAGGCGGCGTCGACTGTGTAGTTGGCGCCGCCGAGGTCCAGCCGGTTGGCGATCCGCCCGGCGATCACGTTGGTGAGCACGCCCGGGCAGGAGTCCTCGGTGAGGCGCGGGAGCTGCTCGTCCAGACCGGCCGGGACCCTTCCGTAGTAGAGCGGCAGCAGTGCCCTGGCCCCGTAGGCGTTGCCCAGGTCGGTACCGGCCTCCGCGCCGAAGAACACCGAGGTGCGGGAACGGTCGAACGGCCGGTCCGCGTACCCCGCGTCCCGCAGCGCCCGCGCGGCGACCTCCAGGCCGAGCAGCTGCATCGGATCGACGCTGGCCAGGGACGCCGGCGGGATGCCGTACGCCAGCGCGTCGAACGGGACGTCCGGGATGAACCCGCCCCACTTGGACGGGGTCTTGGCGCCCGCGCCGCCGTCCTCCCCCACCGCCGCCGGATCGAAGTAGATCTCCGGGTCCCAGCGCTCGGCGGGCACCTCGGAGACCGCGTCCACGCCGCGGACGACGTTCGCCCAGAACGACGCGGCGTCGGCGGCCCCGGGGAACACGCAGCCGATGCCGACGATCGCGATGTCCATCGGCCGCCCGGCCGCGCCGCCCGCGGCGTCCGCCCGCCCCGGTCCGGCGAGGCCGAGCCTGGCGGCCCGGCTGGCCAGGAAGAACGTCGCGCCCGTGCTGACCTGCTCGTGCAGGCCGGTGATGCTGGTCGACGACCAGCGCAGCGCCGCCACCTGGCCGAGCATGTACATGCCCTCGGCGCGCTGCTCGTCGGCGTCCACCGGGGTGAGGTCGCCCGCGCCGGTCCCTTCGCCGCTCCCCGGCGGGTCGTCCTGGACGGGCCCGCGCCGCAGCCCCTTGCTGGCGATCCGCAGCCGGCCCAGGTTGAGCTCCTCCAGCCGCCGCCACATCTCCTGCGGCGGCGTGCCGGCCTCCGCCAGGCGGCGCCGCTCCTCCTCGAACGTCCCGGCGTACCGGGTGCGGGCGCACCGTGTCGCGTGCCCCGGCGAGGTCTCCAGCAGGATGGTCCCGTCGCACTCGATCGCGGCCTGCTGGAACTCCGGAACGATCGCGCCGGCCGCGACCGCCTCCGAGGTGAACAGGTACGCGGTGCCCATGAGGACGCGGATCCGCACGCCGCGCTCGGCGAGCGGCCCGGCCAGCGCCGCGACCATCGCCGCCGACCGCTCGTCGTGGATCCCGCCCGCGAACATCACCGACATCGCGCCGGCCGCGCCCTCGTGCGCGTCGCAGAACTCCAGCAGCCGCCCGACCTGCGCCTCCCACAGCGGGAAGCCGGCCAGCGGCCCGACATGCCCGCCGCACTCGGCGCCCTCGAACACGAACCTGCGGGCGCCCTCGGCGAGGAACCGCTCCAGCAGTCCAGGCGACGGGACGTGCAGATACGTCCTGATCCCGGCCGCCTCCAGCGACTCGGCCTGGGCGGGACGGCCACCGGCGATCAGCGCGTACGGCGGCCGTGCGGCCCGGATCGCACCGAGCTGGGCGGCGCGCAGGTCGGGCGGCGCGAAACCGAGCACGCCCACCCCCCAGGGCCGGTCGCCGAGCCGGTCGGCGGTCTCCAGCAGCAGGTCGCGGGCCTCGGCGCCGTTCATCAGCGCGAGCGCCAGGAACGGCAGCCCGCCGTCCCGCGCGACCGCCGCCGCGAACGCCGGCCGGTCGCTGACCCGCGTCATCGGGCCCTGCGCCACCGGGTACGCGCGGCCGCCCCCGGCGGCCGAGGCCGTCCCGGACGCCTCGCCGGACGCCGGGCCGGAGGTCTCGGCGCGGGCCAGCGGCTCGGTGCGCACGGCGGCGCGGATGCTGTCGGCGATCTGCGCCCGGACGGCCTGCACCACGCCGCCCGCCGTCCGGTACCGGTCGGCGAGCGGGCGGGCGAACGCGCCGTCCTGCCCGACCGGCAGCAGCCGGGTCCGCAGTCCGGTCGCGCCGAGCCTGGTGTTGACCGCGGCGGGCCCGAGCCCGTCCAGCGCGATCTCGGGCAGGTCGGGACGGGTGTACACGCGATGCCCCGCGACGATCCGGGTCTGCGAGCCGTCCATGGCCGACAGCGCGGCGGCGACGTCGCCGGGCAGGTCCATCTCCCGGACCAGTGCCAGCTGGGCGTCCAGCACCACGCCCGCGGCCCCGCCCGCGACCGCCGCCGCGGCGGTGTGCGGGCCGATCCCGCCGGACGCCCACACCGGCACGCCCAGCCGGGAGTCCCCGAGCAGCCGCTGGAGCAGCACGAACGTGGACAGCTCACCGACCCGGCCGCCGCCCTCGCGGCCCCGCGCGATCAGCCCGTGGCCGGAGCCGCCGAGGTCGCGGAGCGCGGCCAGCAGGCGGACGGCCGCGGTCGCCTCCTCGGCGTTCACGATCTCGATCAGCAGCCGCCGCCCGCCCTCCGCGAACCGCCGGGCGTCGATCAGACCGCCGGCGGCGCCGTCGTCGGCCGGCTCGCCCGCGGGCCGCCCCGGCACCGGCGGGACGGGCCGGGCGGCCGGGCGCAGCCGCACCGTCCAGGCGCCCTCATCGTCGGCATCGTCCTCGTAGCCGGCGGCGGCGTCCGGCGCGGGCTCCGGGCGCTCGCCCGGCGGGCGCGGGGCGGCGGCGTCGGGCCGCGAAACCTCGACGGGCCGCAGCGCATGGAAGTCGATCACGACCGTGCCGACCGCGTCCGGCAGATCCTCCGGCCGCACCGCGCAGCCCGCCTGGACACGGACCCCGAACGGGCCCCGCCACCAGCGGCCGACATCGGCCAGCGCGGCGAGGGCGGCCGCCCGGTCGGTCCCCAGGTCCAGCACCCCGACGCCGCCGGCCCGGGCCACCGCCACCGTGAGATGGGGCGCGGGCCGCCCGAACGGCGAAATGCCGATGATCTCACCCGCGTCGACCTCAGCCGTCATGCACGTGCCCCCCGACCGTCCCGTGCGCCCGGCCACACCCTCCGGCCGCGCGGCTCGAAACCCTGGCTGCCTCAACGGCGAGCAACACTACGGTCGGTCACGCCACGACCACGCAGCCGACACACGGGCGGCACGGCCGATTACAGAAAGTGGAAAGGATTCCTAGAGACTCTCTTGACACAAGGAAAAACCGGGTGACCGACGATCACCCGGCCTCTCAACGGAAGGTGCCCCGCGCGGTCACAGCCCGGCGGCGGCCGCCCGGCGGTGCGGGCGGATGCCGTGCCGGACGATGCCCTCGTCCAGCCAGCGGTCAAGCCGCGCCCACGTGGTCGTGCGGGCCGCCAGCCCGGTCAGCGCCCCCAGATGGCCGCCCGGCACGGCCTCGAAACGGACCTCGGGCGCGCCGTGCAGCAGCCTGGTGAACGGGTGGACCGCGCTCACCGGGGCGAGCTTGTCGGAACGGCCCGCGACGGCCAGCACCGGCACCCGCACGGCGCCCAGCGGGATCCGCCGCCCGCCGACCGCGATTTCGCCGCGCGCGGCCGTCTCCCGGTCCCCCAGAAGCGCCGAATAGACCTCCCGGACGGGCCGTCCCGGAGCGGCACCGGCCAAGGCGTGAAAATGATCGAACGCTTCGTCCTGCGCGAGATATTCGGTGCTGTCGATATTGGCCAATGTCCGGTATTCGCGTTTCAGCCGGGCGGCGGGAGCGACCAGTCGCCCGATGACGGACCGCGCCGTGGCCACCTCCGGCCCGTCCATGCGGGACGGCGTGCCGACCATCGCGACCGAGGCGACCGGCAGGCCCGGATCGACGGCCGCGGCCAGCAGCGCGAAGAGCCCGCCCAGGCACCAGCCGACCAGCTGGACGGGCTGCCCCGAGGCGTCCCGGCTGACCGTCCGGACCGCCTCCGGCAGCACCTCCCCGATCCACCCCTCGACACACTCCTCGATCCACTCCGGCGCACCGTCCCGCGCCGTCGCCGCCGGGCCGTCCGGACCGTGATCGAGCAGGTAGCTGCGCCGTCCGGCGCTCACCACATGCTCGGCGAGGCTGCAACCGCGGCGCAGGTCGTAGCAGCGCGCCGGGGCGGCCGGCGGCGGCACGAACAGCACCGGCGGCCCGGCCGGCACCACCCCCTCCGGGCCGCGGTAGCGGTAGACCGACGACCGCAGAGGGCCGGCGCCGACGGCCTCCGCGGGCATCGGCCGCAGATCGGCGACATGCCCGTACAGCACCTTGCCGGCGACGTTGGAAACGGCGGCGCGAAGGTTCCGGGAAGACACGAACATCGTGATATTCCAGCTCTATTCGGCGGGCCTGTGAAAAGCGGCACGGGAGCCGCCGCGGCGGGCCGGCGGCTCGCCCGGCTTCCCGTCCGCATTCTCGCACCGCGCACCGGGGGGAGAATCACGGCGCCGTGAAGGGCGTGTTAATTCGCCTTGACATCCGGCTCTGGAACACCTGGAATGGAAACCCGAAAATCGACCGGCCGGCCGCCGGGCGGGATGCGCGATGACGACCCTCAATCCGACAGGTTCGATCACCCCACCGGGAAGCCCCGTGGCACCCGGTGCCGGTGCCCCGCGCGCCCGAGCCGCCGGCGCCCGAGCCCCGCGCGCCCGGGTCATGCTGCGCCCGGCGATGCCGGGCCCCCGGCGCGGCCGCCCGCGAGCCCGGCACGACCGCGCGCTGCCCGCCGATGCCGTCCAGCCCGCCGTGGCGCCGCTGCTGGCCGTCCACCGCGCCGCCGCACCGGGCGCCGACCAGCGCGGGCTGCTGCGCGGGTACGAGGTCGCCGAGCGCCTCCACCAGGGCCAGCTCCGCAAGTCCGGGGCGCCCTACATCACCCACCCTCTCGCGGTCACGATGATCCTGGCCGGCCTGGGCATGGACACCACCACGCTGGTGGCGGCGCTGCTGCACGACACCGTGGAGGACACCCCCTACACCCTCGGCGAGTTGCGCGCCGACTTCGGCGAGGAGGTCGCGGTGCTGGTGGACGGGGTGACCAAGCTGGACGGCGAGCGCTGGGGCGAGCGGGCCGAGGCCGAGACCTTCCGCAAGATCGTGCTGGCGGCCGCCGCGGACCTGCGGGTGCTGGTGATCAAGCTGGCGGACCGCCTGCACAACCTGCGCACGCTGGGCTTCCAGCCCGAGCACAAGCGGGCCAGGTACGCCAAGGCCTCGCAGGAGTTGCTGGTGCCGTTCGCCGAACGGCTGGGCATCCACATGCTCAAGCGGGAGATGGACGATCTCGCCTTCGCCGCCCGCGACCCGGCCGCCCACCTTTCCGCCGCGGCCGCCGTGCGGACCGCGCTGCGCGACGCCGAGCCCGCGTTCGGCCCGGCGCTGGCCCGGCTCCGCATCGCCCTGGCCGAGCAGCGGATCACCGGACGGGTCTCCATCCGGCCCCGCCACCTGTACGCGGTGCACCAGGAGCGCGAGGGCGACCTGGACGGGCTGCGGCCCTGCGACGCGGCCCGGCTGCTGATCCTCGTCGACGGCGACGAGCGCGACTGCTACATCGCGCTCGGCGCCGTGCACGCCGCGCTGCACCCGATCCCCGGCCGGGTCAAGGACTTCATCGCGCTGCCGAAGTTCAACCTGTACCAGTCGCTGCACACCCGGGTGATCAGCCCGGACGGCGACCTGCTCGATGTGATCATCCGCAGCCGGGCGATGCACCCGGTGGCCGAGTACGGCATCGTCGCGCACATCCGGGAGGCCGGCACCGCCGCGGCCGGGGCGGTCGCCGGACGGCGCGACCTGGTCTGGCTGAGCCGGCTGCTGGCCTGGCAGTCCGACGCGCCCTCCGCGGCGTTCCTCGACAGCCTGCGCGCCGATCTGGCGCCCGGCGACGTCGCGGTGTTCACCCCGTCCGGCGAGGTGGTCGCGCTGCCCGGCGGCGCGACCGCGCTCGACCTGGCCTACGCCCTCGGCCCCGAGACCGGCGACCTGTGCATCGGCGCGCTGGTCAACGGCCGGCTCGCGGCGCTGTCGACGGAGCTGCGCAGCGGCAACGTGGTGGAGATCCTGACCGAGCCCGGCGGCGGCCCGTCCGAGGACTGGCTGGGCTTCGCGGTGACCGCACCGGCCCGCGTGCGCATCCGCCGTTCGCTGGACCGCTGCCGCGCCGAGGAGGCGGCCGCCGCCGGGCGCCGCGAGCTGCTGCGGGCGCTGGCCGCGCGCCGGGTCGACCTGCTGGCCGCCGAGGCGCACGGCGACTCGCTGCGGATCGCGCGGGCCCTGGGCCACGAGGAGGTCGACGGGATGTACGCGGCCCTGGCCACCGGCTCCCTGGCCCTGGACGACCTCCTCGCCCGCTTCACCGGCGCCTGACCCCGGCCTACTCTGAAGACGATGAGCTGGTGCCGATGAGCGAGGAACGGCCGTTCGAGTTCGGGAGCGAAGGCCCGAGGGTGATCGTCGCCGGCGTCGACGGCTCGGACACGTCGATGCGCGCGGGCGCCTACGCCTGGGGCCTGGCGCGCCGCAACGACTCCCGGCTGATCCTGGTGCACGTGTCCCCGGTCGCGGCGCTCTCCACGCTCACCCCCGGCGGCGCGGCCGCGATGCGCGAGGCCGCCGACGAGATCGCCCAGGAGCTGCGGGAGGAGCTGGAACGCGCCGCCCGGCAGGGCCCCGCCGTCCGGCACGAACTGATCCTGGAACGCGGCGACGCCGCCACCGTACTGGCCCGGGTCGCCGACGAGGCCAGGGCCGACATGGTGGTCGTGGGCGCGTCCGCGCAGGCCGGGCACCGGCTGGTCGGCTCGGTGGCGGTACGGCTGGTGCGCGCCGGCCGCTGGCCGGTCACCGTCGTCCCCTGACGGTCAGCGCCGTTTGCGGCGCCGTTCGGGAGGCGGCTCCGGCCAGACCACGCACGCGTGGGCGACCGCCGCGAGCAGCCCGACCACGGCGATCCCCCCGGCCAGGTCGAGCGCCGCGGTGGCCCACGCCGCGGCGGGCGGGATGCGCAGCGTCAGGGGCAGCAGCGTCAGCAGCGCCACGGCCATCGCGCCGAGGCAGGCGAAGGCCCGCAGCGGGCGCTCGGCCACCGCGAGCAGCACGTGCAGCAGGGCGGTCGCCTGGAGAGAGGCGATCATCGTCGAGACCGCGTACGCGAGCGCGGCCGCCTGGGTGCTCGCGCCCCGGCCGGCGAAGACCGGTGCGTCGATCCCGAGCGGCCCGCGGACCAGCGCCACGCCCCCGAACATCAGCGCGCCCACGATCACGGCCGTCCCGGCACCGCACAGCCAGAGCCGCCGGGCGTGCACCCGCGGCCGCGCCGAGAAGGCCTCGTGCAGGCGCACGAACTCCTCGTACCGGGCCATCGACGCCACGGTGTGGCTGCGCAGCGTCGAACGGCAGCGGAAGGTCCGCTGCAGCGGCAGCCGGTGCGATCCGCGCCGCCGGCCGCGTCCCGGAGGGCCGTGAAAGAACGGCTCGAAGGGCGTGTCCCCCATGACCGGGTGCTACCCGGTCATGTAAGGGAGACCCACGACGCTTCAGAGGTTTGTGGAGTTTTTGTCACCCTGGGGCGGGCCCGGAACCCGCGCCCTCCGGCGCGTACGCCGCGGTGACGGCATGCAGCGCCCAGCGCATCCTGAGCAGATACGCCTCGGGATGATCGCCCGCCTCCTGTGCCACACAGGCCAGGCAGTCTCCCGGACCGCCCGCCAGCACCGTGTCCACGACGGTCCTGATCTGGTGTGGGGTGGGCCGTCCCGACTCCTGGAGCGGCGAGGCGAACAGCGCCCTCGCCCGGTCGGGCACGGTAAGAGTGGCCTGCATGGCGCCTCCCTCCGGGCGGAAGCACCTCCCGTCACGGCCACTGCCCGCTCCCGCCCTGCCGTTCATCATTGTCCCCTGGAACGGTCCCGCTATATCCGGAAAAACCCTGACAAGACGGATCCCGTCCGACCGCGTTTCCGCCATAGGTGGGTAACGTTGGCGTGCGGCACCATCGAACCCGGGGAGCGACATGGACACTACGGAGCGGGAGTTCACCGTGGCCGAGGCGCGCGCCCTGATCCCCCAGGTACGGGCCCGCGCGGCCGAGATCGTCCGGATGCGCGCCGACCTCGCCGAACTCACCCTGGACCTGCGCGTGCGGGGCAGCTCCGAACGCGGCGGCATCCCCGAGGTCAAGGCCTCCGAGGCCCGCCTGGACGAGGAGATCGCCTGGTTCACCGGCCAGGGCATCGAGGTCAAGAGCCTGGCCCCGTTCCTCGTCGACTTCCCGGCCACCCTGGACGGCCGCTCGGTCCGCCTCTGCTGGCTGGAGGGCGACACGGAACTGGCCTGGTACCACCGCACCGACCTGGGCTTCGCCGGCCGCCGCCCGCTGGCCTGACCACCGACCCGCCGAGCGCGAACGGAGCGGGGCTCGATCACGCGCTGCCGGCTGATACCTTGGCCCCCATGCATCTCTACTTCCTCTGAGGACGGCGGTTACGGCCGCCCGGCCCCGATCGGGCTCGATCGGTGGGCCGAGGGCGCGGCCGAACGTTCTGTCGCCGTCTCGACTTTCACGGTGTGCTCCACCACGCGCTCCTTCGGTGCGCGCGGCGTGCGGCGTGCCCTCGGAGGAAGTGTGTCCACCATCACCCCACCGGCTCGTGCGCGAGCCCATCTCAAGGCCATCGATGTGCACGCCGCCCGCGGCGGCCGCCCGGTTCTGACCGGCGTGAATCTGACCGTCTCCCCAGGCGAACGCCTGGGCGTGGTCGGGGAGAACGGCCGCGGGAAGACCACCCTGCTGCTAGTGCTCGCCGGAACGCTGGCTCCCGACTCCGGCGCGGTGCACCGGACCGGAACGTTCGGTGTCGCCGACCAGGAGCTGCCCGCTCACGACGACCGCACGGTCGGGGACCTCATCGACGTCGAACTCGCGCAGGCCCGCGCGGTGCTGCGCAGGTTCGAGTCGGCCACCCTCGCTCTCGCCGAGGAACGTCCCGGCGCCGAGCAGGACTACGCCGACGCGCTCGCGGCCGCCGAGTCCATCGACGCGTGGGGCGCCGACCATCGCGTCGACATCTCACTCGCCGCCCTCAGCGCGGTGAACGACCGCGCCGCGCCGTTGTCCCGCCTGTCCGTCGGGCAGCGCTACCGGATCCGGCTCGCCTGCCTGCTGGGAGCCGGCCATGACCTGCTGCTGCTGGACGAGCCCACCAACCATCTCGACGCCGACGGACTCGGCCACCTGACCGCCCGGCTCCGCGAGCATCCGGGCGGGGTCGTGCTGGTCAGCCACGACCGCGCGCTGCTGGCCGACGTCTCGACCTCGATCCTCGACCTCGACCCGACCCGCGACGGGCTGCCTCGAACCTACGGCGGCGGATACGCCGGCTACCGGGAGGCCCGCCGCGCGGAGCGGGAACGCTGGGAGACCGACTACAACGAGCAGCAAAGCGAGCGGCAACGGCTGGCCCAGAACCTTTCGGCGGCGCAGAACCGCCTGTCCACCGGATGGCGGCCGGACAAGGGAACCGGCAAGCACACGCGCGCGACAAGGGCACCCGCGCTGGTACGGGCGGTGCACCGGCGCCGGGAGGAACTCGAGGCGCACGCCGTCGACGTGCCCGCACCGCCGTTGCGATTCCAGTTGCCCCAGCTCAGGGCGATACCGGGCGCCACGCTCCTGCGGGCCGACGAGGTGACCGTGCGCGGCAGGTTGGACAGGCCTCGTTCGGTACTGGTGCGCTCCGGCGACCGTCTCGTCGTGACCGGCCCCAACGGTGCGGGCAAGTCGAGCCTGCTCTCGCTACTGGCGGGAACGCTGTCTCCGGACACCGGGACCGTCCAGCACAAGCAGGGCGTCCGGGTGGGGGTGCTCTGGCAGGAGTCACCGCCGGCATCGCACCGGCGCGCCTTCGAGGTCTACGACGCCGCCGTGGACCGCCTCATCAGCGCGGGAGAGCTGAACGAGGCCGACAGGCCGAGCCTTTCAGGACTCGGCCTGCTCCCCTCCGACGCCGCCCGCCGGCCGGTGACGGAGCTGTCGATCGGGCAGCAGCGGCGCCTCGACCTGGCCATACTGCTGGCCGGGCGGCCACACGTCGTGCTGCTCGACGAGCCCACCAACCATCTGTCCATCGCCCTTGTCGACGAGCTGACCACGGCTCTGGACGCGACCCCGGCCGCGGTGGTGATCGCCACCCACGACAGGCAGCTCCTGAACGACACCGCCGCGTGGCCGCGGCTACGGCTCTGATCCTCGGAACGACCAGAGGGGATCCCGGAAGCGCCCCGCCCCGGGATCCCCTCAGCTCATGCGGCCGGATCCGTGCTCAGACCTGGCCGGCCTGCTCCAGCGCCTCGCAGCAGGTGCCGGTGATCAGCCGGGTCACCACGTACGGGTCGATGTTGGCGTTGGGCCGGCGGTCCTCGATGTAGCCCTTCTTCTCCACCTCGACCTGCCACGGGATGCGCACCGAGGCGCCGCGGTCGGAGACGCCGTAGCTGTACTCGCTCCACGGGGCGGTCTCGTGCATACCGGTCAGGCGGCGCTCGACGCCCGCGCCGTAGCCGTCGACGTGCTCCTGGACCTTCGTGCCGAGGGCCTCGCAGGCGGTGATGATGGCGTCGTAGCCCTCGCGCATGGCCTTGGTGGAGAAGTTGGTGTGCGCGCCGGCGCCGTTCCAGTCGCCCTCGACCGGCTTGGGGTCGAGGGTGGCGGCCACGCCGAAGTCCTCGGCGACGCGGTAGAGCAGCCAGCGGGCCACCCACAGGTGGTCGCCGACCTCGATCGGGCCGGCCGGGCCGATCTGGAACTCCCACTGCCCGGGCATGACCTCGGCGTTGATGCCGGAGACCTTCAGGCCCGCGTCCAGGCAGGCGTCCAGGTGCCGCTCGACGACGTCACGGCCGTGCACCTCGTCGTCGCCGACACCGCAGTAGTACATGCCCTGCGGGGCGGGGAAGCCGCGCTCGGGGAAGCCCAGCGGACGGCCGTCCTTGAAGAAGGTGTACTCCTGCTCGATGCCGTACCAGGAGTCCTGGGCGGCGTACTTCTCGGCCACCGGGCGCAGCTGGGCGCGGGTGTTGGTGGGGTGCGGGGTGCCGTCGACCAGGTAGACCTCGCACAGCACCAGCTTGTGGTCGCCGCCGCGGATCGGGTCGGGACAGGAGAAGACCGGCTTGAGCACGCAGTCCGAGTTGTCGCCCGGTGCCTGGTTCGTGCTGGACCCGTCGAAGCCCCAGTCCGGCAGGTCGGCACCGTCGGGCAGGATCCTGGTCTTGGACCGGAGCCGCGCGGTGGGCTCGGTGCCGTCGATCCAGATGTACTCGGCCTTGTAGCTCAACGTCGGTCCTTTCGGTCATTTTTCGGCCCTGAACGAGGCTGCCCACCAGGCATTTCGGACCTGTTGCCCTTATGTGAACGGAATGTTAAACAGGATCTGACCTGCCGGAACAACCGTGAGAGCCTGGTCACACCCCGGCATTCCGGTCGGCGGCGAACTGGACGGCGGCAAGATCACGGTACAGCTCGTCGACCTCCAGCAACTCCTCGTGCGACCCCACCGCCCGCACCTCGCCCGCCTCCAGCACCACGATCCGGTCCGCCCCGGTCACCGTCGACAGCCGATGCGCGATCACCAGCACCGTGGTGGTCCGCGCGAGATCGTCGACCACCTCCTTGAGCGCCGCCTCGTTGGCCGCGTCCAGTTGCGAGGTGGCCTCGTCCAGCAGCAGCAGCCGGGGCCGGCGCAGCAGCGCCCGCGCGATCGCCACCCGCTGCCGCTGCCCGCCCGACAGCGTCGTGCCGCGGTGCCCCACCCGGGTGTCCAGCCCGTCCGGCAGCGCCTCCACCAGGCCGTCCAGCCGGGTCCGCGCCAGCACGGCCATGATCTCCTCGTCATCGGCCTCCGGCGCCGCGTACCGCAGGTTGTCGCGCAGCGACCCCGCCAGGATCGGCGCGTCCTGCTCCACGTACCCGATCGCGCCGCGCAGCTCGGCCAGCGGCCAGCGGCGCACGTCCACCCCGTCGACGGCCACGACGCCGTCCTCGGCCTCGTAGAACCGCTCCAGCAGCCCGAAGACGGTGCTCTTCCCGGCGCCGGACGGCCCCACGAACGCGGTCATCCCCCCGCTGGGCACCTCCAGCGAGACGCCCCGCAGCACCGGCGCGTCCCCGTACCCGAACCGGACATCGCGCAACGACACCGACGCGGCCGCACCGGCCACCACACCGCCCTCGGGTGATTCGAGCGGGAGCACCTCGACCTCCCGCATCCGCCGAACCGCCGCCAGTCCCGCCTGCCACGCCGTGGCCGCCTCCGCCACCTGCGCGATCGGGAACGTCAGGTAGAACAGGTAGAGCAGAAAGGCGATCAGCGACGACACCGGCATGTCCCCGGCGGCCACCCGGGCACCGCCCACGCCCAGCACCACCAGGAAGGCGATCTGCACCGACAGCCACGCCGACATGCCGGAGACCGCCTCCCAGCGGGCCCGCTCGACGCCGTGCTTCCACGCCCTGCCCGCCGCCTCGCCCGCCGCCGCGGTCTCCCGCGCCTCGGCGCCGCTCGCCTTGACCGTGCGGAAGGCCCCCAGCGCCCGTTCGAGCACGGACCCCATGTCGCCGACCGCCGCCTGGGCCCGCTCGTTCGCCCGCGCCAGCCGCGGCAGCACCAGCGCCATCGACGCGGCCACCACCACGAGCACCGCCACCGTCGCGCCCAGGAGCACCGGGTCCATGAACCCCATGAGCACGATCGCGCCCAGCAGGACCACGGCGCCGTTGACGCCGTCCACCAGGCCCTGCCCGGCCACCGCGCGCAGCAGCGTCGTGTCGGAGGTGACCCGGGACATGAGGTCGCCGGGCTTGAGCCGGTCGACCTCGCCCACCCGCAGCCGCAGCAGCCGGCCGATGAGCCGCTCCCGCGCGGCCCGCACCACGCTCTCCGCCGTGCGCTCCAGCAGGTAGGCCCCGGTCGTGGCGATGACCGCGCCCCCGAGCACGACGAGCGTGAGCACCCCGATCGGCCCCCACAACGACCCGCCCCGCCCCAGCGCGTCGACGACGGCCTTGGCCGCCAGCGGTTCCAGCAGCCCCGCGAGCCCGCCGACCAGCGCGAGCAGCCCTCCCCCGACCACCGCCCGCCGATGCGGCCGGACGACCCCGAACAGCACCCTCCACGCAGGCCTCTCGTCCATCCCCCAAACGTAGGAACGGCCGGGCCCGTCACACCTCCCTCACCGGTCCCGACCCGGCCTACTCCGCGTGGACGACCCCCTCCCCCCAAAGGCCGAGAGGCGCCCCCCGCAGACGGGCATTATCGGACGCATGAACGGCAACGACGAGATGCGCCGTCTCTTCCAGGAGGCCGGGCTCGGCTCACCGCCCGTCCCAGCGGAAATGGTCTCCCTGGTCGAGCAACGGGGCCCATGGGCGTTCGCCACGCGCGACATCAACCCGATGGGCATGTACATGTTCCAGGATTACGTGTTCGAAGTGCTCACCGGGCCGGTCGACGACTACATGGCCGTTTCACACGCCGGCCACGGCGCGAACTCCTACGCCATCAGCTATCACCTGGTCATGGGCCCGCTAGCCGTCTTCGCCCAGACCGGCTGGGGCGGTGTCTACATGGACAAGGAAAAGTCGACCGCCGACGTCAGAAACCTGCTGAACCACTGCGCCGAATTGCTGGACGCGCTTCAGAACTCGTCGCTGCCCGCACAACGCCACGACGGACGCCTGGTCGTCGCCGAGAGCACCTTGCGCCGATCCTTCTGCCGATGGCTGGACGCACCTCTGACGGACAAAGACGCCATCTGGCCCTGGCTCGACGAGACCCCCCGGTACAAACAGACGCCAGGCGGCCCTCACCCCGCACTCACCCAGGCCACCCACCTACTCCGCACCGGCCAGATCCCCCCGAACTGACCCGCCGCGGCGGGGGGCGGCCAGCACAAGCACCGCGGGCCACTGGGAAGGCGCGAATGCGCCGACCACAGCGACCCGGCTTGTGGGCGCGGACGGTTTCGAACCGCCGACTCCTCGCTTGTAAGGCGAGTGCTCTACCCCTGAGCTACGCGCCCGCGTGACCGGGCAAGCGTACCCGGTTCCGGGGGGCCGGTGCGAAATGGATATCCAGGGCCTGTGTCGAAGTGGCCTCAGGTACCGCGCGAGTGCGTTGCCTGGCCGGTGGGGCGATGCCGGAGGCGAGCTCCACCGGCCAGATCGCGAAGCGATGTCGCGCTCGCACCAAGCACGGTCAGGGTGCGAGCCGCCAGGCGAGCGCCCTGGGCCGAGGTTGCGACAAACACAGCCTAGGGCTGGGACGAGTCGGGGCCGTCCTGCTCGGCGAGGAAGCGTTCGAACTGGGCGGCCAGTTCCTCGGCGGTGGGCATGTCCTGGGACTCGGCCAGCAGGCTCTCCCGCTCGGCGGCGCCGGCGAAGGCGTCGTACTGCTGTTCCAGGGCGCGGACGACCTTCTCCACCTCGTCGTTCCCGGCGACCTGCTCGGCGATCTCGGCGTCGGTCTTGGTGGCGGCCTTGCGCAGGCCCTCGGTGGGCAGCACCAGGCCGGTGGCGGTCACGACGGCCTCCAGGGCGGCCAGGCCCGCGGCCGGGTATGCGGACTGGGCCAGGTAGTGCGGGACGTGCACGGCGAAGCCGAGGGCGTCGTGGCCGGCCTCGCCCAGCCGCAGCTCCAGCAGACCGGCGGCGCTTCCCGGGACCTGGACCTTGTCGAACCAGGAGTTCTTGGTGATCAGCTCGGGACGGGTCGCGTGCGAGGTCATGCCGACCGGGCGGGTGTGCGGCACGCCCATCGGGATGCCGTGGAACCCGACGACCAGGCTGACACCCAGCCGCTCGACCAGCACCCGGACGGCGGCGGTGAAGCCCTCCCAGAGGCGGTCGGGCTCCGGGCCGGTCAGGAAGAGGAAGGGGCTCCCGACCTCGTCCCGCAGCAGGTGGACGACCAGTTCCGGTGCCTCGTAGGAGGCCCAGTGGTCGCGGTCGTAGGTCATCAGCGGGCGGCGGGCGCGGTAGTCGATCAGGGAGTCCACGTCGAACCGGGCCACCACGCGGTGCTCCAGGGAGTCCAGGAGGTGCTCGCGGATCAGCTGGCCGGTGGACCCCGCGTCCACGAAGCCGTCGAGGCTGTGCAGCAGCACCGGCCCCGCCAGCTCGGGCAGGTCGGCGTCAAGCTCGTACAGATCCTCAGGGTTTAGCACCGTCTCCCCCACATGTTCATGTCGACAGTCTCCAGATTAAAGCCTGTGATCTGTCGCCAGATTCCTCTAGGGGCCATCAGGGCACGGCGGCGAGCCACACGGCCGCGGAGATCAGCAGTAGGCTGCCCGCGACCATGATCACTCCAGTGCGGCTCCAGCGCGCCTCCGGCCGGGGCCCGGACGGCAGGGACCGCGCCCAGCCGAGCAGCACCACGGCGACGATGTCCATCGACACAGCGACCGCCGTCACGTCGCCTCCCCCCTGACCTCGCCATCGTATCCGCCGAGGTCTCGGCGGGTACGGGTCGGGCGAGGACCACGAGGAAGGGTTGCCATGAACCGCCCCCACGACATTGTTCTGTTCGGTGCGACCGGCTTCACCGGTGGGCTGACCGCCGAGTACCTGGCCGCGCACGCCGGGTCCGGCACCCGCTGGGCGCTGGCCGGGCGCAACCCCGCCAAGCTGGAGGCGGTGCGGGAACGGCTCGCCGCGATCGACGCGCGCCTCAAGGAGCTGCCGCTGCTGCACGCCGACAGCACCGATCAGGCGTCGCTGGAGGCCGTCGCGCGCGCCACCCGGGTCGTGATCACCACGGTCGGCCCGTACCTGGTGCACGGCGAGCCGCTGGTGGCCGCGTGCGCGCGGGCGGGCACCGACTACGTCGACCTCACCGGCGAGCCCGGCTTCGTCGACCGGATGTACCTGCGCCACCACGAGCAGGCCCGGCGCACCGGTGCCCGGATCGTGCACGCCTGCGGCTTCGATTCGATCCCCCACGACCTGGGCGTGCTCTACACCGTCCAGCGGCTGCCTGAGGGCGTGCCGCTGCGGGTCGAGGGGTTCGTGCGGGCCGACGCCCGGTTCTCCGGCGGCACCCTGCATTCGGCCGTCGAGATCTTCTCGGACGTGCCCGGCATGGTCAAGGCCGAGCGGGAGCGGCTCGGGGTCGAGCCCCGGCCGGAGGGCCGCCGCGTCCGGCTCTCCCGGCGGCCGGTCCCGCGCACCCGGATCGGCGGCGGCTGGACGCTGCCGATGGCGACGCTGGACTCGCGGATCGTGGCGCGCTCGGCCGCCGCGCTCGACCGGTACGGCCCCGACTTCAGCTACGGCCAGTTCCTCGCGGTCAGGCACCTGGCGGCCGCCGCGGGCGTCGCGGGCGGGGTGGGCGCCGTCACGGCGCTGGCGCAGCTGCCGCCCACCCGGTCGCTGCTGCGGCGGCTGCTCCCCGCGCCGGGCGAGGGCCCCTCCGCGGAACAGCGTGCGCGCAGCTGGTTCAGCCTGAAGTTCGTCGGCGAGGGCGGCGGCGAGCGGGTCGTGACGGAGGTCGCGGGCGGCGACCCCGGCTACGGCGAGACGGCCAAGATGCTGGCCGAGTCGGCGCTGTGCCTGGCCCACGACGACCTCCCGGCGACGTCCGGGCAGGTCACCACCGCCGTGGCCATGGGGGACGCGCTCATCCGGCGGCTCGAACGGGCCGGCCTGGCCTTCCGCGTCCTGGAGTCCTGACCGGGCGCCGGAGGGTGCCGATCAACCGACCGCCGCCGGCAGCTCGTGCCAGGCGATCTTCGGCCGCTCCGGCGCCACGACCGCCAGCGACTGCCCGCCCCGGACGATCTCCCCCGGCGCCGCGGCCAGCCGGAACCGGGCGTTGGGCCGGTGCGACTCGCCCACCGCGAGCAGCGTGCTCCCGTGCCGCAGCAGGAAGATCGCCAGCTCGAGCCGGGGCCACTCGCCCGCGTCCTCGGGCACGTCCACCCGGAACAGCGTCGAGTCGGAGTCCAGCGTGCTGGCCAGGTTGTGGTAGATCGAGGCGATCCCGGGATTGCGGATCGCGACCGCCACCACCGCCGGATCGTCCAGGTCCACCGGCTCGATCCCGCCGCCGATCAGCTCCAGCGCCTCGGTGATCTCCGCGCGCCGGCCGCCGTCGTGCACCCCGGCCAGCAGATGCGTCCCCGCGGCGGCGTGGCGCCGCAGGTAGGCGTGCACGCCGAGCATCACCCGGACGGTCTCGTCGTCGTTGCGGCCCGCGACCAGGACGGTGCGGGCGTCCTGCACCCCGGCCCGCTCGTAGCCGGTGTCGTCGAAGAGCACCACGTCGTACAGGTCGGGGTCGGGGTTCTCGCCGGGCAGCTGGTCCGGCCAGAAGACGGTGACCACGGGCGTCTTGGCGAACTCCGGATCGGCGCGCAACTGGCCGATGACGGCGCGCAGCCCGTCCCGCTCGTAACCGATGACCACGATGTGCCGGCGGTGGTGCAGCCGGGCCTGGCCGTTGGCCTTCATCGTCCTTCCCTTCGCCATCCAGAGCGTCAGCTCCGCGAACAGCATCAGCCCCGCGGTGAGCCCGGCGACGATGACGATCGCCCCGCCGATCCGGCCGCCGGTCGTCTCCGGGTACAGGTCGCCGTAGCCGGTCGTGGTGCCGCTGACGAAGAAGTACCAGAGGTAGTGCAGCGGGTCGCGGATCTCGGCGCCGGGCTTCTCGAACACGGCGACGAGCAGCCAGCCGAGCACGGCGGCGGCGAGCAGCACCAGGGCAGGGCCGCGCCAGGCGCGCTCGGCGATCCGATGGACCACACGCATGAAGACGAACGGCATCGGCGGATCCCCCGTCGCTGGCTCACGATGTGCGAGGCAGCGTGGCACCCGGCAATTGCGACGTCAACCCCTAGATCGACCAAATCGCCCCGGCTGCGGGATCGCTTCAGGTGCCCGGGTCGCGCTTGAAGAAGCGGGTCAGCGCCGCGGCCACCTCCTCGGAGAGACCGGTGTCGGCCGGATGGGCGCCGGACGGGACCAGATCGCCGGCATGCGCCCCCTCGTCCCGCACGGCCTCCCGGGTGTGGCCGCAGTCGCGGCACTCGATCTCGCCGAGCCTGCAGCCCAGCGCCACCGAGCCGCACGCCACGCATCGGTCGAGCCGGGCCACGGCGTCGGCGACGGCCAGGCAGTCGGGGCAGATCAGCACCTGCCGGTCGGCCCGGACCCCGCGCTTCCAGGGGCTCGAGCCGCGCACGGGGTCGGTCTGCCGCGCCCCGCATTGGAAGCAGGGCATCACACCTCCAGGGGTGCGGGGGCGGGCCCGCCGCCGTCCGTGCCCGCCGGAGTCCTGGAACCGGACGCCGGCGGGCACGGACGGGCCGGGCGGACCGGCCCGGAATCACTCAGAGTCCGGCGAGCGCCTTGCGGTACTCGTCGAGGTCCCGCGCGTCGGGAATGGCGTTGACGACCCTCCAGCGGACGACGCCCTCGGTGTCGATGATGAAGGTGCCGCGCAGTGCGAGCCCCTTCTCCCCGTCGAAGACCCCGTACGCCTGCGCCGTGCCGCCGTGCGGCCAGAAGTCGGCCAGCAGCGGGAACCGGTAATTCTCCTGGTCGGACCAGGCGCGCAGCGCGAACATCGAGTCGACCGAGACCGCCAGCACCTGGACGTCGTCATCGCCCAGGCTCGGCAGCTCGTCGCGGATCGCGCAGAGCTCGCCCGTGCAGACGCCACTGAACGCCAGCGGATAGAACACCAGGACCACGTTCTTGCGGCCCCGGAAATCCGACAGCTTCACCGGAGTGCCGTGCTGGTCCTTCAGCTCGAAGTCCGGTGCGACGTCGCCTACCTCAACCGCCATGCCTCTCCCGCGGATCGTGGCCCCCGCTCTCCAGCGGGGGTGAACGGTCGTCCTTCGGGGGCCAGTCTGCCATCTGCCCCTGCACGGGCGGCCTGCGGTGGAGGCGCTACTTGCGGACCTTGGGAGCGACCAGGCGGGTGCCCGACCATTCCTGGGCCGCACTGACGCTGCTGGTCTGCGCCAGACCCGCGGTCTGCGCGGCCTCGCCGATGTCGCTCGGCTCCACGTGACCGTCCCGTCCTGCTTTGGGGGTCAGCAGCCAGATGTGGCCGCCACCGGTCAGGGGCGCCATCGCGTCCGCCAGGCCGTCGAAGAGGTCGCCGTCCTCCTCGCGCCACCACAGCAGCACGACGTCGACCACGTCCTCGTAGTCCTCGTCGACCAGCTCGTTCCCCGTGACGGCTTCGACGGAGCTGCGCAGCTCCTCGTCGACGTCGTCGTCCCAGCCGATCTCCTGCACCACCTGGCCCGCCTTAAGGCCGAGCCGTTCGGCCAGGCTGCGCTCAGACTGCGCCTGACCCGCGGTCGCGCTCACGAAAGTCCTCCCATGGTCGTTAGTCCGTTAGGTGCGTTGGCGGGCCGCCCTTGTGGCGCCCCATCCGCACTGGTTCGGGTTTTGCGGGACAGTCCACACAAGTAGGCGGCCCCAGCGCAAGTGTCTTCCCGGCTTTTGGTGGCCTCATGGGACCGATTACGGCCGTGGCGGTCAATGGACACCAGCCGAGCGTAACAATGCGGACTCATCCCGCAAGAAACGTCAGTCTGACCTGACGGTCGGGGTTGTCGACGTTGAGGTCGACCAGAGCCACCGATTGCCACGTCCCCAGCGCCAGCCGGCCGCCCAGGACCGGCAGCGTCGCGTACGGCGGGACCAGGGCCGGCATCACGTGCGACCGGCCGTGTCCGCGGGAGCCGTGCGCGTGCCGCCAGCGTTCGTCCGCGGGCAGCAGGTCGCCCAGCGCCGCCAGCAGATCGTCGTCGCTGCCGGCACCCAGCTCGATGACCGCGATCCCCGCGGTGGCGTGCGGCACGAATACGTGCAGCAGGCCGTCCGCGCCCTGCGCGGCGGCGAAACGCTCGCACTCGCCGGTGATGTCGTGCACGACCTCCCGATTCCCGGTGGCCACCTGGACCACGGTGCTCTTCATACCCCAGGTCTACCCCATCCGGGCCCGGGCCGTGCGTATGCGGGCGCCACCCGGCGCGCGCCGCGCCGACCCCGGGCGCGGCACGGCGCGTACTGGGCGCGTCTGCCGGCACGTCTACCGGGCACGTTCAGGCACGGTCACCTGGCGTGCTCACCGGGCGCGTTCGGTGACTCGGGCCTTGGCGGGCTCCACGACCGCGTCCGGGCCGGGGAACACCAGGCCGGTGTGGTCGTCGTCGAAACGGACCAGGTAGGGCGGCCCGCCCGACGAACCGCGCACCTCGATGATCTCCCCTGACCTGTCGGGCTGGCCGACGGCGTTACCGTGCACGTGCAGTCGATCTCCGACCGATGCGTTCATCACTCCCCCATGCGCGCGGGGCCGCGGGCCGATGTCCGCGACCGTCCGGGCGTGGTGCTCTGTAGTTGCGGGTTCGTACGGTTCCAGCTTCGTACGTCTTCCCTGCCTCGCCAAGGGGGGTCCCAAACCCGCTCCGACCAGCGCGCTCATGGTCGACGCACCCGCGTTGACCGGGGACAATGGTTACTGGCTGGTAGAGATGCGTTAGCCGAAATAAACGGCGACGATGGGGATCACGAACCACCACGGCCGACAGTCGTACAGCGAGGCCGCCGCCGACTCACCGGGCGGCGCCGGTCTCACCAGGAGAACGGTAAGCGCAGAGGGGACCCCGTGGCTTCCGGACGTCAACGCTATTCGATCATCAGTGACGGCCTGCCGAGCCAGCTGCCGGACATCAACCCGGACGAGACCCGGGAGTGGCTGGAATCGCTCGACACGGTGATCAAGACCGAGGGCCGCAGCCGGGCACGCTACGTGATGCTCCGGCTCCTGGAGCGTGCCCGCGAACAGCAGGTCGGGGTGCCCGGCCTGCGCAGCACCGACTTCATCAACACCATCCCGCCCGAGCACGAGCCCTGGTTCCCCGGCGACGAGCACATCGAGCGCCGGATCCGCGCCTACATCCGGTGGAACGCGGCGATCATGGTGTCCCGGGCCAACCGTCCCGAACTGGGCGTCGGCGGGCACATCGCCACCTACGCCTCGGCCGCCTCGCTCTACGAGGTCGGCTTCAACCACTTCTTCCGCGGCAAGGACCACGGCGAGTCCGGCGACCAGGTGTTCATCCAGGGGCACGCGGCCCCCGGCATCTACGCCCGCGCCTACCTGGAGGGCCGCCTCCCCCAGGAGAAGCTGGACGGCTTCCGGCAGGAGATGTCGCATCCCGGCGGCGGCCTGTCGTCCTACCCGCACCCGCGGCTGATGCCGGACTTCTGGGAGTTCCCCACGGTGTCCATGGGCCTGACCGCGATCGACTCGATCTACCAGGCCCGGTTCAACCGCTACCTCTACAGCCGCAAGATCAAGGACACCTCGCGGTCGCACGTCTGGGCGTTCCTGGGCGACGGCGAGATGGGCGAGCCGGAGTCGCTGGGCGCCATCGGGCTGGCCGCCCGCGAGGAACTGGACAACCTCACCTTCGTCGTCAACTGCAACCTGCAGCAGCTGGACGGCCCGGTACGCGGCAACGGCAAGATCATCCAGGAGCTGGAGTCGTTCTTCCGCGGCGCCGGCTGGAACGTGATCAAGGTGGTGTGGGGCCGCGACTGGGACCCGCTGCTCGCCCAGGACGCCGACGGCGTCCTGGTCAACAAGATGAACACCACGCCCGACGGCCAGTTCCAGACCTACACCGTCGAATCCGGCGCCTACATCCGCGACCACTTCTTCGGCGACGACCCGCGGCTGCGCAAGATGGTCGAGCACCTGCCCGACGACGACCTGCGCAAGCTGTCCCGCGGCGGGCACGACTACCGCAAGGTGTACGCGGCGTTCAAGGCCGCCCGCGAGCACGTCGGCCAGCCGACCGTGATCCTCGCGCACACCATCAAGGGCTGGACGCTGGGCCCCGACTTCGAGGCCCGCAACGCCACGCACCAGATGAAGAAGCTCACCAAGGCCGAGCTGAAGGAGTTCCGCGACCGGCTCTACCTCGACATCCCCGACTCGGCGCTGGAGCAGCCCCTGCCGCCGTACTACCACCCGGGCGAGGACTCCGACGAGATCGAGTACATGCGGGAGCGGCGCGCCGCGCTGGGCGGCTTCCTGCCCAAGCGGGTCGTCCGGGCCAAACCGCTCAAGCTGCCCGGCGACCCGGTGTACGCCGAGCTGAAGAAGGGCTCCGGCAAGCAGAACATCGCCACCACCATGGCGTTCGTCCGGCTGCTCAAGGACCTGATCAAGGACCAGAACATCGGCGCGCGGTTCGTCCCGATCGCCCCGGACGAGTACCGCACCTTCGGCATGGACTCGCTGTTCCCCACGTCCAAGATCTACGCCCCGCACGGGCAGACCTACGAGGGCGTCGACCGCAAGCTGCTGCTCGCCTACAAGGAGTCCGAGCAGGGGCAGATGCTGCACGAGGGCATCAGCGAGGCGGGCTCGATGGCCTCCGCCATCGCCGCCGGCACCGCCTACGCCACGCACGGCGAGCACATGATCCCGGTCTACATCTTCTACTCGATGTTCGGGTTCCAGCGGACCGGCGACCAGATGTGGGCCCTGGGCGACCAGATGGGCCGCGGCTTCCTGCTCGGCGCCACGGCGGGCCGCACCACCCTCACCGGCGAGGGCCTCCAGCACGCCGACGGGCACTCGCCGCTGCTGGCGGCCACCAACCCGGCCTGCGTGCACTACGACCCGACCTGGGCGTTCGAGCTGGCCCACATCGTCCAGGACGCGCTGCGCCGGATGTACGGCTCGTCCGAGGAGCACCCGCAGGGCGAGAACATCTTCTACTACCTGACCGTCTACAACGAGCCGTACCAGCAGCCGGCCGAGCCCGAGGGCCTGGACGTCCAGGGCCTCCTCAAGGGCCTCTACCGGCTGCGAGAGGCCCCCGAGACCGAGAACGGCCAGTCGCCCAAGGCCCAGATCCTGGCCTCCGGCGTGGCGGGCCGCTGGGCCCTGGAGGCGCAGCGGCTGCTGGCCGAGGAGTGGAACGTCGCCGCCGACGTGTGGTCGGCCACCTCGTGGAACGAGCTGGCCCGCGAGGCCCAGTCCTGCGACGACTGGAACATGCTGCACCCCGACGCCGAGCAGCGCGTCCCGTACCTCACCCGCACCCTGGAGAACGTGCCCGGCCCGATCGTGTCGGTGTCGGACTACATGCGGGCCGTACCGGACCAGATCGCGCCGTGGGTGCCCGGGGACTACTCCTCGCTCGGCACCGACGGGTTCGGGTTCTCCGACACCCGCGCCGCCGCCCGGCGGTCCTTCCACGTGGACGCGGCGTCGATCGTGCTGGCCGTGCTCACCCGGCTCGCCCGGGACGGCGAGGTCAAGCCGGAGACGCTGCAGCAGGCGATCGAGCGCTACCAGCTGAACGCCGACGTCAGCACCGTGTTCGCGGGCGGTGTCGGCTCCCCCGAGAGCAACACGGGAGGCGACGCCTGACGCACCACCGGGTGGCCGTGATCACGGAGGTGTAGGCCGTGATGACGCCGCAGCGGCCCGGTACGTGGGGGCTTCCGGGGCTCCCCAACGGTCCCGGAAGCCCCCGCCTTTTGCTTTCATGGCCCGATGACCACGCGGGACGAGGGGCGCATGCGGTTGCGGGCGCTCGCACGCGCCGTTCCCGGACCGCGCGGCCCGTCCCGGGTGCTGGAACCGCGCCGCCCCCCGCACGGGCTGTGGATCTGCCCGCCGTCGTCCGGCAATCTCGGGCTCATCGTGGGCTCGCGGGCCGGGCTGCTGCATCTGGGCGCCTGGTTCCGGATGGCCGCGATCAGCCCGCGCAGCCTCGTCCACCTGCCCGTCGGGGGGCCGCGGCCGGAGGCGGTCCCGTGGTACGGCCCGCCCGAGCGTTCGGCCGACCTGGTGATCATGCGTTCGGATCTGGGGCTGCGGCCGTCCGCCTGGCCGGGGGTCAGACGGCGCCTTCCCGGCGGACGCCCGGTCACCCTCCGCCCGCCGCCGCCTCGCGATCCGCACGGCGAACCGCGCGGCGGTCTCGGCCTTGCCGAGCCCGGGCGGGCCCTGCTGGTCAGCGGCCCGGCGGCGCTGCTGCTGCACGTCGGAGACGTGCTCAACGCCGCCGGGGAGTGGATCGCCTCCGACCGGGACGTCCGCCGCCAGGGCTGGTCGCTGCTCGCCTCGCTGACCGGCCTGCTACGCGACGGCGGCCCCGCCCCGCAGCATCCAGAACTGGACGTGGTGGGTGCCGACCCCCTCTTCCACAAGAGCCTCCACCGCAAGCGCGCCCGCTCCAGTACAGACAACCGGACAACGCCCTGAAAGGTCGGTCAGGTGGCGGGGACGGCCGGGGGTGTGAACACGCCGAACTGGTTGCCGGCCGGGTCGTTCAGGTAGGCGAACACGAGGCCGCTGCCGGCTGTCGTGGGCGCGAGCGTGACCTTGCCGCCGAGCTTCTCCGCCGCGGCGCACGCGGCCGCCACGTCCTCGACCACCACCAGGAACATCGCGTGGTTCTCGGCGCCGCCGCCGGTGTGGGCGATGCCGCCGCTGGGGGCCTCGGCTCCGGCGAACTTGATCAGGTCGTAGCCGTCGGAGTCCGGGTCCAGGGTGAACTTCCACCCGAAGAGCCCGCCGTAGAACCGCTGCGCGCCCTCGGAGTCGTCGGTGCCGATCTGGAACCAGCTGACGGTGTCGTACGCGGGTGCCTGCATGATCTCCTCCGTGTCATAGATCGTGTCACTGCGACCACGGTCCGGCAGGCGCGCGACAGCCCTCTGTCGGTGTTTCCGAACAGATTTTCGGATCCTCAGACGAGTTCCAGCGGGCGGACGACGTAGTGCGGCGGGGCGTCGTCGAAGTCCTCGAAGCACCGCTCGGGCGCGGTCTCGTCGAGCAGCGACGCCCGGCGGACCCGGTCGATCCGGAACACCCGCGAGTCGGCGCGCAGCCGGCACCAGCCGATGAGGTACCAGCCCTTGGCGGCGCCGGTGAAGGCCACCGGCTCGATGTCCCGCTCGGTCTCGGCGCCGTCCCGGTCGACGTAGGTCAGCCGCACCACCCGCCGCGCCGACATCGCCTCCTCCAGGACGGCGGGCACGGACGCCGGCTCGCCGGTCGCCGGGTCGGCCAGGAACCGGATCCGGCCGGCCAGTTCGCGCGCGGTGGCGCCGTCGGCGGCCGACATCGCGGTGACGATCTTGTGCAGCGCGGTGCGGGCGGACCGGGAGAACGGCGAGCCGCCGGCCCGGCCCAGCATGATGGCGATCGCGACGGCCTCGGCGGGAGTGAAGTTGAGCGGCGGCAGGGTGCGGCTCTTGTCGAGGGTGTAGCCGCCCTTGCGGCCCACGTCGGCGAAGATCGGCACCCCGGCCTGCTGCAGGGCGCCGATGTCGCGCTCGATCGTCCGCGGGCTCACCTCGAAGCGGGCGGCCAGATCGCGGGCGCTGACCCGGCCCGGGGCGCGGGCCCGCAGCTCCTCCACCAGGGCGTACAGCCGGTCGGTACGGTTCACCCGGCAGACCGTACGCGCCGCCTATGACAATCCGCTCAGGAAGGCGATGAGGGCCTCGTTGACCTCGGCGGGACGCTCCTGCTGCGTCCAGTGGCCGCATCCGGCCAGCCAGACCGTGCCGCGGAGGTCCGGGACGAAGTCGGCGAGCCGGTCGGCCGCCGTCCGGGCGCCCCCGGCCGCCACCGGGTCGCGGTCGCCGCCGATGAAGAGCGCGGGCGGGGTGACCGGGGCCCGGTGCCAGGCGGCGGTCAGCTCCCAGTTCCGGTCGAGGTTGCGGTACCAGTTGACGGGGCCCGTGAAGCCGGCGTTCTCGTACTCGCGCACGTACACCGCGATGTCCTCGTCGGTGAGCCAGTCCGGGAGCCGCTCCGGCTCGGGGCACACGTCGACGAACCCGCCGCCCTCGGGGACGATCGGCAGCGTCCCGCCGGCCTCGCCGGACGCCGAGTACAGCACGCGCCGGAACGTCGCGGCCCGGTCGCGGTCGAAGTCGGCCTCGGGCACATCGGGCCGCTGGAAGTGCACCATGTAGAAGCCCTCGCCGAACATCTCCCGCATCGCCCGCACGGGCGGCCTGGAGCCGCGCGGCCGGTGCGGCACCGACAGGCCGACCACGCCGCGCACCCGTTCGGGACGGAACTGCGCGGCGCCCCAGGCGACCGGAGCGCCCCAGTCGTGCCCCACGATCACGGCCCGCTCCTCGCCCAACGCGTCGATCAGCCCGACCGCGTCGCCGACCAGGTGGTGGATCGTGTACTGGCCGGCGTCGGCGGGTCCGCCCGTCCGGGCGTAGCCGCGCTGGTCGGGGGCGACGGCGTGGTAGCCGGCCGCGGCGAGCGCGACGAGCTGGTGCCGCCACGAGTACCAGCATTCGGGGAAGCCGTGCAGCAGGAGGACGAGCGGCCCGGATCCGGCCTCGGCGACGTGCATCCGCAGGCCGCTGGTGGACTCGACGAAACGGTGGGCGATCTCGGCCATGACGGCACCTCCACGATGATCGGCGGGCCCCCCGAGGCTAAGGCCTGTCTCGACATGGCCTCAGGTGCCTCAGGTGTGGCGCCCCACATGGGACGGGGCCTGATTGTGTCGGTCCGCTCCATAGGAGGGAGGGGCTCACGCTCCGTAAATTCGGCGCATGACACCCCAGACGGAGGCCCGTCCGGGCCTCGCCGGGCGCACCGCCCTGGTCACCGGCGCGGCGGGCGGTATCGGCCTGGCCTGCGCGCGCCGGCTCGCGTCCGCCGGGGCCCATGTGGTGGTGGCCGACATAAGGGCGGAGGCGGCCGAACAGGCCGCGGCGGCGATCGGCGGCACGGCCCGTGCCGCCGACCTGGCGGATCTGGACGCCGCCGACGCGCTGGCCCGCGACCACGCGCCCGACATCGTGGTCAACAACGCCGGGTTCCAGCATGTGGCGCCGCTGGAGGAGTTCCCGCCGGAGACGTTCTCACGGATCATGCGGACCATGGTGGAGGCGCCGTTCCGGCTGGTCAGGGCCAGCCTGCCGGGCATGTACGCGCGCGGCTGGGGCCGGGTCGTCAACATCTCCTCGGTGCACGGGCTGCGGGCCTCGCCGTACAAGGCGGCGTACGTGGCGGCCAAGCACGCGCTCGAAGGGCTCTCCAAGGTGATCGCGCTGGAGGGCGCCGCGCACGGGGTCACCTCGAACTGCGTCTGCCCCGCCTACGTCCGCACGCCGCTGGTGGAGGGGCAGATCGAGGACCAGGCGCGGTTGCACGGCATGTCGCCCGGCGCGGTGACGGCCGAGGTGCTGCTGGCCAGGGCGGCGGTGAAGCGGCTGGTCGAGCCCGAGGAGGTCGCGGAGCTGGTCGCCTACCTGTGCGCACCGGCCGCCGCGATGATCACGGGTGCCTCGCTGACCCTCGACGGGGGATGGACCGCGCATTGACAATGTCCCCTATGACCTGCACCGTCTTCCTCGAGCTGCTGGCCCGCGAGGCGTCCCCGGTCGAGTTCGAGGGGCCGCTGGTGGAGGCCCGCGCGGCGGGCGCCGGCGCCGAGACGCTCGCGGAGCTGGAGGCCGCCAAGCTCGCCGCCCTCCGGGTCCGCACGATCATGCGGCGGCACGCGCGGCGCGAGGCGGAGCTGGCGGCGCTGTTCGACACCGCCGGCGACCTGGCCGGGCTGCGCGACCACGACGCGGTGCTGGAGGCGATCGTGCGCCGCGCCCGGCGGCTGCTGAACGCCGACATCGCCTACATGACGCTGAACGACGACGAGCGCGGCGACACCTACATGCGGGTCACCGACGGGTCGGTCTCGGCGGCGTTCCGCCGGCTGCGGCTGCCGATGGGCGCCGGACTGGGCGGACTGGTGGCGCAGACCGCGATGCCGTACACCAGCGCGCACTACCTTGAGGATCCGCAGTTCCGGCACCGCGAGTTCATCGACACGGCGGTGGCCGAGGAGGCGCTGGTCGCGATCCTGGGCGTGCCGATGAAGCTGGGCAACCGGGTGATCGGTGTGCTGTACGCGGCGAACCGCAGCGAGCGGCCGTTCGATCCGGAGGAGGCGGTGCTGCTCGGCTCGCTGGCCGCGCACGCCGCCGTCGCGATCGACAACGCCCGGCTGCTGGAGGAGACCAGGACGGCGCTGGAGGAGCTGAGCGCGGCGAACGCGGTCGTCCAGGCGCGCAGCGCGGCGGTGGAACGGGCCGCGCAGGCGCACGACCGGATGACCGCGGTGGTGGTGCGGGGCGGCGGCGCCGAGGACGTGGCGGCCGTGGTCACCGAGATCCTCGGCGGGACGCTGCACGTCCTGGACGCCGACGGGGGCACCCTGGCCGCCTCCGGCGCCCCCGCCCCGCTGGACGGCGCGGAGCTGTCCGGCGTGATGGCGGCCGCGTACTCCATGCGCGCGCAGGGCCGCACGGTGCGGCGCGGTGATCTGTGGATCGCGTCGGTCTCCACCGGCGACGAGGTGCTCGGCACGCTGGTACTGCGCGCCCGCGAGGAGGTCTCCGACGCCGACCAGCGCATCCTGGAACGCGCGGCGCTGGTCACCGCGCTGCTGATGCTGCTGCGGCGCAGCGTGACCGAGGCGGAGGGGCGGGTCCGGGGCGAGCTGCTGGACGACCTGCTCGCCGGCCGGGTCACCGACGCCCTGAAGTCCCGCGCGCACCGGGTGAACGTGGATCTGGAGGAGCCGCACGTGGTGCTGTCGGCCCGGTGCGCGGCGCCGGAGCATCGCGGACGCGCCGCGTTCTGGGCCGCCTCGCACGCCGCGGTGGCGCACGGCCTGGCGGCGGCGCGCGGCGAGGAGATCGTGCTGCTGCTGCCGGGCGGGCGTCCGGGCGAGGCGGCCCGGCGGGTCGCCAAGGAGCTGGGCGCCTCGCTGGGCGCGTCGCCGGACGCGCCCGTAACGGTCGGCGCCGCCGGGCCGGTACGCGCGCCGGACGGGATCGCCGCCGCGCACGAGGAGGCGCGGCGCTGCGCTGAGGCGCTGCTGGCGCTGGGCCGGGCCGGGGACGGCGCGGGCACCGCCGAGCTGGGCTTCGTCGGCCTGCTGGTCGGCGCCGACCGCGACGTCGGCGGCTTCCTCACCGCGACACTCGGCCCGGTGCTCGACTACGACGCGCGCCGCGGCACGACGCTGGTCCGGACGCTGGAGGACTATTTCGGTACCGGCCGCAGCCTGTCGAAGACGGCCGAGCGGCTGCACATCCACGTCAACACCGTCACGCAGCGGCTGGACCGGGTGGCCCACCTCCTCGGCGACGACTGGCAGTCCCCCGAGCGCGCCCTGGAGATCCAGCTCGCGCTGCGCCTGCACCGCCTCCGCTAGGCGTCAAAGGTCGAGCTCGCCGCGTTTCACCTTTCGCAGGAACGCCGCGAACTCCTCGCCGCCGAACCGGCACGTCCCGCCGCCGGGGTCCTTGGAATCGCGGACGAGAACGCCCGTGCCGCGCCGCGGCGACGCCGCCAGCTCGACGCAGTCTTCCCATTTATCACTGTGCGTGCTCTTGCGCCAGGACGGCGCCGGCCCTTGAAAGGTGGTCATCGTCTATTACCGATATTTCTACTGATATTCACTGGATATCTTCCGGATCATCTCGCGCGAGCCGTCCTCGTCCAACGCGCTCGACGAGATGTGCTCGAACACATGGGTGTATTCGAATACCTTGGCCTCGTCCTCGATGATGAGGCTGCCGCTCATCTGGCTGATGTAGATGACCGCGGGGTACTCCGGCTCCTGGAAGTCGAGAACGCTGAAGCTCTGCGACGTGGAATAACCCCTTTCGAAGGGAAAGACCTGGAGCCGCACATTGGGCAGCGCCGCCACCTCGAGCAGATACTCCAACTGGCGGCGCATCACGTCCGCCGAGCCTATTCTACGGCGCAGCGCCCCCTCGTCGAGGACGACGTGCAGTTCCAAGGGCTCGAACGACCGGATCCGACTCTGCCGCTGCATCCGGACCTGGACCACCAGGTCGACCTCACTGGGGAGCAGCGGCGGAATCGCGGCCTCGCTGATCGCGCGCGCGTATTCCTGGGTCTGCAGCAGGCCGTCCATGATGTTGACCCGGTAGGTGCGCATCTTCTGCGCGTCGGCCTCCAGGCCGATGAACGCGGAGTACTTGTCCGGGAGGATGCCGCTGTGGCTCTCCCACCAGCCGCGTTCGCGGGCCGCCTTCGCCAGCTTCACATAGCGCTCCGCGGCCTCGCCCGTGATGTCGTAGAAGTCCAGCAGCCGGTTCAGGTCGTTGACCGTGATGAGCGTGTAGGCGGTCTCCAGGCGGGAGACCTTCGCGGTCGACCAGCCGAGCTCGGCGGCCACCTCGTCCATGTTCCGTCCTGCGCTCGTCCGCAGCTCACGGAGTTCCCGGGCAAGCTGGCGCGCCCGCACTGAGGGCGACTGCCGAGCGGCCATGACGACCTCCGAATCACCGGCCGGATGCATCCCTGCATGCAGCCTCTCACGGATGCGTGCATGCATGCGTGCGTGGAATTCTACATGCAAGCTTGCATGCACGCATGCGTTGGTTGACAATGCATACATACGGGGCGAACCGCGCCAGTGACAGGAGGCGGGGGCGACATGCGGGCAATGGAAACGAGCGGCGGGGTGTACGTCGCTCCGTCCGGTGACCGGCTGACGTACCACTTCCTGGTCGCGGTCGACATCGAGGGGTTCAGCACGCTGAGCGCCGCGCAGCAGAAGCGCATCCAGGCCGACCTGCACACGGTCCTGGAGAACGCGGCGGAGGCGGCGGGGCTCGACCGGAACTCCTGGCTGCGGCAGGTCGGCGGCGACGGCGAGCTGGCGATACTGCCGTCGGAGACCGACGGGCTGCGCCTGCTGGTGGCCTATCCCCGCGCGCTGGCGATGGCGCTGGCCCGCGTCAACCGGCGGCGCGCCCGGCGGCTTCGGCTGCGGCTGTCGATGCACCACGGGCCGCTGTCGGACGGGGTGTTCGGCGCGGTCGGCCGGGCCCCGATCGTGGTCTCCCGGCTCGTGGACGCCGACGTCCTGCGGCAGGAGTTGCGCGACCGTCCCCGGCTCGACCTCGTCCTCATCATGTCGGGGTCGCTGTACAGCGACGTCGTCGAGACCGAGTTCGGCGGGCTGGATCCCAGCGAGTTCCACCGGGTCGACGTGCACGCGAAGGGCGTCACCTATCCCGCCTACATCCATCGCGCGGTCCGGTAGGGCCGATCAGGTCCGGGCTTTCACCGCCTCCCGTTCGGAGGTGGACGGCGTGGGAGTACCCGAAGAACGCCGGGACGCGCGCACGCCCCAGAAGTGACGCGCGGTCCCCCAGATGCCGCGGCGGAAGAGCAGCACGACGACGATGAAGATGGAGCCGGTCACGATGCCGATCTCCTGGAAACCGGCCGTGGCGAGGTAGTCGTGCAACTGGACGACCAGCGCCGCCCCCACTGCGGCGCCCCACAGCGTGCCGATGCCGCCGAGGACGACCATCATCACCGCCTGCCCGGACGTCGTCCAGTAGACCTCCTGCAGGGACGCGAAGCCGTGGCTTATGGCGAAGAGGCCGCCGGCGATACCGGAGAGGGCGGCGGACAGAACGAAGGCGAGCAGCTTGTAGCGATCCACCGGATAGCCCAGGGCACGAGCACGCGCGGGGTTGTCGCGAATGGACACCAGGACGCGTCCAAAGGGAGACCGGACGATGCGCCAGGCGGCGAAGAGCCCGAACAGCACGAACGGCAGGCCCGCGTAGTAGAAGAAGAACGGGTCGGACAGGTCGACTCCGAAGAGTTCGCGCGGGATGCCTTGAAGCCCGTTCTCTCCCCCTGTGACGTCCCGCCATTGGTTGGCGACGAAGTACACCATCTGGGCGAACGCCAGGGTGACCATGGCGAAGTAGATTCCGCGCAGGCGCACCGAAAGGAATCCGATCGGCAGCGCGAGCACCGCCGCGAACACCGCACCGCCCAGGATGGCCAGCGGGAACGGCAGGCCGGAGTGCAGCGCGATCAGGCCGGTGCAATACGCGGAGCCGCCCCAGAACGCGGCGTGCCCGAACGACAGCAGTCCGGTGAAGCCGAGCAGCAGGTCGACGGCCGCGGCGAACAGCGCCCAGCAGGCGATGTCCAGGGCGACCGGCGGATAGACCATCCAGGGCAGGGCGAGGGCGGCGAAGAGGCCGGCGGCCAGCAGGACCGGGCGCCCGGCCAGCTTGGACAGGATCAACGGAACGCCTCCTCGCGTCCGAACAGCCCGGCCGGGCGCCACAGCAGGACGGCGGCCATGAGGATGAACACCAGGGTCTGGGAGAGCGCGGGCGTGTACAGGTTGCCCAGCGCCGACACCAGCCCCACCGCGAACCCGGCGGCGACCGAGCCGAACACCGAGCCGAGCCCGCCGATGACGACGACCGCGAACACCGTGATGATCAGGTCGGCGCCCATCAGCGGGTTGACCGCGCGCATCGGCGCGGCCAGCACCCCGGCGAACCCGGCCAGCGCGATCCCGAAGCCGAAGACCGGGGTGACCCAGCGGCCCACGTCGATGCCCAGGGCACGGGTCAGCTCGGGCCGTTCCGTGGCGGCGCGGACGATCATCCCGACCCTGGTGCGGGTGAGGACGACCCAGACCGCGCCGCACACCACCGCGGACACCGCCAGCACGAACACCTGGTACGCGGGGTAGCTGAACACCACCAGGTCGATGGAGCCGCCCAGCGCGGACGGCCGCGGATACGGTTGGGACTGCACGCCGTACTGCCGCTTCACCAGGTCCTGCAGGATCAGCGCCAGGCCGAAGGTGAACAGGAAGTTGTAAAGCGGATCCAAGGGCGTGAGCCGCCTGATGAAGAGCCGCTCCAGGACGACCCCCACGGCTCCTAGGACGACCGGGATCAGCAGCAGGGCGAGCCAGAAGTTCACGCCGAACGAGTCGAGCAGCACGAACGCACCGAACGCGCCAAGCATGTAGAAGGCGCCGTGGGCGAAGTTGACCACGCCGAGCATCCCGAAGATGACGGCCAGGCCGAGGGCGAGCAGGGCGTAGAACGCCCCGCCCACCAACCCGTTGAAGGCCTGCTGGAGCATCCCGGCCGCCTACAGCTTGCAGGCCGCGTCGGGCTGCGGCTGGAAAGCCTCCGCCGCCGGAATGGTCTTCAGGATCCGCTGGTAGTCCCAGGGCTCCTTGACCTCGCTGGACGGCTTCACCTGCGCCAGGTACGAGTCGTGCAGCAGCAGGTGGTCCTGGGCGCGGATGGTGCCGTTGCGGGCGAAGACGTCCTCGACCTTGCGCCCTTCCAGCTGCTTGACGACGTCGTCGGAGGCGTCGGTGCCGCCGCGCTGAACGGCCTCCAGGTACTGCAGGGCGGCCGAGTAGTTGGCGGCGTGCACAGAGGTGGGCCGTTTCCCCGTCTTGGCCTGGAACTTGTCGGCCCAGGCGCGGTTCTGCGGGTTGGCGTTCCAGTACCAGGCGTCGGTGAAGCGCGTCCCGGCCATGGCGTCCGGGCCGAGCGAGTGGATGTCGGTGAGGAACATCAGCCCGGCGGCGAGCTGCACGCCCTTGTCCTTGAGCTTGTACTCGTTGTACTGCTTCACCAGGTTGACCAGGTCACCGCCGGCCTGCATGGTGCCGAGCACCTGCGGCTTGGGGTTGAGGCCGGGCGCCTTGAGCAGGAACGTCGAGAAGTTGTCGTTGGGGAACGGCGCCGGGTCCGCCTTCACGACCTTGCCGCCCGCCCCCTGCACGGCCGCGGTGAACGTCTTGTTCATGTCCTGCCCGAACGCGTAGTCCGGGTAGACGACGTACCAGTTCTTGGCGCCGTCCTGCGTCAGCGCCCTGCCGGTGCCGTGCGCCAGCATGTAGGAGTTGTAGCCGTAGTGGAAGGTGTACTTGTTGCACTGCTTGCCTTCCAGCTCCGTCGTCGCGGCGCCCACGTCTATGAAGACCTTCTTCTTGTTCTTGGCGACGTTGGCGACGGCGAGCGCGGCCGAGGAAGTCGGCACGTCCAGGATGATGTCGGCGCGCTTCCGGTCGTACAGCTCCTGGGCCTTGGAGTTGGCCACGTCGGGCTTGTTCTGGTGGTCGGCGGCGACGACCTCGACCTCCTTGGCGGCGGCCTTGCCCCCGTACTTGGCCTTGTAGTCGGCGACGGCCATCCGCACGGCCTCGACGCTGTTGCGGCCGGACAGGTCGGCGTAGATGGCGGACTGGTCGTTCAGCACGGCCAGCACCACCTTCCCGTCGCTGATCTTGCCTCCGCCGCCGCCCGGTCCCCCCGCGCAGCCGGCCAGCAGCACTCCCGCGGCCGCGAGGCCGCCCCAGCCAATGAGTCTCATCGGGGTTCTCCTCTAGATTCCGAGATAGTCGAGCAGCTCGTGTTCGCGCTCGCGGACCTCGTCGTTGTCCAGCGATTCGACGATCCGGCCCTCGGCGAGCAGGTAGTGGCGGTCGGCGACGGTCGCGGCGAAGTGCACGTTCTGCTCGATCAGCAGGACGGTGACCCCGGCCGCCTTGACCTCGCGCAGGATGTCGCCGATCTGGGCGACGATCAGCGGCGACAACCCCTCGGTGGGCTCGTCGCACAGCAGCAGCCGGGCGCCCATGCGCAGCACGCGGGCGAGGGCGAGCATCTGCTGCTCACCGCCGGACAGCTTGGTCCCGGGAAAACGGCGCCGCTCGCGCAGGCGCGGAAAGGTGTCGTAGACCCGTTCCAAGGGCCACGGCTCCGCCCCCGCGGTCTTGGCCGTGAGGGGCAGCAGGAGGTTCTCCTCCACCGACAGCGTCGCGTAGATGCCGCGGTCGTCGGGGACGTAGCCGAGCCCGCGCCGCGCCCTGCGATGCGGGCTCAGGGCCGTGATGTCCTCGTCCAGGAACGACACCGCGCCGGACACCGGGTGCACTGGATGCAGACCCATCAGGCAGCGCAGCAGCGTGGTCTTGCCGGCGCCGTTACGGCCGACCAAGGTGACGATCTCGCCCTTGCCGACGTCCAGCGACACCTCGCGCAGCGCCTGCGCCTCGCCGTACCAGGCCGACAGTCCGTCAACGCGCAGCATGGGAGTCTCCGAGGTAGGCGGCGATGACGCGCGGGTCGTTGCGGATCTCGCCGTACGGGCCCTCGGCCAGGACGGCTCCGTGCTGGAGCACGGTCACCTTGTCGGCGAGGCTGGCGACGACGTTCATGTTGTGCTCGACCAGGACGACGGTGCGTCCGGTGCGGATCCGGCGGACCAGCTCGACGGTGCGGTCGACGTCCTCCACGCCCATTCCGGCGGTCGGCTCGTCCAGGAGCAGCACCTTGGGGTCGAGGGCGAGCGCGAGCGCCAGTTCGAGCGCGCGTTTGCGCCCGTACGAGAGGGCCCCGGCCAGGGTGTCGCCGTGCTCGCCGAGCCCCACCTGGTCGAGCAGCTCCGCCGCGCGCGGGGCGAACCGGTCCAGTGCCCGGTCCGAACGCCAGAACCGCCAGCCCAGTCCGGTGCGGCTCGCCAGCGCCAGCTCCACGTGCCGGCGCGGCGTCATCTCGGCGAACAGGCTGGTGATCTGGAACGAGCGCGCCACGCCCAGCCGCGCGATCGTCTCGGGACTGCGCCCGGCCAGCTCGCGGCGGCCCTCCAGCAGCACGCTGCCCGCCGTGGGCCGCAGGAACCCGGTCAGCAGGTTGAACAGGGTCGTCTTGCCAGCGCCGTTCGGGCCCACCAGCGCGTGCACGTCGCCGGCCGCGATGTCCAGGTCCACGCCGTCCACGGCCCGGAACCCCCGGAACTCCCTGACCAGACCCCGCGCCGTCAGAACGGGGGCCGGGCCTTCCCCGCGTTCCTCTGCCATGCGCCCTCCTAGCGTTCAGGACGTGACCGGGCCCACACCCGGGACGCCGTGACCGTGAACGCTAGGTCGCGCGGGGTGACGCGGCCATGTGACCGCTCCACACATTCGGACGACCCGATAAGGGAGTGACTCACACCACACTCCGGCCGTCCAGGGGCCACACGCCACGGCCCGCGGGCATGTGGACGGGGCGGCGCGGCCGCCCGTGCCGGCATGGGGGCACCGCCCACAGCGCCCCGGCCAGAGTGGTCTCCGCACACGTGGGCGGGCTCACGGCCTGACAGGGACCACGGCCAGGCGGTTCAGCGCGCTCCGGTCGTCCAGTCCAACAGGTCGCCGACGGAAAGGGTGTTGACGACGCGTTCCGGCGGCACGCCGCAACGGGCCGCGCGCTCGCAACCGTGGGGCTGCCAGTCGAGCTGGCCCGGCGCGTGCGCGTCGGAGTCGATCGAGAAGCGGCACCCGGCCTCGAACGCCAGGCGGAGCAGCCGCTTGGGCGGGTCGAGCCGCTCGGGACGCGAGTTGATCTCGACGGCGACGCCGTACGCCGCGCAGGCGTCGAAGACCAGCGCCGCGTCGAACTCCGACTCCGGCCGCAGCCCGCCCCGCTTGCCGCCCGCCTTCACGATCCGGCCCGTGCAGTGCCCGAGGACGTTCACCCGCGGGTCGGCGACCGCGGCGACCATCCTCCTGGTCATGGCGACCTTCTCCATGCGCAGCTTGGAGTGGACGCTGGCCACCACCAGGTCGAGCCGGTCGAGCAGATCGGGCTCCTGGTCGAGAGAGCCGTCCTCCAGGATGTCGACCTCGATCCCGGTGAGGATCCGGAACGGCGCCAGTTCCTCGTTCAGTTCCGCGACCACGTCGAGCTGCCGGCGCAGCCGCTCGGCGGACAGGCCGTTGGCGACCGTCAGGCGCGGCGAGTGGTCGGTCAGCGCGATGTAGTCGTGGCCCAGACCGCGTGCCGTCTCGGCCATCTCCCGGATCGGCGACCCGCCGTCCGACCAGTCGCTGTGGGTGTGCAGGTCGCCCTTGAGCGCGGCGCGGAGCGCGGCCGTCGAGTCGTCCAGCGGCTCCCCCTCGGTGGCCTCCAGCCGCCGCAGGTACACGGGCACCTCGCCGCGCAGCGCCTCCTCGACCACCAGGGCGGTGACCTTCCCGACCCCGTCCAGCCTGGTCAGCGTGCCCTCGCTGGCCCGCGACTCCAGTTCGCCGGGCGGAAGGCCCGCGACGACGTCGGCCGCCCGCCGGAACGCCCGCACCCGGTAGGTCGGCTCCTGCGCGCGCTCCAGCAGGAACGCGATCCGGCGCAGCGCCTCGACTGGTTCCACGGACGCACCGTACCCAGGTACTACAAGGTCATGGCACCGTGGTCGCATTCGGGATGTCCTGCCCGGCCTCTAGCCTGAGCGCATGACCAGCGAGAACAGCGGCGGCGCCGGAGAGACGCTCCGGCTCGTGACGCGGCCGGTGGCCTGGCCGTTCGCGGCACTGGTGACCGGTAAGGCCGATCCCCTCCCCGCCGAGCGCCCGTGGCCGTCCTGGTTGCGCTGGACGCGCCGCGCCGGCGTCGGGCGGCTGCCGTACGGCCTGGTGCTCCAGATCGTCGACCTGATCATCGCGGTGAGCGTGCTGTTCGGCACCTACCAGCTGTTGCAGACCCAGGTCGCGAAGACCAATACGTACGGTCCGGACTGGTACCTGTTCCTATGGTCGGCCGCGCTGGCGGCGCCGGCGGCGCTGCGGCAGCGCCATCCGGTCGGGGCCTGGCGGCTGTCGGCGCTCGCGCTGCTGGTCACGTCGTCGCACAGCTGGATGATGGACAAGCCGAGGGACGTGCCGTACGTGCCCGGCGGGGTGTTCGTCCTGATCCTGTGCCTGTACGCGGTGGCGCTGCGCAGCCCTCGCGGGGTCACGATCGGCGCCGGCCTGGTGCTGTTCGCCGGGGCGCTCGCCTTCGACTCGCACACCGCGGCCGGCGCGGCGGTGCTGATCACGCTGCCGCTGCTGTTCGGCCATCTGGTCCGGCAGCGCCACCTGACCCGCCGCGAAATGGCCGAACGGGTCGAGGCGGCCGAGCGCGAGTTGGCCGAGCAGGAGCGCCGGCACCGCGACGCCGAGGCCGTCCTGAAGGAGCGGCAGCGCATCGCGCGCGAGCTGCACGACGTGGTCGCCCACCACATGTCGATGATCGCGATCCAGGCGGAGGCCGCGCCGTACACCGTCCCCGAGATGCCCGACAAGATCCGCAAGGATCTCGCCGAGATCCGCGGGACCGCGCTGGACGCGCTCACCGAGATGCGACGCATCCTCGGCGTGCTGCGCGCGGAGGACGGCGCGGAGACCGCCCCGCAGCCCGGCCTGGACCGGCTCGACATGCTGTTCTCCGGCGCGCGGGTCAGCGGGCTGTCGGTCTGGACGAGCCTGGACGGCGACCTCGACGGCGTGCCGCAGGGCGTCAGCCTGAGCGCGTACCGGATCGTCCAGGAGGCGCTGAGCAACGCGATGCGGCACGCCCCCGGGGCGAGGGTCGACGTCGAGCTGATCCGCAAGGAGGCCATCCTCCTGCTCAGCGTGATCAACGGGCCCGCGGCCGACGGGCACCGGCCGACCCCGTCGCCGCCCGGCAGCGGGCACGGGCTCATGGGGATGCGGGAACGTGCCACGATGCTGGGCGGCGGCCTCACCGCCGAACCGACCCCCGAAGGAGGATTCGCCGTGACCGCGACGCTCCCGCTGGGACCGGAGGCATGACGATCAAGGTCGTGATCGTCGACGACCAGGGCATGGTCCGCACCGGTTTCGGGGTGCTCCTGAACGCCCAGCCCGACATCGAGGTCGTCGGCGAGGCGGTGAACGGCGAGGAGGGCCTGCGGGTCGTCGCCGAACTGGCCCCCGACGTGGTCCTCATGGACGTGCGGATGCCCGTCATGGACGGCCTGGAGGCCACCCGCCGGCTGCTCGCCGACGCCCAGGGCGACGGCGACGGCGAGCGGACCGGCCCGAAGGTGCTGATGCTGACCACCTTCGACCTCGACGACTACGTGTACGAGGCGCTGCGCGCGGGGGCCAGCGGCTTCCTCCTCAAGGACGCCTCCGCGACCGAGCTGTCCGACGCGGTGCGCGTCATCGCCGCCGGCGACGCGCTGCTGTCCCCGTCGATCACCCGCCGGCTGATCGCCGAGTTCTCCCGGCTGGGCGCTCCGCGCGCGCCGTCCCGCAAGCGGATGGAGGAGCTGACCGAGCGGGAGACCGAGGTGCTGACGCTGGTCGCGCGCGGCCTGTCGAACGGCGAGATCGCCGCCGAGCTGGTCGTCGCGGAGCAGACCGTCAAGACGCACTTCGGCCGCGTCCTGATGAAGCTCGGCCTGCGCGACCGCCCGCAGGCGATCGTGTTCGCCTACGAGACGGGCCTGGTCCGCCCCCGCGAGTAAGGGGTGAGGGGTCACCGCCCTCATACCGCGGTCGTACGCGGGAAGACCGCTCCGCGGGTTGATCTCCGTTACGGGGTCCGATTTCTACCTTCCTGCTCAGTGAACGAATCGCTGAGCAGGAAGGACGCTCCCCGTGCGCACCGTCCACCGCAGGACCGTCGCCACCCTGATGGCCATGGCCGCGGTCGCCACGACCGCCGCCGTCCCGGGACGGCCGGAGCCCTACGCGGCACCCGGAGCCGTGCCCGCGCTGTCGGGGGCGTCCTCGCTCGCGGCCCGGTTCGCCGCCGCCGAGCGGGAGATCCGGCGGGCGTACGCGGACGCGGCGCGCGCTGAGGACCGGGGGCGGGTCAAGGCCCTGTCGGGTCTGCTGGCGCCGGGCCGCAGGTTCCTGTCGTTCGACGCGCGCGGCCACGGCCGGGCGGTCGAGGTGCTCGGCGACCTGGCCCGGGCCGACCGGGTCGCGGTCGTGGTGCCGGGCGCGGACGGCCTGCTCACCAACTTCGACTCGTGGAAGTGGGCGGGCGGCGGCGCCCGTTCGCTGCGGCAGGAGGCCGGACGGGTCGCGCCCGGTACGCGCCTGGCGGTCGTCGCCTGGCTCGGGTACGACTCGCCGTCCACGCGCAGCCCGGCCGTCCTCACCGACGGGCGCGCCGCCGACGCGGCGCGGGAGCTGAACCGCTTCGTCACCGGCGTGCACCGCGTCAACGGACGGGCCGGTGTCGCGCTGCTCTGCCACAGCTACGGGTCGGTGGTGTGCGGCAAGGCCGCCCCCGAGCTGGCGCGACGGCGGCTGCCGGTGGACGAGGTCGCGCTGTACGGCAGCCCCGGCGTCGCCGCCCCGACCGCCGCGGCCATGAAGTCGCGGGCCCGGGTCTGGGCGGGACGGTCGAGCGGCGACTGGACGCGGTTCGTGCCCAAGGTCCGCATCGCCGGGATCGGTCTCGGCCATGACCCGGTCGCGCCGTCGTTCGGCGCGCTCCGCTTCGACGCGGGGTCGGGCCCGCACAGCGCCTACCTGCGCCCCGGCTCGCGCTCGCTCGGCAATCTCACGCTCATCGCGCTCGGCCGCGACGCGCAGGTCAAGTGAACAGGAGGTCGTCCATGCTCGCCTCTCTTGAGTCACCGTCCGGTAAGCCCGGGCTGGTCACCCGCATCAACGCCGCGACGCCGCCGGGCCGCGACCGGGCCGTGGACGCGCTGCGGGCGCTGGCCATCCTGGGCGTGGTGCTCGGCCACTGGCTGGTCACGGCGTTCGTGACGGCCGGCGACGGCACCGAGCTGCGGGTGACGAGCCCGCTGAAGCAGATGCCGGAGATCACCCCGATCTCCTGGGTCTTGCAGACCCTGGCGGTGTTCTTCCTCGTCGGCGGCTACACGGCGGCCAAGGGGAACAGGCCGGGCGAGCCGTGGGTGCGGCGGCGGGTGGCGCGGCTGCTGCGGCCGGTGCCGGCGCTCCTGCTCGCCTGGGTCCCGGCGACCGCCGTGCTGCTGTGGGCGGGTTTCTCCGCCGGCACCGCGCGGGTGCTGGTGAAGCTGGTGCTGAGTCCGCTGTGGTTCCTGGTGGTGTACGGCGCGCTGACCGCGCTCGCCCCGCTCATCATCGCGTTCTGGCGGCGGGCCGGGCTCTGGGGCGTCGCCGTCCCGGTCGCCGTCACCGCCGGGATCGACCTGGCCCGCTTCGGGTTCGAGGGGCCGGCGTGGCTCGGCTGGGGCACGGTCCTGACGGGCTGGCTGGTGCCGTTCTACCTGGGGATCGCCTGGGCGGACGGGGCGCTCGGCTCGCGCCGCGCCGCCGCGTCCATGCTGGCCGGGGGCGCCGCCGCCACGGCCGCGCTGGTCCTTTTCGCGGGCTACCCGGCGAGCATGGTCGGGGTGCCGGGGGCGGAGGTGTCCAACCTCAACCCGCCGACGCTCGCGGCGGTCGCGTTCGGGGTCGCGCAGGTCGGACTCGCGCTGCTCCTCCGGGACCGGCTGGAGGGCTGGATGCGGCGGCCCCGGGCCTGGGCGGCGGTCGCGCTGGCGAACCTTTCGGCGATGACGGTGTTCCTCTGGCACCAGACTGCCATGATGTTCGTCACGGTCGGCGTGTTCGTCCTGGCCGGGCCGATGCCGGGGCTGCACTCCAGGCCCGGCGACCTCGGCTGGGCGGTCGACCGGCTGTGCTGGCTGCCGGTGTTCGTCGCCGCGCTGGCCGGGCTGTGGGCCCTGGCGCACCGGTTCGAACGGCCCCGGCGGTGATCCCGGGGCGCGGCGCGCCCCGTACCTCCCAACACGCAGACGAACATCCGGTGCGCCGAGCATCCCCGGCCATCCGGTAGAAAGACGGACCATGCCGCCGCCACGCAAGACCTCGACGCGCGCCCGACGGCTGCGACGGGCCCTGGCCTGCGCCGCGACGTTCGCGGGAGTCCTGCTGACGACCGCCGGGACGGGCCACGCCGACCCCTACGCCGCGCCCGCTGCGGTCCCGTCGCTCAGTTCCGCGACGCTCGATGTCCGCTACGTCGCCGAGCGGCGCCTCATCGAGGGGGCGCTGCGCACCGCGCGGGAGGTCGGCGACCGCGACCGGGCCCGGGCGCTGGGCGGTTTCCTGCGGCCCGGCCGCCGGTTCCTGTTCTTCGATCCGCGCGGCCGGGGCCGCGCCATCGAGGTCGTCGGCGACCTGGCCGCGGCGCGCCGGATCGCGCTGATCGTGCCGGGCGCCGACACCACCCTCAGCGCGTTCGACCGGCGGGCCGGCAAGCCCTGGTCGACGCCGGGCGGCGGGGCGCGGGCCCTGTACGACCAGGCCAGGAACGACCAGGCCACCAAGGCCGGGGGCGGGCTGGCGGTGGTGGCCTGGCTCGGGTACACCGCGCCGCGGACGTTCAGCAGCGACGTGCTCACCGACGAGCGGGCCGAGCACGGCGGCCGCGAGCTGCGCGAATTCCTCGGCGGCCTGCACAAGGTCAATCCGGGCGCGCGGGTCGGGCTGCTGTGCCACAGCTACGGCTCGGTGGTCTGCGGCCGCGCCGCCCTCGAAGGGCGCGGCCCCGCGCGGAGGGCGTGGCGGTCGGTCACCGACATCGCGCTGTACGGCAGTCCCGGCACGACGGCCTGGTCCGCCGGGCGCCTCGGCGGCACCGCCCGGGTGTGGGCCGGGCGCGGCGCCACCGACTGGATGGAGGACGTGCCGCACGTGCGGATCCTCGGGCTCGGGCTCGGCCCGGACCCGGTGTCGCCGGCGTTCGGCGCGCAGGTCTTCGACGCCGGTCCCGGCGGCCACAGCGACTACCTCGAACCCGGTTCCACGTCCCTGCGCAACCTCACCGACATCGCCCTCGGCCGGCCGTCGGACGTGACGCGGATCTCCCCGGCCTGATCCCCGGCCCGCCCCGCGGCACGCCGCCGGACCGGGCACCGGGACGGTCCACGGCCGGGATGGTGGCACCCTGGGAAGGTGGACACCACGAGCGAGGCCGCCATCCGGGAACAGACGACCGAACGCCTCGAGAAGGCGATGGGAACGTTCGGGACGGCCGCGCTGGCCAGCATGGAGGAGCAGCTGCCCTGGTTCCGGCGGATGCCCCCCGACCAGCGCTCCTGGATCGGGCTGGTCGCGCAGGCGGGCATCGCCGCGTTCGTGGAGTGGTTCAAGAGCGCCGAGAAGACCCGTCCCGCGATAGCCGGCGAGGTGTTCGGCACCGCCCCGCGCGAGCTGATGCGCGCCATCAAGCTGCAGCACACCATCGACATGATCCGGGTGATCATCAACGTGGTGGAGACCCGGCTGGACGAGCTGGCCGCGCCCGGCGGCGAGGCCCAGCTGCGCGAGGCCATCCTGCGCTACACCCGGGACGTGGCGTTCGGCGCCGCCCAGGTGTACGCCCGCGCCGCCGAGACCCGCGCCGCCTGGGACGCCCGGCTGGAGGCCCTGGTCGTCAACGCGGTGCTGCGCGGCGAGGTCGACGACGGCATGCACTCCTGGGCCGCGGCGCTGGGCTGGACGTCCAAGCCGGTCACCGTGGTCGCCGGGTACACGCCCGAGGACGAGGAGCCCGAGATCACCATCGACCAGATGCAGCTGGCCGCCCGCCGCGCCCGGGTCGACGTGCTGGCGGGCGTGCAGGGCCGCCGGGTGGTGGTGATCGTCGGCGGGGCCGCCGACCCGCTGGCGGCCGCCCGGCCCATCGCCGCCAAGTGCGGGCCCGGCCCGGTCGTGGTCGGCCCGCAGGTCGAGGACCTGTACGCGTCCACCATCTCGGCGCGGGCCGCGATGGCCGGGCTGCGCGCCGCCGCGGGCTGGCCGGACGCGCCCCGTCCGGTGCTCGCCGCCGAACTCCTTCCCGAGCGGGCCCTGGACGGCGACGAGGCCGCCCGCCGCCACCTGGTGGAGGAGGTCTACAACCCGATGCTCGCCGCGGGCGCCCCGCTGCTGGACACCCTCACCACCTACCTGGAGCAGGGGTCGTCGCTGGAGGCGACCGCGCGGCTGCTGTTCGTCCACCCCAACACCGTCCGCTACCGGCTGCGGCGCGTTTCGGAACTGACCGCGCTGGCGCCCACCGACGGCCGCAACGCCTTCACGCTCCGGATCGCGCTGGTGCTCGGCCGCTTCACCGATCACGCCGCGTACTCCTGAGCACCAGGTGTTCGTGAACACGACCGCGGGGCGTCCCGCGCCGGCCTTGTAGGTCTCTTACAAAGCCCTCCGCGGAAACTTCGTGGTGATCGGCATCGTGAGCGAGGTGCCGTTCCCGGCAGGCTTGAGCCTGTGATTCTCCTCGCATCGCCCGGCCAGGGCGCCCAAACCCCCGGATTTCTACAGCCGTGGCTCGAGGTGCCCGGAGTCGCCGACCGGCTGGCGTGGTGGTCCGCGGTGACCGGGCTCGACCTGGTCCGCTACGGGACGACCGCCGACGCCGAGGAGATCCGCGACACCGCCGTGGCCCAGCCGCTGCTGGTCGCCGCGGCGCTGGCCGCCTTCGAGGCGCTGTACGGCGACGCTCCCGACGCGGGGCCGGGAGCCGTCGCCGGGCACAGCGTCGGGGAGCTGGCGGCCGCCGCCATCGCCGGGGTGCTCAGCCCGGAGGCCGCGCTGGTCCTGGTGCGCGAGCGCGGCCGGGCGATGGCCGAGGCCGCCGCGGTCACCGCGACCGGCATGACGGCCGTGCTCGGCGGCGACGGCGAGGAGGTGCTGAAGGCCATCGACAAGCACGGCCTCACGCCCGCCAACGTCAACGGCGCGGGACAGGTGGTCGCCGCGGGCACCGTCGAGCAGCTCGCCGCGTTCGCCGAGGAGCCCCCGGCCAAGGCCCGGCTCCGACAGTTGTCGGTCGCCGGCGCCTTCCACACCGAGCACATGGCGCCCGCCGTCGACACGCTGCGCCGGCTCGCGCCGGGCGCCCCGGTCGCCGACCCGCGCGCCGCCCTCCTGCAGAACCGCGACGGCGCCGTCGTCGGCTCCGGCCGCGAGTTCCTGGACCGGCTGGTCGAGCAGGTCAGCGCCCCGGTCCGCTGGGACGCGTGCATGGAGACCATGCGCGGGCTCGGGGTCACCGCGATCATCGAGCTGCCGCCCGCGGGCACCCTGGTCGGGCTGGCCAAGCGGGACCTCAAGGGCGTCCCGACGCTCGCCCTGAAGACCCCGGACGACCTGGCCAAGGCCCGGGAGCTCATAGAGCAGGCCGCCGAGCCCGAGGGAGCGATGGCATGAAGCTGCGCATCCCCGAGGCGACCGCGGGCGCCCGCATCCTGTCGTTCGGCGACTACCAGCCGGCCAGGGTCGTCACCAACGACGAGATCGCCGAGAAGGTCGACACCGACGACGAGTGGATCCGCTCCCGGGTCGGCATCGCCGAGCGGCGCATCGCCGGGCCCGAGGAGGGCATCGTCGAGATGGCCGTGCAGGCCGGCGGCAAGGCCGTCGCCGGCAGCGGACTGGCCCCCGAGGACATCGACCTGGTGATCCTGGCCACCTGCTCGGCCGAGTCGCCGATGCCCGGCCACGCCGGCATGGTCGCGGACCGGCTCGGGATCGGCGCGCCCGGCGCGTTCGACCTCAACGCCGCCTGCGCCGGGTTCTGCTACGCGCTGGCCACCGCCGACTCGGCGGTGCGCGGCGGCAGCGCCCGCAACGTGCTGGTGATCGGCGCCGAGAAGATGTCGCAGTGGCTCGACTGGACCGACCGGTCCACCTGCATCATCTTCGCCGACGGCGCCGGCGCCGCGGTCGTCACCGGCAGCGACGAGCCGGGCATCGGCCCGGTGGTGTGGGGCAGCGCCGGCGCCCAGTACGACAAGATCATCATCCCGGACCGGCACTCGTTCATCCAGCAGGAGGGCCAGGCCGTCTTCCGCTGGGCCACCAGCGCGGTCGCGCCGGTCGCGGTGGAGGCGTGCGAGCGCGCCGGGATCCGTCCCGACGAGCTGGCCGCCATCGTCCCGCACCAGGCCAACCTGCGCATCATCGACGCCATCGCCCGCAAGGTGAAGGCCCCCAACGCCGTCGTGGCCGACGACATCGTCCACTCCGGCAACACCTCCGGAGCGTCCATCCCCTTGGCGCTCTCCCGGATGATCGAACGCGGCGACGTCCCGTCCGGCGCACCGGCCTTGCTGGTCGGTTTCGGCGCCGGACTGGCCTACGCTGCCCAGGTCATCCAGATCCCCTAAAGCCACGCCCCGGCGGCGAGGCCCACGACCAGGGCCTGGAACCCGACCCCAAGAAGGAGAAAGCACGAAAATGGCAGTCAGCGAGAAGGAGATCCTGGACGGTCTCGCCGAGATCATCGATGAGATCGTCGGCGTCGACAAGTCCGAGGTGACCCCGGAGAAGAACTTCATCGACGACCTCGACATCGACTCGCTGTCGATGGTGGAGATCGCCGTGGCCGCCCAGGACAAGTTCGACGTGGAGATCCCCGACGACGAGCTGCGCAACCTGAAGACGGTCAAGGACGTCATCAACTTCGTCCAGAACCTGCAGCCGTAAGGCGGCTGGAGCGGCGCGCCGTCGCGCCCCCCGCCCCCCGCATCCCCGGGGGGCGGGCCGGGAGACGGCGCGCCGCGGTCCCATTTCCCCAGTTCGCGAGGAGCACTCACACATGAGCATCAGCCAGACCAACGTCGTCGTCACCGGGCTGGGTGCCACGACCCCTCTCGGCGGCGACTGGCCGTCGACCTGGTCCGCGCTGCTCGCCGGGAAGTCCGGGGTGCGCGCTCTGGACTGGGAGGATGCGGACAAGCTGCCGGTGCGGTTCGCCGCCACGCTCGCGGTGGACCCGTCCGAGATGATGCCCAAGCAGCAGCTGCGAAAGCTCGACCGCAACCAGGCGATCGCGCTGATCGCGGCCCGCGAGGCCTGGCGGGACGCCGGCTTCGCACCGCCCGCCCGGTCGTCCAAGAACGCGGCCGACGAGCCCGCCGACGGTTTCACGATGGACGGCGACCGGCTCGGGGTCGTGGTCTCCAGCGGCATCGGCGGCCTGCACACCGCCCTGGGCAGCTACGACGTCTACAAGGAGAAGGGGTGGACGCGGGTCAGCCCGTTCACCGTCCCGATGCTGATGCCCAACGGCGCCTCCGGGCACGTGGGCATCGAGTTCGGCGCCATGGCCGGCTCGCACGCCCTGGTCAGCGCCTGCGCGTCCAGCGCCGAGGCGGTCGGCTACGCCGTCGACATGATCCGCGCCGGCCGCGCCGACGTGGTGATCTGCGGTGGCACCGAGGCGTGCATCCACCCGCTGCAGCTGGCCTCCTTCGGTGTGATGCGGGCGCTGTCGACCCGCAACGACGAGCCCGAGCGCGCCTCCCGCCCCTACGACAAGAACCGCGACGGGTTCGTCCTCGGCGAGGGCGCCGCGGTCATGATCCTGGAGTCGGAGGAGCACGCCCGCGCCCGCGGCGCCAAGATGTACGGCATCGCCGCCGGCTGCGGCTACTCCGGCGACGCGCACGACATCGTCCAGCCCGAGCCGACCGGCAGCGGCCAGGCCAAGGCGATGCGCCGCGCGATGGCCGACGCGGGGCTGGACCCGGCCGAGATCGCGCACATCAACGCGCACGCGACCTCCACGCCGCAGGGCGACGTCGCCGAGCTCGCCTCCATCAAGAACGCGCTCGGCCCGGAGGCCGCGAGCAAGGTGATCATCACCGGTACCAAGTCGATGACCGGGCACCTGCTCGGCGGCGCCGGCGCGCTGGAGTCGATCATCACGCTGGTGTCGCTGAAGGAGGGCCTGGTCCCGCCCACCGCGAACCTCGAGGACCTCGACGACGAGGTCGATCTGGACATCGTCCGCGGGGAACCCCGCCGGCTTCCGGACGGCCCGCTCGCCGCTCTCAACAACTCGTTCGGGTTCGGCGGCCACAACGTGTCGGTCGCCTTCCGCCGCGTCTAAGGAGCCAGCCGTGACCGTTCTCGACAACCGGGTGCTCGCCCCGGCGGCCGGACCCGGGGAGGCCGATCCCCGGCATCCCCGGGTCCGGCTGTCCGCGCTCTTCGACGAGGGCGCGTTCCGGCCGCTCGGCGAAGAGGACGACGGCTCCGGCACGCTGGCCGGCATCGGGCGGATCGAGGGCCTGCCCGTGGTCGCCTTCGCCTCCGACCCGCGCGTCCAGGGCGGTGCGATGGGCATGGCCGGCTGCGAGGCGATCGTGGCCGCGCACGACCTCGCCGTCCGGGAGCGGCTGCCGATCATCGGGCTGTGGCACTCCGGCGGTGCCCGGCTCGCCGACGGCGTCGAGTCGCTGCACGCCGTCGGGCTGGTGTTCCAGGCGATGACCCGGGCGTCGGGGATCGTGCCGCAGATCTCGGTGGTGCTCGGCGCCGCGGCGGGCGGCGCCGCCTACGGGCCCGCGCTCACCGACATCGTGATCCTGTCGCGGAGCGGCAAGATCTTCGTGACCGGCCCGGACGTGGTCCGCTCGGTCACCGGCGAGGACATCGACATGGCCTCCCTGGGCGGTCCGGAGCCGCACTCCAGGAAGTCCGGCGTCGTGCACGTCGTCGCCGCCGACGACACCGAGGCCATCGTGCAGGGCCGCCGCGTCGCCGTGCTGCTCGGCCACCAGGGCCGGGTCCGCCAGGACGGCGTCGAGGAGCGCGACTTCTCCTCCGTGCTGCCGGCGTCGGCCCGCCGCGCCTACAGCGTCCACCCGCTGGTCAAGGGCATGGTCGACGACGCCGAGCACTACGTCGAGCTGCACCCCAGGTGGGCGCCCAACATCGTCACCGCGCTGGGCCGGCTCGGCGGCCGCACGGTCGGCGTCATCGCCAACAACCCGCTGCGCCTCGGCGGCTGCCTGGACTCCACCTCCGCCGAGAAGGCCGCCCGCTTCGTCCGCATGTGCGATGCGTTCGGGGTGCCGCTGGTGGTGCTGGTGGACGTCCCCGGCTACCTGCCCGGCGTGGGCCAGGAGCACGAGGGCGTGGTCCGCCGCGGCGCCAAGCTGCTGCACGCCTTCGCCGCCGCGACCGTCCCGCGGGTCACGCTGGTGACGCGCAAGGCCTACGGCGGCGCGTACATCGCGATGAACTCCCGTTCGCTCGGCGCGACCAAGGTGTTCGCCTGGCCGACCGCCGAGCTCGCCGTGATGGGCGCCGTCGCCGCGGTCCGCGTGCTGCACCGCCGCCGGCTCGCCGCCGTCCCGGAGGAGGAGCGCCCGGCCCTGGAGGCAGAGCTGGCCGCCGAGCACGAGAAGATCGCCGGCGGTCTCGACCGGGCCCGCGAGCTCGGCGTGGTGGACGAGGTCGTCGACCCGTCCGCGACCCGCTCCGCGATCGCCCGCGCCATCGCCGAGGCCATCCCCGCCCGCGGCACCCACGGCAATATCCCGCTGTGATCGCCCCGGCTTTCCCGACCGACGCGAAGACCTCGGCCTGACCGCACTTCGGCCGAGGTCTTTCGCTTTCTCAGACGGCGGCGTGGAGCCACCGGACGGGGGCGCCGTCGCCGGCCCGCCGGAAGGGCTCCAGCTCGTTGTCCCAGGGCGTGCCCAGCAGGCGGTCCAGCTCGTGCTCGAGAGAGGTCTTGCCGACCGCGGCGTTGGCCATGACGGCGCGCAGCCGGTCCTCGGGGACCATGATGTCGCCGCTGGCACCGATCACGCCCGTGAAGACGCCCAGCGACGGCGTGAAGCTGTAGCGCACCCCGTCGCAACCGGTGGTGGCGTCCTCGGTGACCTCGAAGCGCAGGAGCTTCCAGTTGCGCAGCGCGGAGGTGATCCCGGCGGCGGTACCGGGCTTGCCCTCCCAATGCAGCTCGGCGCGCAGCGTCCCCGGTGCGGCCGCCTGATCGGCCCACTCAAGGGACACGGGCACGCCTAGAACACCTGCGGCGGCCCATTCGATATGCGGGCTCAGCGCAGGTGGCGCGGAGTGGACGTAGAAAACGCCACGTGCGGTCACCGGACCTCCTGGATCTGTACTGAGGCTCGTCTTCCCCTACGGCCTCTCAGATCCCAGAACGGCTTCCGCGTCCCTCATTCTGCATCATCGGCACGGGTCGCACCACCACACGACCGCTGTTTGCCGAGACCTTGACCACAGGACGTGCCCCGTCCATCACGAGGACGGTACGCCGAAAAGCCTCCCGCCGTGCGCGGAAGCGGCGGACGGGAACCGTCCGGCCCGGCCTGGAAATGCGACGACCCCGCTCGCGCCGTCTCGCGGGAACCCCCGGTCCGCGGACGCGCCGAGCGGTGGTCAGGTGGCCGTCGCGACGAAGACGCTACGGCCGGTGCCGTCCCGGCCGCGAGGGACCGCGGTCCCGCCCGGGCCGGGCGCGGGCGGCGGCCGCGAGGGCGGTGCCCGCCGCGACGGCCAGGGCCAGGAGGGCGACGTAATCGCCGAGACGATCGTACGGCGTCCGGTATCCCGGCGCGGGCGTCCTCAGCGTGACGACGGCGGCGCCGCGGCGGTCGGTGTCGAGCCGGCCGAGCCGGCGGCCCTGGGCGTCGAAGGCCACGGAAACGCCGGTGAGCGCGGCCTGGACGGCGGGCCGCCCGGTCTCCGCGGCGCGCACGGCGGCCAGCGACGCGTGCTGGGACGGCGCCCAGCTGTCCTGGAAGGTCGAGGTCGCGGACTGGTAGACGAGCACTTGCGCGCCGCGCCGCGTGACCTCCCGTCCGAGATCGGGGAACGCGGACTCGAAGCAGATCAGCGGCCCGATGGCGACGCCGCCGGGGGACGGGGACATGACCACGTTCCCCGTGCCCGGCACCCGGTCCTCGCCCGCCGCTCGGCTGATGTCGGCCAGCCAGCCGAACGCGGAGCGGAAGGGGATGTACTCGCCGAACGGGACCAGCCGGGTCTTCACGTAGCGCTCACGGCTGCCGTCCGGGCGCAGCAGGATCGCGCTCTTGGAGATGCGTCCGCGGGCGTCCCGCGCGTCTTCGTTCACCAGGATCGGGGTCGTGGCGGCGAGCGCGTTCAGGCGGGCGGCGACGCCGGTGTCGCTTGCGACGTCGTAGCCGACGCTGCTCTCCCCCCAAACTATGAGGTCGACGCGCGGGAGTCCTCTGGTGATGCGTTCGCCTTCGGTCAGACGGGCTGCGGGGTTGTGCACGACCCCCGGCTGCACGAGCGCCACCCGGAACGTACGCTCGGCAGGGGGTGCGCTACGAACGGCGTGCACGACGGGCGCCACGAGCATCAGCGCTAGGGCGAGCCCCAGCGGCACTAGGCGGCGCCGGGGCGTCATCAGGGCGACGGCGATAGCGGTGTTGACGGCCACCAGGACGAACGAAATCAGCCACACGCCGCCCAACGCCGCCAAACTCAGAACGGCCGGGTGTGCCCATTGGCTCGCCCCGAGCAACGCCCACGGCCCGCCGAGTCGGGGCCATGACCGCGCGAACTCGATGACGACCCAAATACACGGCAGGACGGCTATAGCCGCAAAGGGGTTCAGCCATCGGGCGGCGGCTCCCCAACCCGTCCACATCGCACCGAAGACGAAGGCGACGAGAAGCAGTCCCGGACCGATGTTGGGAATCGTCCAGTAAAGCGCGGCGAGCAGATATCCCGTACCGAACCACCAGCCCCGTTTGGCCGCCGTCCCGACCGCGGGGGCCGACCGCATCAGCAGGAGGCCGGGCACCAGTACGAACCAGGCCAGCCAGGACAGGCCCGGCCTGGGGAAGGTGAGCACCGGCAGCGCCCCGGCCCCGAGGCATGCGGCGCGCATCCACCAGCCATCGGACGGCACGGGTTCTGCACGCGCCTGAGAGGACGCCTGAGCGGATGTCCGGGCGGACTTCCGGGAGGGCGTCCGCGTGCGAGGGCCGGGCAGACCGTCCGACCGCCGGAACCTCTCGCGTCCGATCACTCCTCCAGTAACGCACATTTTCCCAAAAGGCCGTCGGCGGGCGACATGAGCGGGCACCATGGGTCAGCGAGCGGTCACACAACGTGAAGAGCGAGGGGTTGATGTTCGATCAGGAAGCCCGGCTGGAGCGCCTGCTGGCCCGCCATCCCGACGCCGTCGTGGTCGAGACCGCGCCCGGGCGGCCCGCGCTGATCCGGCGCGACCAGCTGCTGGTCGCCGATCACGACGCCGCCGCCGCGCACGACCTGGTGCGCCGCTGGCACGATTCCAGCCGCGTCGAGCACGGGGTCGCCAGCCTGCGGCTGCGCGCCCCCGCCAGGGTCGACGTGTGCGAGCTGGCGGCGCGGCTCGGCGGGGACGGGCGGCACCGGCGGCTGAGCGTCGCGCCCAACCATCTGGTGTACGGGCAGCCCATGTGGTGGAGCGGTCCGGCCGAACCGCCCCGTCCCGCCGAGCCGGTGCCCGCACCCGAGGCCGCGGCCGCGCGCCGGGAGGTCACGGTGGCGGTCCTCGACACCGGGCTGTCGCCGCACCCCTGGTACGAGGACGCCGACTGGTTCGCCGAGCAGCCCGCCGAGGACGCCGAGGTCCTCGACGCCGACCTCGACTTCGAACTCGACGCGCAGGCCGGGCACGGCACGTTCATCGCCGGGGTGGTGCTGCGGTACGCGCCGTCCGCGCGGCTGCGCGCGCACCGGGTCATCGGCGGCGACGGCGTCGGCGACGAGCTGGAGGTCATCCGGGCGCTGGGCCGGCTGGCGGCGTGGGGCCGGGCCGACGTCGTCAACCTCTCGATCGGCTGCCACACCTTCGACGACCGGCCGTCCCCGCTGCTGGCCCGGGCGGTCGCGGCGCTCGGGCGCCGCACCGTCGTGGTCGCCTGCGCCGGGAACTCCGCGGGCGACCGCCCGTTCTGGCCGGCCGCCCTCAAGCCGGTGGTCGCGGTGGCCGCGCTGGACGCGGGCGGCGACGACCGCGCCTGGTTCTCCAACTACGGCTGGTGGGTGGACGCGTGCGCGCCGGGCGTCGACATCGCCAGCAGCTATGTCCGCTTCGACGGGCCGCGTCCCGGGCCGGGCGGCGTCGATCCCGACGCGTTCGAGGGCTACGCCACCTGGAGCGGCACGTCGTTCGCGGCCCCCGCCGTGGCGGGACGCATCGCGGGCCTGGCCGCCGCGGAGGGCGTCGGCGCGGTCGACGCGGCCGACCGGCTGCTCGACCCCGCCTCCGGCCGCACCCTGCCCGACCTGGGGGTCGTCGTCGGCGCCTGACCCGCGGCCCGTCCCGCTCCCCGCCCCCGACCGCTTCCACCCGCAAGAGACGAGACCACCGCACGAGGCGCTGTGACCGGACACGACGACACCACCACGACGACGCGCGCCGCGGACGCCGCACACCAGCGCGACGGCGCCCGCGGCCAGGAGGACGTGGCCGCGCTGATGGCCCGCGCACGGGGCGGCGACGGCGCGGCCTGGGCCGGGCTCGTCGAGAGGTACAGCGGGCTGCTGTGGTCGATCGCGCGCTCGTACGGCCTCGGCACGGCCGACGCCGGCGACGTGGTGCAGACGACGTGGCTGCGGCTGGTGGAACGGATCGACCGGATCGAGCAGCCGGGCGCCGTCGGGCGCTGGCTGGTGGTCACCGCGCGCCGGGAGAGCCTGCGCGCGGCCCGGCACGCCTCGGCGCGCGGTGACCTGGTGGCCGACTCGGCGGTGCCCGCGCCCGCGCACACGGCGCCGGAGGAGCTGGCCCTGGCGCGGGAGCGGGTGGCGCAGGTCGCCACGGCGCTCCAGGCGCTGCCGCGGCGCTGCCAGGTGCTGCTGCGGCTGTTCGCCGTCGCGCCGAGCTACGCGGAGCTGGCGGCGGCGCTGGAGATGCCGGTCGGGAGCATCGGGCCGACCCGTGCCCGCTGCCTCGAGAGCCTGGTGCGGAGGCTGGCGTCGTGAGCGATGAGCTGCTGGCCCGGGTGCGGGCGACGTTCCAGGCGCTCGATCCGGTCCCCGGCGAGGTGATGGCCGCGGCGCGCTCCGCGCTGGCGTGGCGGGTACCCGGTGCGGCGCTGGCCGAGCCGGTGGAGGACCGCCCGGCCGGCGCGGGCTCGGTGCGGGGCGGGGCCACGCGCTCGCTCACGTTCGCCGCGCCGGGCCTGGCGATCGAGCTGGAGATCGCCGGGTCCGGGCGGGTGCGGGAGATCGCCGGACGGCTGGCCCCGCCGGTGCCCGCCCGGGTGCGGGTGCGGCATCTGGCGCTGGTCCCCGAGCAGCCGTCGACGTGCGCCGACCGGGCGGGGCACTTCGTGCTCCCCGAACTGCCCGAGGGGCTGGTCAGCATCGTGTTCCTGCTGCCGGACGGAAGGTCCGTGGTGACCAGCTGGATCCGCCTGTGACCAGCCCCGAGCTAGAGGCGGAGACTCTGCTGGGGCTCGTCATGTCCGACCCGGCCTCATGCCATGCGCGCGCTCGTTCCTTCCTGGCCCGTACGGAGGACGGCAGGGCCGCCGTCATCGCGTTGCGGGCGGCGGGGCTGGCCGCCAAGGAGCTGGGCCTTCTGGACGAAGGCATCGATCTGCTCAAGGAGGCCCTGGAACGGGCACAAGGCTATGACGCGGCCCTGGTACGGATGAATCTCGTCGGCCTTCTGACCGCATGCGGGGATTTCCAAGGCGCCCTGGCCGAGGGGGCCCGTGCGGAGGATGTCCTTGAGGGTGCCGACGCGGACCGTCTGGCGGCCAACATCGCCTGTGCACTGGCACGTGTGGGACGCCTACCCGAGGCCGACGCGGTCACCTCGCAAGCGCTCCCCCGCCTCCGCCGACAACAAGACCCTGCGGCCCTGACGGGACTGCTCACCAACCTCGGCCTTGCCCGCGCCCTACAGGGAGAACTCGACACCGCCGAAACGGCTCTGCGCGAAGCCGTCGCCGTGGGAGAGGCCGCGGGGCTGTGCCACCTCGCCGCGATGGCGCAGGGCAACCTCGCCTTCGTCGCGTCCCGGCGCGGCGACGTTCCACGGGCGCTCCGCCTCTTCGCGTCCGCCGAGCCTGGCCTGACTCCCGAACGGGCCGCGCAGTGCCGGTTCGACGTCGCCGAGACGCTCATCCGGGCGGGCCTGCCCGGAGAGGCCCGCCCGCTTCTGGAGGCCACGCTCGCCAACGTGACGGCGAACGGCTACAGGTGCGACATCGCCGACGGGCTCCTGCTGCTGGGACATGCCGAGCTGGCCGACGGCGATCCGGAGCGGGCGGCCGAGACCGCCGAACGGGCCCGCGCCGCGTTCGCCGAGCACGAGCGCACCGGCTGGATGCTGCTGGCCGAGCACCTCCTCCTCCGCGCGCGCTGGGCCGCCGGCGACCGTTCGGCCGTCTTCCTGCGTTCGGCGGTCGCGACCGCCGACCGGCTGCGTGACAAGGGCTGGGCGGAGACCTCGGCGGAGGCCCGCGTCATCGCCGCCCGCATCGCCCTCGCCCTCGGCCGCCCCGCCGGGCACCTGCTGGAACCGATCGCCCGGGCGCGCGACCGCGGGCCCGCCGCGCTCCGCGCCGCCGCCTGGCACGCCACCGCGCTCGACCGGTCCGCACGCCACGACCACGATGGCGCCCGCGCCGCGATCCGGGCGGGGCTGCGGGTCGTCGAGGAGCACGCCGAGGTGTTCGGGGCGCTCGAACTGCGCGCCCGGGCCGCCGGGCTGGGCGCCGAGCTGGCGGGGCTGGCCCTGCACGCGGCGCGGTCGCCGCGCGAGCTGCTGTCGGCCGAGGAACGGCGCCGCGCCCTCGCCCGTCCCGCCTCGCTGCGTCCACCGCGGGACCCGGCCCGCGCCGCGGCGCTGTCGGAGCTGCGCGCCCTCAGCGCCCGGCACGCCGCCGCCCTGGCGCACGACCAGGCGCCCGACACCGCCCTCACCGACCGCCTGGCGCGGCTGGAGACCTCGGTCCAGGCCCGCATCCGCCGCCGCTCGGGCGGCGGCCCGGCCGGGCGGCCCGACATCGGACGGCTGACCGCGGCCTTGGGGCAGCGCGCTCTGGTGGAGCTGATCCAGGTCGGGGACGGCTTGCATGCCGTGACCGTCCACGAGGGCCGGTTCCGGCGCCACCGCCTCGGCGCGTATGAGAAGGCGGTCCGGGAGTCCCGGTTGGCGCGTTTCGCTCTGCGGCGGCTCGTCGAACGCGGCGACGGCGACCGGCAGAGCCGCAACGGCCTCGCCCAGGCCGCCCGGCGCCTGGACGACCTTCTCCTGGGGCCGCTCAAGGAGGAGCTATCCCGCGCCACCGAGATCGTCCTGGCCCCTACAGGACCGCTGCACGGCCTCCCCTGGGCGACGCTCCCCTCGCTGCGCGGCCGCCCGTACACGCTCGTCCCATCGGCGGCGGCGTGGTTGCAAGCGCGCGCGGCGTGCACCGAGCGCCGAACAGGCCACGTCGTACTCGCCTCAGGCCCCGACCTAGACCATGCAGACGAAGAGGTGCGGACGCTCCGGCAGCTCTACCCGGAGTCGCTCACCTACACCGGTGCGTCCGCCGAAGCAGAGGCCGTACGGGACGCGCTGGACGGCGCCGACCTCGCCCACATCGCCGCGCACGGCGAGTTCCGCGACGGCAACGTCCTCTTCTCCAGCCTGCGCCTGGCCGACGGCCCCCTGATGCTCTGCGACCTGGAGGAGCTGGACGTGCCGCCGCGCGTGGTCGTGCTGTCGGCCTGCGACCTCGGCCGCGCCGGGGGCCACGACGCGGTGATCGGCATGGTCGGCGTCCTCCTGGCGCTCGGCACCGCCACCGTGATCGCCAGCGTGACCCCCGTGCGCGACGCGGACGCCCCGCCGTTCATGGCCGCCGTCCACGCCGCCCTGGCCGCCGGGCGGAGCCCTGCCGGCGCCGTGGCCGCCGTCCCCCGCCCCCTGGGCGTGGCAGGCGTCAACTGCTACGGCGCCGGCTAGGCGTCGCCGGTGGCCACCGGGTTGGCGGGGTCGGTGATCCAGTCGGACCAGGAGCCGACGTAGAGGGCGGCCGGGATGCCCGCGAGGGTCAGGGCGAGGATCTCGTGGGCGGCGGTCACTCCGGAGCCGCAGTAGGCGCCGACGTCGACGGCGTCGGTGGCGCCGAGCCCGGCGAAGCGCTCCCGGAGCAGGGCGGGCGGCAGGAACCGGCCGTCGACGCCGACGTTGCCCAGGGTCGGGGCGCTTCTGGCGCCGGGGATGTGCCCGGCGACCGGGTCGACGGGCTCGGTCTCGCCGCGGAAGCGTTCGGCCGCGCGGGCGTCGAGGAGGGCGCCGGCCTCGGCGAGGGCCGCGGCGCCTCCGGCGTCCAGCACGGGGAGCCGGCCGGGACGGGAGATGAAGTCGCCCGGCTTGACGGCGGGCTCCTCCTCGGTCACGGGGCGGCCTGCCTCGTTCCAGGCGCGGAAGCCGCCGTCCAGCACGCGGACGCGGTCGTGGCCGAAGTGGCGCAGCGTCCACCACAGGCGCGCCGCCGCGGTGGAGTCGGCGTCGTCGTACACCACCACGAGCCGGTCACCGGTCACGCCGGCGCGTCTCATGGCGGCCTCGAAGTCGGCGGGCGCGGGCAGCGGGTGGCGCCCGCCCTCGCCCGGCGGGCCCGCCACGTCGCGGTCGAGGTCGACGAAGACCGCCCCGGGAAGGTGTCCCCGCCGGTAGGAGTCGATCCCCGGCGGGCCGGACAGGTGCCATCGGACGTCAAGGAGGACGGGCGGGGGGTCCCGCCGGATCAGCCGGGCCAGCGCGGGAACGTCGATGAGAGGCTGCACATCGTCAGTTTGGCCCGCCTTGCCCGGATAAGGGAGGGGCGGAATCGCGTTCGTCACATCTCCCGACCCTACGACGCCGAGCGGACGGACGGCTGGACTTCCGCCAATGATGGGGTTACCTTGGGGTCATACCCCCCATATAACCCCATCTGGAGTCGACGTGCCGAAGATCAACGTCTACGTCCCGGACGAGCTCGCCGAGGCGGTCAAGGAGGCCGGCGTGCCGGTGTCGGCCGTCTGCCAGCGGGCCCTTGAGCAGGCCGTACGGCGCGTGACGGCCATCCGGGAGACCGCCGCCACCCGCTCCGACATCGCCGCCACCGTGGCCGGACTCGACCACTTCACCCAGCGCGCCCGCGGGGCGATCAAGCTCGCGCACGAGCAGGCCCGGTCCGCCGGCGCGGCCGGGATCGGCACCGAGCACCTGCTCGGCGGGCTGCTGGCCGAAGGCGGCAACCTGGCCCTCCAGGTGCTCCGCGCCCTGGAGATCGACCCCGACCGGATCTGGAGCGAGATCGTCCGCACGACCGGCGACGGCGGACCGGTACAGGACGACCCCGCGCTGCGGTTCGGCGCGCACGCCGCCGCCGCGCTGGAACTGGCCGTGACCGAGGCGACCGCGCTCGGCCACAACTACGTCGGCTGCGAGCACCTGCTGCTCGGGCTGATCACCGAGCCGGACGGGACGGCGGGGCACATCCTGCGCTCCCTAGGGGCCGAGCAGCGGCTCGCCCGCCGCGCGGTCAGCGCGGCCCTCGCGGGCTACGTCCACCTGCGCGCACAGGTCGCACAGCCCGCGCCGCCCGCCGCCGAATCCGCCCCTGCCGCGCTGGCGGCGGCCATCCGCGAAGAACTGCGGCCGCTCGTCCAGCGCCTGGAACGCCTCGAAGAGCGCCTCACCTGAGCCGCGCGTCAGGCGTGGGTGTGCGTCAGCAGCGGCACCATCTGTTCCGCCGGGACGAGCGAGCCGTGCATCCCCACCATCCTCTCCAGCCACGGCTCGCGCTCGGACGCCACGATGGCGAGGTCGGCGTGGGGCACCGCGATCACGTCGCCGATCCGGTCCAGGAGGGCGGGCTCGACCGGGCCGAACCACCCGGCCGCCACCGCCTCGTCCCGCGAGCACACCCACGCCTTGGCGCCCAGCGCCTCCTCCCAGGCGGCCAGTACGTCGCCGTGCGCGCCGGGCTCGCTGTAGACGTAGCGGGCCCGGGCGTCCCCGCCGAGCAGGGCGACGCCCTCCCGGAGGGCGGGTGTGGTGTCCACGTCCACCCGCTCGGTGGGGTCGACCATGCCGTGGTCGGCGGTGACGTACAGGGCCGCGCCCGGGGGCAGCACACCGGCGATCTTCTCCGCCAGGAGGTCGACGAACCGCAACTGGTGCCGCCAGTCCGGCGACCCGACACCGAACTGGTGGCCGGTGGAGTCGAGATCGGCGTGGTAGACGGTCACGAAGGCCCGGTCGCCCTGCCGCAGCGCGTACTCGGCACGGCCCACCAGCTGGCCCGGCCCGTCCGCCGCCACGTAGGACGCCCCGCGGGCCGTGGCACGGCTCAGGCCGCTCCCCCGGTACATGCGCGACGCCACGTACGAGACGGCCACCCCGTCGGCCGCCGCCCGCTCGTAGGCGGTGGGCGCCGGCTGGAACGTCTCCGGATCGACGGTGTCGTCCTGCCAGCGCAGGCAGTTCAGCAGCCGCCCGGTGCCCGGAATGGCCACCTGGACGCCCAGGAGCCCGTGCCCGCCCGGCGGCAGGCCGGTGGCCAGCGACCCCAGGCTGGCGACGGTCGTGGCCGGGAACCCGGCGGTGAGCGCGCCGCCCGCCAGCGAGGCCAGGAACGGGGCCTGCTCGCGGTGCGCGTCCAGCAGTTCCCGGCCCAGCCCGTCGATGACCAGCACGCAGGCGCGCGGCAGCGCGGGCAGGCCCAGCACGTCGGCCGCGCCCGGCACGCCCAGCGCCGCCAGTACCGAGGCGGGCAGGTCGGCCAGCGCGCCCGCTCCGTAGCGTGGGACCGGCGGAGGGCTCATCTGGCGGTCTCGATCGAGAGCGCCTCGGCGAAGGCCAGCACCTGGGTGACCGCGTCCCGGCCGTCGGCCGCCTCGCTCACCCGCAAGGACAGGTCGTCGGCGGTGACGCTGCCGGTGTAGCCGTGGTCGGCCTCGCAGTTCTCGTCGCCGCACGTCGCCGGCTCCAGGTCGATGTGGGCGATGGCGCCCCATCCGATGGTCAGCACCACCTCCGTGGGCGGCACGCCCGGCACGTAGGACGCCGGGTCGGGCACGACCCGGGTGACCGCGACCGACTGGACGCGGTCGAGCTTGATGGCCTCCGTCGTGGTGGACGCGTGCGGCTGCGCCATCCCCTCGCCGGGCGGGTGCTCGTCGGTATGGCAGACCAGCAGCCGGGTGGCCGACAGCACCAGCACCGTGACGTGCCGCCGCACCTCCATCGCGGGGTCGAACGTCGCCTCATGATGTACGACGTAGGCGGCCACCGGCTCGTCGCCTACCGCCGACTCGACCGCGTCCGCGACCAGGGCCGGATAGTAACCGCTGCGCTCGATGGCCGTGCGCAGCCCGTGAGCCGTCGCTCGGGTTTCCCTCATGGCCCCATCCTGCCCTGTTCCGGGTGGGCCGCGCACATACCGTCCCATCAACCGTCCGATCAACGCGGTCATTTGGGCCCCCTCGGGGTAGGGGATGGGCATGGCCGCTCGTGATCCGTTGCCGTCGCCGCCCCCCATTCCCCCGCCCACGCCCGATCCGGCGCCGCCCCCTCAACCTCCGGTGCCGCCTCCGGAACCGCCGCCGGGACCCACGCCCCAGCCGCCGCCGAGACCGCCGCAGCCCGTCCCGCCCGGGCCGGCCCCCGATCCCGTACCGCCGACCCCGGAACCCGAACCGGTCCCTCCTGGGCCGCCGCCCGAACCCGAACCGCCCGGGCCGGCCCCCGATCCTGTACCGCCCACGCCGGAGCCGCACCCGCCCGAGCCCCCGGGTTGATCTCTCAGGGGAGGCGGCGCGGGCCCAGTTCCGGACGAGGCCCCAACGGGCGCTCAAGGCGCAGCGTCACCTCGCGTACCGCGATGCCCGAGACGCCCACCACCACCGGGTCGAGTTCCAAACGGGCGACCTCGGGCAGGTCGTCGCCCAGGCGGGACACGCGCAGGAGCAGATCTTCCAGCGCGGGCACGTCGACGGGCTCGGCACCGCGATGGCCAAGGAGGAGTGGCGCGGTACGTATGGCACGCACCAGTTCCGCGGCCTCCACGTCCGTCAAGGGCGCCAGGCGGTAGGCCCGGTCGTCCAGAAGGGCCGCTGTCTCGTCGGCCAGGCCGAACGACACCACGGCGCCGAACGACGCGTCCTCCATGGTGACGATGCGCGTCGGTACGCCATCGCCCTTGTCGGCGATCGGGATCCCGTAACAGGCCAGCAACTCGGCGGCCTGCTGGGGCGTTGCCACCACGCTTTCGCCCGAATCCAGCCATTCACCCACCAGCGCCCGCGCGCGCTTGCGATCCATGCCCGAAAGCTCGGGAAGGCTGCCCTGCGGGCGTTGCCGCCACTGCGCGTACCGGACGACGTAGGCCAAGGCCCGTACCGCGACCTCCGGCGCCGGATACGAAGGGATCGACCCCGCCGCCGCCATGCCGTCGGGACCGGCGACCCGCAACTCCTCCGGCATGCCCTCGGAGCCCAGGTACGTCGCCACGATCGGCTTGGAACTCCCGGCGGCCAACCGCAGGAGCTTCTCCGGCACCCGGGCGTCGTAGCCCCCGATCGTGGGCGGCGTGAACAGCGCCACGACCGCGTCTGCGCCCTCGTCCTCCAAGGCCTCCGCCAGCGCCGCCTCGTACTCGTCGGCGCCCGCGCGGGGACCGAGGTTGACGGGGGCGGCGACGTCCAGGCCGAGCGCCACGGCGGCGTCCTGGGCGAGCAGGCCCAGCGAGTCGGAGTTGTCGATGATCGCGATCCGGTCGCCGGCCGGCAGCGGCTGGTAGGCCAGCAGCTGCGCCACGTCGAACAGCTCCGACAGGCCCTCGACGCGGATCACTCCGGCCTGCGCGAACAGCGCGCTGACCGCATGGTCGGGCAGGCTCAGGGCCTTCGCGGCGTGCCCGATCGGGACGCCCTGGGTGCTGCGGCCGCTCTTCACCGCCACGATCGGCTTGCGACGGCTCAGCCGGCGCGCCAGCCGGGCGAACTTGCGGGGATTGCCCAGCGATTCCAGATAGAGCAGGACCGCCTTGGTAGCCGGATCCTCCTCCCAGTACTGCATCAGGTCGTTGCCCGACACATCGGCCCGGTTCCCAGCCGAGACGAACGACGACAGGCCCAGCCCGCGTTCGGCCGTGCGCTGCAAGATGGCGATGCCCAGGGCGCCCGACTGCGAGAAGAACCCCACCGGCCCCCTACCGGGCATGGTGGGGGCCAGGGTCGCGTTCAGGCGCACGTCAGGGTCGGTGTTGGCGATGCCCAGGCAGTTGGGGCCCACCACGCGCATCCCGTACGCCCGCGCGAGCCGCACCAACTCCTGCTGGCGCGCCCTGCCCTCCGCGCCCGTCTCCCCGAAACCGGACGACACCACGATGAGGCCGTGCACGCCCTTGCTCGCGCACTGCTCCACCACCTCGTGCACCGCCCCGGCCCGGACCGACACCACGGCCAGGTCGACGTCGTCGGGGATGTCCAGGACCGAGGCGTACGCCCGCACACCGGCGACGGCCGTGGCGGTGGGGTGCACCGGGTAGACGGGACCGCTGAAGTCGCCGCGCAGCAGATGCCGCAGGACGGTCTGCCCCACGCTGTGCGCGGCCCGGCTCGCGCCGACCACCGCCACCGAGCCGGGGAATAGCAGCCGCTGGATCGACCGCGACTCGGCGCGGTGCTCGCGGGCCGCCATCACCTCCACCGACGTCTCGGTCGGCTCCAGGTCCAGGCGCAGCTCGATCACGCCGTCCTCGAACCGCTGCTCCGCCCGGTATCCGACCTCCCGGAACACCCGGGTCATCCGCCGGTTGTCGGGCAGCACGCTCGCCACGAACCGGTCCACGCCCCGCTCCCGGGCCGCGGCCGCGATGTGCTCCAGCAGCACCGCCCCCAGCCCGCGCCCCTGGTGGGCGTCCTCGACCAGGAAGGCGACCTCGGCGGTGCCGGGACGGTCGGCCGACCGGTCGTAGCGCACCACCGCCACCATCGCCCCGCCGATCGTCGCGATCAGCGCCACCCGCCGATCGTGGTCGACGTTGACGAAGTGCTCGATCTCGCGGTCGGACAGCGTCGGCCGCGGCGAGAAGAACCGGTAGTAGATCGACTCGGGCGACAGCCGTGCGTAGAAGGCCCGCAGCAGCTCGGCGTCCTCGCTCCGGATGGGACGCAGATGCGCGGTCCCGCCGTCGGTGAGGACGACGTCGGCCTCCCAATGATCGGGATACACGTCCCCGAGCGTATGACACGCCGCCCTCCGGGAGCGGTTCCCGCTGGTCCGGGCACTGAAATAGGATCTCCCCGACGGTCGGCGCGGCGCCGCCCCGGGTTAACGCGCAGGGAAAAACGCCGGGTTCCCCGGTTTCGCTGCGCGTTCGAGACCTATTCGGGGGTCAAGAGCTGTTACGGTCGTCCACACGCCCAGAATGCCGCTCGCGCGGGCCGTGTTGATCGAGGTGATGACTCCATGACGCGCGTGGTCGTGGTCGGCGATTTGATGACTGACACCGTGGCTCGTGCCGCATTCCCCCTGGCCAAGGGCAGCGACACGCCCGCCGCCGTGACGACGCACGGAGGCGGCTCGGGCGCCAACGTGGCCTCGTGGCTGGCCCTGGAAGGGGTCGAGGCGGCCTTCGTCGGCCGTCGCGGCTCCGACATCGCGGGCCGGAACCGGGACATGGAGCTCATGGGGTACGGCGTGGACGCCCGCCTGGTCATGGACCAGGAGCGCCCCACCGGGACCTGTGTGGTGCTGGTCACCCACAAGGGTGACCGGACCATGCTGTCCGACCCCGGGGCCAACGCGGCGCTCCTCCCGGAGGACATCGAACGCTGCAGAGACCTTTTCAACCAGGGAACCCACCTGCACCTGTCCGGGTACTCCCTGATCAACGAGGGGTCCCGGAAGGCCGCCATCCACACCCTGGAGCTGGCCCGCAAGGCCCAGATGTCCATCTCGGTGGACGGCGGCTCGTCCTCGCCGCTCAAGCGGATGGGCGCCGAGCCCTTCCTCGAGTGGACGCAGGGCGCCCGGCTGCTGGTGGTCAACGCCAAGGAGGCCGAGGTGCTGACCGGCCGGGACACCCCCGACCAGGCCGCCAAGGTGCTCACCGCCTGGTACCCGCAGGTGGTCATCATGAACGGGGGCGAGGGCGCCCTCTGGTACACCAACGGCCGCCCCGAAGCGGTCACGGTCGCCGCCGAACCCGTCGAGAAGATCGTCGACGGGACGGGCGCCGGGGACGCGTTCGTGGCCGGGTTCATCCCGGTCTGGCTGGACGGCAAGCCGCCCGCCGACGCGCTCACCGCCGGCACCCACCTGGCCGCCCGCGCCATGCAGCACCTGGGCGCCCGCCCGACCCTCGACGTGGTCGACAACCAGATCAAGAACTGAGGCTGTGTTAATTCAATCCCGGCCCAGGGGCTCGCCTGGCGGCTCGCACCCTGACCGGGCTTGGTGCGAGCGCGACATCGCTTCGCGATCTGGCCGGTGCAGCTCGCCTCCGGCTCGCCTCACCGGCCAGGTAGCGCGCTCGCGCGGCACCTGAGGCCACGTCGAGACAGGCCCTAGGTCACGGACCGCCGGCGGGCTCTGCCGTGTGGGCACGGGCGTCCTCGCGTACGGCGGCCCATAGCCGGTTCAGCGGATGGCTCGGGTCGTAGCGCCCGAGATCGGCCTTGCGCACGAACGCGCCGGTCATCAGTTCGGCCTTGGGTTCGAGGTCGTCGTGCAGGTCCAGGGTGCGCAGCGGGCGCTCCCCCGGCTCGATCCGCTCGGCCATGCGGCGCCCGATCGACGCCGTGACGATCATGCAGCCGCGGACGAAGCCCGAGCGCAGCAGCGAGAACCCGTAGTGCACGTCGTCGATGTCGGCCACCACGTTCAGCCGGTCCCGGAAGCCGGGGCCGTACCAGCAGGCCAGGAAGTCGGCGATCAGCCCGGCGGGCGGCACCACCAGGGGCAGCCCGGCCAGCGCGCTGGTGCGCGCGGCGGTGCCGGGCAGCTCGGACTCGTCCAGGTTGGTGAGCAGCGTCGCCCGGCCGCGCGCGTACTCCACCAGGTCGTAGTCGCGCAGCCTGTCGTCGCCGTCGGGCGTGCTGACGATCGTGCCGCAGATCAGGTCCATCTCCCTGGACTCCAGCCGCGCCCACAGATCCTTGGTCCGCACGTGCACGACCTTGAACTCCACCTCCCGCTGCCGCAGCTCCTCGGCCACCAGGTCCCAGGCACGCGAAACGATGGGCAGGGTGAACTCGGTCGTCCCCACGGTGATCATCCGGCCGAGCCTGCGGCGGCTCCAGTGCACGGCGTCCAGCCACTCCCGGAGCGTCTGCCGCGCCAGCCCCGCCGCACCCTCCCCGGTCGGCGTGAACAGGAAGTCCTTGCCGCGCCCCTGCCGCAGCGTGAGCACCTCGCCGCACAGCGCCTGGCAGTTGCGGTTCAGCGTGTCGAGCTGCTTCTGGACGCTGGACTGCTCGCGCCCCAGGGCCCGGGCCGCGCGCAGCGCCGAGCCGGTCTCGTACACCACCAGCAGCGTTCTCAGCTGGTCGAAGGTGGTGTCGAGCAGCCCCGGCGGGCAGTCGAGGAGCTCGTCGAGGAGCGGGCGTTGCACAGAGGACGACACGGACACGGACGGTACTACCCCGCCCGATCGGCGGGCGACGGCCCCGCGAAATGGCCGCAGGGCCATTCCAGCGGGAAATGATGACATTTACCGCCGAACTTATCTGGAGATGCTCTTCCAAACAGCTGGACGGGCTTTGCTGTTCTCTAGAACACTCTCGTCCCGTTGCGCGAGGCCGCCCGCAGGCGCGACAACGAACCTCCTCCCCTTGCGCGCGGCCCACGTGGGGCGGTCGCGCGCAGGGGGTGGGACGACGAGCCCGCTGCTGGACGGGAGCAGGAGGCTTGCTGGCCGCTGCTCGGCTTGGAAGCCGGCATGGCGTGCCGGGGTCGGGTGGTCATGAGGTTGTGGCCAGGGCCAGTGGGAGGACGGTGGGGGCTCCTGCCTGTCGGAGTAGGCGGGTGGCCACGGTCATGGTCCAGCCGGTGTCGATGTGGTCGTCGACCAGGAGGATGGGGCCGGCCGCCTCTCGGGTGGCCGTGGCGACGTCGTCGGGGAGCGTCAGGCCGTGCCAGACGGAGCGGAGGCGCTGGGCGCTGTTGTGGCGGCGCGGGACGGGCTCGCCCAGTGGGACGAGGCCGCCGAGGTAGGGAAGGCGGCCGATCTGGGCGATCCGGCGGCCGAACCCCTCGACCAGGCGGGGACGGGAGCGGGAGGCGACGGTCACCACGCCGGACGGGCGTTCGGCCCAGTCCCAGGCGGACAGGACCTTCACTACGGCGTCGAACATCTCCTGGGTGATGTCGGTGTCGGGGCCCGCGAACAGCTCGCGGAGCCGGTTGCCCCAGCCGATGTCGGTGAGACGGCCCAGGACTCTGCCCGGCTCGGCCAGGTGGTCGGGCGGGATGCGGCCTGAGACGCCGAGGTCGTCCTTGACCCCGGTGGGCCACATGCGGCGCGGCGCGACCTCCACGCCGGGACGGCGCAGGCGATCGCGGGCCTGGGCGGCGCCCGCCTGCGACACCTCGGCGGGCCAGTGCCGGCCGGTGCAGTTGTCGCAGCGTCCGCAGGGACGGGCCTCGGGATCGTCGAGCTGGCGCCGCAGGAACTCCTCGCGGCAGCCCTCGGTGGCGAGATAGTCGAGCATGGCGCGCTGCTCGCGGGCGCGCTCGGCGGCCACCCGCTCGTAGCGTTCGCGGTCGTAGGCCCAGCTCTGGCCGGTGGCCGTCCAGCCGCCCTTGACCCGCCGCACCGCGCCGTCGACGTCCAGGACCTTGAGCATCATCTCCAGCCGCGCCCGGCCGAGGTCGACGCGGGGCTCCAGAGCGCTGGTGGAGAGGGGGCGGCCGGCCTCGTCGAGGATGTCGAGGGTCGCTCTGACGACGGGCTCGGGCGGGAAGGCCAGGCTCGCGAAATAGGCCCAGATGTCGCGGTCTTCCACGCCTGGCAGGAGGATCACCTCGGCGCGGTCGACGCCGCGGCCGGCGCGGCCGATCTGCTGGTAGTAGGCCACCGGCGACTGCGGCGCGCCCACATGGACGATGAAGCCGAGGTCGGGCTTGTCGAAGCCCATGCCGAGCGCGCTGGTGGCGACCAGGGCCTTCAGCTTGTTGCCGTGCAGGTCGCGCTCGGCCTGGAGGCGCTCGGCGGGCTCGGTCTGGCCGGAGTAGGCGGCCACCTCGTAGCCGCGTTCGCGCAGGTAGCCGGCGATCTCGTGGGCGGCGGCCACGGTGAGGGTGTAGACGATGCCCGAGCCGGGGAGCCGGTCGAGGTGCTCGCCGAGCCAGGCGATGCGGCGCTCGGCCTCGGGCAGCCGGACGACCGCCAGGCGCAGCGAGTCGCGTTCGAGCGCGCCGCGCAGCACCAGGGTGTCGGCGGCGGCCAGCTGCTCGGCGACGTCCTGGGTGACGCGGGCGTTGGCGGTCGCGGTGGTGGCCAGCACGGGGATGCCCGGGGGCAGGTCGGCGAGGAGGGTGCGCAGGCGCCGGTAGTCCGGACGGAAGTCGTGGCCCCAGTCGGAGATGCAGTGCGCCTCGTCGACCACGACCAGGCCCGCCCCGGCGGCGAGCTTGGGCAGCACCAGGTCGCGGAAGTCGGGGTTGTTGAGACGCTCGGGGCTGACCAGCAGCACGTCCACCGCGCCCGCCTCGACCTCGGCGAAGATCGGCTCCCAGTCGTCGGTGTTGGCGGAGTTGATCGTGCGGGCGCGGATGCCGGCCCGCTCGGCGGCCTCGATCTGGTTGCGCATCAGCGCCAGCAGCGGCGAGACGATCACCGTCGGGCCGGCGCCGCGCTCGCGCAGCAGCCGGGTCGCCACGAAGTAGACGGCGGACTTGCCCCAGCCGGTGCGCTGCACGACCAGGGCCCGGCGCCGGTCGACGACCAGCGCGTGGATCGCGGTCCACTGGTCCTCGCGCAGCCGGGCCCGTTCGCCGGCCAGGGCGCGCAGGCAGCGCTCGGCCTCGTCGCGGAGGGCCCCGTCCCCGGGGGCGGGCGCGGACGGCTCGGGCGGCATCTCCGGAAGGCTCATCCGTCCTTGCTACCAGCCGCCTCCGACCGCATGCACCCGAATCCGATTCTGGGGATAACTCCCTGGCCTCCCAGGGATTAAGCATGATCGCAGCTTGGGTAGCCTACCGGTCGTATCGGCATGAGTGCGGACAGGAGGCGTGGTACCGGGCATGGGGCGGGCGACTGAGCGCTTGCGGCGGACCTGGCAGGTCTTGATGGACGGATCACCGCCCGAACCGCCTGAGGACGAACCCAGCGAGGTCGTCAACGCGCGCGCGATCGACCTCGTCCTGCGCGTCGGCGAGCTGCTCCTGGCCAGCGGCGAGTCCACCGAACGGGTGAACGAGGCGATGCTCGGGCTCGGGGTCGCCTACGAACTGCCGCGCTGCGAGGTCCAGGTCACCTTCACCAGCCTGCTGGTGTCGGCGCATCCGGGGGGCTGCGCGCTCCCGGTCACCGGCACGCGGGCGATCCGGCGCCGCACCCCCGCCTACTGGCGGCTCACCAAGCTTCACGAGCTCGTCCAGGACGCCTCGATCGGGATGCTGGAGCTGGAGGACGCGCACACCCGGCTGGCGGAGATCAAGCGCGGCCGCGGCCCCTACCCGCCGTGGCTGCTGGTGGTGTCGTTCGGGCTGATCTCCGCCTCGGCCAGCCTGCTGGTGGGCGGCGGGCCGCTGGTCGCCATCACCGCCTTCGTGGCCACGATGCTGGGCGACCGCGCCGCCGCGGCGCTGGCCCGCCGGGGCATCGCGGAGTTCTTCCAGCTGCTGGTCGCCTCCTCGTTCGGCGCGACCGCCGCCGTCCTGGTGGTCGCCATGGGGAACCCGGCCCAGGGGTCCACCCTGGTGACCGGCTCGATCCTCGCGCTGCTCCCCGGCCGCCCCCTGGTGGCGAGCATCCAGGACGGCATCACCGGCGACCTGGTGAGCGCGGGCGCGCGCGTGCTGGAGGTCTTCTTCATCATCGCGGCGATCGTCGCCGGACTGGGCGTCGTCGTGTACATCGCGGTGAAGCTGGACGTGAAAGTCGTCCCCCACCTGCCCAGCGCCCCCGCGCTGTTCGAGCCCGTCCCCGTCCTGGCCGCGGCGGCGGTGTCGCTGGCCTTCGCCGTGTCCCTGGTCGTGCCCAAGAACGTCCTGGTCGCGGCGGCCGCCGGCGGCGCACTGATCTGGATCATGTACACGCTGCTGCTGAATTGGAACGTGACGCCCGTCCTGGCCTCGGCCATCTCCGCCATCACCATCGGCGTACTGGCGAGCATGCTGGCGCGCCGTCGGAACGCGCCAATGCTCCCGTACATCGTCCCGGCCATCGCGCCCCTGCTCCCCGGGACGCTGCTCTACCGGGGGATGGTCGAGCTCAACACCGGCAACCCGCAGGTGGGCGTGCTCAGCCTCATCGGGGCGCTGTCGGTGGCGCTGGCCCTCGCCGCCGGTGTCAACCTCGGCGGCGAACTCGTCCGCGCCTTCCAGCGGGTCGGCCTCAGCGCGTCCGGCCGGTGGGCGCGGCCCGCGGCCCGCCGCACCCGCGGTTACTGAGCGTCCCGGCGAGGATTTTCCGGCCTCTCGGCGGCGGATGAATCGGCTGGTCAAAGCCCCGTGCGCCGGATCTTCCAGGGCAGGTGGACGGGCCGCGCGGGCGGAAATGTCAGTGGCCCCCGTTACGTTGCGGCGCATGTACCGACAGGGAGACATCCTCATCCTGCCCCTCCGGGAGGACGAGGTCCCGCAGACCGTCCGGGACCTTCCGCCCGCTCCGCGCGACGAGCGCGGCCGCATGGTGCTCGCACTGGGCGAGGCCACCGGCCACGCGCACGCGATCGCCGCGCCGGGCGAGCTGCTGCGCGACTCCGACCCGCTGGTGCCCGACCATCTGCACCTGCACTCCGGCGGGCGGCTGGTGCACGAGGAGCACGCCGAGATCTCGCTGCCCAAGGGATGGTTCCGCGTCATCCGCCAGCGCGAGTACGTGCCGGGTGCCGTCCGCTCCTCCCGCTTCGTCGCCGACTGACCCCCCGGAGCCCCCCCGTGCAGACGCAGACCACGCCCCCCACCGCCACCGAGCCTCCGGAGCCCCCGGCGCGGACCCGCGGCGACGTCGTCCTCGCCTGGCAGGCCGTCGCGTTCGCTTCTGGGCCGACCCGCGCCGACGAGCACGAACGCGCCGAAGCCGCCGTCCGCACCACCTACACCGCGGCCGGCCGCACACCGCCCGAGCGCATCGTCCGGGTGCCCTCCCCGGCGTACGGGGCGATCGCCGCCGCGCTGATCGCCGGGCACCGGGACCGGCTCGAAAAGGCCGGGCTGTCCGAGTACATCGAGCCGGTCGCGGCCCTGATCGACGTGGCGGACGCGGGCGCGAGCGTCCGCGAGGACGTCCGCACCCATCCGTGGGAGAAGGCACGCGGCGCCGCTTGCTCCGAACTGGGGCCGGAGCAGTGGGCACGCGCCTGGGAGGAGACCGGCGGCCGGCTCTGGGAGCCGGTGGGCGACCTGGTGGGACGGATCCGGCGCGCCATCGGCGAGCTGGCCGGCGACGACGGCGAGGCCGCCGCCCTGCTGCGCGGCGCCACCCTCGACGCCGTCCTCGGCCGCCACGACGCCGCCTGGCTCGCCCTGGTCGACTCCCTCGGCCACCTCGATCAGGCCGGGCATCCCGGCGCCGCGCTGGCCGGGATGGCGGAGATCGCCAAGGTCGCCGGCTGGTGGTGGCCGTACGAGCGCATCGCGATCATCTCCGCGCGGCCGGTCGAGCTGCACCGGGACGAGCAGGGCCGGCTGCACCGCGGCGACGGACCCGCCCTGGCCTACGGCGACGGGTTCGCGCTGCACGCCTGGCGCGGCATGCCGCTGCCGGCCGGCTTCATCGAGTCGCTCACCGACCTGACGCCGGAGCGCATCAGGGCCGAGACCAACGCCGAGCAGCGGCGGGTCATGCTCGAGATCTACGGCTACGACCGCTACCTGGCCGAGACCGGCGCCAAGCCGGTCCAGCAGGGCAAGTCCGGGGTGCTGTGGCGGATCGACCTTCCCGACGACGAGCCCATCGTCATGGTGGAGGTGGTCAACTCCACCCCGGAGCCCGACGGGTCGTACCGCACCTACTTCCTGCGGGTCCCGCCGGGCACGCGCAGCGCCCGCGAGGGCGTCGCCTGGACGTTCGGCCTCAGCGCCCGCGACTACCGTCCGGAAAGGGAGACCTGACCCTCCCCTTCAGACCGGCCGGGGCGGCCCGGAAAGGTGCCGCGGCCCCGGCCCGCCACGGCGGATGTCCCTTGATGATCACTTCCCTAGTCATCAGGGGACATCCGCCAACGCGAACCCGCCTCAGGCGTCCAGTCGAGGGATGCGTTCCAGGATGCCGCCGGCGAAGACGTCGTAGAGGCCCAGGGGCTCCAGGTGGACGTAGCCGATATGGCAGTCGCAGATCTTCGAAGGGCATGGGCGGGGACGCAGCGCCGAGCGGAATGAGCCGTCATAGATGTTGCCCAGCACGGCCGGGACGAAATGGCAGCGCCGTACCGTCCCCTCGCCGTCCACCGAGATGACCGTGTCACCGGTCCGGCACGGCAGGCCCTCGCTGGCATGCGGGTCCCGGCTGATGCCGAAAAGGGGATCCAGTTCGGCCCATTCGGCGGCCTCCTCATCGGTGTAGGTGAGACCTTCGGCCGCGTTCACCCAGAGATACACGTCACCCGGCAGGTCCGCGCGGAGGCGGCGCGCGGCGTCGAGGTGCTCCGGCTGCCCCACGACGCCGACGCTGAACCGCACTCCGCGGTCCGCGAGGTCGCGGGTCCTGCCGAGGAACCGCTCGTAAGGGACCTGGCCGGGATGGTAGGTGCTCCACAATGCCAGCCGGGAGAGATCCGCCTCCGACGTCCACTCGACGCGGTGGCTCAGGTTCGTCTGGATGGCGACGCGCTGGACGTGCGGGAGATGGCTCAGCTCGACCAGGGCGCGCCTGTACCAGGACCGCACCAGGCCCTCGCCCCACGGGGTGAACAGCACCGATATCGGGTCGTGCTGGTCACGGGCCCAGTTCACGAAGCGTTCCAGAGCGGCCCGGTCGGCCCGGAGCTGCTCCGGGGTGTCCCGCCGCTTGGCGAACGGGCAGTAGGGGCAGTCGTAATCGCAGCTCGCGAGAGGCCCCCGGTAGAGCACCGTTAGATGATCTCGCTTCATCAGCGTGCCTCGTAGGAGTCCATGAGCGTCCGGACGCGGGGCGAGAACAGCGCCGGTCCGATGGCGTCCGAGTGAGCGAGCCCTTCCGGGGTGAGCCTGATGGCGGCCGGGTCGTCCTCCAGCCAGCCTCGCGCGGCGAACGGCTCCAGGTCGAAGTCGTCCGCCGCCTCGGTTCCGAAGCGTTCACGGTAGGCGGCGCGGTCGAGCCCCGGCGCCTGGAGCAGCGACTGGATGAGGTGGCGCCGCCGCCGCTCGCCCTCGTCCAGCGTGAATCCGACCCGCGCGGTGGTGAAGTCGGTCTCCCGCACGAAGTCGTCGATGATCGCGCGCACCGGGGTCGCGCCGACTGCGTAGTCGAACGAATAGTGCAGGTCGGCGGTGTACGAGCGGGCCCCGCAGCCGAGTCCGATCATCCCGTCGGTCTGGCAGCGGTACTCGGTCCCGGGGAGCCCCTGGCCCGGCGCGGCGGAGTCGGGGCGGCGGAACATGCGCATAGACACCTGCTCGTAGCCGTGGGCCAGCAGATGGTCGCGGCCGATCCGGTACAGCTCCATGCGTTGGTCGTCCCAGTCCCGCCCCTGCCGGCCCAGGCCGGTCAGGGGACGGACGTACAGCGGGTAGAGGTACAGCTCCTCGGGCTCCCAGGCCAGGGCGGCGTTGAGGGAGTGCAGCCAGGTCACAGGGGTCTGGCCGTCGATGCCGTAGATGAGGTCGATGTTGAGGGCAGGGAAGCCCGCGGCGCGGATGCGGTCCAGCGCGGCCTCGACCTCGGCGCGTTTCTGGGGGCGGACGGCGGCGCGGACCTCCTCGTCCAGGAAGCTCTGCACGCCGATGGAGACGCGGGTGGTGCCGCGTTCTGCGAGGACGGTCAGCCGGTCGGTGGTGGCGGTGGCCGGGGAGGTCTCCACGCCGAGCGGGATCGATCCCAGATCGGCGAAGCGACCCGCGATGTCGCAGAGACGTTCCAGCTCAGCGGCGGTCAGGTAGGTGGGGGTGCCGCCGCCGAACGCGGCCGTCGCGAAGGTGTTGGGGTCGGGGTCGGCTAGGGCGGTCAGGACGGCGGTCGCCTGGCGGTCCAAGGCGTCGAGGTAGGCGCCGGTCAGTTCCTCGGGTGCGCCGGTTCGGGTGAAGAGGTTGCAGAACCCGCATCGCATCTCGCAGAAGGGGATGTGCAGGTAGAGGAAGAGGGCGCTGCGGTCTTCGTGAGCCCACACGTCCCGGAGCGAGGGGCGGGGGTCGAGTGGCCGGTAGGCCGTCTTGTGCGGGTAGGCGTAGACGTATCCCTGGTAGGGCCCGGTCATGACAGCACGAACTCCCCGTACGGAACGGTCCAGACGACCTCGTGGCCGATGCGGTGACCGGTGTGGCCGTCCTCGCCGTACGCGGTCCCGTGGTCGGAGCAGACGATCACGAAGCAGGGGCGGCGCATGAGGGCGAAGAGGCGGTCCAGGTGCCGGTCGACGTGGCGGAGGGCGGCGGCGTGGCTGTCGCGCGAGTCGCCGTGCTCGCGGGTGGCGCCGTCCAGGTAGAACCAGTTGGGCTGGTGCAGGGCGGCGACGTTGAGGAGGAGGAAGAGCCTGCGGTCGGCGGGGAGGCGCCGGGTCACCCCGGCGACCCGGTCGATCTGGTGGACGATCGAGTCCGGGTCGGTGACGCCGAAGCGCGGCTCCCAGTGGCTTTCGGCGAAGAGGGCGGGCAGGGCCGAGCCGAGCGGGGTGAGCTTGTTGAAGAAGCCGACGCCGCCGACGCAGACCGTGTGGTAGCCGGCCTGGGCGAGGCCGGCGGGCAGGTCGGCGGCGTCGAACGTCCAGGTGCCGGGGCCGGTGGTCGCGCTGCCGGGGAAGCTTCCGGCGAACGGCCGGGGGTGCGGGCCGGGCGCGGCGGGGGTGGGGAGGAAGCCGGCCAGGATCGCGGCGTGCGCGGCGTAGGTGAAGCTGCCGGGGGTGTGCCGGCGTTCCCAGCGGCCGCCGGGGAGCAGCCCGGCGAGGGTGGGGGTCGCGCCGGCGGCGGCGAGTTCGGCGGCCACGTCGTAGCGCAGCGTGTCGAGGGTCACCAGCAGCAGGTCATGGCTGCCGATGATCCCGTTCATGTCGTGCATGCTGGGACATTTCCCGATAGGGCGGCTCTGACCTGGGCAGTGTAGGTGTCGAGCCCCTCGGCGACGCCGCCCGGCAGGCCGGTGATCCCGGGGAGCAGGTCGCCGAACGCGTTGACCTCGCCGACCGCGACCTGCCGCCGGCCGAGCCCGACCAGCAGGTCGACGCCGACCATGAGGCTGCCCGGGAAGCAGGCGGCGGCCCGCGCGCACACGTCGAGGGCGCGGCGCCAGCCGTCGTCGCCGAGCGCGCGCCGCACCGCGTCCAGGTCGCCGCGCGCCCCGCCCAGGTGGAGGTTGGTCATGGGCGAACGGCTCGTGCGCACCACCGCGTGCGTCGCCTCCCCCGCGATGACGACCACGCGCAGGTCGAACACGCGGCCGTCCAGCGTGGCCTTGGGCAGCCACCGCTCGACGTGCAGCCCGTCCGGGGCCAGGGTGTCGACGAGATGCGCGACCTCGGACTCGGTGTCGTAGGACCGGACGCGGAGCGAGTTGACGTAGCCGTCACCTCGCCGGGCCGCCGAGGTGACGGCCTTGATCCGTCCGCGGGGCGCGGTCTGCAACGCGATCACGCCGGACGCGGACGAGCCGTGCGCCGGTTTGACGAACACGCGGCGCATGCCCGACTCGTCCATCCGCGCGCGCAGTTCGGCGTAGTCGCGGACGGCGGGCAGGACGTCCGGCACCGGGACCCCGGCGGCGAGCAGGCGGGCGTGGCAGCGTCTCTTGTCGCACATGACGGCGATGTCGTCGATGTCGTTGAGCAGCCGCGCCCCGGCCCGCTCCGCCTCCGCCGCGATGCGCGACAGCCCGCGGGTGAACGTCCGGTACCAGCGGGCGCCGCCGCCCACGCGGGCCGGGTCGCCGGGGCCGCGCAGCAGGGCGTCGACCTCGGTGTCCTCGCCCGGCGAGTCGATCCGCACCGGTCCCGGCCCGTCGGTGCCATCGAGTTCCAGGCCGCCGCCCAGCACGTCCGGCCAGGAGACCACGCGCGGCTCGGGCAGCGCGGCGGCGCGGCAGGCGTCCGAGAAGAACGCGGTGCGCCGGTCGCCCGGGGTCCCGATGACGGTGAACGCGGTCATCGTCACTCCGAGACCTGGACGTACATGGGGCCGTCCCACTCGTCCCATTCCTCGACCTGCGCACCCTGTGGCTTGCCCAGGTCGACCTCGACGCCGGCGAGCGCGGTGCGCAGGCGCTCCATCAGCGGCTCCGACAGGTGGTGGAAGCAGAGGTCGAGCCGTTTCAGGTGGGTGAGGGGCTGGCCCAGCAGCAGCGCCTCAGCGCCCTGGTCGGACAGCATGCCCATGCCCAGGGCCAGCGTCTCCAGCCTCGCCACGATCGGCGCGGACGCGACCGCCGCCGCGATGTCGTCCTGGAAATCGGCGTTCTGCAGCCCGAGATGCCGGAGCGCGGGCAGCCGGACGCCTTCGAGGATCGGGGCCAGGTCGTCGACGGTGGAGTCGCCGCCGTACTGCCGCACGCCGAACCAGAGGTCCAGCTCTTCGAGGGCGGGCAGATCGCTGGCCGCCACGCCCCGCACGACCTCCGCGGGCAGACCGCCGGTCTCGAACCGCAGCGCCTTCAGGTTGTCGTGGCGGAACGGGCTCAGTTCGAGGCCCTCGCCACCCCGCACCTCCAGCCGTTCGAGGGCGGGGAACGCCTCGACCAGCGGGCTGATGTCGCCCTGCTGGATCCAGGAGATGTGGTACTCCTCGTCGAGGATGTCCCCGACGAACACCGCCCGCAGGTTCGGGAACCGGTCGGCGGCGGCGACCAGGGTCCTGGCGCCGAAGCCGTCGGCGTCGTCCCATCCCCAGAAGCCGATCACCAGCGCGGTCACTCGAGTGGTGTCGACGGCGGCCACGAAGCGGTCGAAGAGCTGCGCGAACCCGCCGTCGCCCCAGTCGCTGCGGACGGCCCATGCCACCTCTCCCGCGGGCGGCAGCGGCGCGTCCGGCTCGGTGTCGGGGGTGAAGTCCTGCACCGGGAGGCCGGCGAACTCGGTCAGATGACCGTCGAGAGACATCGGATTCTTCCGTTCCTATTCCGCAACGGCGACATAGCGCCATTCGTCGTCAGGGTCCTGGGCGTCGCTGAGGTCGAGGGCCACGCTGGGCAGCGCCGCCCGGACGCGGTCGGCCATCCCGCCGGTCATGTAGTGGTGCCGCAGGTCGAGGGAGGCGAGATGGGTGAGCGGCTGCCCCGACAGCAGCGCCTCCACGCCCTGGTCCGACAGCGCCCCCATGCCGAGGCTGAGCGACTCCAGCCGGGCGACGATCGGGGCGGCCGCGACCGCCGCGGCGATGTCGTCCTGGATCTCGCTGTCCTCGAGCCCCAGGTGGCGCAGCGACGGCAGCCGTTCGCCGCTCAGGATCGGGGCGAGGTCGCCGACGGTGGCGTCACCGCCGTAGTTGGAGTGCCCGAGCCACAGATCGAGATGTTCCAGGGCCGGGAACTCGCAGGCCGCCACGCCGCGCACGACCTCGCCGGGAAGCCCGCCGGACTCGAACCGCAGCGTCTTCAGCCGCTCGGCGCGCACGGGCTTCAGCTCCAGATCCTCGCCGCCGCGCACCTCCAGCCGTTCCAGCCCAGGGAAGGCCGCGAACACCGGGGTGATGTCGCACTGCTCGATCCAGGAGATCTCCCGTTCCTCCAGGACGATGTCACCGAGGAAGAGGGCGCGCAGGTCGGGGAAGCGTTCGGCGGCACCGGTCAGCACCTCGACGGGGGTGGGGTCGCCGGGGGCGCGGATGCCCCAGTGCCCCATGATCAGGTGGGTCACCAGGGTGGTGTCGACGGCCGCGGCGAACCGGTCGAGGACCGCGGGAGTGATCCTCTCCTCGCGCCATCCGCTGGTCAGGCTGACCCTCCAGGCGGACAACCCGGCCGGGGGCAAGGCGGTCGTGTCCGGGTCGGTCTCCATGTCGAACGGGGTCACCGGGAGCCCGTCGAACTCGCCCAGATGACTATGGATCACAGCACGGGTCCCTTTCACGCGATCATCAGGACCCGTTCCTACCAGCCGGGCCCGACATACCGCCGCCGAACGGCGGCTCCGGCGCCGTTACTCCGCGACCGCCACGTAGACCCTGTCGTCCTCGGGTCGCCGCTGGTCCCCGAGCTCGACCTCGACGCCGGGGAGGGCGGTGCGGAACCGTTCCATCATCGGATCGGTGAGGAAGTGGTGGTGCAGGTCGAGCCGCTTGAGGTGGGTGAGCGGCTGGCCCGACAGCAGCGCCTCGGCGCCCTGATCGGTGAGGGCCCCCATCGCCAGGCTGAGCGACTCCAGCCGCGCGACGATCGGGGCGGACGCAATCGCCGCCGCGATGTCGTCCTGGATCTCACTGTCCTCCAGGCCCAGGTGGTGCAGCGACGGCAGCCGTTCACCGCTCAGGATCCCGGCCAGGTCCTCGACCGTGGTGCGGCCGCCGTAATCGGCGACGCCCAGCCACAGTTCGAGGCTTTCGAGGACCGGCAGGTCGCTGTCGCCGACGGCCCGTACGGCGCCGTTCGAAAGCCCGCCCGACTCGAACCGCAGCGTCCTGAGTGCCGGCGCTTCGAACGGGTTGAGGACCGGGCCCGAGCCGCGCACGCCGATGTGCTCCAGGCCGGGAAACGTCTCGAAGAGCGGCGTGATGTCGAAACCCTCGATCCAGGAGATCTCGCTTTCCTCCATGGTGATGTCGCCGAGGAAGAGGGCGCGCAGGTTGGGCAGGCGGGCGGCCGCGTCGACGACCAGCCGCACCGGGTCGACGTCGGGGTTGTCGTCGTACGAAGCGCCCCAGTAGCCGATGACCAGATGCGTGACCTCGGCGGTGTCGTTCTGCTCCAGGAAGGCCCCGAAGACGTCCGCGAACGGGGTGCCTTCATACGAGGTGCCCACGCGCCAGGCCAACTCCCCCATCGTGCCCGGCTCGTAGGCGAGGGGGACCGACTCCCCCTCGTGCTCGAACGAGGAGTCGGTCACGTCCTTGCCGGCGAAGGTGCTGAGGTGCTCGTAGACGGGCATCGGATCCCTTTCGGACGGTCGAAGGATCCGTTCCTATCAGCCGACGCCGACGCCCCTACTCGAATCCGTCCAAATCCCCCTCGTCATCCTCGGACGACTCGGGCGCGCCGCCGAGCAGGCCCCGGGTCAGCGACTGGGCCGGATCGAACATCTCCTCCAGCGCCACGCCGAAGTGGGCGTCGGTGAGGGCGTCCACGGCCGGTCCGTCCCGCAGCGCCACCAGCACCGCGCGCCGCACCAGTTCCTTCACGAACGAGGCGGTCACGCCCTCGGTACGGGCGACCACGGCGTCCAGGTCGGCCGCCAGGCGCAGCTTGCGCCCGTACAGGCGGAGCAGCCGCAGCCGCCCTTCGGCGTCGGGACGGGGGATCTCGACGGCCAGGTCGATCCTGCCCGGCCGCTCGGTGAGGGCGCGCTCCAGGGAGCGGACCCGATTGGTGGTGAGCATGAACACCACGTCGGCGTCGCCCTCGATCCCGTCCATGGCGTCCAGCAGCGAGAACAGCAGCGGGTGGCCGCCGTCGACGAACTCGCGGTCCTCGGCGACCAGGTCGACGTCCTCGACGATCACGACCGACGGGCTCAGCCGGCGCGCCAGGGCCACCGCCGTGTCCAGGAACCGCATCGCCGGGCCGGTCAGCTGGATGACGGTGTAGCCCTCCAGCCGGGCCATCAGGTAGCGGACGGTGTGGGTCTTGCCGGTGCCGGGCGGCCCGTGCAGCAGCAGGCCGCGCTTGAGGTGCTGCCCGGCCGCCAGCAGCTGCGGGGCATGCTCGGCGATCCCCACGACGTGCGCCTCGATCGCCTGCAGCCGCCCGTCGGGCAGCACCACGTCGCCGGCGGTCAGCTCGGGGCGGGGCACGAAGCTCACCAGCTCGTTGCCGTGGTGCTCGCTGGCGCCGAACTTCAGCACCTGCCCGCGCAGCGCGTCGTGCTCCTCGCGCAGCCGGTCGACCTCCTCGCGGGCCGCGGCGGCGGTCGCCCGGTCCCGCGCGAAGACGGTGAGCACGCAGAGTTCCTCGTAGGACTCGCGCGTCATCACGCCGATCACGACGGGCTCCCCGTCGGGAGCCACGGTGGCGACCATGCCGAGCTCCACGGCCTCCATCGTGGAGCCGGGACCGGTCGCGGCGGTGGCGTACGCGGGCCGGCCGAGCTCGTAGGTGCCGTGCCGGAGCGCTCCGGTGAGCATGGCGGCGAGGTCGTCGAAGTGCCGTTCGGCGCCGATGACGCCGAACCATTCGGCACCGGGCGAGCGGGCGGCCAGATAGGCGTCGATGCCGCGTTGCAGTCCGGCGTGCTCCCAGGCCCGGTAGTCCTGGGTGACGGTGACCAGTTCGGTGAACGGCACGCCGACATGGCCGGTGATCCGGGCGCCCAGGGGTGATTCGGCGTTGTAGGAGTCGAGCCGGTCGCCGGCCGAGCGCAGCAGCCGCTGCATCCCGGCGGCCAGGGCGCGGGCGGTGCCCGCCTCCATCTCCCCGTTCGCCCTGTCCGTGGTGTCGTGATCGGTCACGGGGTCCTTCCGTTCGTCCGGCCGCCCAAGGGCAGGGTAGGTGCCAGCTAACGGGCGCCGCGAGCGAAATAACGCCGAAGCCCCCCGGACGGCCGGGCGTCCAGGGGCTTGTCGGCACAAGCGGCGGTGCGGGGCTCAGGCCGCGGGCAGCACCGAGCCCTTGTACTTGTCCTGGATGAACTTCTTGACCTCGGGGCCGGTCAGCAGTTCCGCGAGCTTCTTGACGTCGGCGTCGCCCTTGTTCTCCGGCTTGGTGACGAGCCCGTTGACGTACGGGTTGTTCTCTGGCTTCTCGCTCGCGAGCGCGTCCTTGGCCGGGGTCAGGCCGCCCTCCAGCGCGTAGTTGCCGTTGATGACGGAGGCGTCGACGTCGGCGAGCTGGCGGGGCAGCGCGGCGGCGTCGGTCGGCCGGAACTCCAGGCCCTTGGGGTTGCCGGCGACGTCCTTCTCGGTGGCCTTCTCGCCCGCGCCCGGCTTCAGCGTGACCAGGCCGTTGTCGGCCAGCAGCTTTAGCCCGCGGGCCAGGTTGGACGGGTCGCTGGGCAGCGCGACCGTGGCGCCCTGGCGCAGGTCCTGCAGCTTGGCGACCTTCTTGGAGTAGACGCCCAGCGGCTCGAGGTGGACGCCCGCGACGAACTCCAGCTTCTGCCCGGTCTTCTGGTTGGACTCGGTCAGGTACGGCCGGTGCTGGAAGTAGTTCGCGTCGAGCTGCCCGTCGTTGAGGGCGGGGTTCAGCTGCTCGTAGTTGCTGAACTCCTTGATCTCCAGCTTGAGCCCGGCCTTGCCGGCCAGGTTGTCCTTGACGTAGGCGAGGATCTCGGCGTGCGGCACCGAGGTGGCGCCGACGGTGAGGGTGCCGGCGTCGTTGCCCGAGCCGCCGCAGGCGGCCAGGCCCAGCAGCAGTCCGGCGGACGCGAGGGCGGTGGTGATCTTGCGCAGCACGAGGAGTGCCTTTCTCGTTCGATGGGGAAAGGGGAAGCGGGGCGGGCGGCGGCTCAGCGGTGCGAGAGCCGCCGGGCGAACAGGTCGCCGATGAGCTGGACGATCGCCACCAGCACCACCAGCAGCACGAGGATGGCCAGCATCATCTGGGTCTCGAAGCGCTGGTAGCCGTACCGGATGGCCAGGTCGCCCAGGCCGCCGCCGCCGATCGCGCCGGCGATCGCCGAGTAACCGATCAGCGCGATGACGGTGATGGTGAGCCCGGAGATCAGGCCCGGCGCGGCCTCCCGCAGCAGCACCTTGCGGACCAGCTCGGGCCGGGAGGCGCCCATCGCGCGGGCCGCCGCGATCACGCCGGGCTCGACCTCGCGCAGCGCGGTCTCCACCAGCCGGGCGTAGAACGGGATCGCCCCGACGGTCAGCGGCACGATCGCCGCCTGGGTGCCGATGGAGGTGCCCACCAGCAGCCGGGTGAACGGGATGATGCCCATCATCAGGATGACGAACGGAATGGACCGGCCGACGTTCACCACCAGCCCGAGGACCGCGTTCACCGGCCGGGAGGGCATCAGGCCGTCCCTGGCGGTGAGGATCAGCAGCACCCCGGCCAGGATCCCGCCGGCCGCGGTGAACAGCGTCGACCAGACGGTCATCTGCAGGGTCTCCAGGGTGCCCTGGCGCAGCAGCGGCGCCATCTCATCCCACGTCATGACAGCGACGCCTCCTGTTCGTCCGGTTCGGCGGCCGGCACCAAGGCCGGCGGCCCGGCGGCGGCCGGGGCGCGGACCTCGACGGTCAGCCCGGCCTCGCGCAGGTAGGCCAGCTGGGCGGCGTTGACGTCCGGGTCGCCGGGCAGCTCGATCCGCAGCCGGCCGATCCGGGTTCCGCCGATCCGCTCGACCGCGCCGCCGAGGATGTTGACGTCGATCGAGTAGGTGCGGGCGAGCGAGGACACGAACGGCCGGTCGGCGCTGTCGCCCTCGAAGGTCACGTCGGCCACGGTCGTCCCGGCGCCGGAGCGGGGGCCGGCGGCGGGCAGCGGCAGCAGGTCGCGGGCCAGTTCCGAGCCGGGACGCAGCAGCAGCTCGCGCAGCGGCCCGGACTCCACCACCCGGCCCGCCCGCATGATCGCGGCCGAGTCGCAGATCCGCTTGACCACCTCCATCTCGTGGGTGATCAGCAGAACAGTGAGCCCGAGCCGGCGGTTGAGGTCGCGCAGCAGCTCCAGGATGGAGGCGGTGGTCTCGGGGTCCAGCGCCGAGGTGGCCTCGTCCGACAGCAGCACCTTGGGCCGGCCGGCCAGCGCGCGGGCGATCCCGACGCGCTGCTTCTGCCCGCCCGACAGCTGCGCCGGGTAGGCGGCGGCGTGCTCGTCCAGCCCGACCAGTTCCAGCAGCTCGGCGACCCGGGCGGCCCGCTCGGACCTGGGCACCCCCATGACCTCCAGCGGGAAGGCCACGTTGCCGGCCACGGTCCGGCCGGACAGCAGCCCGAAGTGCTGGTGGATCATGCCGATGCCCTGGCGGGCGCGGCGCAGCTCGCGGCCGTCCAGGGACAGCAGGTCGCGGCCGTCGACCGCGATCCGGCCGGAGTCGGGGCGCTCCAGCAGGTTCACGCAGCGCAGCAGGGTGCTCTTGCCGGCCCCGCTGCGGCCGAGGACGCCGAAGACCTCGCCCTCGCGCACGGTGAGGTCGACGCCGTCGACGGCGGTGACCTCACGTCCGCGGGATCGGTAGACTTTGCTGACTTTTTCGATCTGAATCACAGGAAATCATCCGTCCGGACGGGCAGATGGGCAGAGGGATCAGACGAGCAGGCGGGAGTGCCCCGCCCCGGGCTCAGGAGCGGCCGGGCGGGTACGGCGCGTGGCTCAGGAGGTGGTGCTCGATGTTCATGTGCGGGCGGCGTTCATGTGCGGCGACGTTCGTCGGGTTCGTCGCGGGGAGTGGCTCGCTTCTGGGGCGCGAGGCGTTGCGGGGGCCCTCAGCGCTCAACACATTCGCCGGCGGCACGTACGGCCCATCGCCGGGACGGCGTGCGGCCGGCACGTCGCGAGGCAGGAGCGTACGGCGGTCACGTCATCAGTAAACCCGGCCGACAGGGCTGACGCAAACGAATCAGCGGCCCCGTGAACAGGATCACAAGCCCGCTCAGGGAGCCGCAGGGCTACCGCGAGCCGCCGGGGTAGCCGATCCGGATCGGACCCGAGCCGGCCTTCGCGACGATCTCCCGCGGCGACGACCGGTCGCCGAGCGCCGGATCGACCCGCGCCGACCCCGTCCCGCCCTCCAGGCCGACCCGGTAGTAGGACCCCCTCGGGACGGTCACCCGCACCTCCCCCGAACCGGCGGACGCCTTGACCCGCGACGGCGGCGCCGCGAAACCGAGACCGATCCGCCCCGAACCCACCTCGGCCTCCAGTTCGGTGGCGGCCAGGTCCGTTCCGGTGATCTCCCCGGAGCCCGACCGCGCCCAGACCCGGCCGTTCACGTCGGCCATGTCGAGCAGCCCGGACCCGGCCTCCAGCCGCAGGTCGCCGCTGATCCCCCGCACCCGGAACTCGCCGGAGCCGATCCTGGCGCGCACCCGCGCGCCCGGCGGGATCCGCAGGTCGAGGTCGGCGCCGCACTCGAGGTCGGGGTAGACGCCCTTGTCCCCATCGCAGGTGAATCGGACCAGCAGCACCTCGCCGGCCCAGATCTGCTCCACCCGCGGCCTGCTGAACGCCCAGGTCAGCCGTTTGAAGACGCGGACCTGCCCGGACCGCCCCGGCCCGACCGTCACCCGGGCCCCGCCGGCGTCGATCTCCACATCGGTGATCGGGCGGCGGTGCACCACCGCGTCGGTGGTGGTGCGGCGGATCGCCGTCCCGTAGACGCGCAGCCCGGCCGGCATCAGCACGGCGAGCGCGGTCCCGACCGCCAGCATCACCCAGATCCCGCGGCGCCGCGGCCGTGCCCCACCCGTTTCCACGGCCTCCGTCACGCTTCCCCGCCCGGGCCGCCGCCGCCCAGGAAGCGCAGCACGGCCAGCACACGGCGGTGGTCGCCCTCGGCGTCCGGCAGGTCCAGCTTGGCGAAGATGGAGTTGATGTGCTTGGCGACGGCGCTCTCGCTGACCACCAGCGCGGCCGCGACGCCCGCGTTCGACCTGCCCTCGGCCATCACCGCCAGCACCTCCCGTTCGCGCGGGGTGAGCCGGTCCAGCGGGTCGCTCTGCCGGCGCAGCAGCAGTTGTGCGACCACCTCGGGGTCCAGCGCCGTGCCGCCGGCCGCCACCCGGCGCAGCGCGTCCAGGAAGGCGGACACGTCGGCCACCCGGTCCTTGAGGAGGTAGCCGACCCCGCTGGTGCTGGTGGTGAGCAGGTCCGCCGCGTACCGCTCCTCCACGTACTGCGAGAGCACCAGCAGCGCCACCTCGGGCCACTGCCGCCGGATCACCAGGGCCGCGCGGACGCCCTCGTCGGTGAACGCCGGCGGCATTCGCACGTCCACGATCGCCGCGTCCGGCCGGTGCTCCTCCACCGCGGCCAGCAGCCCTTCGGCGTCCCCGACCGCCGCCGGGACCTGGAATCCCGCCGTCTCCAGCAGCTTGATCAGGCCGGCCCGCAGCAGGACCGAGTCCTCTGCGATCACAACGCGCACGGCAGCTCCACGGACACGGTGGTCGGTCCCCCTTCGGGGCTGGAAATGCGGAAGGTACCGTCCACCGACCCGACCCGCCGCGCGAGCCCGGTCAGCCCGGACCCCCGGGACGGGTCGGCGCCGCCCGCGCCGTCGTCGGCGACCCGCACCAGCAGCAGGTCGCCGCGCCGCGCCACGTCGATCTCCACCTCGGTCGCCCGCGCGTGCTTGACGACGTTGGCGAGCGCCTCGGAGACCACGAAGTACGCGACCGCCTCGACCGTGGACGAGGCGCGCCGCGGGACGTCGACGCGCAACCGCACCGGCAGCGGCACCCGGGCCGCGATGCCCGACAGCGCGGCGTCCAGGCCCCGGTCCTCCAGGACGGCGGGATGCAGGCCGCGGATCAGGTCGCGGATCTCGGTGAGGGCCTCCTTGGCCTCCTCGTGGGCCTCAACGATCACCCGCATCGCCTCGTCCGGGACGCCGGTCAGCGTCTCGCGGGCCAGGCCGAGGCCCATGGCGAGGGCGACGAGCCGCTGCTGGGCGCCGTCGTGCAGGTCGCGCTCGATGCGGCGGCGCTCGATGTCGGCGGCGTCGACCGCGCCGGCGCGCTTCTCGGCCAGGTCCTCGACGCGGCGTTCCAGCTCCTTGGCGCGGTCCGGGCCCAGCAGCACCTCGATCGCGCGGGCGTCCAGCCGCCGCACCGCCATCGCGGCCCAGGGGGCGGCCAGGAGGAGCAGCCCCCCGGCGGCGGTGAGCGCGCCCAGCCTGGACGGGGGGAGCTGCGGCAGCGTCTTCGCGTACGCCGTGATCGCGGCGAGCGCGACCCCGCCCGCCCACGCGGCGATGACCAGCAGCGCACCGCAGGCCAGCACCGGGCCGACTAGGAGGTGGTAGGCGAGCGACCGCCAGAGCCCTTCGGTGCGGAACCGGCCGGGCCGTTCTCCCGGGGGCGGGACGTGCAGGCCGAGCATGGCCCAGCAGCGTTCGCGCTGCGCCGAGGCGAGCGGGTGCGCGAGCACGACCACCACCAGCAGCGCCAGCACCAGGACGGGCACCCCGTCCAGCGGGTTCCAGACCGCCCAGGGCGCGCCGATGATCAGCCAGCCGCCGAGCTGGAGCGGGACCCCGGACGCGGTGAACGCGGTGTCCCGCCACGCCGCCGCCGACCACGGGGCGTGCCCGCGCGCCCGCGGCGGCCAGGAGAGGGACACCATGGGCAAACCGTATTGCCAGGTTCGACCAGGGGTGCAACTAGTGCCACCCCGGAGCCGGATAGCCGCCTTACTGAAATCCAACCCCGCGGACGGAATGCTGGGCAGCGATCCGATTCAGCGCAATGCAGATGGGTTTGGGGCATCCCCGCCAAGGAGGTCGTCGATGGTCGTCACCCTGCAAAGAGCCCGCCGGGCGCGCCCGCAACGCCTGGCACGGCCGGGCCCGCGGCGCGCCCGGTGGACGGGCCGGGGGCTGATCGCCGGCGGCGCCGCGATGGTGCCGTGGACCGTCGCGGTCGCGTCCCGCCTGCCGTCCGCGAAGCAGGTGTCCAACTGGTCGCTGGCGTGGACCGGGCTGGACGCGGCGATCGCCGCCGGGCTGCTGGGCACCGGGGCGCTGCTGGCACAGGGCGATGTTCGTCACAGGCCGGCCGCGGCCGCCACCGCCGCGCTGCTGGTCATGGACGCCTGGTTCGACATGACGACCGCCGCCGCGGGACCCGAGCGCGCGCGGGCGCTGGCCCTCGCGATCGGCGCGGAGCTCCCCATGGCGGCGCTCTGCGGGTACCTGGCGCTGCGCGCCGGCGACCAGAGCACGCCGGAACCGGGCGCGGACGGCGGGACTGAGCCAGACGGATGAAACCGAGTGACCCAGACCTTTAGAGTGAATCCGACGTAGGGCCCTCTCTGCGGGAGGGCCCTTTCCCTTGCCTGCCTGATCACGAGGTCCCCCGAACATGAACGACCACGAGGTGCACGCGGAGTGCCTGCGGCTGCTGCGGGACGGCCTGCCCGAGCCCATGCCGCCCGGCTTCGACGACGGCCGGGACTTCCTGCCGCTCTGCCTCGACGTCGACGGCGACATCGGCGTTGTCACGTTCCTAAGGCGACCGGGGGACGTCGCCGGAGTCTTCCCTCCCTTCATCGAAGGCTGGACGTTCCACCGCCGCGACGGCGAATGGATGGAATTGGGCGGCGGTGGCGGCTCGGCCCCCGAGGAGCCCCTCACCCGCCGTTCGGCCGCCGAGCTGGGCGGCCGCCACCTGCAGCGGTACGGGACGGGCCGGAGCGTCCGCAACGCCAACCGGCTGCTGCCCTGGGGCGCCAAGTGGGTCAGCCAGGCCCGCCTCTGGGTCGCGGCCGACGTCAGCCACCTCCGCGTGGGCAACCGGCTGCTGGAGGTCCCCCCGCACGGTCACACCGTCGTCGTCTGGGGCGCCCGCCGCGGCCCCGTCGTCGAAGCGCTGTCCGCGGACGGCGTCGTCCTGGACACCCTCATCCTGGACCAGGCCCTGGCCCGAGCCTGAGGATGCTGTGATGGCTGGATGGGCGTACCGGCCGACTACGACGAGGACCCTGAACGCTTCCGACTCGGCACTCGTGTCACAGAGCGCTACCTGACGGGCACGAGCAGCCTTTACGAGCGCGTGGCCGCCAGGTTGGGCGGCGACGTGCTCGACATCGGCTGCGGTGAAGGGGCGCTCAGCGCTGTGCCGGCCGAAGCCCCTGTACGGATCGTGGGGTTGGACGCGTCGGCGACCATGCTGCGGGCCCATCCCCGTCCGGCCGTGCGCGCCACGGCGGTACGGCTGCCGTTCAAGGACGGGACCTTCGACGCGGCCGTGGCGGTGAACATGCTGTACCACCTGGACGATCCCGTGCCCGCCATCCGGGAGGCGAGGCGCGTGCTGGCGCCGGGAGGGCTCTTCATCGCGCCCGCCATCAGCCGCTACGACAGCCCCGAGCTGGCCCACGTGTGGCGGCGGGAGCCCACCTGCTTCGACGCCGAGGAGGCCCCGGACATCGTCGCGCGCGTCTTCGGCAGGGGCCGGGTCGAGGTCGAGCGCTGGGACGCGCCGCTCATCACCCTGCCCGACCAGGAGGCCGTACGGGACTTCCTCACCGCCCGTCAGGTGGCCGAGGCGTCCGTACTGGCCGGGAGGGTGCACGCACCCGTGGCCGTCACCAAACGGGGAGCGCTCGTCCTGGCGCGCAGGTGAGGCCGAGAGGAACGGCGAGGTGAGCGGTCGCATGCACGGAGACCTTTCCGCGGGTCCGTAAGACGATAGGGATCCCGAGTTACCGGAAGGTTGCCGGCGCGTTTCACACCGTCGCCGGTCAGCTTCGCTGGAGCGTCTCCGGGCCGAGCTCGTCCGGCCGCCGGTGCCCCGACAGGGCCAGCGTCAGCTCCAGCTCCGCCTGCAGGCAGCGCAGGACGTGCCGCACGCCCGCCTCGCCGCCGAGCGCCAGCCCGTAGACGTACGGACGCGCGACCAGCACCGCCTCGGCGCCGAGCGCGAGCGCCTTCACGATGTCGGAGCCGGTACGGATCCCGCTGTCGAACAGCACCGCGGCCTGGCCGCCCACCGCCGCCGCGACCCCCGGAAGCGCGTCCAGGGACGCGATCGCGCCGTCCACCTGCCGCCCGCCGTGGTTGGAGACGATCACGCCGTCCATCCCCGCGTCCACGGCGCGCCGGGCGTCGTCGGGGTGCTGGATGCCCTTGAGCGCGATCGGGCCGTCCCAGTGCTCCCGCAGGAACACCAGATCGTCCCAGGTCAGCGAGGGATTCCCGAACGTGGCGACCCAGTGCAGGACCGCGGTGTCGCGGTTGGCGTCGGTGACCGGCCCGCCCACCGCCTTCTGGAAGACCGGGTCCGAGAAGTAGTTGGCGGTCCCGATCCCGCGCAGGAACGGGAGGTAGGCCTGCTCCAGGTCGCGCGGCCGCCACGCCAGGGTGAAGGTGTCGAGGGTGACCACCAGCGCCGTGTAACCGGCCGCCTTGGCCCGCTCCAGGAAGCTGACGGCCAGGTCGCGGTCCTTGGGCCAGTACAGCTGGTACCAGCGCGGCCCCTCGCCGCCCGCCTCCGCGACCTCCTCCATCGTGGCCGACGCCGCCGTGCTCAGCACGATCGGCAGCCCGCACGACGCGGCGGCCCGGGCCACCGCGAGCTCCCCGTCCGGATGGAAGATCGACTGGACGCCGATCGGGGCGAGCAGGATCGGCGCCGGCATCGCCGTGCCGAGCACCTCCGCCGACAGGTCGCGGTGCGCCACGTCCCGCAGCATCCGCGGGACGATCCGCCACCGGTCGAAGGCGGCCCGGTTGGCCCGCGCGGTGGCCTCGGCGCCCGCCGAGCCCGCCGCGTACCCGAACGCCTGCGCCGACAGCCGGCGCTCGGCCAGCCCCTCCAGCCTGGTCAGATCGGCGGGCAGCTCGGGCCGCACATCGCCCAGGCCCTTCAGGTAGATCTCGTTCTGGAAGTCGGCCAGCGCGCTCACGGAAACCTCCTCGGCACGATCCGCCGCCCATCCGGCGGGCGGGTTTTCGGCGCGCCGAAAGGTGGTGCGGTACGAATCTGTCTCTGGGACCCGCCACAATGTCCCACATGGCACGACGCGGATCCCAGGCCCCTCCCCCGCCGGACTTCGAAGAGAACATCATCGATGTCGATGTCTCGGAGGAGATGCGCGGCAGCTACCTCGAGTACGCCTACTCGGTCATCTACCAGCGGGCACTCCCCGACGCGCGCGACGGACTCAAGCCCGTGCAGCGCCGGATCCTGTACTCGATGAACGAGATGGGCCTGCGCCCCGACCGCGGGCACGTCAAGTGCGCCCGCGTGGTCGGCGAGGTGATGGGCAAGCTGCACCCGCACGGCGACAGCGCGATCTACGACGCGATGGTGCGGATGGCCCAGCCCTGGGCGATGCGGATGCCGCTGGTCGACGGGCACGGCAACTTCGGCTCCCTCGGCGGCGACGACATGCCCGCCGCCATGCGGTACACCGAGGCCCGGATGACCCGCGCGGCGATGCAGATGGTCGCCTCCATCGACGAGGACACCGTCGACTTCCGGCCCAACTACGACGGCCAGGAGACCGAGCCCGAGGTCCTGCCCGCCGCGTTCCCCAACCTGCTGGTCAACGGCACGTCCGGGATCGCGGTCGGGATGGCCACCAACATGGCGCCGCACAACCTCGGCGAGGTGATCGCCGCGGCCCGGCACCTGATCGACCACCCCGAGGCCACGCTCGACGACCTGATGCGCTTCGTGCCCGGCCCCGACCTGCCCACCGGCGGCCGGATCGTCGGCCTGGAGGGCATCCGCGACGCCTACGAGAGCGGCCGCGGCACGTTCCGCACCCGCGCCACCGCCCACATCGAGGACGTCACCCCCCGCCGCAAGGGCATCATCGTCACCGAGCTGCCGTACGCGGTCGGTCCCGAGCGGGTCGTGGCCAAGATCAAGCAACTGGTCAACACCAAGAAGATCAACGGGATCTCCGACCTGAAGGACCTCACCGACCGCAACGTGGGGCTGCGGCTGGTCATCGAGGTCAAGAACGGCTTCAACCCCGAAGGCGTGCTGGCCGAGCTCTACCGGCTGACGCCGATGCAGGAGACGTTCGGCATCAACAACGTGGCGCTGGTCGACGGCCGGCCCCGCACGCTGGGCCTGCGCGACATGCTCCAGGTCTACATCGACCACCGCATCGAGGTCGTCCGGCGCCGCAGCGCGCACCGCCGCAAGAAGCGCGAGGACCGGCTCCACCTGGTCGACGGCCTGCTGGTCGCCCTGCTCAACATCGACGAGGTCATCCAGATCATCCGGGACAGCGACGACGCGTCCCAGGCCAAGCAGCGGCTCATGCAGATCTTCGAGCTGTCCGACATCCAGTCCCAGTACATCCTCGACACCCCGCTGCGCCGGCTCACCCGCTACGACCGGCTGGAGCTGGAGAAGGAGAAGGAGCAGCTGGCCAAGGAGATCGCCAAGCTGACCGCGATCCTGGAGTCGGAGAAGAAGCTGCGCGGCGTGGTGTCCAAGGAGCTCGGCGAGGTCGCCAAGGAGTTCTCCACGCCGCGGCGCACGGTGCTGCTGGAGTCGTCCGGGCAGGCCGCGACCGCCGAGGTGCCGCTGGAGGTCGCCGACGACCCGTGCCTGGTGCTGATGTCGTCCACCGGGCTGCTGGCCCGCACCTCCTCGGCCGAGCCGCTGGCCCACGAGGGCGCCCGCTCCGTGCACGACGTGCTGGTGTCGGTGGTGCGGGCCAGCGCCCGCACCCAGGTCGGCGTGGTCACCTCCGCGGGGCGGATGATCAAGGTGGAGGTGATCGACCTGCCCAAGCTGCCGCCGTCGGCGGCACCGCCGTCGCTGGCGGGCGGCGCCCCGATCACCGAGTACGTCGATCTCGATCCCGACGAGCGGGTCGTGGGCCTCGCCTCGCCCGCCGGCTCGCTCGCGCTGGGCACCGCGCAGGGCGTGGTCAAGCGGGTGGTGCCCGACTACCCGCCCAACCGCGACGAGTTCGAGGTCATCACGCTCAAGGACGGCGACCAGGTGATGGGCGCCGTCACCGTGGCCGACGACGACGATCTGGTCTTCATCACCAGCGACGCCCAGCTGCTGCACTACAGCGCGTCCAACGTCCGGCCGCAGGGCCGGGCCGCCGGCGGCATGGCGGGCATCAAGCTGGCGGCCGGGGCCAAGGTGATCTGGTTCGGCGCGCTCGACCCGGCGCGCGAGTCCCGGGTGGTGACGATCTCCGGCTCGTCCTCGGCCCTGCCGGGCACCCAGTCGGGCGCGGTCAAGCTCGCCGACTACGCCGACTTCCCCGCCAAGGGCCGCGCGACCGGCGGGGTCCGCTCGCACCGCTTCCTCAAGGGCGAGGACGCGCTGATCATGGCGTGGGCCGGACCCGCGCCGGTACGCGCCGCCTCGTCCACCGGCAAGCCGCTCCTGGTGGACGTCGAGCTCGGCCGCCGCGACGGCTCCGGCGAGACCCTGACCACCGCCGTCGCCGCGTTCGGAGGCCCCCTCGACCCGGCCGCCGCCCCCGCCCCGGCACCACCCGCCGACGACCCCGAGCAAGACTGACCACCGCGGCCCCCGTACCCACCGGCACGGGGGCCGCGCCACGCTCACGCCGAACACCAGTGAAGCCGGTGGCGTCTGAGGAGTCATGAACCCAAGGTGTGAACGGTGCGACGGGTCGCTGGTCCCGGTGGAGTACGGCATGCCCGTCAACGACGAGCCGTACCGGCGGCACGAACGTCGCGAGATCTACTTCACCGGCGGGTGCATGGGCGGACCCGAGCCGTGGTGGTGCTGGTCGTGCGAAAAGTTCGCCGACCCCGAACCGCGTCCCCCGCGCACGCTGACCAAGGAGGGCTACCAGCTGTCCTTGCTCGACGACATGCGCGGCGTGGCTCCGGAGGCTCCCCTGGCTCCGCCGGCGCCCTACGACGATCCGCCGGCTCACTTGCTGGAGGAGGCCGGTCGGTGGAGGACCCTGCAATCGCAGAAGATCAAGGACCTGGCGGCGATTCTGGGCGATCCGGTCAGCGGCGGCCCGTCCCGGCACCGGTTCGCCCTTCCGCTCTGGCCCGATTTCTGGCTTGAGCACACCACCATGGACACCGAAATCGCGGGTTATGTCTTCAACCGGCGGTTCGTACGCAGGTCGGGCGAGCCGATGCGGTCACCGGACGAGCTGCGCCCCTGGTCCGTCCTGCTGCCCGAGGCCCAGGCGTTCTTCGGCTGGGAGGAGACCCGGATGCCCAACGCGTACTATCACGTCGTGCCCTTCCAACTCGAAGGGCGACGGATGGAGGCGGTGTTCGTCCACCACCTTCTCCAGCACGTCGCGGAGTCCTCAGAGGGTTAGAAGGTCCGAACCTCGGCAACGAAGGACCGCGGTGAAGACCGTCGTCTGCACGAGGATGCTGGGAGCAACGTCAGCCGACGGCGCGGGTCAGGTCCCACAGGTGGATGGCATCGTTCAGGCTGCGCGTGACGGCCACGGGGATGCCCGCGATCTCGGTGACCTGCTGAAGGTGGGCGGCGAACGGGAGGCCGATCTGTTCGCCGCGGGCCAGGTCCCAGACGCGGGTCTCGCCTTCGCCCTGGGGGGCGAAATCTCTGGAGCTGCCGGTCACGGCGATGGAGCGGCCGGCCACGGTCGTGGTGCCCAGCGTCCGGATGTCGTCGGTGTGCCCGGTCAACGGGATGCCGATGGGCTCCTGGCTCGCGAGGTCCCAGACGTGCAGCCTGGCACCGTCCCCGCCCAGCACCACCGCGCGCCCCTCCACTTCGGTGATCGCGATGGGGCCCGCCCCCGGCTCTATGCCGCGCAGGTCTCCGCCGATCCGGTCGCCGGTGAGGACATCCCAGACTTGGAGGAAGGGGTCCATGCCGCCGGTCACGGCGACGGGCCGGCCGTCGACGACGGCGGCGCCCATCACCCCGTTGTAGGCGCCCTCGATCTTGGTCACACGCTCACCGGTGGCCAGCTCCCAGGCCAGCGTCACGCCCGGCTCGCAGGTGCTGACCACGAGCGGGCCGCGCTCGGACTCGACGGTGGTGAGCGAGCACACCCCGAGCACGTGGCCGATCATGACCGAGCCGATCCGCCGCCCGGTGCGCAGGTCCCAGGCCCGCACGATGCCGCCGCTGGAATCGGAGTCGCCCTCGAACGAGAAGTCGTACCGCCGACCACCGGTGACGACCACGGGCCGCCCGTCAAGGTACGTCGCCGTCACGAGCTCGGCGATGTTCGAGGGCTCCACGACGATCCATTCCTGAACGTCCTCGTCGTCGTCCTCGTCCCAGTACTCGTTCTCGATGTACCAGGAGTCGTCGGGCCCGGCCGCATCCAGGTCCAGGGAACGGCTGACGCATCCGCCCCCGCGGAGGTCGCAGGTCCACAGCACCGCGTCATCGTCTACGCTGACCACGACGGGAGCGCCGTCGAGCTCGATCACGGGCGCATTGGGGTTGGCGGAACGGTCATGCGAATGCCCTGCAAACCCGGGCATCATGCGCTCATCGGTCATGCGGTGCAGCGTAACGATCTACACCGACACCCCGCCGGCGCGCGCCCAGCACGTCTCGGAGTCCTCGGAGGGCTAGGAGGTCCGAGGCCGGGTGCTCAGCCTGCAGGCGGGGCGTAGCGCCCGGCTCGGACCTGTGCAACGAAGGCCCGCGCCGCGGCCGCCGAGAGGACCAGAGGTGATCCCTCCAGATCCTTCGAGTCCCGGACCCCGACAAACCCGCCGACCCGGGCAAGCTCCACGCAGTTCTGCGTGTGAGCCTGGCTGTGAGAGCTCTTGCGCCACACAGCCGCTACAGAGCGGAATGAGTCATACATGCCTTTTAGTGTAGTTCACGAAGTTTGGCCGTGATGTACTTACAGGTGTCTAACGGAGACAGCGCATTAGCGTTGAGATGGCGGAAGACCAGCGCGTGATGGTTCACGTCCTCAGCAGCCTCCAGGTAGAGCTCATGGAGTCCCGTCTCCAGGAAAACGATGCTGGGCTCTTCAGAGAATTCCAAGATCGCAAACGAGCCCGCCATCGCAGGATGCAAACCAACACGGTGAGGCAGGATCTGTAGGTTGATGTGCTCGGCCTCTTGCGCCCGCAAGAGCCGCTGAAGCTGTTCTCGCTGGTCTTGGAGGCTCCCAAAGGGACGCAGCAAGGCCGTCTCATCGATCACGGCCCACAGGTGCAGCGGGTCAGCGTGTTCAAGCACTCGCTGCCGTTCGATACGCAACTCGACCTTTCGCGCGACCTCATCGCCATCTTGGATGAGCCCTGCCCGGATGAGGCTCTCCGCGTACGCCGGGGTTTGCAGGAGCCCCGGAATCGTGGTCGGCTCGTAGGTCAAGACGCGTGACGCCTCCTGCTCGAAGCCGGTGTAGGTGGGGTTCTGGAAGATGTCCTGATAGCTCGCCCACCAGCCGCGCTGGCGGGAGTCACGAGTGAGTTGAAGCAGGGCTTCGCGGCGTTCAGGGTCGGTGACCTCGTAGACGTCCAGCAGGACCCTGATGTCCTGGACGCTCGGGCGGCGCCAGTCGTTGTTCTCGATGCGGGAGAGCTTGCCCTTTCCCCATTCAAGTTCACGAGTGACCTGATCAATGGTGAGGCCTGCCACCTCTCGCAGCGCGCGGAGTTCACGCGACAGCCGACGGCGGCGCACGGTCGGACGCGGGCGTTGCTCTGTCATAGCCGATCAACTCCTGCAGGCAAAGCGGACATTCAACCCTCATTGGGCGACTTACAAAATGAGGGTTGAGACTTATGGGTCCGTAGGACACCATGATGGTAACCCTCCGCGCCTAAGTCATGACAGGGAATCACCCTGATCGGGTGCGTGCCGTGTGTGCGGGAATTCGCGTTGTCCCGCTCGACCCCCGAGGAGATCATCATGATCAGTGATCGTCCCTCCGACATTCCGCTGGGCGGTGCGTGCCTGTGGGCGCTGCCGTTGGATGCGAGCATCGCCGCACGGGCGCGGTACCTGGTGACCGACGCGCTGGGGATCCTCGGTTTCCCCGCTGAGCAGATCGACAACGGGCGGCTCGCGGTGAGCGAGGTGGCCACCAACGCGCTTCAGCACACCCGTACGCGGGCGGCTCTCCCCGAGCTCTGGATGTGGGCACGCACCTACCCGAGTCGGGAGCTGGTGGTGACGGTGTTCGACGCCTCCCGGGAACGGGTTCCCGCAGAGAAGGCAGGGGGCCCGCTCGACGAGCACGGACGTGGGCTCGGCATGGTCGCGAGCGTCTGCGTGAGCTGGGGCAGCGGCCCGTCACGGTCGCTGCTGAACGAGCAGGCGCTTCCGGGCAAGGCGGTGTGGTTCACGCTGCCGCTGCCCGGTCCCTGGCCCGGAACCGCCCGGCTGGCCTCGCCGACGCACACGGCCGCGTCCCTGCGCGGCCTGCTGGCCCGCCGTGGGGTGCACGGGGTCATCACCTCGCACACCAAGGGCATGGCCATGGTGTCGGTACCGTGCGGAATCAACGTCACGGTGGAGATGACGGCTCTGCGCCATCCGGACGCGAACGGCACCTGGGTACGGCGGCCACTGACGGACATGACCGACCTGGCCGAGCACATCGTGAGCCGCACCGAGGCGCTGGAGATCCGGCCGCTCCGGTGAAGCTCACTGCACTACGTCGTCGGGGCCCCAGTAGGCGCGCATTTCAACGATCTTGCCGTGGTCGTCGAACGTCATCACCTCGATCACACGGATGCGCAGGTCCGCGCCTGGCACCTCGACGGTGAGGGCCATCGCGGCGGCGTTGCCGTGCGAGCCGCGGATCGGGCCGTCCAGGGTGAGCCTGGCTCCGGAGCCGATCGCGTTGCGGTAGAACTCCTCGATCGCGGCTCGGCCCGAGACCGGCGGGTTCCCGACCGGGTCCTCGACCACGGCGTCGGCGGCGAACAGCGCCGTGACCATGGCGGCGTCGCCCTTGGCGAACCCGTCGACGTAGGTCTGCAGCGCCCGCTTCATCTGTTCCTGATCAGCCATGTCCCGCCCATCGCTCGTCCCGCCGACCGAGCTTAACAAGCACCTGCTTGGTTCGGACACGGGGGACAATGAGGGGATGGCGATCGCATCGTTCATGGTGCCCCTCGGCACCCCCGCTCCCGACTTCACGCTGCCGCCGGCCGGTGGCGGCCCCGCCGTCTCGCCGGGCGACTTCCCGGACGCGTCCGCGCTGCTGGTGGTGTTCCTGTCCAACCACTGCCCGTACGTGCGACGCGTCGAGACCGCTTTCGGCGCCGTGACGGCCGAGTACGCGGCGAAGGGCCTGGCCACCGTCGCGATCTGCAGCAACGACGCCGAGAGGTATCCCGACGACGACGCGGATCATCTGTGCGAACAGGCCGCGAGGGCCGGATTCGCCTTCCCCTACCTGCTCGACGAGTCGCAGGAGGTCGCCCGCGCGTACAAGGCCGCCTGCACGCCCGATTTCTTCCTGTACGACGCCGGACGGCGGCTGGCCTACCGCGGCGAGTTCGACGGCGCCCGGCCGCACAACGACGTGCCCTCAGACGGGTCGTCGCTGCGCGCGGCCGTCGACCGGGTGCTCGCGGGCGAGCCCGTGCCCGAACCGCACACGCCGAGCCTGGGATGCGGGATCAAGTGGCGGCCGGGCAACGAACCCGGCTGATCAACCAGGTTCGGCCTTGGTGGCCATGGTCAGCCGGTTCACCAGCCACAGCACCACCCCGACGGCGATCAGGATCGCCGCCCGCAGGTACACCGCGCCCTCCCGGCCGGTGATCGGCAGTACCAGGACCAGGCAGCTCACCGCGCCCAGCACCGGCATCCACGTCGGCGCGCGGAAGTGCTCGTGCTCGACCGGTTCCCGGCGCAGCACCAGCACGCAGACGTTCACCAGTGCGAACACGCACAGCAACAGCAGCACGGTGGTGTCGGCCAGGGCGCCGACCTCGCCGGTGCTCACCAGGACCACCGCGATCGCGACCGTGAACAGGATCGCCACCCACGGGGTGGCCCGGGTGGGGTGGACGAGCCCGAACGCCGACGGCACGATCCGCTCGCGCGCCATCCCGTACACCAGCCGGGACGCCATGATCATGTTGATCAGCGCGGTGTTGCCCACCGCCAGCAGGGCGATCAGCGCGAACAGCTTGGGCGGGAAGCTCAGCCCCGCGACCTTCACCACCTCCAGCAGCGGCCCGGTGGAGGTCCGCAGCGTCTCGGTGTCGACCAGCATGGTCGCGGTGAACGCCACCGCGACGTAGATCACCACGGCGATGCCCAGCCCGCCGAACAGGGCCACCGGAAAGTCCCTGGCCGGGCTCTTGGCCTCCTCGGCGAGGTTGACCGAGTCCTCGAAGCCCAGCAGCGCGTAGAAGGCCAGCGCGGTGCCGCCCAGCACACCGAGGAACGCGCCGTTCGCCGGATGGAACTGCACCGCCCGGCTCGGCTCCCCGTCCCCGGCGATGAGCGCGAACAGCCCGATCACGATGATGACCAGCAGCCCGAACACCTCGATCAGGGTGAGCACCACGTTCACCTTGAGCGACTCGGAGATCCCGGCGAAGTTGACCAGCGTCACCAGGGCCAGGAAGATCAGCGCGCCCACCAGCGTCGGCAGCGAGACGAACTCGGCCAGGTACTTGCCGCCGAACGCGCGGGCGGCCGTGCTGGCCGAGGTGATCCCGCTCATCATCACCGCGAACGCCACGATGAAAGTGACGAACGGGATCCCGAACGCCTTGTTGGTGTAGAGCGCGGCCCCGGCGGCCCGCGGGTACTTGCCGACCAGCTCGGCGTAGGCGGTGGCGGTCAGCGCCGCCAGCACGAACGCCACCAGGAACGGGATCCACACCGCTCCGCCGACCTCGCCCGCGACCTCCCCGACCAGGGCGTAGATGCCCGCGCCGAGGATGTCCCCGACCACGAACAGCATGAGCACCTTGCGCCCGATGACCCGGCGCAGCCCGCCTTCGGCCCGCCGTGAATCGGCCTCCGCCTCCGTCATGCACGCTCCCTCGAAAGGATCTTTGAGCGTCCATTACCCGAGGGGCGGCCGCTAATCCGCTCCCGAGGGCGGCCTCAGAAGCGTCCCGAGTAGCTTCGGGGCGGTTCCGCTTCGGTCATGTCCCGGTCCGCGTCCGAGCCCCTGGCGGCGGTGGGCTTGATCGCCACGACGTCCGGGGCGAGGTGCCCGATCCGCTCCCACTGATCGCCGCGCACGGGCCAGGTACTGGAGCCCCTCGAGGGTGGCGATCGTCTCGATGCTCTCGACGTCGGCGCCCGAGATGTCGAGCGCCCAGAGTCGGGGCAGCGCCTCCAGCGGGGCCAGGTCGACCGGTTTCCTGGAGATGAGGGTGAGGGCGCGGAGTTCGCCGTGCCCTCTCAAGGCCTCCAGGTCGAAGCGCGGCCCTTGGAGTTCGAGCGTCTCCAGCGGCAACCCGTCCAGGGGGCTGAGGTCGAGTTCGGCCGAGGTCTCGACGCGCAGCCCATGAAGGTTCGGGGCCGACCGCACGAAGGCGAGGTCGTCGACGTCGGACGCCCGGAACTCCTGAACCAGTGGCCGCGGCTCGTGCGAGACCGTCCCGTTCACGTACTCGCACGCGGCGTCCTCGGCTTCGCGCCGCTTGGGCAGGTCGGCCTTGTACCTGAGGCTCTTGCCCTCGTAGGTGGCGGTGTCGAGAGCCTCGATGAGGCGCCGCAGGAGGGTGGTGACCGAATCGGCGATGTAGAGCGGCCCGGACGAATAGTGCGTCCCGATCTTGATGACCTGCCCGGGACGCCTCGTGGGCCCGGGATCCATGTCGACGGCCAGGTAGTCGCCACCCGTGCTGTGCGCGAAGGGGATCCATCCCGGCCGCATGATCGACCGTTTCACCGCCCCGGCGGGGTCCGAGTCGCGGATCAGCGTCCGGTGGGGCTCGTATTCCCAGCTGAGCGCGACGTCCGTCCACTCTTCGACGCCGCCGCCGGCGGCGATGTCGCCGATCCCGAGCCAGGGATGCCGGTTGAACAGGCCGGCTTCCAGGTCGTCTCCGTCGCAGATGCCGTACAGGGCCCGCAGATCGGGCGGCAACGGGTGGCCGAGACCCTCCTCCAGTTCGGCGATGTCCTCCTCGGCCGCCGGTTCGGGAAGCCTCTCCTCGTACCCGATGATCTCGGCCCGCCGCCGCATGTACTCCCGGAACAGCCGCACGGCCTCCTGGGGATCGCCTGCGGGCGCCGGGTCGGACGGCCCCTCCTGCTCATCCCCCGATCGCGATACCGGATCCCGTAGTCGCTCAGGTGGATGGTGGACGCCTTCTGGATATCGCCGATCTGTGCCCGGTATGTTCCTGCCGCCTCGCACTCCAGTGTGAAGCCGAGCTTGTCCGGGGACGCGTTCGCCAGCCCGTACAGCTGTACCAAGCCCTCGGACAGATCCGGGCGTGCCTGTGCTTTCTTGCCGTCATAGGTCAGCGTCAGGGTCGCGTCACCGCTGAAGTCGATGCTGCCCCGCAGGCGCGCCGACGCCCACCCGTCGGGCGCCGCCCCGGCCACCGCGGCGGCCAGCGCGTCGAGAACCTCGGACTTGATCTTGTCGGACATGCCACCGCAATCTAGTGCGGCCCCCCGACGTTCAGGTGTCGATCCGCTCCATGTCCAGTTCGGCGGCGCCGGCGGTGATGAACTCGCGGCGGGGGGCCACCTCGCTGCCCATCAGGAGGTCGAAGATCTTGGCGGCGTCCTCGGCGTCCTCGATGCGGATGCGGCGCAGGATGCGGTGCCGCGGGTCCATGGTCGTCTCGGCCAGCTGGTCGGCGTCCATCTCGCCCAGGCCCTTGTAGCGCTGGACCGGCTCCTTCCAGCGCATGCCCTTGCGCTCGAACTCCACCAGCTTCTTGCGGAGCTCGGCGTCGCTGTAGCAGTAGACGTACTTGTCCTGGCCCTTCCTGGGCTTGACCAGCTCGATCCGGTGCAGCGGCGGGACGGCGGCGAAGACGCGGCCGGCCTCCAGCATCGGGCGCATGTAGCGGTACATGAGGGTGAGCAGCAGGCAGCGGATGTGCGAGCCGTCGACATCGGCGTCGGCCATCAGGATGATCCGGCCGTAGCGGGCCGAGTCGAGGTCGAAGGTGCGGCCCGAGCCGGCGCCGATCACCTGGATGATCGCGGCGCACTCGGCGTTCTTGAGCATGTCGGCGACGGACGCCTTCTGCACGTTCAGGATCTTGCCGCGGATCGGCAGCAGCGCCTGGAACTCGGAGTTGCGGGCCAGCTTGGCGGTGCCGAGCGCGGAGTCGCCCTCGACGATGAACAGCTCGCTGCGGTCGTCGGCCGTGCGGCAGTCGACCAGCTTGGCCGGGAGCGCCGAGTTCTCCAGGGCGTTCTTGCGGCGCTGGTTGTCGCGCTGGGTCCGGGCGGCGATCCGGGTCTTGGCGGCCCCGACGATCTTCTCCAGGACGGCGCGCAGCGGCTGCTTCTGCCCGCGCCCCGGCGACTCGAAGATCTCCTTCAGCTCGCGGCCGACGACCTGGGAGACGATCCGGGCGGCGGCGGAGGTGCCGAGCACCTCCTTGGTCTGGCCCTCGAACTGCGGCTCGGGCAGCCGCACCGTGACCACCGCGGTCAGGCCCTCCAGGATGTCGTCCTTGATGACGTCCTCGTCGCTGTTCTTGAGCAGCTTGGTGGCGCGCAGCTGTTCGTTGATCACCCGGAGCAGGGCGCGGTCGAAGCCGCGCACGTGGGTGCCGCCCTTGGGCGTGGCGATGACGTTGACGAACGACTTGGTGATGGTGTCGTAGCCGCTCCCCCAGCGCAGCGCGACGTCCACCTCCATGTCGCGTTCGACGTCGGTGGGCACCAGGTGGCCCTGCTCGTCCAGCACCGGGACGGTCTCGGTGAAGTGGCCCCGGCCCTGGATCCGCAGCACGTCGACGATCTCGGTGTCCTTGGCGAGGTAGGAGCAGAACTCGCCGATGCCGCCGTCGAACCGGAAGGTCTCCTCGACGATCTCCTCGCCGCGCTCGTCCCGCAGGTCGATGGTCAGGCCGGGGATGAGGAAGGCGGTCTGCCGCATCCGGTCGAGGACCTGGGCCTGGTCGACGGTGGCGCCCTTGATGAAGATCTGCATGTCCGGCCAGAACCGGATCCGGGTGCCGGTGGTGGTGCGCGCCACCTTGCGGACCTGGTGGACCCCGGAGCGCTTCTTGAAGCGGGCGTTGGGCCGCTCGTCGGCGAACTCGCCGGGCAGCCCGCGGCGGAAGCTGATGGCGTGGGTGGCGCCGCCCTGGTCGACCTCGACGTCGAGGCGGGCCGACAGCGCGTTCACCACCGAGGCGCCCACCCCGTGCAGGCCGCCGGAGGCGGTGTAGGCCACGCCGCCGAACTTGCCGCCCGCGTGCAGCCGGGTCATCACCAGCTCGATGCCGGGCAGCTTGGTCTTGGGCTCGATGTCGACGGGGATGCCGCGACCGTTGTCGCCTACCTCGAAGGAGCCGTCGGCGTGCAGCACGACGTTGATGTGGGTGCAGTAGCCGGCGAGGGCCTCGTCGACGCAGTTGTCGACGATCTCCCAGAGGCAGTGGGCGAGCCCACGGCTGTCGGTGGACCCGATGTACATGCCGGGTCGCTTGCGCACGGCCTCCAGCCCCTCCAGCACCGTGAGGTGCCGGGCGGAGTAGCCGTGCGTATCGTCGGTCGTCACTTCAGCGGTCGCGGCGGTCAACTGCGTGTGCTCCTCGGGGGTAGGACATTCGGCAGCAGGGTACCCCCATCCGCCGACGGCCCACGGGCAGGCTCGCCGCCCGTGCCATGCGGGACGCGGTCGAACATACTATCGACACGGGCCGCGGCGGGGAGGATTTTCCGCCAGGCCGGAGCGCGCGGCGGTGCGAACTCCGACTTCAGGGGGTGTCGTCCCGTATTTCCCCGGCCTTACCGTTCTATGCATGACACACACGATCAGTGCGGACGGGCTCCGTAAACGTTACGGGGATGTCCGCGCCGTCGACGGGGTCTCCTTCGAGGTCCCCGAAGGCGAGTTCTTCGGAATCCTGGGGCCCAACGGGGCGGGGAAGACGACCCTCCTGGAGATCGTCGAGGGGTTACGGGAGGCCGACGAGGGCGCGGTGACGGTGCTGGGCGAGGCGCCGTGGCCGCGCAACCCGCGGCTGCTGCCGCGGATCGGCGTGCAGTTGCAGGCGTCCTCGTTCTTCGAGCGGCTGACCGCGCGCGAGCAGTTGCGCACCTTCGGCTCGCTGTACGGGGTGCCGGCGGCCAAGGCGGACGCGATGCTGGAGACCGTCGGGCTGAACGACAAGGCCGACGTGCGGGTGGAGAAGCTGTCGGGCGGGCAGGCGCAGCGGCTGTCGATCGCGTGCGCGCTCGTCCACGATCCGGAGCTGGTCTTCCTGGACGAGCCGACCGCCGCGCTGGACCCGCAGGCCCGGCGCAACCTCTGGGACGTGCTGCGCGCCATCAACACCGAGGGCCGCACGATCGTGCTGACCACGCATTACATGGACGAGGCCGAGCTGCTCTGCGACCGGGTGGCGATCATGGACGCGGGCCGGATCCTGCGGCTGGGGCCGCCCGCCGCACTGGTCCGCGATCTGGACGCGCCGGCCCGGATCAGCGTGGCCAGCGGGGTGCTGGCGGCCGCCGAGGCGGGGGCGCTGCCCGGCGCGGACGAGGTCGCCGACGACGGCGTGTCGCTGGTGATCTCCACCCGGGCGCCCTCGGAGGTGGTGGCGGCGATGGCGGCCCGGGACGCGCTGGACGGCGTGCAGATCCGCGGCGCCACGCTGGAGGACGTCTTCCTGGACCTCACCGGGCGGGAGTACCGCGCGTGACCGACTTCCAGAGTTTCCGGAGCCTGTCGCGGGCCATGGCGCTCGGCTTCGCCCGCGACCGCGGCGCGCTGTTCTTCACGGTGCTGTTCCCGCTGATGTTCCTGGTGATCTTCGGGGGCGTGTTCGGGAACCAGACCACCTCGAAGGTCGAGGTGGTCCAGGTGGGGCCGGCCGCGGTCCTGGACGGCGCCGTCGCCGGGGGCGGCGGTGAGCTGGCCAAGGTCCTGGAGGTCACCAGGAGCGCCGACCGGGCCGGCGCGCTGAAGAAGGTCGCCGACGGCGACGCGGACGCGGTGGTGGAGCAGCAGGGCGGCGAGCTGGTGGTGCACTACTCGGCCGCCGACTCGGTGAAGTCCGGGACGGTCCGCGGGCTGATGGACTCGATCGTCCAGTCGGCCAACATCGCCGCGAGCGGGCGGCCCGCGGCGTACCGGCTGACGGTCGAGCAGGTGGAGGACGACTCGCTGAAGGCGATCCAGTTCTTCACCCCGAGCCTGCTGGGCTGGGCGCTGGCGTCGGCGGGCGTGTTCGGGGCCGCGCAGACGCTGGTGACCTGGCGGACCAAGGGGATCCTGCGGCGGCTTCGGCTGTCCCCGGCGCCGGTCTCGGCGGTGTTCGGGGCGCGGGTGTCGGTGAGCGTGGGCATCGCGCTGGTGCAGCTGGCGCTGTTCCTGGTGGTGGCGCGGCTGCCCCTGTTCGATCTCAAGCTGCGGGGCTCCTGGTGGATGTGCGTCCCGATGGTGGTGTCGGGCGTGCTGGCGTTCCTGGCGATCGGCATGGTCATCGGGGCGTGGGCGAAGACGCAGGAGGCCGCGCAGACGGTGGGCCAGCTGGTCGTGCTCCCGATGGCGTTCCTGGGCGGCTCGTTCTTCCCGCTGGACGCGGCCCCCGGCTGGATGCAGGCGGTCTCGTACGCCTTCCCGCTGCGCTATCTGAACGAGGGCATGCTGGACGTCATGGCCCGCGGCCAGAGCCCGGCCTCGGTCCTTCCGGAGATCGGCGTTCTGCTGGGGATCGCGGTCGCGGGAACATTCGTCGCCGTCCGGCTGTTCAGATGGGACGATGCCTAGGCGGCGGGTGTGATGTCGGTCACCAATCGACCCATTCCGCTGTGGGCGTACGAAGAAACAGGTTGGGAACGTCAGCGTCGGGTTAGATGTTGTTCTAAGTACCGACCCCGAGCATGAGGAAGGTGCCGTGACTGGAGCCCTTGCCCCAACCAAGCCGTTGTCCGTCGCAGACCGCTGCGACCGCTGCGGTGCCCAGGCCTACGTCCGTGCAGTCCTTGTAGGCGGCGGCGACCTTCTGTTCTGCGCCCACCACGGGCGTAAGTACGCAGAGGCCCTCCGAGCCAACGGGGCCGACATTCAGGACGAGACCGACAGGCTCACCGAAACCCCGGCCACCGCGCCCAACGATGAGCGGTAAGCCCTCGCGATAAAAGAATCTGGAACGGCGGTCACCGGCGACGGCGGCCGCCGTTCCCCCATTCCTGGATATGCCCTGAAAGCAGCCTGGACGCGTTTTCGATCGCATTGTGTGATCGAATTATCACGCAGTGTCGCCGATCGCAAGGAGGCCTCGGACACGTGCTGATTCTGCTGCCGCCGTCGGAGCGCAAGGCCACCGGCGGGGACGGCCCGCCGCTCGATCTCGGCGGCCTCGCCTTCCCGGAGCTCAACCCCGTCCGGGAGCGGGTGCTGGACGCGCTGGGCGAGGCGTGCCTGCGGGACGACGCGCGCGAGGTGCTGGCGCTCCCGGCCGGGCAGGCGGAGGAGGCGCTGACCCGCAACCGGGTCCTGCGGCGGACCCCGACACTGCCGGTCGCGCGCCTGTACACCGGCGTCCTGTACGACAACCTGGCCCTGCACGAGCTCGATCCCGGCCGGGCCGCCGACCAGATCATCGTGTTCTCGGGCCTGTGGGGCGCGCTGCGCCTCACCGACCGGATCCCGCCTTACCGGCTGGCCATGGACGTGACACTGCCGCCGGAGGGGAAACTGGCGGCGCTGTGGCGTCCCGCGCTCCGGGAGGCCCTGGGCTTCACCCGGCGGCGGCTGATCGTGGACATGCGCTCGGGGCCGTACGTCTCGGCATGGAAGCCGGCGCGGGGCCAGGGGCCCGCGGTGGCGGTCCGGGTCTTCCGGGAGCGGATCCTGGGAGGCGTCCCCAAGCGCAGCGTGGTCAGCCACATGGCGAAGGCGACGCGCGGAAGGGTGGCGCATGACCTGCTGGAGGCGGGCGCGGCTCCGGAGACCCCGGAGGAACTGCTGAAGATCGTGGCGGGGCTCGGCCACACGGCGGAGCTGAACGGCGACAATCTGGACATCATCCTGCACGCCTGAGCCGGGCCGGATGGCCACTGTCGGTCGGGCGCTGTCGGTCGGGCGCTGTCGGTCGGCCCGGTCACGACGTCGCGGCCGTTTCAGACCGTGGTGATGTTGAGGTGGCGGCACGCCTTGACGTACTGGCCGACCTCGTTTCCGCCCAGGTAGGCCCACGGCAGGCTGCTGGGACGCCCCTGGGTGCGGAGCAGGTGCTGGCGGGCGGGCCGGCGCGCGTCGGCCAGGTGGAACGCGGCGCCGAAGATGTTGTGGGCCTCGATGGTGCGCGGATGCGGGCGCGGCCCTTCGAACCAGCCGCGGGCGGCGACCTCGACGTCGCGGCACTCCTCGGCCGAGAACCAGGACGACGAGCCGCGGATGATGCCTTGGCGTTCCTGGACGAAGTACTCGAAGTAGGCCAGCGGCAGCAGCGCCGAGCGCGGGTCCTCGCGTCCCGCGGTGCTCATCCCGACCCGGGCGAACTCGAACATCTCCTCCGGCAGGCCGCCCCATTGCGGCGAGAGGCTGACCACGCGGGCGACGTGCGAGCCGTACAGCGTGGGGCCGCGCCGGTACGCCTGCCGCCACAACTCGTCCTTCTCCTCGCGGTCGGCGTCGAGGCCGAGGGCGAGCCAGAGCATCGCCTCCCAGGGGACCGGGTCGTCGGGCCACAGCCTGGCGGCGGTCAGCAGCGGGTCGCGGGCCTCGCGCATCTTCTTGGTGTAGGCGGTGTAGCCGGCGGCCTGCACCGCCCGCGCTCGGGCGTCGGGCCGGATCCGCCAGCCCTCCTCGATCCGGGTGCGGCCGAGCCACAGCCACAGGTCGGGGTTCGCGGAGTCCTCGGTCAGGAGTGCCTCGATGTAAGGGCCGGCTCCGATGGCGGCCTTGGCCAGCGCCTCGACCCGCACCGAGCGCAGTTCCGGGTCGTGCCGGGCCTCGGCCAGGGCGCGCGCCCCGCCCCTCAGGTGGCGGTCGTGGACGGCGTCGACGGCATGGTCGAGGACGGGATCCGTCCAGGGACGTCCGCCGATCACGCGTGTCGTGCGGCCGCGGACCGGGGTGGGCGCCCGGCCGAGCCTGCTCTGCTCCACCGGCCCTCCACGTGTCCGATCAAGCTCCACAAGTCCCATGGGGCGGAAGCGTAGGAACGGGCACGACGGCGCGCGCTACCTGGATGTAAACAGTGTGTTACATACCCTGGAGCATCTTTGACCTGGATATTTCCGCACGTCAACAAAAATGGACAGCTCCCCGGGCGGATGGGGCCCGGCCTGCGGGAACAATTCCGAAACACGGCGATGCTCCGCCGCGCCGCCCGGTCCCGGCCGCGCCTCCGGAACCCCATCGGCACCGCCTGCCCCACTGACCACATGTGGTCGCGAGGTTTTACGGCCGGTCACCCGGGCCGAAAAAGACGAGACCGCTCCGGGGCTGCCGGAGCGGTCTCGTCTCACCTCACGTCGTGCGGGCGCCCGTTCAGTCGAGGTAGTCGCGCAGCACCTGGGACCGCGACGGGTGGCGCAGCTTCGACATGGTCTTGGACTCGATCTGGCGGATCCGCTCGCGGGTCACGCCGTAGACCTTGCCGATCTCGTCGAGCGTCTTGGGCTGGCCGTCGGTCAGGCCGAACCGCATCGAGACCACCCCGGCCTCGCGCTCGCTGAGCGTGTCCAGAACCGAGTGCAGCTGCTCCTGCAGCAGCGTGAAGCTCACCGCGTCGGCCGGGACGATCGCCTCGGAGTCCTCGATCAGGTCGCCGAACTCGCTGTCGCCGTCCTCGCCCAGCGGGGTGTGCAGCGAGATCGGCTCGCGGCCGTACTTCTGCACCTCGACGACCTTCTCCGGGGTCATGTCGAGCTCCCTGGCCAGCTCCTCCGGGGTGGGCTCGCGGCCCAGGTCCTGGAGCATCTGGCGCTGCACGCGGGCCAGCTTGTTGATGACCTCGACCATGTGCACCGGGATGCGGATGGTGCGGGCCTGGTCGGCCATCGCGCGGGTGATCGCCTGCCGGATCCACCAGGTGGCGTAGGTGGAGAACTTGTAGCCCTTGGTGTAGTCGAACTTCTCGACCGCGCGGATCAGGCCCAGGTTGCCCTCCTGGATCAGGTCCAGGAACAGCATGCCGCGGCCGGTGTACCGCTTGGCCAGCGACACCACCAGGCGGAGGTTGGCCTCCAGCAGGTGGTTCTTGGCCCGGCGGCCGTCCTCGGCGATCCACTCGAAGTCGTCGCGGTCCTCCTCGGACATGGTGTGCCCGGCGGCCGCGAGCCGCTCCTCGGCGAACAGGCCGGCCTCGATCCGCTTGGCCAGCTCGACCTCCTGCTCGGCGTTCAGCAGGGGGACCTTGCCGATCTGCTTGAGGTAGTCCTTGACCGGGTCGGCGGTGGCCCCGGCTGCCGCGATCTGCTGGGCGGGGGCGTCCTCGTCGTCGTCGCCGAGGACGAACGCCTCCTCGTCGTTGCCGCTGGGCTTGCCGCTGGGGCCCTTGGCGGGCGCGGCGACCACCACGACAGGGGGCTCCTCCTCGGCCGGCTCGTCGGCGTCCGGAGCGGCCGTCTCCTCGCCGCCGTCCTCGACGACCTCCAGGTCGTCGCCCTCCAGCTCCTCGAGGTCGTCGAGGTCGGTGACATCGACGTCGTCCTCGAGCTCGGGGTCGTCGGCGGACTTGGCCGGGCCCTTCTTGGCCGGACCGGCGCCCTTGGCCGCGGGGGCCGGGGCCGCCTTCTTGGCCGGGCCCTTGGCCGGCTCGCCCTTGGCGGGCACCGGCTTCTGCTTGGCCGCGCCCTTGCGGGCCTGGGCCTTCTTGGCGACGGTGGCCGGGCTGGGCGCGGGGGCCGGTGCCTCCTCGGCGCCGTCGTCGACGACGGCGGTCACCGTGGTGGGCTGCTCCTTGGCCGCGGCGGCCGTCTTGGGCTTGCGCGCGGCAGGCGCCGCGCGCTTGCGCGAACGCTTGGGCGCCGCAGAGTCGGCAGCGCTCACCATGACGGTCACACCCTCCTTGCTGAGGCTCCGCAGGATGCTGGAGGCCTTCGACACGGGGATGTCGGCCTCCTCGAACGTACGTCGTACGTCGTCGACGTCGAGGTAACCCTGGGACCGTCCACGCTCGATCAGTTGCGCGATGACGTGCTCGTGCAGATCTGACGCTTTCGAGGTCGAGCTAGCAGGCGACACAAATACCTCTCGAACGAACGTGTGGCTTGGTTGACCCAAGTGCCCTGACGGGCCCGGCCTCACACTGGGTGGGACCACACACCGCGCGGGTCACGCTGTGCGGGTCCGCAGCGTACCCGCTTCTTACTAGGGTCAAGCATTCTGGCACTGCTGCGCATTCCGCATTTCGATGTCCTGCCCGGTAACACACCACCTTAGAGGGCGCTGAGCGGTCCTTCGTACGGACGGTGCCGTCTTCGCGACCTCTTCCGGCCCTTCCGGGGCCGTCTCAGGCGCCGCCGCCAGGCGGCGGTTCACACGGGTCTCACATGGGCTTGGGCGGGACGTGCAGGGCTAGTACGGTCACATCGTCCACTTGCTCATAACCGGCAAGCATCCGATCGACCAGGAAGTCGACGAGTCTCTCCGGATCTCCTACCACTTCAGGTGGGGCGTCGGCCGCTACCGCGACCAGTTCCTCCAGGCCGGCGTCCACCCCACGCCTACGGTTCTCCACAAGTCCATCGGAATAGAAGACCACAGTGTTGCCGGTCTCGATGGAAAAACTTGTCTGCTGTCGCTGGGAGGGCCAGCCGAGCGGGGTCCCCGGCTCGAGCCCGCTGACCCTGGCGGGTGCGTCCGCCGAGATCAGCAGGGGTGGCGGATGGCCTGCGTTGCTGAAGGCGCCGTGGCCGGTCTCGGGGTCGATGACCGCGTAGGCGACCGTGGTGAACTGCTCCTCGTCCTCGGTGGCGGAGAAGAGCCGGTCGAGACCGGCCAGCACGGCGGCGGGCCGGGGGTCGTTGAGGGCCAGGGCCCGGAGCGCGTTGCGGACGCGGCCCATGCCGGCCGCGGCGAGCACGCCCTTGCCCATCACGTCGCCGACGGCGATGGCGAGCCGGTCGTCGGGGAGGCGGAACACGTCGTACCAGTCGCCGCCGACCTGGACGTGCCGGGTGGCGGGGTTGTAGCGGGCGGCCAGCACCATGCCGGGCAGCTGCGGCAGGTCGCTGGGGAGCAGGCTGCGCTGCAGCTCCTCGGCGGTCTTGTGCTCGCGCTCGAACAGCAGCGCCCGCTCCACCGCCAGCGCGCACTGGCCGGCCAGGGCCTCCAGGAAGACCCGCTCCTCCTCGGTGATCTCCCGGGGCCGGGTGAAGGAGAACCGCAGGGCTCCTATGGGCGCGCCCGCCGCCAGCAGCGGCAGGCCCACCCAGGCGCGTTCCTCGGTGTGCTGGGTGAACAGCCCGGTCTCGTCGCGGCCGAGCTGGAGCCGGAGGCTGTCGGGGTGCTCGGCCAGGAACGGCCGGCTCTCCCGCACCGCGACCGACATGACCGTCTGGTCGCTGACCTTGATGCCGTCGCGGGACTCGGGCCGGCCCTCGGGCCGGGGCTCGCCGCCGGGCTGGGACGGGGCGACCACGCTCAGCCGCAGCTTGTCGTCGTCCAGCAGCGCCACCGCGGAGTAGTCGGCGCCGATCGCGGACCGGCCGACCTCGGTGATCACCTGGACCACCTGGCTGACGGTGAGCGCCTCGGCCAGCATCGAGGTGGCCTGCTGCAGCCGCGCGGTGCGCAGCGCGGCCGCCGACAGCTGCTCGGTGAGCCGCCCGCGCATCTCCTCGGCCTCGCGCTGGCCGGTGACGTCGGTGTTGGCGCCGACCCACTCGATCACCGTGTCGCCGCGCCAGATCGGCACCGCGCGGACATCGAAGTGCCGGTACTGGCCGGTCTTGGTGCGGATCCGGTAGTTGGTCTCGAAGACCCGGTTGTCGGCGACGCACTCGCGCCAGGTCGTCTCGATCCGGGGCCGGTCCTCGGGGTGGACGACCGCGAGCCAGCCGTCCACGGCGTAGTCGTCGGGGGTCTGGCCGGTGATCGACCGCCACTCCGGGGCGTCGTCGATCACGCCGCCGTCCGGGGAGGCCACCCAGACGACCTGGGAGCTGGCCTCCACCAGCGAGCGGTAGCGCTGCTCCTTGCGCCGGATGACCTCCTCGGCGCGGCGGCGCTCGGTGACGTCCAGCGCGGTCAGCACCACGCCCAGCGGCCGCCCGTCGGCGCCGCGGGCGGGCAGCCAGGTGCAGGCCAGCACGCGGGTGCCCGCGGCCACGGTGGTGGCGGGCGGGCCGGGGACCGGCACCGGCGGCTCGACGACCGGGACCGGCGGGGCCTCCTGGCGGGGCCTCGGGACGGTCAGGTCGGCCTCGGTGATCGGCCGGTCCTCGGCGAGCACGGTGCGCAGCGCGGTCTCGAACGCGGCGGCCACGTCCGCGGGCAGGAAGTCGGCCGGGCGGCGGCGCAGCGGGTCGGCACCGGGCACGCCGAGCAGCTCGGGCAGCACCGCGTTGGCGCGCACGCAGCGCAGCCCGGTGTCGAAGAACGCCAGGCCCGCCGGGGCCTGGCCCATCAACGTGGCGTACAGCGCGGCGTCGGTCGCTTCCATGGGCTGGCCCTTCACCCCGGAGATCCGGGGATGCGGAACGGACGTATCGGTGCTCATCGGCAACACCTCCGCCCCAGGGGGTCCCGTACCGCGCGGTAACTTTTCATCACAATGAGTGAATGGGAGCAGGCTAACGCTCCCGCCTCCATCACAACACCGGTCGGAGTCAAGTACTCATCATCCCGATGGTTCGCCGCCGACGGAAGACCCGGGGCGTCCTCGGCCCGCGTTTCCCGGCCGCGATCCCGGCTCGGCCCGCCGCCCCTCCGGCGCCCCCGCCGAACGGCGGCGGCCGGGAGGCGTCCAGGCGGACGGCGAGTACGTGATGTTACGACGCCGGGACGCGGCACGCCCGGACGGCGCGCCCGTTCGGCGAGTTCCGGACACAACACATCCCGATCGGCGGCAGGCAACGAATGGCTACTTCGGGGCTTTGGCGGCCTTGGCCGCGGCCTTCATCTCCTGCTTGAAGGCGCGCACCTCGGCCAGCGAGTCCGGCCCTGTGATGTCGGCCACGGAACGGCGCGAGCCCTCCTCGCCGTAGTCGCCGGCGGCCTCCCGCCAGCCCTCGGGACGCACCCCGTACTGCTTGCCGAGCAGGGCCACGAAGATCTGCGCCTTCTGCTTGCCGTAGCCGGGGAGGGCGTTGAGCCGCTTGAACAGCTCCTTGCCGCTGTCGACGTCGCGCCAGATCGCCTCGGCGTCCCCGCCGTAGTGCTCGACGATGTAGTGGCAGAGCTGCTGAACCCGTTTGGCCATCGAGCCGGGGTAGCGGTGCACGGCGGGCTTCTCCGACAGCACCGCGGTGAACCGCTCGGGGTCCTGCGCGGCGATCTCGGCGGCGTCCAGATCGCCGGTGCCGAGGCGTTCGGCGATCGTGTACGGGCCGGAGAACGCCCACTCCATCGGGATCTGCTGGTCGAGCAGCATGCCGATAAGAGCGGCGAGCGGGCTGCGTCCAAGCAGTTCGTTCGCCTCCGGGCGCTGCGCGAGATGAACCTTGATGGCCATGGGCCCAGCCTAGAGCCCACCCGGTTCCCTGCGCGGGCGTACGGGGCATGGTGGCCGCGGCGCAACGGTGCTCGAATGGGAACGTGGAGCAAAAGGGCGTCAAAGACGGCACGCCGGTCGGGAGACGGGTCGTGCTGGGCATGCTGGGCTTCGGCGTGGCCGGGGTCGCGGTAGGGGCGACATTGCAGAAGGGCTTCAACCGGGCCCTGGCGCCCGTGAACCAGATCGGGGAGGTCCTGCCGGGCGCGGCGGACGGGTTCCGCTACTACTCGGTCGTGGGGAGCGTGCGGCCACGTCCACCGGCACGGCACAAGGTCACGGTCGGCGGTCTGGTGCGCCGGGAACAGGCGTTCAGCATGGCCGACCTGGCGGCGCTGCCCCAGACGCGCCTCACCCGCGACTTCCAGTGCGTGACCGGCTGGCGCGTCCCTGAGGTGATGTGGGCGGGCGTGGCGCTGCCCGACCTGCTGGACGCGGTGGGCGTGTCGCCGCGTGCGCGGGCCGTGCGGTTCACCTCGTTCGACGGCGTCTACACCGAGTCGTTGACGCTGGACCAGGCGCGCAGGCGGGACGTGCTGGTGGCGACCCAGATGCTCGGCGCGCCGGTCACGCACGACCACGGCGGCCCCGTCCGGCTGTTCGTCGCCCCCATGTACGGCTACAAGTCGCTCAAGTGGCTGGGCGGCATCGAGCTGACCGACAAGGTCATCTCCGGTTACTGGGAGCGGCGGGGTTATGACGTGGACGCGTGGGTCGGCCGGTCGAACGGACGCGACGATGCCCCGACCTGATCCGCTGGACCGGTTCTCGCGGGCCGAGCGCTGGGTCCACCATCTGACGGCGCTGCTGATGCTGGTGTGCCTGGTGACGGCGGCGCTGCTGTACGTCCCGGCGCTTGCGGCCGAGGTGGGCCGCCGCGACCTGATCAAGCCGCTGCACGTCTGGGCCGGGTACGCGCTGCCGGTGCCGGTGCTGCTCGGCCTGCTGTCCCGGGCCTTCCGGGCGGACCTGCGCAGGCTCGACCGGTTCGGCCCGCACGACTGGGAGTGGCTGCGCAGCGCCGACCGCCGCGCGGTGGCCCGCGTCGAAGGCGGGGACGCCGGTGGCGGCGGAGCCGGCGGGTACCGCGCGGCCGGGCCGGTCGTGCGCGGGGTGATCCCGATCGGCAAGTTCAACCCGGGCCAGAAGCTGAACGCCGCGTTCACCGCCGGCGCCGTCCTGGTCATGCTCGGCACCGGCACGATCCTGACCTTCCCCGGCCCCTGGCCCGACCGGTTGCGGACCGGCGCGACGTTCGTCCACGACTGGCTGTTCCTGATCATCGTCGTGGTGACGCTGGGGCATCTCTGGTACGCGCTGCGCGACCGCGGCGCGCTCGGCGCCATGGTCACCGGGCGGGTCGGCCGGGATTGGGCGGCCCGCCATCACCCGGGGTGGCTGGACGAGGCGGTCCGCGCGGACCCGGCCGTCCAAGATCGGGCCGTTCAGGAGCCTGCCGTCCAGGATCGGGCGGGGCCGGAAGGGGCTTGACACTCACCGCAAAACCGCTGAAATGAGACATCGAGGCGAGGCCGGGCGGCACGGTCTCCGCCGGGCCCTGACGCGGCCCGGCGCGTGCCCGGCCGGGTCCCGCCCGCCCCGGCGGTCACCCCGTACCGCCGGACCCTCGGGCTCGGAGGCCGCGTTGATGCCCGCACTGGCCGAACACCGCGGTGAGGTCCGCCGGCTGCTCGCCGGACGGCTCGCCCAGGAATTCGCGATCTTCAATACCGACACCGTCGAACGCTGCGTCGCCGACGTCCAGGCGTGCGTGACGCACCTGGGACTGGAGGCGACGCCCGAACTGGTGGAACGCATGGCCAGGGAGCATCTGATCGGGATGGTGAAGTCCGAGCCGCCCTCGGGAAGGGTGGCCGGGCCCTGAAGGCGGTACGGACGGAAGGGCCCGCGCGGTTCCGGCCCGTCCCATTTCGGACTCCCCGCGATGTCCTGGGCGAGGACCGGCGCCGGATCTGAGAAGCTAGTGACGTGAGTCCCCGCAGCCGCCGCCGATCGTCCGGGGATCCCGCGCGGGACGGGCCGCCGCCCTCGGACGAGGTCTTCGCGATCTTCGATGGCATGCTGCGCCACGCGCGCGAACTGCTGGCGGTGCGCAGCCCGCTGGACGCCGAGCTGATCGTCAGCGAGATCCTGGGCTCCTGGTGGGGACGGCGGGTGCCGGGCGGCGACGTCGAGGAGGTCATCGGCGAGGCGCTGGTCGACTACGCCGCCGACGTCGGCACCCCGGCGGCGCTGGCGCTCCTCACCGGCATCGCCTACCTGGGCACCCCGCGGCAGGCGGCCAAGGCCGAGCGGGCCGCGCTGGCCCTGATGGAGCGCGGCGTCGCGCGCCCCGGCTGGGCCGACCGGGTCGGCATGGTCCTCCCCGAGGAATGCCACGTGTCCCGGGACGTCTACGGCGACCAGGACTCGATCATCTGCACCTACACCTACGGCGGCCGCGACCGGCACGCCCTGGTCGTCATGGTCGACCGCAACAAGCCCGGCGCGGTGCACGCCGCCGTGCTGCACGGGACGGGCGGCGCCCCACCGCACGGGACGGGCGGCACCGCGCGGTCGCTGGAGCCGCCGGCCGCCGCGGAGGGCCGCCTCCATCCGCCCGCCGGCGGGATGGTCCGCGACGCCTGGGTCTCCTCGCACGTCGACCGGCTGCTCGAGCACTGCCGGCAGGAAGGCCGCACCAACCCGCTGATGCGGTTCGAGCAGCTCGACCAGCGCGACACCCGCGCGATGCTGCAGCGCGCCCTCGAGTACACCAACGACACCCCGGACGCGCCCGTCAACGAGAGCCTCGGCTCCTACCACGCCTTCGTCCGGGCCCGGGTGAACTCGCTGCCGCCCGGCGGCCGGCTGCCGCACCCGCCGGTGTACAGCAGGGACCGGCGCGCCACGATCGCCATCCGGTTCCTGGCCTCCGACGAGGCCGAGGAGCTGTCGGACCGGTCGGCCGCCAGCCGCTGCGTCGACCGGATCATCGAGTACGGCTGCGCGCACGACTTCGGCCGCCCGCTGCGGGTCTCCCCGATCAAGTGCGAGCTGTTCCTGCTGGACTGGCTGCCGCGCAAGGTGCTGCTGTCCCCGACCGAGCAGGAGGCCGTCCCGCACGTGCTGGCGGCCTGGGTGCGGTGGGCGGGCAAGCGCACCGGCCTGCCGGAGGCGGGCGTGCGCGCCACTCTCGACGCCGTCTGGGACGCCACCGCCAAGTTCGCCGAGGCCTACCGCGACCCGGCCGCGTTCGGGCTGGACCGCGCCCTGGTCGCGCGGCTGCTGCCGGACGGCGAGCTGGAGGCGCTGCCCCGGCGCGCGTTCGCGCTGCCGTTCCTGTCCGGCCGGCACCGGCTGTCGGGACGGCACGGTTCGATAGATCTGTCCACTCTCGACCCCGCCGATCCCGACGACCGCCGTATCCTGCTTGAGTTCGAGCACCCGGGCGCGACCGAGGAGCATCTGGACGCCCATGAACGGCTCACCGAACGGTTGTGGAACGGCGACCCGCCGCAGTTGTGGGAGACCGCCCAGGCGATGCTGGACGTGGGCTTCGAGCGGCACGAGATCCTGCACCGGCTCATGGACGTCATCGACGGCTGCGGCGACGATCCGCCGGAGCTGCGGCGCGCGCTGCGGGTGCTCCGGCATGCGACGCCGCCGGAGTGAGCCCGCGGGCCGCCGGGCGGCTCCCCGGTTTGCCAGCGGCGATCGGGGCGACAATCATCGGGGGCTGGGGTACCGGTCGCGCGGGGGTCGCGGCCCCTCCCCGGTTGATAGGGAGTGATCTTGTTGGAGTGGTCCGAGTTCGCGCGGCGTCTGGGACGCGAGCTGGCGGGTCTGGACAGGGACACCATCCTCATCGTGCGCGAGCGCGATGAGAGCCGCCACTACGTCCAGGCCATGCGGGAGCCGGACCGGCTCTACGCCGAGGCGGTCAGCAACAACTTCCTCGACGGCCCGCTGCTGCTGACGCTGGCCGACGAGGAGGTCATGAGCGACGCCGGATGGCGCCCGCCGGCCGATCCCGCCCCGCGCAACTGGTGGACCGAGCTGCCCGCCCGCGCCACGGTCGACGACCACGGCCGGCTGGCCGACGTCATGGTCACCGCGCTGCGCGACGTGCAGGGCGTGCGGCGGCCCTCCGACCTGGTGTACGAGTCGTTCCACCGGCACGGCACCGGGCTGATCGAGCTGCTCGACTTCGGCATCGACGCCGCCGACCCGTCCCGGGTCGCCAAGCGCCGCAGCACCTCCGCCGAGCTCGCCGAGGGGGCCGCGCCGGGCGGCGGCGTGCCCGCGCCGGCCGCGGCGGTGCTGGCCGCGCCGGTGCCCGAGCAGCCGATCCCGGACGGGCCGGACGACCTGGAGCCGCGGCTGGCCGACGCCAAGCAGCGCGGCGACCACACCACCTACTTCGACCTGCTGCTGTCGGCCGACCTGGTCCTGCCGGCGACCGCCCCGGCGGTGGAGCACCCCGAGACGGCCGAGTTCCCGACCACGTCGATCGGCACCGGCACGTACGTGGTGGTGTTCTCCTCGCCGCAGGCGCTGGTCCGCTCGGGGCACCGGCCGGGGCTCTACCGGCGCACCTCGTTCGCGCAGCTCGCGGTGGCCTGGCCGGATCCGGCCTGGCAGCTGGCGATCAACCCGGGCCTGCCCAGCGAGGTGCACCTGGACGCGACGGCCGTCACGCGGCTGGACGCGACGCAGCGCGCCATCAACCAGCCCGGCGTCCAGGCGTCCGCGCCGCCGCCCGTGCCGCCCGTGCCGCCGGGGCCGGGGCCCGCTCAGCCGGCACCGCCCGCGCCGCCGGCCGCGCCGGGCCCCATGCCCGGCCTGCCGGCGCCGCCCCCGCCCACCGCGCCGCCGCCCACCGCGCCGCCGCCCACCGCGCCCCCGGCCACTCCTCCGGGGCCGCCCGCCGCCGCGGCGCCGCCTCCTCTTCCTGCCGCGCCGGCTACGCCGCGCCCAGTCGTTCCGCCACCCGAACCGCGCCCCGAACCGCGCCCCGAACCGCGGCCCGAACCGCGGCCCGCGCCCGAGCCCACGTCTGGGCCCGCGCCGCGGCCTCCGCTCCCACCGGCTCCGGCGCCCGAGGTCCCGGCGATCGCTTCCGGCATCCCGCTCCGGCCACCGCCCGGCACCCCCCTGTGGCGCTGGGACGGCGAGGGCGACGAGGCCGAGGCCGCGGTCCCCACGGCCGTCTACGACGCCATCGCCGGCTCCTGGACGCCGGTGCGCGCCGACGCGCTCCCGACGCCGCGCAGCGACTGACCCGCCGCCTGGAGCGGAGCGGAGGGTGGTGGGTCAGTCTGACCTTGCCGGGGAGTCTGAGGGGTCGTCCCGTCAGAAGGGAACGACCCGCGCCCGACCCTTACCGGCCCATGGGCCGGTAAGGCATGCGCGCGCCGCGGCGGCTACCGTCGAGTACGGAACATCACCACGAACGGGAGAGTTGGGGCCCGATTGGACTGGAACGACTTCGCCAAACGGCTGACGATCGAGCTGCTGCGGCTGCCGGTCCGGTCGTTCCTGATCGTGCAGGCGACCGGCGGGCTGCCCTACGTCCAGGTGCTGCGGGAGTGGAACGCGCTGGAGGCCGAGGCGGTCGGCAGCGCCTTCCTGCCGCGCGCGCTGTCGCCGAGCCAGGAGCGCCGGCTGACCGTGCTCGGGTGGGAGCCGCCGGAGGACCCGGACACGCAGAACTGGTGGTCGTGGGTGCCGCTGGTCGATCGGTCCGGGCGGCCCGTGTCCGACCAGGCGGAGCGGTGCGCGGGCCTGGCGGGGCGCATGGTCGCCGCGTTCCGGGAGGTGTACGGCACCGATTCCCCGCTCGACCTCGTCTACCAGGCCGGCCACAACGACGGGCGCGCGCTGGCGCTGCCCGGCCTGGGCATCCCGCGCGACGCCCTGGAGGGCGAGGGCGGCGAGACGGGCCCGGACGGCCCGCCGGGGTGGACCCTGGAGCCCGCGGAGGGGCTCGAGGGCCCGTCCGGGCCGGGGCCGGGCGGCGCGCTGGAGATCGCGCTCGTCCGCGCGCGTGAGGACGGCGACCAGAACGCCTACCTGGACCTGTTGCGGCACACCATGCTCTACCTCCCCGCTCCCGCCGACCCGGCGGACGACGACGGTGCCGGGCATCGGTACGCGACCGCCCGGTTCGGCGACGGCACGTTCGTGCTGGCGTTCACCTCGCCCGAGGCGATGAGCCGGTCGCTGCGCGGGCAGGCCGTCCACCACCGGCGGGCGCTCCTGCAGGAGCTGGTCCGGCAGTGGCCCGACCCGGAGTGGCAACTGGCGATCGACCCGGGGCTGCCCAGCGCGGCGTACCTGGACGCGACCGCGCTCCCTTCGGCGCCCTCCGAGCAGCCCGCGCCGCCACCGGCAGCCGATAACGGACATTCGTCCCGCCCATCTCCACCCGGACCCGATTCCGCGCCCCCAGAACGGCCCCTGCCGCCCCTGCAGCACCCTCCGCGAGTGCAGGCCCCGCCACGCCCCGCGGTGCCGCCTGAGCCGCCTGAGCCGCCTCAGGACGTTGCCGCGGCCCTCGAGTCGAAGCCGTCTGCGACCGGCGAGCCCGAGGTCGTGGTCATGCAGAAGGTCGTGCGCCCCGAGCACGTCGCGCACTACCTGGAGGGCGGCTACGAACTCGTCGCGGGGTACGTCCACACGCTCAGGGACGTCCGCGACCTCAACACCCCGGCCAAGCTGGTCCGCGGCCTCGGGCTCGTCTACGAGGGCGCGCCGTTCTCGCCGATGGACGAGGCCGTCCACGTGATCCGCTGGCCCGCGCTGAAGCCCGGCCTGTTCCGCACGCCGCTCGGCGGGATCGACGAGTGGAGCATGGGGACCGTGCCGGGCGGCTGGGTGATCGAGAAGGCGCCCTTCCCCGGCTCGGGGTACGCGCCCGGCGAGGGCGCGGCCATCCCCGAATTCAAGATCGACAGCCAGCGGCTGCCGCACGGAGCGGAGATGTACCGGATCGAGCCGTCCGGGCAGGAGACGCTGATCGGCGGGTACGACGCCGACCTGCGCCGCTGGCTGCTGCGGCCAGGGGTGGCCGGGCCTGCCGCGGCGGCGGTCCCGGCGGCGCGTGCGCCGGAGCCGGAGGCGGGATCGGAGTCGGCGCGCGTGGCGGAGGCGGCGCCCGGCGCCCACGAAGGAGGACACCGGTGAGCTTCCGGCACGGCTACTTCGCGCGCTGGCGCGGCACCGAGTACGAGGCCAGCCCCGACGGCGCCCAGGTGCGCCTGTACGTGTCCGCCCCCGCCGAGGGCTTCACCCAGGTGACCGCGGACCGCCACGTCCGGGTCGTGCCGGCGGCCGAGGTGGAGCGGCTGGCGTACGTGAGCACGTTCTGCACCTGGCGGGGCGAGCGGTTCGTCGTGCTCGGCGAGCACGACGGCTGGACGCGGGTGGAGTACGTGGGCGGCAAGGCCCCGGTGGCCGAGCGGCTCGGGCTGGAACGGTTCGACCGGGGCGTCTACCAGGCGTGGGCGCCGCGCGCCGAGATCGAGAATCTGCGTGAGGAGGCCGTCTGAGCCATGGCGGTCATCGATATCAACGCCGATCTGGGCGAGGGCTTCGGCAACTGGACGCTCGGCGACGACGACGCGCTGCTCGATGTGATCACCAGCGCCAACGTGGCCTGCGGCTTCCACGCCGGCGATCCGCTGATCATGCGGCGGGTGTGCGCGGGCGCGGTGGAGCGCGGCGTGACGATCGGGGCGCAGGTGTCGTACCGGGACCTCGCCGGATTCGGCCGCCGCGAGATGGACGTGGCCGCGCCCGAGCTCACCGCGGAGGTCCTGTACCAGATCGCCGCGCTCGACGGCATCGCCCGCACCGAGGGCGGCCGGGTGGCGTACGTGAAGCCGCACGGGGCGCTCTACAACCGCGTCGCCCGCGACCCGGTGCAGGCCCGCGCGGTCGCCGACGCGGTGCGCGCCTACGATCCCGGCCTGCCGCTGCTGACCCTGCCCGGGTCGGCGGTGTACGAGGCGGCCGAGGGGCTGACGGTCGTCGCCGAGTGCTTCGCCGACCGCGCGTACACCCCGGCCGGGGCGCTGGTCTCGCGGCGCGAGCCGGGCGCGGTGATCCACGAACCGGATGCCGTGGTGCGGCGCGCGGTGCGGATGGCCGTGCAGGGCACGGTGGTCGCCGTGGACGGCGGCGAGATCGCGCTCGACGCCCGTTCCGTCTGCGTGCACGGCGACACCCCGGGTGCGGTGGAGCTGGCCCGCGCGGTCCGGGCCGCACTGACCGAGGCCGGCGTGCGGGTGGCGGCCTTCGCATGAGGATCCGCCGGGCCGGGGACGCGGCGCTGCTGGTGGAGACCGGCGATCTGGCGACCTCGCACCGCCTGAACGCGGCGCTGCGGGACGCCGCCCTGCCCGGGATCGTGGACGTCGTGCCGGGCGAGCACACCGTCCTGGTGACCGCCGACCCGGCCGCGTGCGATCTGGACCGGCTCGCCGCCCGCCTTCCCGCGCTGCCCCTGCCCGAGGCGGCGGCCGCGGAGGCGGCGCCGGTCGAGGTCCCGACGGTGTACGACGGCGCGGACCTGGACGAGGTCGCCGAACTCGCGGGCCTCTCCCGCGAGGAGGTCGTCGCGCGCCATGCCGCGTCCTCGTTCACGGTCGCCTATCTCGGCTTCTCCCCCGGATTCGGCTACTTGACGGGCCTGGATCCGGTGCTGCACGTGCCGCGCAGGGACTCGCCCCGCACCGCCGTGCCGACCGGGTCGGTCGCGATCGCGGGGCCGTACGGAGCGGTGTACCCGTCGCGGTCGCCGGGCGGCTGGCGGCTGCTCGGCCGGACGGATCTCACCCTGTGGGACGTCACGCGCGACCCCCCGTCCCTGCTCCAGCCGGGGACGCGGGTCCGCTTCACCGTCAGGGAGGGGACGCGATGATCGAGGTCGTCCGTCCGGGACCGCTGGCGACGGTGCAGGACCTCGGGCGTCCCGGGCACGCGCATCTGGGCGTTCCATGCTCCGGCGCCGCCGACGGGCGGGCGCTGCGCCTGGCCAACCGCCTGGTCGGCAATCCCGAGGGCAGCGCCGCGATCGAGTTCACCTTCGGCGGCGGCGCGTTGCGGTTCGGGCAGGCGGCCTGGATCGGGGTGACGGGGGCACCCGTCCCGCTCCGTATAGGCGGACGCCCGTACGGGATGAACGCCCCCTGCCACGTGCCCGCCGGCGCCGTTGTCGAGCTCGGTATGCCCATGCAGGGGCTGCGGAGCTACCTCGCTGTACGGGGCGGGCTGACCGTCGAAGCGACGCTGGGAAGCCGCTCCACGGACCTGCTGTCCGGCCTGGGGCCCTCCCCGCTCGCCCAAGGAGACCGCTTGCCCGTGGGGCCGTCCACGGAGCTGAAGGACATCCAGGTGGACATCGCTCCGTCCCCTGCCCTGCCCGAGGTTCCCGTACTGCGTATCCTTCCCGGCCCCCGGGACGACTGGTTCACCGGCGACGCGCTCAGCATCCTCACCACGGAGCCTTACGAAGTGGCCTCGGCGAGCAACCGCGTGGGCGTACGCCTGGACGGCCCCGCCCTCACCCGAGCGCGCGAGGGCGAGCTGAGCAGCGAGGGCATGGTGACGGGTGCCGTCCAAGTGCCGCCCAACGGGCTGCCGATCCTGTTCCTGACCGACCATCCGACGACCGGCGGCTACCCGGTGGTCGCCGTGCTGGCCGGCGACGACATCCCGGTCGCCGCGCAGCTGCGTCCCGGACAGCGGATCCGCTTCCGCCTCTGAGCTTCCGCCCCAGGCCATCCGGGCCCGACCCGGTGCTCAGGTGAGGGGGGCGGGGGCGGCGTGCGGCAGGTGGGCGATGTCGTTGAAGCCGCGGATCGCCCAGACCCCGTCCAGCACGATCAGCCGCGAGATCGAGCAGTTGTCGGGGCCGACGAACGCGAACGGGCGCGAGCCGGTGGCCAGAGCGAGCACCTCCCCGATGACACCGCCGTGCGTGAACACCGCCACGCGCTCCTCCTTGTGGGCGGCCGCGATGCGGTCGACGGCGGCGCGCACCCTGGCCTCCAACTTCTCCATGGGCTCGGCGCCGGGGATGACGTCCCAGCGCTCCTCGGTGCGCACGCGCCGCGCCACCGGGTCGTTCTCGGTGAACTTGACGCGGAAGTACCCGCCCTCCCATTCGCCCAGGTGCACCTCGCGCATGTCCGGCTCCACGACCGGGTCGAGTCCGAGGCGCCGGGCGAGCGGCTCGGCGGTCTGGCCGGTGCGGCGCAGCGTGGTCACGTAGATCGCGTCGATCCGCTCCTTGCCGAGCCGCTCGGCGACCAGCTCGGCCTGCTCGCGCCCCTCGGGCGCGAGGTTGGGATCGCTCTGCCCGTCGACCAGCTCGAACGGCCTGTCGGGGTGGAACGCCTCGGAGGCACCGTGCCGCACCAGCAGGATCTCGGTCGCGCCGGCCGGAGTCTTGTACGGGCTCTGGTGGTAGGTCTTCGCTTCCTGATCAGTCACGTCCGCACCTTAGGGCATGTTTTGTGAATCCTGTTCGTCGCACAGGAGAACATGGATCCACGAAGACGGCGACGTAGGACGGGGTCAGGACGGCAGGAGGCTCCGCCCGGGGGCGCCGCCGGGCGGGTCGAGGTTCCGGCGCCGCGGCCGGAGCCCGTCTCAGCCGAGGCGGTCGGTCAGCTCCGAGTACGCGGCGTGCACGTCGTCGGCCGTGAGGACGGTGAGATCGGCGGCGGTGGCGGCCGACCCGAGCCGGGCCGCCCGCGGCGCGCGCGACGCGCACGCCTTCTCGTAGATCGACCGCGCGAAGCGGCCGTTGCCGAGCTCGTCGGTCCGGCCGCGGCCGCAGACCCGCTGGAACAGCAGCGCCAGATCGTCCAGCGCGGCCTCCTCCCAGTGGTCCCCGCTCTCCTCGGCGATCAGCTGCGCGATCTGGAGCAGCTCGTCGGGCCCGTAGGTGGGGAAGCCGACCCGCACGTCGAACCGCGAGGCCAGGCCCGGGTTGGACGACAGGAACCGGTCCATGTCGGGCTCGTATCCGGCCAGCACGATGACCAGCCGGTCGCGGTCGTCCTCGGCCCGCTTGAGCAGCGTCTGGACCGCCTCCGCGCCGAACGCGTCGCCGCCGCTGTAGCCCGGGTTGATCAGCCCGTACGCCTCGTCCACGAACAGCACCCCGCCCAGCGCCGAGTCGATCACCTTGTTGGTCTTCAGGGCGGTGGCGCCCAGATGGTCGCCGACCAGGTCGGCGCGCTGGCACTCGACCACCGACGGGCGGGCCAGCAGCCCCAGCGCGGCGAAGATCCGGCCCAGCACCCGCGCGACTGTGGTCTTCCCGGTGCCGGGCGGCCCGGTGAACACGAAATGCCGGGTCGGCGGGCGGGTGACCAGGCCCTGCTCCTGGCGCATCCGGGCGACCTGGAGCTGCGCGGCGATCTCCCGGACCTGCCGCTTCACCGGCTCCAGCCCGATCATGGCGTCCAGCGAGCCGAGCGCCTCGTCCAGGGTGGGCGTCTCGACGTATCCGCGGTAGCGCTCGGTGACCTCGGCGTAGGCGGTGTCCACGTCCACGGCGCGCACGGTGACCAGGTCCTCGGCGGTGGGCCGCCGCCCGGTCGGGGCCGCGGCCGCGGCCCCGACCACGCGCACGTCGCGGGCGCGCGCCGCCGCCTCGGTCAGCGTCCGGACGAACCGGCCGTTGCCGAGCTCGTCGACGATGCCGCGCCGCTCCACCTCCTCGAACCGGGCGGCGAGCCGGGTGCGCGCCCCGTCGTCGAGCCGGTCCTCGCGCAGGGCGGTGTGGTATTCGGCGATGCTGAGCAGCTCCTCGGGACGGTAGGAGGGGAAGTGCACGCGGGTGCCGAACCGCGAGGCCAGGCCGGGGTTGGAGGCCAGGAACTCCGACATCTGCGCCTCGTACCCGGCCAGAATGATCACCAGGTTGTCGCGGTCGTCCTCGGCCCGCTTGAGCAGCGTCTGGACGGCCTCGTTGCCGAACCGGTCGGGCTGTCCCTCGGCGGCGTTGACCAGCGCGTACGCCTCGTCCACGAACAGCACCCCGCCCAGCGCCGAGTCGACCAGCTGGCTGGTCTTGATCGCGGTGGCGCCGAGGTACTCGCCGACCAGGTCGGCGCGGTGCGCCTCCACCACCGCCGGGGTGGGCAGCAGCCCGAACGCGTAGAAGATCTTGGCCAGCACCCGGGCGACGGTCGTCTTGCCGGTGCCGGGCGGGCCGACGAACACGAAATGCCGCATCGGCTTCTCGGTGGGCACCCCGGCCGCGGCGCGCAGGTGCGCGGCCTCGATGGACGCGGCGATCGACCGGACCTGCCGCTTCACCGGCTCCAGCCCGATCATCGCCTCCAGTTCGGCCAGCGCCTCGGCGACCGAGATCTCCGGGACGGTCTCATCGCCGCCCTGCCCGGCGCCGCCGCTCCGGCCGCCGCCCGCGCCGCTCCCGGCCTGCCCGGCCTGGGCGGCGGCGCGCCGCTCGTAGGCCGCCTGCGTGGCCGCCGGGACCCCGGCCGCGGCGGCCGTGTCGTCCTGGTCCGCGTCCGGGCCGGGCCGCGCGCCGGAGGCGGGCCGGGGCGCCTGGTCGGGCTTCGGCCCCGGGTCGCCGGGACGGCGCGGGCGGTCGGAGAACGGTCGTTTCCCGGGCACCGTCATGGCGCCTCCCTGCGAATCGGCCTGTGCGTCGGCCTGTGCGTCGGCCCGCTGCTCCTGCACCCAGCCGGTGTCGTACGCCTCCGCCGGAACGGAACGCCGCGCCTGGTCCCAGCGGTAGGCCAGCAACGCCAGCGCGGCCGCCCAGCCGGGCGCGACGTGCAGGGCGGGCAGCGGGTGCGCCATGGCCGCGGTCATCACGCCCGCCGCGCCCAGGGCGGCCAGCGCCGTGCGCCACGGCGCGTACCCGCGCAGCCGCAGCGCCATGAACGCCACCGGCAGCGCCAGCAGCGCCAGCAGCAGCGACGGGTCCGGGTGGATCCGGCTCACGTGCTCCGGGTACATCCGTCCCAGCGGCACCGACGCCGCCAGCCAGCAGGCCAGCACCGAGACGACGGCCATGCCCGCGGGCGAGCGCAGCACCAGGTGCAGGACGGCCAGCAGCGCCGCCGTGCCCGCCACGGCGCCGGCGGTGGTGGTCACCGGCGCCCCCACCAGCACCGCGCCGACCGCCACCAGCGCGACCAGCAGCAGCCCGCCGAGGAAGCGCAGGCCAGGCTGGATCTGGAAGTACCGCCACCGCAGGCGCTCGAACAGATCCCGCGCCGCGGTGGCCGCCGCGGCGCGGGAACGGGATCTCCGGAACGCAGCCATACAAGGCGAGTAAAGCGCAGTGCCCGTGATTACGGGACTCCTCGGCGCGGGTTCGTTCAGTCATGACATCGCGGCGCCCTACCATCGGCGGTACCGAAGAAGCGCTGAGCACGGAGCATCGTTGAGCGACTACAAAGACGAGAGTGACCCGGGCGATCCGGGTGACCCGGGCATGCTTCCTGGTCTGGAGGTGGAATCCGTCCACGCGGCGTCCCCGCCCGAGCCGGGCCGGATCGCCGGGTACGCGATCGAGGAGGAGCTGTGCGCCGCCCTCGGCGGCGGGGGCCGTCCCGTGCCGCGGATCGCCGGGGTGGACGAGGTCGGGCGCGGCGCCTGGGCGGGCCCCGTCGTCGTCTGCGCCGCCGTCACCGATTTGAGCCCGCCGCCCGAGCTGCCCGGACGGGGCGGGCGGACGATCTCCCTCACCGACTCCAAGCTGCTCACCCCGGCGTACCGGGAGGGCTTCGCCGAACTGCTGCCCGGCTGGCTGGCCGGGCATGCCATCGGCGCGGCGTCCCCGGCGGAGATCGACGAGCTCGGCATGACCGCGGCGCTGCGGCGCGCCGCCATGCGCGCCCTTGAGTCGCTGCCGGAACCGCCCGACGTGGTGATCCTGGACGGCGGGCACGACTTCCTGCGCGGCCCGTGGCGGGTCCGCTGCGAGATCAAGGCCGACCAGCGCTCGGTGACCGTCGCCGCCGCGTCGGTGCTGGCCAAGGTGCACCGCGACCGGCTGATGGCCGCCCTGGACGGCGAGTTCCCCGGGTACGGGTTCGCCGACGCCGCCGGGTACCCCTCCCCCGTCCACCAGAAGGCGCTGGAGGAGCGCGGGCCGACGCCGCACCACCGGATGTCCTGGTCCTACCTGGACGACCTGCCCCGCTGGCGGCACCTGAAGAAGCACCGTGACCCGGCGGCGGGGGAAGGCCAGCTCAGCCTCCTCTGACCGCCGCGGGTCCGCCTCGGCGAATCGGGGAGTCATCGCGTCTTCCCTGGGTACGCCGCCTGAAACGGGAGGTGCGTCCATGGAAGCCGTCGTGAAGAAGTTGATGCATGAAGCGGGCAGGACCTACGCCGAAGAGGCCGGGATCCCGTTGAAGGATCAACCGGCGGCCCTGTTCAAGCTGCTGGTCCTGGCCAACCTCATGAGCGCCCGCATCACGGCCGACATCGCGCGGGCCGCGGCAGGAGAACTGTTCGAGGCCGGCGGCGGCACCCCGCGGGGCATGAACCGGCTCACGTGGCAGCAGCGCGTGGACGCCCTCGGCCGCGGCCACTACGTCCGCTACGACGAGAGCACGGCGACCCGGCTGGGCGAGATGGCCGAACTCGTCCAGGAGAAGTACAACGGCGACCTGCGCCACCTGCCCATCGAGGCCGGACGCGACGTCGAACGGGCCAAGGAGCTCCTCAAGGAGTTCAAGGGCATCGGCCCGACCGGCGTCGACATCTTCTGCCGCGAGGCGCAGCAGGTCTGGCCCTGGCTCCGCCCCTACTTCGACGAGCAGGCCTGCAAGGGCGCCGACCGCCTCGGCCTGCCCACCGACCCCAAGAAGCTCGCGGACCAGGTCCCCGAGAAGGACCTGGCCCGCTTCGCCGCCGCCCTCGTCCGCGCGGCCCGCGACAAGAAGATCGCCGAGGCGGTGAAACCGAAGAGCTGACGGACCGCCGTCAGTCCTTACCGCGGGCGGCGACCCATTCGAGGTTCCAGCCGTAGGCCTGGTCGACCGACATCTTCCCCCAGCGCGGCCGGCCGGGCGGGGGCATGACGAACCGGCCCTCGCGGCGCACCACCAGCTCGCCGTTCACGTTCTCGATCAGCGCCAGCACCGCGTCGCGGGAGGCGTCCACGCAGTCGCTGATCCGCATCTCGATGGGCGGGGCGCCCAGCGGGTACAGAGTGGCGATCGCGTCCAGGCCGCGGAAGTCGTCGGCGCCGTCGTAGATCTCGGCGAACACCAGGATCCGCTTGAAGTCGGCGGTGTGGTCGAGGTTGATCGTCAGATTCTCACCGGTGGTCACCGCCCCGGACCGGTCGTCGCGGTCGAGCAGGATGTAGGGCGGACGGTCCAGGGCGCCGAAGTCGCCGAGGGCGTGAATGATGCCCTTGCGGCCGTCCTGCAGTTCCCACAGGCAGCACAGGTCCAGGTCGAGGTCGACGCCGCGGCGCAGCTTGCCGAGCAGGCCCTTGGCCGCCCCCTCCTTCGCGGCCCAGTTGAGGTTGACGCGCATGTTGCCGCCGGTGGCGCCGTGCTTGGTCAGCGACACCGACGGGGAACTCTTGGTCAGCGAGATCGTGCCGCCGCCCCCCTGCTGCGGCTGCTGCGGCTGGGCCTGCTGCGGCGGCGCCGGGGCAGGCGGCGGCGGGTAGGGCGGCGGCGCGAAGGACCCCTGCCCCGGCGGCGGGGCGGGAGGGGCGTACTGGCCCGGGGGCAGCGGAGGAGGCGGAGGCGGCATCGGCGCCTGGCCGGGCGGCGCGTACTGCGGGCCGGGCGCGGGAGGCGGGGGCGGAGCGGGCTGCGCCGGCGGCGGAGCCGGTGCGGCCGCCCCCGAGGACGGCGAGTCGTCGACGGAGATGCCGAAGTCGGTGGCCAACCCGCCCAACCCCGAGTCATAGCCCTGGCCGATCGCGCGGAACTTCCACGCCCCCTGCCGCCGGTACAGCTCGCCCAGCACGAACGCGGTCTCGGAGGTGGCGCCCGGATTGTCGAAGCGGGCCACCTCCGTCCCGGCGGCCGCGTCCACCACCCGCACGTACAGGCCCTGGAACTGGCCGAACGTCCCGCCGTCCGCGGAGGCGGCGACCACGATCTTCTCGATGCCGGGCTCGACGCCGTTCAGGTCCACCGCCAGCACGTCCAGCACGGTCGGGCCCTGCCGCTTGCCCTCGTGCCGCACCGCGCCCGAGGAGTGCGCCGGCTGGTTGTAGAAGACGAAGTCGTCGTCCGACCGCACCTTGCCCGTGTCCGCGAGCAGCAGAGCGGAGGCGTCGGCGTCGGGCACCCCCGGGCCGCTCTGCCAGCCCACCTCCACCCTGACCGACGGGACCGGCACCGGTGTGTTGGCGCCCTTCTGCATCGACATGAACGCTCCTCCTACTCGTCCTACGGTCCCCAACCTAGGCCCGATCAGGGCGCCGGGCGACCGCACGACCCCGTCCCGCTCCCCCGTCCCCACCTGGAACGCTCGCGCGATGGCCGCGGTCGGCGTCATACTCACGGACGAAACCCCCGGGTCCGCCCGCGCGCGGAAGGAGAGGACGACATGCGCTTTCGGCCGCTGCACGACATCGCGGCGCTGCTCGCGCGGCTCGGCGTGGGCGTGGTCTTCATCGCGCACGGCTGGCAGAAGATCGAGGCCGGGGTCACCGCGACCAGCCGGTCGTTCGACACGATGGGCGTGCCGCTGCCGACCGGCGCCGCGGTGTACTCGACCTTCGTCGAGCTGCTGGGCGGCGCCGCCCTGATCGCCGGGCTCGGGCTACCCGTCGCCGGCGCGCTGCTGTTCCTGGACATGGCCGGCGCGCTGGTGTTCGTGCACGCCGGCGACGGCCTGTTCCTGGTGGACGACGGGACCGCCCGCAACGGGTTCGAGCTCGTCCTGGTCCTCGGGCTGGCGAGCCTGCTGTTCGCCGTCGGGGCGGGCGGCCGGCTGACCCTCGACCAGTGGCTGTCGGCCACCCGGTCGGGCGGCGGGCACCGGGCGCGGCGCGAACGGGAGACCGAGGACGACGGGCAGAGCTTCGTGGACGCGCTCCGCGAGGCCGAGGAGGCACCGCCCAAGACCGCCCCGCCGGCGCCCGCTCTGCCGAAGCGTCCCAGGAAGAAGCCCCAGCCGTCCCTCCCCGAGGCCGCCGCCGCGCCCCCGCCGGCACCCGAGCAGAGCGCCAAGGCGCGGCTGGCCACCGACATCGTCTCGGACACCGGGGACGACACCCTCGTCGCCGGGCGCCGCAAGCCGCGCCGCCGCCGCCCCGACACCCAGCCGATCAAGCGGACCGGCGACGACAAGGACTCCTGACCTGGTCAGGGAACGCGCGCGGTCCACTCCGCGGTGTCGAACTTCGCGGCGACGAGCTTCTCGGCCGCGCGCAGCTCGTCGCCGGTGACACGGTCGCCGGCGAGGCCGTACCGGCCGCGGAAATGGCCGATCATCCGCTCGATGATCTCCTCGCGGGGCAGCCCGGTCTGGCGGCGCAGCGGGTCCACCCGCTTGACCGCGCTGGCGATGCCCTTGCCCACCAGCTTCTCCTTGCCGATCCGCAGCACCTCCAGCATCTTCGCGGCGTCGATGTCGTACGACATCGTCACATGGTGCAGCACCGCGCCCGCCGCCAGCCGCTTCTGCGCCGCACCGCCGATCTTGCCCTGGTCGGAGGCGATGTCGTTCAGCGGCCGGTACCAGGCCTTGACGCCCAGCTCCCCCAGCGCGCCCAGCACCCAGTCGTCCAGGAACGCGTAGCTCTCGGCGAACGACATCCCCGCCACCAGCGACGCGGGCACGTACAGCGAATAGGTGATGGTGTTGCCGGGCTCGACGAACATCGCGCCGCCGCCGCTGATCCGGCGGACCACCCGGACCCCGTGCCGCTCCGCGCCCGCGGCGTCCACCTCGTTGCGCAGCGACTGGAAGCTACCGATGATCACGGCGGGCGAGGCCCACTCCCACACCCGCAGCGTGGGCGGGCGGCGGCCCGCCCCGACCTCCTCGGCGAGCACCTGGTCCAGCGCCATGTGCAGCGCGGGGTCCTGCGGCCCCTCGTGGACGAGCCGCCACGGGTGATCGTGCCAGTCGGAAGCGTGCGCCACCGCCCGCCGCACGGCGATCCCGACCGCCTCCGCGGACAGGCCCAGCATCACCGTCCCCGGCGGCAGGCCGCGCTCGACGCGGGCGGCGATGTCGTGGGCCTCCAGCGCGGCGGGCAGACCGTCCAGCGCCCTGTTGACGGCCTCCAGCGCCTCGTCCGGCTCCAGGAAGAAGTCGCCGCTGATCCGGGGCGACCTCAGCAGGCCGTCGACGACCTCCACATCGGCCACCACGAGCTTCCCGCCGGGCACCTTGTACTCACCGTGCATCACGTCCATGGCAACCACCGGCCGGGCCCGGCGATTCCTGCCGGTTCAGCGGGCGCGGCCGCGCGGCTTGAGCGGCGTCCCGGGAAGCGGCGGGGCGGGCACGGGCGCGCCGTCGTACCCGCGTACCTCGCCGAACCGGTCGCCGTCCGTCCAGTCGTGCCGGGCCTGCGCGATCTCCTCGCCCGTCCGGGCGACGAAGTTCCACCACATCACGAGCTTCTCCGCGAACGGCTCGCCGCCCAGCAGCACCAGCCCGGCGGCCCCGTCCACCGCCCGCAGCGGCAGCTCGTCCCGGCCGCAGCCCAGGTAGAGCATCGAGCCCGGCTCCACCCGCTCGCCGTCGATCTCGACGGTGCCCGACATCGTCAGCGCCGCGTACTCGAAGTCGGGCTCGACCGGCAGCCGCGCGGCGGCGCCGTCCGCCAGCGCGAGGTCGGCGCCGACGATCGGGGTGTAGGAGGTGCCCGGCGACGCGGCCCCGTCCAGCTCGCCGAGGATGACGGTGGCCTCGACCCCGGTCCCGCCGGTGACGACGGGCAGCCCGGCATGGTGCTCGAACGCGGGCGGGACGTGCCGGTGCTCGTCCGGCAGGGCCACCCACAGCTGCGCGCCGTGCAGGATCGGGGCGTGCCGCCGCGGCGACTCCTCCGAGTGGGAGATCGCCCGTCCCGACGTCATCAGGCCGAGCTCCCTGGGCCGCACCGTCTGCAGGCTGCCGACGCTGTCGCGGTGCAGCACCTCGCCGTCGTGCAGCCAGCTCACCGTCTGCAGGCCGATGTGAGGGTGCGGCGGCACCTGCATCCCCGGCTCGCCGGCGATGTCGTCGGGCCCGTAGTGATCGACGAAGCACCACGCCCCGACCATCCGGCGGCCGAGACCGGGCAGCAGCCTGCGCACCACGGTGCTCTCGCCCAGCGGCACCCTCCGCGGCGGCAGCAACTCGTGCACGGGCCCGCCCGCCACGCCGTCCCGCCCGCCGCACACCACCGGAGCCGGCCGCAACTGGAGATCGCTCACCCCACGACTGTACGGCGTGCGCCCGGGGACCCGTCCCGCGCCATCCCACCCAAGTACGCCGAGTACTGATGCGGTCGCCGTCGAGGGGGTCGTGTTGCACCAGGCGCAACACGACCCCCTCGACCGGAGCAGCGACACCCCGGCTCTCTATCGGGCCATGCCGAGGTGAGGCTCGGGAATACCGGGGCAGTGCACTTATTCCGAGGATGCGGTATTCCGCCCGTGGAAGAAGCGGGCGGTCTCGGCGTCGGCGGGAAAGTACGCTTCGACGGCGATCTCCTCGAGCGTGATGTCGAAGGCCGCACCAAAGGTCGTGATCGTGTTCAAGAAGCACAGGTCGGCACCGCGATGGCTGATGCGGATCGGCAGGGCGATGTCGGTGGGATCGGGCGGCGGGCCATCGTCGCCCTCGGTGCCGTACGACAGGAGTTCCTCATACAGCGCACTCAACTCGGGATCCCCTGTCCGCGCGGCCTGGCGGGCAAGACGGGGCAGCATGAAGGCCCGCACCTGCCGTAGATTGCGCAGCCGGGACGCAAAGCCGTCCGGGTGCAGGCCGAGTCGCATCATGTTGACCGGGGGACGCAGCAATTTCGGGCCGACGCCGTTCAGAAAGACGTCCGCCGCCGCGTTGGCGAACAGGAGGTTCCAGCGGCGATCCACCACGAGCGCCGGATACGGTTCATGGCCCCGTATCACCTGTTGAAGAGCCTCACGCGCCCCGGCCAGGTCCGCGTCTTCCAGCGGGCGCTGCCGGAAGACCGGCGCGTGCCCGGCGGCCACCAGCAGGCGGTTGCGCTCGCGCAGCGGAACGCCCAGGTGCTCGGCCAGGTGGAGGACCATCGAACTGCTGGGAATCGTCCGCCCCGTCTCGACGAAGCTGATGTGGCGGGTGGACACCTCCGCCTGGATGGCCAGGTCGAGTTGGCTCAGCTTCCGGCGGTGCCGCCACTCGCGCAGCAGCTCGCCGACCGGTCGGTCATGATGCATGGCCGAGTATCACCCGACGGCGCCGATCCCCGCAATTACAAGGCATGTAATCGACCGGACCGGCCGGCGCCTGGGATGGTCAATACATGAATGACAGCAGCCAGGCGGAACGCAACAAGGAACTCATCGTGCGCGGCTTCACAGAATTCGCGGCAGGGAATATAGAAATACTGCGCACGCTGCTACGGGAAGATTTCATCGAACACAGCCCCGGAAACCCGTCCGGACGGGACGCGTTCATCGAATTCATCGCCGCCGCGCCGGTGGCCGGCGCGCGACTCGACCTCAAACGGGTCATCGCCGACGACCAATACGCGGTGGTGCACTACAACATGATATCGCCCGAAGACGAACGCGGCGTGGCGGTGGTCGACATCTGGCGGCTGGTCGACGGCCGGATCGCCGAGCACTGGGACGTCGTACAGCCGGTGCCGGAAGCCGCAGAGATTCCGAACGGGATGTTCTGATCGGCGGGGTGCCGGTAAAACCGGCACCCCGCCTTGACACGACCGCCGAGAGCGTTCGGAACTCCTCACCGCCACCATTCCGGAGCGGGGAGCCAACATCTTGCCGTCTCCCCGCTCCGACCCGTTGTCAGCTGCAGCCGCTGGTGGAGCCGCAGCCCTCGCAGACGTAGCAGCTGCCGGCCGGGCGCATCTTCGTGCCGCAGGTCAGGCACAGCGGCGCGTCGGCGGTACGGCCCTGGCGGCTCTCGATGACCTCCATCGACGAGTGCGCCTGCGGCGCGGCGGACGGCTCCGCCGCCGGGCGGCTGATCTCCGCCGTCTGCGCCAGGCTCTCCCGGTCGATCTGGTCGTCGTGCTGCAAGCTGGCCGGGTCCTCCCCGTTGACCTGCATCGCCCGCTCCTTGGCCGACAGGATGCCCAGCTCCGCGCGGGTCTCGTACGGCAGGTGGTCCAGCGCCAGGCGGCGGAAGATGTAGTCCATCATCGAGGTCGCCATCCGGATGTCCGGATCGTCGGTCATCCCGGCCGGCTCGAACCGCATGTTGGTGAACTTCTCCACCCACGTCTCCAGCGGCACCCCGTACTGGAGGCTGATGGAGATCGCCATGGAGAAGGCGTCCATGACGCCGGCCAGCGTGGAGCCCTGCTTGCCGAGCTTGAGGAAGACCTCGCCGACGCCGTCGTCGGGGTAGGACGAGGCGGTCATGTAACCCTCGGCGCCCGCGACGGAGAACCGGGTGACGGTCGCCGGACGCTGCTTGGGCAGGCGCTTGCGGACCGGCCGCGGCACCGCCGCGGCCTCGGCCGGAACCTCCTCGGCCTTGGCCTCCTCCGCCTTCTTCGCCACCGACAGCGGCTGCCCGACCTTGCAGTTGTCGCGGTAGATCGCCAGCGCCTTCAGGCCGAGCTTCCAGCCCTCGAAGTACACCTTCTCGATGTCCTCGATGGTGGCCTTCTCCGGCATGTTGACGGTCTTGGAGATCGCTCCGCTGAGGAACGGCTGCGTCGCCGCCATCATCCGGACGTGCCCCATCGGGCTGATCGCCCGCTCGCCCATCGCGCAGTCGAACACCTCGTAGTGCTCGGGACGCAGGCCGGGGGCGTCCACGACATGGCCGTGCTCGGCGATGTACTCGACGATCGCCTCGATCTGCTCCTGCTGGTAGCCCAGCTTCACCAGGGCCCGCGGCACCGTGAGGTTGACGATCTGCATCGACCCGCCGCCGACCAGCTTCTTGAACTTCATCAGCGCCAGGTCGGGCTCGATGCCGGTGGTGTCGCAGTCCATCATCAGGCCGATGGTTCCGGTGGGGGCGAGCAGCGAGGCCTGCGCGTTGCGGTAGCCGTGCCGCTCGCCGGTCTTGAGGCAGTCCTGCCACTGCTTGGTGGCGGCGGTGTGGATCGCCTTGTCGATCTCGTCGAGCGTGCGGATCTCGTCGTTGGCGGCGGCGTGCTTGCGCATCACCCGCTTGTGCGCCTCGGCGTTGCGGGCGTACCCCTCGTAGGTGCCGACCACGCCGGCCAGCTCCGCCGAGCGCCGGTAGGCCACGCCCGTCATCAGGGACGTGATCGCGGCGGCCAGCGACCGGCCGCCCTCGGAGTCGTAGGCGTGCCCGGTCGCCATCAGCAGCGCGCCCAGGTTGGCGTACCCGATGCCCAGCTGCCGGTAGTCGCGGGTGGTCTGCGCGATCTTCTCGGTCGGGAAGTCGGCGAAGGTGATCGAGATGTCCATCGCGGTGATGATGATCTCGGTCATCTTGACGAACTTCTCGACGTCGAAGGCCCCGTCCTCGCGCAGGAACTTCAGCAGGTTGATGCTGGCCAGATTGCAGGACGAATTGTCCAAACTCATATATTCGGAGCAAGGGTTACTTGCTGTGATACGTCCGGACTCGGGGTTGGTGTGCCAGTCGTTGATCGTGTCGTCGTACTGGATGCCCGGGTCGGCGCACTCCCACGCCGCCTTGGCCATCAGCCGGAACAGCTCCTTGGCCCGGATCTTCTCCACGACCTCGCCGGTCAGCCGGGCGCGCAGCCCGAACTCGTCGTCGGACTCGACCGCGCGCATGAACTCGTCCGACACCCGGACGGAGTTGTTGGCGTTCTGGTACTGGACGCTGCCGATGTCCCTGCCGCCCAGGTCCATGTCGAAGCCGGCGTCGCGGAGCGCGCGGATCTTGTCCTCCTCGCGCGCCTTGGTCTCGATGAAATCGGCGACGTCGGGGTGGTCCACGTCCAGCACGACCATCTTCGCGGCCCGCCGGGTGGCGCCGCCGGACTTGATCGTCCCGGCGGAGGCGTCGGCGCCGCGCATGAACGACACCGGCCCGCTGGCGGTGCCGCCGGACGACAGCAGCTCCTTGCTGGAGCGGATCCGGGACAGGTTGAGCCCGGCCCCCGAACCGCCCTTGAAGATCACGCCCTCTTCCTTGTACCACTCCAGGATCGACTCCATCGTGTCGTCCACGGAGAGGATGAAGCAGTTGTGGACGCGGAGGTTGCCGGAGAGGTACTCCCCGCTCTCGGTCTGGATGTCGTAGACGTCCATCGGACCGAGGTCCTCGATCCGGTCGATCTCGAGCCGCTTGGTCTGCTTGGCGGCGAGTCCCGGCTTGGCGAAGCTCTCGTGCAGCTTGAGGGACTTGGCCGGGTCGACGAAGCCGATCTCGTCGCAGAAGATCCGCCGGTCCCCGGCGGTCTGGACGCGGAGCGTCCAGCAGGGCTTCTGGTCCGGCCGGTTGGGCTTCTTGACGCCCACCCGCGAGTAGATCCCGAACCGGAGTAGCAGCCGCTGCATGCCGCGGATCAGCTTCTCGGAGATCATGTCCACCTCGACGACCGTGGACCGCTCCCGCTCGGAAACGAACCCTTCGGCCTGGAAGACGCTCCGCAGGTAGGCCGCGACCACCGGCAGTGGAGCCGTAAACAGGCGCGGCGGGACGACCATGTCGACACCGCGCGCACGCAGCCCCCAGGCCTCGACGAAGTCCTTGAGGACGGCCCCGTAGAGACGGGTGCGGCGGCAGTCCAGCCCGGCGTCCTGCGTCTCCACGGAGCGCTCGTGTCGGTGGACGTCCGGAAAGACGATGTTCAGCTGGCGGTTCACCCATTCCCGCTCAGCCTCGGTGACCGTCATCGCCTCGACGGTCAGCGACCGGTTCGTGCCGTGCTCGTACTGCCCGACGAACCCGTCGGACTGCAGCCAACCGGCAAGGGCGGCCTCGGCCATCTCGGCCGTGGTGATCTCAGCCTCGCCGTACGAGTCACGCCGGTGCCATTCGAGCTTGTCGCCGACCTTGAGCTCACCTGCCGGGACGAACGCGCCGTACTGCTCGTCGCTCGCCTTCCAGACCAGGTGGTCGGCCGTGACGTCCAGCGCGTAGCCCGCCTTGGTGTGCACGCGGAGCACGTTCTTGACGCCGTTGGCCTTGGTGGCGACGATCCGGGTGAGGCCGTCCGCGTCGTACACCTTCGTGCCGACCGCGTTCTGTTCGACCAGCCGACCGATCGGGATCAACCCTGCGGGCGTGCTGACCAGCGAATCATATGGCTGGCACGCCGAGACCTGCTGCGGGGACTTGGTGCCGACGTTGAACCAGACCGGGGAGTTGAAGCTGAACAACTGGTGGACCAGTGCGTACTTCAGTTCGTGGTCGAAGACCTCGGCGTCCTGCTCGGAGGCGAAATAGCCGTTGGCGAGGCCGGTGTCGGTGTACATGCGGACGACCCGGTCGACCAGTTGCTTGAGGCTCCATTCCCGCTGCGGGGTGCCGACCGCGCCGCGGAAGTACTTGGACGCCACGATGTTGACGGCGTTCACCGACCAGAAATCGGGGAATTCGACGCCGCGCTGCTCGAAGTTCACCGAGCCGTCGCGCCAGTTCGTCATGACGACATCGCGCCGCTCCCAGCGCAGTTCGTCGTACGGATGCACGCCGGGCGTGGTGAAGATGCGCTCGATCTTGAGCCCCTTGCGGACCCCCTTGCCGCGCCGGGATGCCGAGCCGCTCACCGTCTCCGTCATGCCTTCCCCCTCTCGGGCCCTCGCCCCGGGCCCTGTTCAGGACAACCGCGCCCGGCGGCCGGGTCATCCCGGCCGCGGGCTCTTCTTCTGTGCTGATCTGCTGCTTTGACCTGCTGCTCGATCCGCCCTCAGCGGGGCGGGGCGGGCTCCCCCGAGGAACCTCTCGTGCGCAGCGACTCGATCTCCCGGGCGAAGTCGTCCAGCGACTCGAAACTCCGGTAGACCGACGCGAACCGCAGATAGGCGACCTCGTCGAGCTCGCCGAGCGGTCCCAGAATGGCCAGTCCGACCTCGTTCGAGGGGATCTCCGCGGCGCCGGTCGCCCGGACCGCCTCCTCCACCCGCTGCCCGAGCTTGGCCAGCGCATCCTCGTCCACCGGGCGGCCCTGGCAGGCCCTGCGCACCCCGGCGATGATCTTTTCCCGGGAGAACGGCTCGGTGACCCCGCTGCGCTTGGCCACCATCAGGAGCACGTTCTCCTGTGTGGTGAATCGCTTGCCGCATTCCTGGCACGAACGGCGGCGCCTAATGGCCGACCCGTCGTCGGTGGAGCGGCTGTCGATCACTTTGGTGTCGGGGTTTCGGCAGAACGGGCAGTGCACGCGTTCCCCTCCTTCCCCTTGCACCCAGAAAACCAATGACCACAAGAACACAACTTATGGTTAATGACATTCATGTGACCACTAGATGTTGTGGTCAACCGTACGAGGATCCGGGGGCACGCGCAACCTGGACCGCACCCCTCGCACGTAGACCCTGGTCACATCGAGCCTCCCGCGCCCCGTCGGGCGTGTCGGCCACAGCCACCACCAAAACACCACAAACCACTCGCGTCAGCGCGGCAGGACGAGGGCCGCGATCTCCTCGACGGCGCCCGCCTCCAAGGGGTTGAAGCGGTTCTTGGTCACCGCGAACGCCGTCCCCGTCGCCGGGTCCGCGAACGCTGCGCTCCCGCCGATGCCCGGCATCCCGAACACCCCCGGACGGTCCGGCCCGAGCGGCCCCAGCGGGTATCCCAGCGCCCACGTCGCCGGGGAGCCCATCACCTCGTCCACGCCCTCGAAGGCCGGGGCCGACAGCTCGCGCAGCCGCTCCGGCGACACCAGGCGCACCCCGTCGACCTCGTCCAGCAGCGCCGCGTACACGCGGGCCACCGCGCGGGCGGACAGGCACCGGCCGCCACCTCGGCGATCGGCTCCCCATGCCGGTACACCGACACCTGCATCCCGGTCTCCGTCCCGGTTTCGATCATCCGGTCGACGGCGTCCTGAATTCTCTTCTGCAGCATGGCGGCACCTCTCACTTGATCAGGGCAGGTTCGGGCTCTGGCCGATCCTGGACGGGCTCCGCGCCGATCGGCGGCACGCGGCGAAGCATCACGGCCATCAGGACGGCCATGCCCGCCAGCAGGACGGCGCAGGCCAGCGCGACGACGTGCAGTCCGCCCGTGAACGCGGTGCGGGCGGAGTCGAGCAGCGCGTCCCGCGCCGGGCCCGGCAGGCCCGCCGCGGCCGAGACGGCGCCGGACAGGCTCTCCTTGGCCTCTCCCGCACCCGCCGGAACCTCCACCCGCGCGCGGTACAGGGCCGTGCCGAGGCTGCCCAGGATCGCGATGCCCAGCGCGTAGCCGAACTCGCCGCTGGTCTCGTTCAGCGCCGCGGCCGAGCCGGCCTTCGCCGGCGGCACGGAACCGACGACCAGATCGGTGGCCAGCGTGACCAGCGGGCCGCCGCCCAGCCCGATCAGCGCCCAGCCGGCGATCAGGGTCGCCGGGCCGGGCTCCGTGCCGACCTGGGTGAGCGCCAGCAGCCCGCACACCGACACGGCCAGGCCCGCGGCGATGAGCGGGGCGGGACGGAACCGGCGGGCCAGCACCGGCGACACCTGGAAGCCCACCATGTTCGCGGCGAGCGCGGGCAGCATCCACACCGCCGCGCGCAGCGGCGACAGCCCCTGGACGAGCTGCAGGTGCTGGGTCAGCAACATCATGATCGAGCCCATCAACAGGGTCGCCGCCATCATCCCGGCCAGCGCCGCGCAGAACTCCCGGTCACCGAAGAGGCGCAGGTCGATCAGCGGATCGCCGAGCCGCCGCTGCCGCCGGACGAAACCCGCGCCCACCAGCACCCCGGCCACCGCCGCCGCCACCGGGAGCGGCTCCGGGCCGCCGCGGGCCAGTTCCTTGAGCCCGTAGACGATCGGCAGGATCGCCGCGAGCGACAGCAGCACGCTGGCCAGGTCGATCCGGCCCGCGCCCGGCTCGCGGCGCTCGGGCAGCAGCACCGGGCCGAAGACCAGCAGCAGGACCATGGCGGGCACGCCGATGAGGAACACCGACCCCCACCAGAAGTGCTCCAGCAGCATCCCGCCGGCGATCGGCCCGAGCGCAGCGCCGCCCATGAAGCAGCCCATCCACACGCCGATCGCCAGCGACCGCTGCCGCGGATCGCGGAACATCGTGCCGATCAGCGACAGCGTCGAGGGCGCCAGGGCGGCGCCGGCGACGCCCAGCAGCGCCCGCGCCGCGATCAGCATCCCGGGGCTCGTCGCGTACGCCGCCGCCACCGACGCGACGCCGAACGCGGCCGCCCCGGCCAGCAGCAGCCGGCGGCGCCCGATCCGGTCGCCCAGGCCGCCCATCGTGATCAGGAACCCGGACAGCAGGAAGCCGTACACGTCCATGATCCACAGCTGCTCGGTCGCCCCGGCGCCCAGCTCGGCGCTCAGCCGCGGGAGCGCCAGCAGCAGGACGAAGACATCGATCGACACCAGCAGGGCGGCCAGGGCGAGCACGCCCAGCCCCGCCCATTCACGCCGTCCCGCCCTCGCGGTCGCGTCCATGAGACCCTCCTCCGCGGCGCCCCCGTCGGGCGCCTTTCGCGAGGAGGTCGGAGCGGGCACACGGATCTCTACACACCCGCGCGGCATTCTTTGCCGGCGGGCGGGGTCAGCGGGCGGGCATGCGCAGGTGCTGGCCGGGCTGGACGATCGCGTCGGACAGGCCGTTGAGATCGGCGATGCGGCGCACCGTGACCCGCGGGTCGCCCTCGGGATCGTCGCGGCGGGCGATGTCCCACAGCGTCTCGCCGGGCTCGACCACCACGGTCTCGCCGCGCCCGGACGCGCCCTCGGGAGGCGCGCCGCCGCCCGCCCCGCCCGCGTTCGCGCCGAGCGCCGCCGTCAGCCAGAACAGCACCAGCAGCACGGCGGCGATGAATCCGATCAATACGGCGCGGCCCCTCCGGGTCAGCCGCAGCGGCGGCTCCGTGGCTTTCCTTCCGGAATGTCGCCCGTTGAGCGAACCCGCCATCTCGGCCCTCCCTGGATCAAGCCGTGAACCCGAACCGCACGTTCTACTCGAATACATTTTCGATCGAACGCCTGTACGATGTTGTACAGCACGGAGACGACGAAACGCGAGTACTTTCTTCGAACAATTGTTTGATCATCGGCTCCGGACGCGATAGCGTGCCATGACAAGGAGTGACGGATCCCAGCGCCGGGGAGGCGACGAGCGATGAGCAAGGTCCGGGAGCTGCCCGACGGCCCGATGGACGAGAGCGGGCTCACCCAGCGGCAGCGCATGGTGCTCGAGGTGATCCGCGACTCCGTCCAGCGCCGCGGCTACCCGCCGTCCATGCGCGAGATCGGGGAAGCGGTCGGGCTGACCAGCACCTCCAGCGTGTCGCACCAGCTCCGCGCCCTGCAGCGCAAGGGCTTCCTGCGCCGCGACCCCAACCGGCCGCGCGCGGTCGAGGTCCGGGTGCCGGGCGCCACCCCCGTCCGCACCGAGGACGAGGCCTACGAGGCCGCCGCGACCGCCGACACCTCCACCCGCCCGGCGCCCGCGTACGTGCCGCTGGTCGGCCGGATCGCCGCCGGCGGCCCGATCCTGGCCGAGGAGGCGGTGGAGGACGTCTTCACCCTGCCCAAGCAGCTGGTCGGCGAGGGCACCCACTTCCTGCTCAAGGTGACCGGCGACTCGATGATCGACGCCGCGATCGCCGACGGCGACTGGGTCGTGGTCCGCCAGCAGCCGGTGGCCGAGCAGGGCGACATCGTCGCCGCCATGATCGAGGGCGAGGCGACGGTGAAGACGTTCAAGCGCCGTGACGGCCACATCTGGCTGATGCCGCAGAACCCGGCCTACGAGCCCATCCCCGGCGACGAGGCGTCCGTGCTGGGCCGCGTCGTGGCCGTCCTCCGCAAGATGTGATCCGCACGCTCCCCGCGCGGACGGCGGCCCGGAAACCCGGGCCGCCGTCCGCGCGGACGGCGGCCCAGCGCCCGAGCGGGCACGGTGGGAGGACGGTCAGGAGGACGCCGGTGCGCCCCTGGCACCTGCCACCGGGGGCACCGACTTCCTGACCTGGCGGAAAGCGGGCGCCGCGCCCGTGGCGCGTGCGCGGGTCAGGCCGGGACGATGTTGACGATCTTCGGGGCGCGGACGATCACCTTGCGGATCTCCCGCCCGCCCAGCGCATCCTTGATCTTTTCCGAGGACAGCGCCAGGCTCTCCAGCTCGCCCTCGCCGATCCCCGGCGCGACCTCCAGCCGGTCGCGGACCTTGCCGGCGACCTGGACGACGCAGGTGACCGACTCCTGCACCAGCAGCGCCGGGTCGGCCGCGGGCCAGCCCGCGGTCGCGACCGGGGCGGTGCGGCCCAGCAGCTCCCACGCCTCGTCCGCGGTGTACGGCGCGAACAGCGACAGCATGATCGCCATGGTCTCGGCGGCCTCCCGCACGGCCGGGTCGGACCCGCCGGGCCCGCCGTCGATCGCCTTGCGGGTGGCGTTGACCAGCTCCATGATCCGCGAGATCGCCACGTTGAACCGGCGCACCTCGACCAGCGCGGTGGCCTCCTCGACGGTGCGGTGGGTGACCCGGCGCAGCTCGTCCGAGCCGGCCGCGGGGTCGGCGCCGACCGGGGCGGTGACCTCGGTGGCGATGCGGTGCACCCGGGACAGGAACTTGGACATGCCGTGCGGCGACACGTCGGCCCAGTCGATGTCGTCCTCGGGCGGGCCGGAGAACAGCATGGCCAGCCGGACGACGTCGACGCCGAACCGGTCGATCTGCTCGCCCAGGTCGACCATGTTGCCCAGCGACTTCGACATCGCCTTGGCGTTCAGGATGACCTGGCCCTGGTTCAGCAGGCGGGTGAACGGCTCGGTGAAGTCCACCATGCCCATGTCGTACAGGACCTTGGTGAAGAACCGGCTGTAGAGCAGGTGCAGGATGGCGTGCTCCACGCCCCCGGTGTACTGGTCGATGGGCATCCACTTGCGGACCTGCTCGACGTCGAACGGGCCCTCGGTGTAGCCGGGCGAGCAGTAGCGGAAGTAGTACCAGGACGAGTCGACGAAGGTGTCCATGGTGTCGGTGTCGCGCTTGGCCGGACCGCCGCACTTGGGGCAGTCCACGTTGACCCAGCCGGACGCGGCGGCCAGCGGCGAGGCGCCCTTGGGCGCCAGGTCGGCGCCGCGCAGGTCGTCGGGCAGCCGGACGGGCAGCTGGTCGTCGGGCACCGGGACCTCGCCGCACGCCTCGCAGTGCACGATCGGGATCGGGCAGCCCCAGAAGCGCTGGCGGGAGAGCAGCCAGTCGCGCAGCCGGAAGTTGACCGCGGCCCGGCCCAGGCCCTTCTCGGCCAGGATCTCGGTGATCCGGGCGATCGCGTCGGCCTTGGCCAGACCGTCGATCGGGTCGGAGTTGACGATGCGGCCGTCGCCCGCGGTGGCCACGCCGGTCTCGGCCGGGTCGGGCTCGCCGGTGTCGACGACCACCCGCACCGGCAGGCCGAACTTCAGCGCGAAGTCCAGGTCGCGCTGGTCGTGCGCGGGCACCGCCATGATCGCGCCATGGCCGTACTCGGCCAGCACGTAGTCGGAGGCCCAGATCGGGATGCGCTCGCCGTTGACCGGGTTGATCGCGTACCGGCCCAGGAAGACGCCGGTCTTGTCGCGCTCGGTGGACAGCCGCTCGATCTCGGACTCGCGGGAGACCTCGTCGCGGTAGGCCTCGAACGCGGCGCGCTCCTCGGGGGCGCAGATCTCCTCGGCCAGCGCGGCGTCGGCCGCGACGACCATGAACGTCGCGCCGTACAGGGTGTCGGGACGGGTGGTGTAGACGGTGACGGGCTCGTCCCGGCCCTCGATGACGAAGTGGACGTCGGCGCCGGTGGAGCGGCCGATCCAGTTGCGCTGCATGAGCAGGACCCGGTCGGGCCACTTGCCCTCCAGCTGCTTCATGTCGTCCAGGAGCCGGTCCGCGTAGTCGGTGATCTTGAAGTACCACTGGGTGAGCACGCGGCGCTCGACCAGGGCGCCGCAGCGCTCGCAGTGGCCGCCGACGACCTGCTCGTTGGCCAGCACGGTCTGGTCGTTGGGGCACCAGTTGACCTGGCCGCCCTTGCGGTAGGCCAGCCCGCGCTCGTAGAAGCGCAGGAACAGCCACTGGGTCCACCGGTAGTACTCGGGGTCGGAGGTGTGCAGCCGCCGGGACCAGTCGAACGAGGGGGCGTACCGGTGGAACGAGGCCGCCTGGGTCTCGATGTTGGCGTAGGTCCACTCGGCGGGGTGGGAGTCGCGCTTGATCGCGGCGTTCTCGGCGGGCAGGCCGAAGGAGTCCCAGCCGATGGGGTGCAGGACGTTGTAGCCCTTCTGGAACCAGTAGCGGGCGATGACGTCGCCGATGGCGAACGCCTCCGCGTGCCCCATGTGCAGGTCGCCGGAGGGGTAGGGGAACATGTCGAGCGCGTAGCGACGCTCCCGGCCGTCGGCGTCCTCGGCGGCCTCGAACGGGTCCAGCTCCGCCCAGCGGGCCTGCCACTTGTCCTGAACCGCGCGCGGGTCGTACCCGTCGCCGGAGGCGGACGGGCCTCCCGCCGGCGCGTCGCGGAAGGTGTCGTCGCTGCTCACGGTCGCTACTCCACTGGTCCTGTCGGTACGGGGTGCGGCCCCGTGCCCTGACATGTCCGTGCCTTGAAAAGGCGATGCCCTGACATGAAAGGACCCCTCGCACCAGGAGGGGTCGCCGCGCCGGCCTGCTGGCGGTCAGCGCGGCGGGCTGAGAAGCAGCCGGGTCCGCATACAGCAAGACTAGCGCAGGGGCAAGGCCCCCCGCTGGCCCGCGGGACCGCGGCCGGGCGCGGGTTTGGGCCTTGACGGGTGCACGGGAGGTCGTTCAGCCTGTCATTGACAGGAAGGTTTCCTATTAGTAGGAGCCCTCGCCGATCCCCGACCCCGTCCCCCCGCCAAGGAGGATCGCGCATGTCCAGTACATTCCGCATGCCTGGAAAGAAGGGCCTCGTCCTGGCCGCGGCCGCCGGGCTCGGCCTGCCGCTCGCCGTCGCCGCTCCCGCCCTCTCCCACGGCTACACCACCTCGCCCCCGAGCCGGAGTTCCCTGTGCAACACCGGGCAGGTGCAGAACTGCGGCGCCGTCCAGTGGGATCCGCAGAGCATCGAAGGCCCCAAGGGCTTCCCGCAGGCCGGCCCCGCCGACGGCAAGATCTGCGCCGCCGGTGACAGCCGATGGGCTCCGCTGGACGACCCGCGCGGCGGCCAGTGGCCGGCGGCCAGGCTGAACAGCGGCCAGTCGTTCACCTTCACCTGGAAGCTGACCGCCGCGCACGCCACCACGTCCTTCCGCTACTTCATCACCCGCAACGGCTGGAACCCGGCCCAGCCGCTCACCCGTGCCGCCCTGGAACCGCAGCCGTTCCTCACGCAGAACTACGACGGCCGGCAACCGCCCTCGAACGCCTCGCACCCCGGAAGGCTCCCCGCCAAGCAGGGCCGCCACCTCATCCTGGCCGTCTGGGACATCGCCGACACCGGCAACGCGTTCTACCTCTGCTCGGACGTCACCTTCGGCTGATCCCGCCCCCGGCCCCGGCCCGGTCCCGCCCCGTCCCGTCCCCCGTTCGGGGTATGGCGCGGGGCGTTCCGGATACAGGAGGATGAGCGCAACCGTTTGTACACTCGCCGGTAACAACCGGCCGGGTGGCCAGCAGCCCCGTGCGAGGAGTGCCATGCTCAACCTCTCCGTCCTGCTCGAGGACGCCGCGCGCAAGACCCCCGACCGCGACGCCGTCGTCTTCGGCGAGATGCGGCTGTCCTACGCACTGATCGAGACCGTCGCGAACCAGGTGGCGAACCTCCTGCGGGATCGCGGTATCGGCCCGGGCGACAGGGTCGCGCTGTCGTGCCCGAACGTCCCGTACTTCCCCATGGCCTACTTCGGGATCCTCAAGGCGGGAGCGGCCGTCGTCCCGCTGAACGTGCTGCTCAAGCCGCGCGAGATCGCCTACCACCTGGACGACTCCGGCGCCAGGGCGCTGTTCGTCTTCGAGGGGACGCCGGAGCTGCCGCTGGGCGAGATGGGCCGCGCCGGTTTCCAGGACGCCGCGGGCTGCGAGCACCTGTTCCTGATGACGGCCGACCCGGGGGCGGCCGAGTCGCCGTACCCGGACGCGGAGCTGTTCTGGCCGGCGCTGACCGGCATGCCCGGCACCATCGACCCCGCGCCGACCGGCGCCGACGACACCGCGGTGATCCTCTACACGAGCGGGACCACCGGGCGGCCCAAGGGCGCCGAGCTGTCGCACTCCAACATGCTGATGAACGCGTTCGTGTCGGAGGCGATGTTCGAACGGCGCGAGCACGACGTGCTGCTCGTGACGCTGCCGATGTTCCACGCGTTCGGGCAGTCCTGCGTGATGAACGTGGGCCTGCGGCGCGGCGCCACGCTGGTGCTGCAGCCGCGCTTCGAGGCGGCGGAGGCGCTCAGGCTGATGGCCCGGGAGAAGGTCACGCTCTTCGCCGGGGTGCCGACGATGTACTGGGCGCTGCTGTCGGACCCGGGCACCGTCCCGGCCGAGGAGGCGGCGGCCGCCCTGCACACCTGCGTGTCCGGCGGGGCGTCGCTGCCGCTGGAGGTGCTGAACGGCTGCGAGGCCAAGTTCGGCGTCAAGATCCTGGAGGGCTACGGGCTGTCGGAGACCTCGCCGGTGGCCTCGTTCAACCAGCTGGACCGTCCGACCAAGCCGGGCTCGATCGGCACCCCGATCTGGGGCGTGGACATGAAGCTGATCGACGACGAGTGGAAGACGGTCGAGGGCGAGGGCCCGGGCGAGATCGCGGTCCGCGGCCACAACGTGATGAAGGGCTATTACGGCCGCCCGGAGGCGACCGCGGAGGTCGTCCGGGACGGCTGGTTCCGCACCGGCGACATCGCGCGCCGCGACGAGGACGGCTTCTACTTCATCGTCGACCGCTCCAAGGACCTGATCATCCGCGGTGGGTTCAACGTGTACCCGCGGGAGATCGAGGAGGTGCTGATGACCCATCCGGCGGTGTCGCTGGCCGCCGTGGTGGGGGTGCCGCACGACCGGCACGGCGAGGAGATCAAGGCGTACGTGATCCGCGAGCCGGACGCCGAGGTGACCGAGGACGAGCTGCTCGCCTGGGGCCGGGAGAACTTCGCGGCCTACAAGTACCCGCGGATCGTGGAGTTCCGGGACGACTTCCCCATGACCGCCACCGGCAAGATCCTCAAACGCGAGCTGCGGTGACCGCGCGAACGGCGACGGTCGATGAGGGCGGGGACGTTCAGAAGAGGATGTGCTCCTCGGCCATTCCGTAGTGGGCGACGCGGGCGTCGGCGAGCAGTTCCAGGTCGCTGGGCTGCCAGGTGTGCCGGTCGGGGTCGGCGTGCCGGATGGTGATGAACGAGTAGCGGTCGGCCGCGTACACCTGCACCCCGTCCTCGCGGAGCCGGTGGAACAGGTCGGTGTCCTCTCCCCTGCCGACCTCGGCGAAGCGGTACTCGCGCAGGAGGTCACCCTCGGCCAGGAGCGCCCCGCCGCGCAGGACGTTCACGTAGCGGTGCTCCAGGCCGGGGTGGCGCAGGACCATGGCGTCGATGGATTCCAGGTGCGTGTAGTGCGCCAGCTTCCCGACCACCGACGCCTCCGTGTAGGAGAAGGCCGGAACGAGATCGGAGACGTAGTGCGGGCCGTACAGCTCGTCGTCGTCCATCTTGCCGATGTACGCGCCGTCCGCGGCCTCGATGCCGAGGTTGAGGCACTCGCCCAGGGAAAGGGAGCGGTCGGCGGGCAGCGCCACCACATCGTCGAGGCCGGCCGTGCGGGCCTGCTTCTCCACCTCGGACGGGTCGACGTCGATGCCGTGCAGCACCATCACCAGTTGCAAGGGCCGCCAGACCTGCCGGGCCGCGTGCTCGATGGCCTGGGCTATCTGCTCTGCCCGGCAGGTCGGCAGCACCAGCGAGACGAGCGGCGGCGCCGAAGGCGTCGCGGCCGGCCGTGAGGGCTTGAGGGTCTCCAGGACGGTGTCGATCCGGTGCCGGTAGGTGTGCGCCGCGTGAACGCGACGCAAGGCGAGATGTGCCTGCCGGTCGCGCATCTCCGGGCCGGCGAGCAACGCCGGTAGGAGCCGGGACGCGTCCTGGACGTCGCTGACGGCAGGGCCGAATTCCACATGGCCGTCCTGCTCGCCAGGCTCCTGCTCTCGCGGCGCGACGTGAACTATGGGAATGCCTGCGGCCGCCGCCTCGTATGCCAGGCGGGGATGGGGCGCGAGCAGGACTTGGTAGCGCTTGCGGGCCGTCAGGGCCTTTTCGTACGGAAGTGCTGGGACGACCCTTTGGCGGTAGAGGGCAGGGAATCCCGTCCCCTGGAAATGTGCTCCGAGCTTGGGCGCGGGGCCGAGCAGAGGCTCCGCGCCGGCGTCGTACTCCCCTTCGTACAGGAGCGGGTACCTGCCTTGGTCCTCGGCTCGTACGGGATGGTGCAGGCGGGGCTGTGCAGCGAACGGCAGGACATGGACGCGGTCGTGGCCGAGGGCTTCGCGCAGCTCGGGCACGCGCGCGGCGTCCGCGGTGAAGACCTGGTCGAAAAGCCCGGCGACGTCGCCGGGGACGCCCGCCCCTTCTCCGGTGCCGGTGTCCCAGAGCACGGTCGGGACGCCTCGTTCACGGCACCATTCAACCGGCTCCTCCACCGGGACCGCGATGCCGTCCCCCGTTCCGGCCTCGACGAAGAGAAGGTCCGGTTCCTCGGTCTCGAACAGTTCACGCCAGTCGTCCAAGCCGAACCCCTCGAGTTGGCGCCACTCGTATCGGAGCGCTGCCTCGACGGGACCGCTCGCCAGGACGGCCGCGGTGAGCCCGGGACGGTTGACCGGGACGTCCGGGAAGTCCAACGCCGGAACCTCGTCGTAGGGCTCGGTGTCGACCACCCGAACCTCGGGGTGCTTGGGCAGCCGGGGCCGCTTCGGCGGGGCCTCGGGCGCCGGACTGGCGCGCAGCGCCCCGCGCAGCCCCCGGTACGAGCCCGGCGACAGGGGCCGCTGCCGCACCCCGCCCAGCGCCGTGCCGAGCCGGTTCCAGCGCCGCCGCCGCAGCACCTCGGCCTGCCATTCGGCCTGGTCGGCGCGGTGCGCCTCGGTGGCCCTGGCACGGTCGGCCTCGCCGAGCCGATGGGCCGTGTCGGCCAGTGCGCTGCGCAGGCGGGCGATCTGCCGCTCGCGTTCGTCGCGCTCACGCTCCGCTTCGGCCAGTTGCAGCCGCAGCCCCTCGGCGACGGCGGCCAGCCGGTCCGTCCGCGCCTTGTGGGCCGTGCGGGCCCCGTCCCGGGCGGCGGGTGCGCGGCGTGGCGGCGGAGCCGACACCGACGCCGGCGCGGGCCCCGACTTGGGAACTGACGCGGAGTCGGTCTCGGTCATAGAGCACCCCCAACGGCAAAGGCTCCAACCCGACCACGCTAGTCCCCGCCGTTATCGCCTCCCAACGCTCTCGCCAGGCCGCCACGCGTTGTTCATCCGGACGTCGGATTGCGCACGGCCGGATCGCGGTGGTTCGGCGTGTCGTGCTCAGTATGTGTAGGGAAGTCGTTTGATGCCGTTGATGAAGCTGGACTCCAGGCGGTCCGGCTCGCCGGCCGCGCGGATCTCCGGGAGGCGCTTCAGCAGCTGCCGGAACATCACGGTGATCTCGCGGCGGGCCAGGTGGGCGCCCAGGCAGAAGTGCGGGCCGGGGCCGCCGAAGCCGACGTGCGGGCTCGCGTCGCGGGTGATGTCGAACCGGTCGGGGTCGGTGAAGACGGTCTCGTCGCGGTTGGCCGACCAGTAGTACAGGACGAGCTTGTCGCCCTCCTTGACCTCGTGGTCGTTCAGCATGGTGTCGCGGGTGGCGGTGCGCCGCATCCAGATCACTGGCGAGACGTACCGGACGAGCTCCTCGACCGCGCCCGGCATCCGCGCCTCGTAGTCCTCCACCAGCAGCGCCCGCTGGTCGGGGTTGCGGGTGAGCAGGTCCAGGCAGTGCGCGATGGCGTTGCGGGTGGTCTCGTTGCCGGCCACCACCAGCAGGATGAAGAACGAGCCCAGCTCCTGGTCGGACAGCGACTCTCCGTCGATGTTGGCGCTCACCAGGGCCGAGGTGAGGTCGTCGGCGGGCTCGGCGCGGCGCCGCCGCCCCAGGTCCTCCACCAGGTCCTTGAGCGTCTGGCCCGCGGTGAGCAGCGCCAGCACCAGCTGCTCGGGGTCGGCGTTGGGGACGAATTCCGGATCGTTCCCGGCGAGGATGACGTTGGTCGCGTCCAGGACGGTGCCGTAGTGCTCCTCGCCGATGCCCATCAGATCGCAGATGATCTTCAGCGGGAGGCGGGCGGCCACGTCCGCGACGAAGTCTCCGCTGCCGCGGCCGGCGGCGACGTTCTCGACGATCCCGGCGGCGACCTCCTCCACCTTGTCCTCGAACCGCTGGATCATGCGGGGCGAGAAGGCCCGGGACACGATCCGCCGGATCTTGGCGTGCCGCGGATCGTCCATGTTGATCATCGATCCGAAGTATTCGTGCATGTCGCCCGGCATGTCGGGGATGTTGATGGCGCCCCTGCCGGAGCAGAAGTCCTGCGGACGGCGGGAGGCCTCCACCACGTCGGCGTGCCGGGTCAGCGCGTAGAAGCCGGGGCCGCGCGGCACGACCACGATGTCGGGCTCCTCGAAGCGCATCAGGCGCGGCTCCCCGCGCAGCGTCTCGAAGGCCTCGTGCCGCTGGTCGAGCGGCCGGCGCCAGAACTCCCAATCCGTGAGGTCGATGTCTTCGGCCTTGAGCATCGCGCTGCCACCGCCCCGCAACTAGAACATCATTCAGTTACCTGCACCATCTCAGAGCCGGACGGCGGAGAGCGGGCAAGATCCACTGGAGTGACCCACATCACGGGCCCGGTCACCCCGCCAGCCAGTCAAGGATGCGGGCGTTGACGTCACCGGGCCGCTCCACCTGCATGAAGTGACCGACCCCGGGCACGCACTCCACCCGCGACCCCTCCGGCAGATGCGCCAGGACCGCCGAAACGTCACCGCCGGGGACGACGACATCCGCTCCCAGGCACCCGTCGTCGGCACCGTGCAGATACAGGACGGGACGCTCCCCCTTGGCCGACACCGCCTCCTGCTCGGCGGCATAACGCTCGACGTGGCGCGCAGGGTCGAACATCGCACGGTAGTAGCCGATCGCCGCGCCGAGGTTCTCCGGAGTCCCCAGGCACGCCATGACGTGGTCGACGTCCACCGCGCGCGCTTGCGCCCCGTGGCCGGGAGACCAGTCCCGCCACAGCCCGTCGACGAAATCCCGGTTCCACGCCATCTCGGCCAGTGGCGTCTGGAACAGGAACATGTAGAACGACCGCTTGAGCTGCTCGTAGCCGAAGAAGCCCTCCATCAGCGCGTTCAGCGGCGGCACCGCGATCGTGACCACCTTGCTCCACAGCTCCGGCGCGTGCGCGGCGGCGCCGTAGGTGGCGAACGCACCCCAGTCATGACCGATGACGACCGCGTCGGAGCCGCCGCCGAGCGCCCCGTGCAAGGCCACGGCATCGGCGGCCAGGGCCCCGGTCTGGTACACGCCGTCGTCCGGGACCTCTGTCGGCGCGTACCCGCGCATGAACGGCGCCACCGCGCGGTACCCCGCCCCGGCCAGCTCTGGCAGCAGCTCACGCCAGGTGTACGCCGAATCCGGAAATCCGTGCAGGCACAGCGCGAGCGGCCCGTCCTCCGGCCCCGCCGCCAGATACCCGAACTCCAGACCGTTCGCCCTGACCGTTCCGCGTGCCGGCTCCGCCATGACCCCTCCTCGAAGTAAGGGAGCCATTATCCCCACGAAAGGCCCCGCGGACGCGGGGCCTTTCGGGAGACGTTCACGAACCCCAGTCGGGCCGCAGCGGCATATGCGCGTTCCCGTCCGAGTCCAGCCTGACGCCGAGCGTCTGGTGCAGCTGGATCCAGTTCTGCTCGAAACCGAGCCGGCAACCGGCCATGTAGACGCGCCACACCCGCGCCGTGCCTTCGCCGACCTCCGCGACCGCCTCGTCCCAGTGGTCTTCCAGGTTGCGGCACCAGCCCGCCAGCGTCCGGGCGTAGTGCTCGCGCAGATTCTCCTGGTGCCGGATCTCGAACCCCGAGTCGTTCATATTCGCCTGGATGAACCCGGGACCCTCCAGTTCCCCGTCAGGGAACACGTACCGGTTGATGAACCCGCCCGGCTTCATCGCCGGGGCGAGGTTGTCCGGACGCGTGATGGTGTGGTTCAGCATCCGCCCGCCCGGCTTCAGCTTCCCGTGCAGGAACGCGAAGTAGGAGCTGAGATTGGCCTTGCCGATGTGCTCGGTGAGCCCGATCGAGCTGACCGCGTCGAACTCCGACTCCTTCACGTCCCGGTAGTCCAGATGGCGCACCTCCGCCAGCTCGGACAGCCCCCGGTCCGCGATCGCCTTCTGCGCCCACTCCGCCTGCTGCTTGGACAGGGTGACGCCCAGCGCCTTCACCCCGTACTCCTTGGCGGCGTGCATCACCATGCCGCCCCAGCCGCAGCCCACGTCAAGCAGCCGCATCCCGCGTTTGAGGCCCAGCTTCCTGGCCACCAGGTCGTGCTTGTGGAACTGCGCCTCCTCCAGAGTCGACCCCTCCTCTGGATAACACGCGCACGTGTACGCCATGGACGGCCCCAGCACCCACGCATAAAAGGTGTTGGACACGTCGTAGTGATGCGAGATGGCCTTGGCGTCACGCCGCTTGGAGTGCCGCAGCCACGCCGGCACCCTGCTGAAAGGCGCCTCCTGCGGCGGCGGGGCCGGCCGCCTGCTCACGGCCCCGCGCAGGAGCGGATCCCGCATGACCTCCGACATCAGCCGGAACTTCGCGCCCGGAGTCACGTCGTCGAACATCTGCTGCATCGTGGACAACGCGGTGTACAGGTCCCCGCTGACGTCGAGGTATCCGCTGACGTACGCACGGGCCAGTCCCAGCGAACCGGGCGAGTGCACCAGACACGACACCGCGTACGGCGACCGTACGTCGACCCGGATACCAGCGCCGGGCACTCCCGCTCGAGACCCGTCGTACGCCGCGAACTCCACTGGCGCCTCAGGCCCGACGAGTTGCTCGAAGACCTTGGCCAGCGTCATGATGCTTCCTCCTTCTTCCCGCCCCCGTGGCAGGGGACACCGGCGTCACCACCGAGCCCCACCCGGTGGGCTCCCCCCGATACGCGGACGCCGCCGGCCGGCTAACGTCCGCGCACGCACTTGTCGTAGAGGTCCAGCAGTCGCCCGCGGGGGTCGTACGACTCCTTGAGCCGCCGATAGGTCTCCCCGTCGTAGTTGCGCCAGAACTCGTCACGGCTGTAAAAAGCAGTCGAATAGAGGGACTTGTGCCCGTCAAGGGCCGCGACCCTGCTTTCGATGAGCCGGTTGTGATATTCGGGGATCTGCCCCGGTGGAATCCGGACCGTTCCCCAGAAACCGGCATTCACGTACGTGCGGCCCTGCTCCAGCGGATACAGCGGCCAGCTTTCGCGCGCGCGCAGTGGGCACAGCCAGATCGGGCTCATCCCCACCTTCTCGTGGAAGAACTCCAGGAACTCCGGAAGCCGCTCGACCGGCACCTCGATGTCCTGAATGACGTCCTCCCTGGGACGCTGCCCCCTCCAGCGGTCCACCCGCGCCACGAACTGGAAGCGCCGGTCGTACGCGACGAGCTTGCGGTAGACGTCCGACCGCTTGGCCTTGTCCGGCCACAGCCGCCGCACCACCGGATGCTGCACTCCGAAGGCCCCCGAGCACCAGAACCAGTCGGTGTCCCAGCGCCAGATGTAGTCGCGCACCGTCAGGAAGTCCACCGAGCGCGCCTGGATGGACCGGTAGTAGATCCTCTGCCCGGTGTAGTCCGACGTGTACGGCGCGGTGTCGGCGAACGTCCCCAGGCTGATGTACTGCTCGCGGGCGCTGAAGACCGTCCCGTCCATGAAGTCGACCGGCTCGCCGTCGTACGCCCCGGCCTCGCTGATCTCCCCCATCACCCGTGCCAGCTCGGCCGCGTCCTCGAACCGCAGATGGCGCAGCCGCACGTACGGCTTCACCGGCACCAGCTCGATCTTCAGCCGCACGCTGTACCCGAGCGTCCCGTAGGAGTTGGGGAACCCGAAGAACAGGTCACGGTGCTCGTTGTCCCGCGTCGCCGTGACGACCTGGCCGTCCCCGGTGAGCACGTCCATCTCCAGCACCGCCTCGTGCGGCAGCCCCAGCCGGAACGAGGTCGACTCGATGCCCAGCCCGGTCACCGCCCCGCCGAGCGTGATCGTCTTCAGCTGCGGCACCACCGTCGGCATCAGCCCGTGCGGCAGCGTCGCGTCGACCAGGTCCTCATAGGTGGTCATGCCCTGCACGTCGGCCGTGCGCGCCTCAGGGTCCACGCTCAGCACCCGGTCGAACCCGGACACGTCCAGCCCGGGCGACTCCGACGGATCCCGCCAGCGGAAAAGGTTGGACGTCCGCTTGGCCAGCCGCACCGGCACCCCGGGCGGGATCGCCTCGTACGACCTGCGCAGCGCCTCGACCGCCCGCTGGTGATCGCCCTTGGCCAGAAGCTCCGTCATCTGCCCCTCCCGTTCCACCAGTAAAGCGAGGATCCTATGTATCTTCCACATAATTCCGGCGAGAGTGTGATCACAGGTACGTAAGGGAATAAACCCCCTTCACCATCCCACTCGACGGCCTCCTGAACGCTTCCCAGGACGCCCCCCTCCGACACCCCCAGAACCACACGGGCGCGCGCGAAACCACCGTGCCCGCCCACTTCCAACGCCTCTCCGTATTCGACCATGAACCAAGAGTGAGATCACAGTCTGCCGCCCCGGTACGACTTCCGCCTCTACCCGACGCGCCCGCGAGGTGTTCAACGACGCCCCGCGGATAAGGCGACGAGCGCGCACAGACGGGCCGCGGCACATTTCGAACCTGGTGATCAACCAAGGCGAAGAAGACGGGCACGAGCCGCAGCAGGCCCTCGCGGACCTGAACACCGCCTACCGCGACTTCTCCGGCCGCGCACCGGCCGTCACCAAGACGCGCAGGTCACCGGTTACGGTCTTGGGCTCAAGGGGTCACCGCTTCACCCACGACGCCCGGCGGGAGGCTGCGGCTGCCGAAAGATCGGGGACCTACGGGTCCGCCGGTCGCGGGATCTGCCGCCGAACCCGTCGTCGGCGACCGTGGTCAAAGACGCCTCGCCGGCCGGCGTCGCACCGGCCGGTGAGCACGCCCGCGGCGGGATCGACAAACCCCGGTTCCTGCGGGCAGGCCCCAGGAAGCCACAGAGATGCCGCACAGCACGCATGCATCCCCGACCGTCAGGCCAGGAAGCGCGTCATTTCACGATGCGGAGGATCCAGGGGTAGCGGAAGGGCTTGTCCGTGAGGCCGACCACGGCCGCGACCGCCGCCACGGCCCAGCTGATCGCGTACACCACGCCGCCGATGCCGAAGGTGACCATGGTCACCAGCAGCAGCGTCAGCTGGAAGTTCAGCGCCTCCACCGCGTGCTGCCGTACGTACGGCGAACGCTTTCCGCTCAGCAGCATCAGCACCAGCGGGCCCACGAACAGCGTGGGCACTCCGGACGCGTGGGAGAGGGCCGCCAGCATGCGATCCTCGCCCGTGGGCGCGAGGCCGGTCCCCTTGAGGGCCGGGGCGGGGGCTAGGTCCTGCAGGACCGCCGCCAGATCCCCCCGCGTCTTCGCCGTCATGGCCAGGTGCATGCGCGTGTCGAACTCGGCGTGCTCCAAGCGCCCTTCGGCATACGCCTCTTGGAGCCGTTCGATGACCGGCTCCCGCTCCGCGTCCGAAACCCGCAGCTCAGTAGCCGCGTATCCACCGTTCATATATCGATCCTCACTCCGAGCGCGTGCACCCACCATCGGGGAAGCCCCTGAGTCGCCCCTGAGATTCGGCACCCTCTCGGGGACGACGCGACCGCCGGGACGAGTCGAAGCCCCGAACGGCCGTGTCCCTTACAACGAACACGCGATGTCAGGGTTCCGTGTCTCCCTGTTCCGTATCCGAAGGACGTTCCTCCGCGGCCTTCTTCTCCGGGACCGGTTCGCGCTCGGTGTACTCCTTGCCGGGTGCCAGGGGCTTGCCGTAGAGCTGGGAGACCGTTACGAAGACGTACCCCTTCGCCGCCAGGCGATCGATGATGTGGGGGACGGCCGCGACCGTGGTCGGGTGGATGTCGTGCATCAGCACGATGTGGCCGTTGCCCGTGCCGCCGATGACCTTTCGCTGCACCTTCTTGGTGTTGCGGACCTGCCAGTCGAGCGGGTCGACCGTCCACAGGACCTGTGCCAGCCCCAGCCGCTTGGTGACGGCGGCGACCTGCTTGTCGGTCGACCCGTACGGCGGCCGCATCAGGGTGGGGGTTACCCCTGCGACCCGATGGATCGCCTGCTGGGTGCGCATGAGCTCTGAGGTCACCTTCGCGGTGGACGAGCGGCCCAGGTCGGAGTGGGAGAAGCTGTGGTTGGCCAGTTCGTGGCCCTCGGCCGCCTCCCGGCGGACGAGCTGTGGATACTCCTCCACATTGCGGCCGACCAGGAAGAACGTCGCCCGGACCTTGCTGGCGGCCAAGGTGTCGAGCAATTTGGCCGTGACGCCCATCGGTCCGTCGTCGAAGGTCAGGGCTACGCACTTCATCCGCTTGCAGTCGACCGCGGGAGCCGGCGGGTGCGAGGGGCTCGGGCTCGCGCCGGCGGACGGGCGCGGCGACGTCGGCTGAGGGCTCCGGCCCGCCTTGGCGCCAGTGGCCGCGCCACTGCCGTTGACCACCGCAGTCTGCGGGGGGCGTTCGGCCGTGCGGGCCGCGAAGGCGGCCGGCGGGGCGGGCGCCAGCGTGCTCAGCCAACCGCACAGCGCGAGCCCGGCCGCCACCGCCGCCGAACGCCGCACCACGACCGTTCCGCGCCGCCCCGTCATGAACGCTCCCTCGGCTCGTGCGCCCATTTGTTGATCAGTTCGAGCCGACAGTGTAGGGGTGCGGCACCTGTCGTCCTGGCACATTTCGCCTGTGTCGGGAACCCGTTTACTCCCAGAACTCGTTATCGTCGTACGCGCCCAATGTCTCCGGAGCGGTTCCGGGGCGGCATCAGAGGACGGGACATGCCGATGAGGTTCCGGGACCGATTCGGGATTCGCAAGCACCGCGGCTCTTCGGTGACCAGGCTCGACCGTGAGGCGACCGACGCCGACATCGAGGCGCTCATCGCGTTCGCGCGCAGCCGCAAGGGTGTGGAGTTCTTCGTGGAGCCCGAGACGTTCGCCACCGACACCACCGCGGTCGCCGTGGCCCACGACGGCGAATGGACCCGGCGCAGGGTGGGCTCTCCACAGGTCATCGGAAAGGTCGCGCACAACCTCGGCCTGCCCGTCTACGACGTTCAGATCGTCGGGTACCCGCCGCGCATGAGGGCGTGGAACGAGCGCAACCGCGACCGCCGAATAGACCCCGGCTCCCCCGGCGAAGCCGTCAGCTCTTGACTTCCTCCCTCTCGTGAATGCGAGGTGGACCGCACGATCGCCAAGGGCTCGGACATTCCCGGGTGCGTGACTGGGGTCTGTCTCGAAGTGGCCCCAGGTACCACGCGAGCGCGCTACCTGGCCGGCGAGGCGACGCCGGAGGCCAGCCTCACCGGCCAGATCGCGAAGCGACGTCGCGCTCGCCAAGGCCCGGTTAGGGCCCGTCTCGAAGTGGCCCCAGGTACCGCGCGAGCGCGCTACCTGGCCGGCGAGGCGACGCCGGAGGCCAGCCTTACCGGCCAGATCGCGAAGCGATGTCGCGCTCGCACTAAGCACGGTCAGGGTGCGAGCCGCTAGGCGAGCCCCTGGGCCGGGATTGAAATAAACACAGCGTCATAGGTCCAGACGTTCCTCCCCTCCTATGGCGCCATCGGTGAGGCGTTCGTCCTGTGCCGCATGGGCGGCGGCCAGATCCTCCGGTGTCATGTTCAGTCGGACGACCGACGGGGGCGCGCCGGTCTCCATCGCCCAGCCGAGAAGGTTGGCCATCGAATACTCCGGATCGGCCCGTTCCAGGGCTACGTTGGCCAGGCCGCCGTCCCCAGCCACATAGGCGACGTACGCCAGCAGGCAGGCGGGGGCCGTCGCGTACGCCTCGTCGACGCGGCGCAGCACGTCGCGCCAGAAGTCGATCTCATGGTCGGGGTGGTCGTCGTCGATGCGCACCCATGCCTCGTCGCGGACGCGCAGATTGGTCAGCAGCACGCCGAGCCAGGCGATGTCGTCGTCCGTCCCCGCGCCGGCGTGTAGGCGGCGCAGCAGAGATCGGCCCTCTTCGGTCATCCGTCTGTGGAACCCGGACCGGGTCAGGCCCTCGCTCACCCAGGACCTCAGCCGTTCCTCGGCGCGTGCTGTGGCCTGGCGCATGCGGGTGCGCGCGGGGCCCGTCAGGGGTGCCACGGAGCGGGCGAGTTCGGAGCGGTCGGCCAGCGCCACCTTGCCGGAGAGGGTGGCCTGGGCCGCGACGACCGTGGTCGAGCTGTCGTAGGGGTTGCCGGACGGGACGCAGCAACCGCTGTCGACGCAGGTGAGCGACCACCAGCGGCCGGCGGCGACGCGGGCGGCGTCGGTGAGGGCGAGTCCGTGCGCGGTGAGGTGGTCACCGATGGTCGAGGCGGCGGGGTCGACCCGGTCGGCCGGACCGTAGCCGAGGACGAGGGCGCGCCGGAACCGGTTCCCGGCGAGGACGTCCGCCACCCGTTCGGCGGTCGCGGCGAGCTCGGCCCGGTCATCGGGTGCGGGTAAGTTCACCCGGATGGCGCACATGTTGTGCGGGCCGTCGTGGCCGATCACGACGAGGTCGTCGGTGGGGTGGTAGCCCAGGAGATAGGGGACGGCGGCGATGGCGTCGGGGATGGACCGGATCACCATGGGGGTCCGGCCGGTCGTTCTGCTCATGCCTTCGACTTTGACCGGCCGGTCGGGGGTGCGGAAGGGGGGCGACGGAGTGTGGATAACTCACCGCCCGGCAATTCTGACTATTTAGCGAAAGTATCGATATTTTCTATCTGCCAGCGTTTGTTGCGGTGCACGGCACCGACGGAGAACATCGCCGCGGAATAGGCCGTCTGGTTCTTGTCGGTACGGGTGCTGCGCTGGTCGGCGAAGATCAGCAGGCGGGCGCGGTCTCCGGTCAGCATCCGGACGCCGCTGCCGGTCACCGTCGTCGTGAGCACGATCTTCTGTGCGGGCGCCTGCTTGCGGACCAGGGCGATCATCTCGTTGTACTGCTGGACGGCCTTGCCCGTCAGGAGGGTCTGGGCGGCCCGCTCGGTCTTGCCGACGTCGGTGTAGTTGTACGAGAAGACCGTGTTGACGATGTCGTTGACCTCGCCCTTGAGCGCGCTCGTCCGGGCGTTGTCGGTCAGTGCCGTGTTGTCGGCGGTCGTCCCGCTGTCGATGGCGTGCGCCTGCCGTGCGGACCAGGCGGCCACGCCGCCCAGGAGGATGGTGAGCGCGGCCAGCGCGGCGGGCAGCCTGGGGTGCCGCCAGAGAGCGTGAAGCCTGTCCTTCATGTTCGTCCTTTCACCCATTGGCGCCGACCGGGGCCTGCGAAAGGGCGCTGAGCTTCCATCCCGTAGCGGTACGGGTGAGCTGGCCCACGAGGCGGGTCTTCTTGATGGCCGGTTCTCCCTTGGGCGGGGTGACGGTGATCTGGAGGGCCACGATGACGCTCGCCTTGCCCGCGTGCTGGTCGAGTTCGGTGACGGCCGCGTCCAGGACCTTGGCGGAGGTGATGGTCTGCGCCTTGCGTACGGCCTGTTCGAACTGGGGCCGTCCCTGCACGATCTCCTGGTACAGCTCGCTGGTGGACGAGTCCTGCCACAGCTTCAGGCCCTCGTTGAGGGACCGGTAGTCGAGGGTGTTGAGGTTCTGTACGGCCTGCTCCCCCGTCCGCAGGACCTCGTCGCGCGCGGTTGAGTAGTGCAGGGTTTCGTCATGCGCCGCCCCGTACCAGGACCATCCGAACCATGCCGCGCAGACGGCGGCGACCACTGCGAGGGCCAACGCGACCGTGCGCTGACGGTTCGGCGCGGCTTTCTCAGCCTCCTCAGAGTCGGTCTCCTTGCCCGGCTTCTCGTCCGTGTCCTCGGCTTCCGTGGGCTTGGCGTCCGTTTCGGGCTGCTCGGACTCGGGGACGTCGGTCGTGCGGTGCTTCGTCTTCACCACTGTCACCTCGTGCTCGTCAGCTCGACCGGATCTCGGCGATGCGCCACTGGCCGCCGCGCAGGTGGGCGGTGACGGCCAGTTGGGCGGCCGCGGTGCCGCCCGCCGGTTTGCCCTGGCGGGTGCTCACCTGGTCGAGGAAGACCAGGAGATGGGCGGTGCCCGCGGTCATCCGGGAGACACCGGCCCGGACGACGCGGCTGGTCAGGGTGAGGCGCTGGGCCGGGGCCTGCTGCTTCACCTGGGCGAACAGGCCGCGGTACTGCTGGGCGGCCTTGCCCTCCAGCAGTTCGGTGGCGGCCTTCTCGGTGGCGGCGACGTCGCCGTGCTCGTACGAGAAGATCTTGACCAGGGCGTTGCTGACGTCGCCGACCGCCTTGGTGGTGGCCTGCGGGTCGAGCAGCGCCCGGTTGGCGGACGGGGCGTCCGCGCGCCGCGCGCCGGTGAAGGCCAGCACGCCGGCCGCGGCCAGCGCGAGCGCCAGGGCGACGGCCAGCGGGCGCCGGACTCCCGGCGGTGTTCTCACGGCGGTCCTCATTGGGTGTTGGCGGGCAGGGCGGTCAGGGACTTGAGCTTCCAGCCCGCCGCGGTACGGGTCAGCGCGGCGTCGAAGCGCTTGCGCTGGACGGTCGGCGCGGCGCCGGGCCGGGTGATCTCGATCCGCACCGTGGCGATGATCCGGGCGGAGCCGGTGCGGCGGTCGAGGGCGGTGAGGGCCGCGTCGGAGACGGTCCCGGTGGCGCCGGTGCCGGCCCGCTGGATCTTCTGCCTGCTGTCCGCGCGGGTGCGTTTCAGCTCCTCGTGCAGGGCGCCGGTGGAGGAGTCCTGCCAGCGTTGCAGGCTCTGGTCGATGCGTTTGGCGTCCATGGAGTTGAGCTCGGCGATCTGCTGCTTGGCGGCGACGACGGCGCGGTCGCGGTCGCGGGCCATGTCCTGGTCGGCGCCCTGCCGCAGGTCCCAGAACTGCCAGCAGGCCCAGCCCAGGAACAGCGCGGCGGCGGCGACCAGGGCCCAGCAGGCGGTACCGGCGCGGGAGCGGGGACGAGGCGACGGCGGGTCGCGGTCGTCGTCGGAGGTCGCCGGGTGGTCCTGTGCGGTCTCGGTCATCGCTGGTCCCCCAGTCCGAGGAGGTCGCGCATGTCGGGCTGCCGTCCCTGGACGCCCGGGAGGCCGAGCGCGCCGGGGAGTTCGGCGCCGGGTCCGGCGGTCAGGCCCACCGAGCCGGGGCGGGCCGGCTCGGGGACGCCGCGGCGGGGGGCGTTGGCGGCACCGCGGACGTTCACCCCGCTCCCGGCGGCCATGGTGCAGCGCGCGCCGGTGTTGAGGGGCGGGCCCTCGGAGGTGTTGAGCCCGCTGCGGTAGGTCGTCCCGCCGTACCCGCGGGTGCAGGGCAGCGGATTGAAGAACGTGGTGGCCATGCCGAAGCGCAGTTTCCCGTCCTCGACGACGGTGGAGCCGGCGGCGACGACGCCAGGCAGCCGGACCAGGAGCTCCTCCAGGCCGTCCACTCGGGTGACGGTCAGCTGGGAGACGGTGAGGAGGTTGGCGATGACGACGCTGAGGCTCGGGTCGAGGTCGCGCAGCAGCCCGGTGATCTCTCCGGACGCCTGCGGCGCGACGGCGATCAGTTTGCGCAGGTCGGCGTCGGAGGTGCGGAGCTGCTGGGCCAGCAGCCGGGCGTCGCGGCCGAACGCCTTGAGCGCGGCGGCCTCCTCGTTCTGGGTGCGCAGGGCGAGTTCGCCGTCGCGGATGAGCCGGGTGGTGGGGGCGATGCTGGCGTCGGCGGCGCGGATGAACTCGTTCTGCGCGTCCATGAGGGCCTGCAGGTTGGGACCCTGGCCGTTGAACGCCTGGTAGAACTCGTCCACGACGACGCGCAGCGACTCCAGCGGGACCGAGCCGGTGAAGTCCTTGGTGGCCTTGAGGAGGTCGGTGACGGGCGCCGGGGTGGCGGTGACCGAGCGCGGGATGACGGCGCCGTCCTCCAGGTAGGGGCCGGTGCTGCCGGCGGGGCGCAGGTCGACGTACTGCTCGCCGACGGCGGACAGGTTGGCGACCACGGCCTGCAGGTTGGACGGGATCCGCGGCGCGTCGTCGTCGATCTTCAGGTCGGCGACGACGCCGTCGTCGGTGAGGCGCAGCTCGCCGACCCGGCCGACCGAGACGCCCCGGTAGGTGATGTTGGAGCCGGTGAACAGTCCGCCGGTCTGGGCGAGTTCGAGCTTGGCGACGTAGTAGCCGCGCAGGCCGACGAGGCGGCCGAGGTCGGCGTACCGCGCGCCGATGTAGGCGATGATCGACAGCGAGATGACCAGGAAGGCCAGCGTCCTGATCCGGGTTCCGAGGGTCAGCATCAGCCGCCTCCTCCCTGGCCGAGGTCGGGGAAGATCCCGCCTCCGCCGCCGGACGGGGTGCCCGGAGCGGTCGGCGCCCGGGTGCCGGAGGGCGCGGGCGTGCCGGGGACGACCGGCGGCTGCACGATCGACGGGGTGTCGGCGGGCGGGAGCGGGAGCGTCGGGGCGTTGCGCACCTCGCGGGTCCGGGCCTTCTCGGAGCCGTTGGACGGGGACGGCGTGATCGGCGGGATGATCTCCGTGCCGGGGACCGCCGAGACCGCCAGGTAGACGTTGAGGTAGTCGCCCTTGATGGTGTTCAGCGCCTCGTCTGTGAACGGGTAGGTGAACAGCACCTGCAGTGACTTGGGCAGGTCCTCTCCCGCGTCGGCCAGCTTGCGCAGGGTCGGGGCGAGCGCGCGCAGGTCGGCGACGAAGTCCTCCTTGGACGCGTTGATGGTCCGTACCGCTATGTCCGACAGGTCCTCGAACTGGCGGAGCATGGTGATGAGCGCGCCGCGCTGGTCTTCCAGGACTTTCAGCCCGGGGCTCAGGTCGTCCAGGACGGTGCCGAGTTTCTGGCGCCGTGTGGTGAGGGTGGCCGACAGCCGGTTGAGGCCGTCCAGGGCGGCGACGATGTCGCCCTTGTTGGAGTCGAGGCTGGAGGTCAGCTCGTTCAGGCGGCGCAGGAGCGATTTGATCTCTGGCTCGTTGCCGGTGAGCGCGTTGTTGATTTCGCGGGAGATGGTGCGCAGCTGCGGCAGGCCGCCGCCGTTCAGGAGCATCGACAGGGCGCCGAAGACTTCCTCCACCTCGACGTTGCGGTTGGTTCGGTCCGCGGGGATGCGGGCCCCGTTGGCCAGGGTTCCGCTGGCGCCGGACTTCGGCGGGGCGAGCTGGATGTACTTCTCACCGAGCAGGCTGGACTGCTCCAGATGGGCGGTGGCGTTGGCGGGGAGCCGTACCTTGCCGTTCACCTTCATGGTGACTTGGGCCGTCCAGCCGTTCAGGGGCAGCGACACCTCGGAGACCCTGCCGACCGCGACGTCGTTCACCTTGACGGCGGCCTGCGGTACGAGGTCGAGCACGTTCCTGAACTCGGCCGTGACCGTGTAGGGGTGGTCCCCCAGGTCGGCGCCGCCCGGTAGGGGAAGGTCCTCCACTCCTGTGAAACCGCCGCCGCAGCCGCTCAGGAACACCGCGCCTGCGGTGACGTAGAGCGCGGCCCGCCCCAGCCTCCCCGCGCGCGGGGTTTTCCTGTCCGGGTGGCTCATCGGCCGCCTCCCTTGGGGGACGTGGGCGAGCCGTACGTGTCGCCTACGGTGGGCAACGGCATCGGGGGAAGGATGCCCGTGGCCGATTCCGGTACGGGGGTCAGCGTCCCGGCCCGTTGTTTGTCGCACAGCGCCTTCAGCGTTTCGTTGGACGCGGCGGACGAGGCGCACGCCGGGTTGGCCGTCCCCTGCCCGAGTGCCGCGAGCGCCGAGCCGGCCGCCGAGCCAGAGCCAGAGCCCGTGCCGGTCCCCGAGATGGGGCCCATGCTGATCTCGTTCAGGTTCCCGCGTCCCATCAGCGTCCGGGTGGACGGGTCGTAGCTGTTGAGGAGGTTGGTGGCGTTCAGCGGCAGCACGTCGAACGCTTCCGCGAGCGAGGCGCGCTGGTCGACCAGCACCTGGGTGAGGGAGGCGAGCTTGTCCACGTCCTTCTTCAGCAGCGCGCGGTTGTCGCGGATGAAGCCGCGGACCTGGCCGAGCGCGACGGCCAGCTCGCGCAGCGCGGCGCCGAGCTCGTCGCGGTCGGCGGCCAGGAAGCCGGTCACGTCGGCCAGCTGCCGTTCGGCCTGCCGCACCTGCGTGTCGTTCTCCTTGATCATGGTGGTGAACTTCTGCAGGTTGGCGATGGTGGCGAACAGGTCGCCGCTCGATCCGGCCAGCGTCTGGCTCGCCTGCCCGAACTGCGCGATCGTGTCGTTGATCGCCTGCCCGTTGCCGCCGAGGTTCTCCGCGCCGACCTGCAGCGCGCGCGACAGGGCGCCCTTGGAGTTGACGCCGTTGGGGCCGAGGTCTCCGGCGAGGCGCTTCAGGCTCTCGTAGAGCTGGTCCAGCTCTACGGGCGTCCTGGTGCGGGTGACGGGGATCTCGGCGCCGGCGGCCATCCGCGGGCCGCCGGTGTAGGCGGGGGTGAGCTGGATGTAGCGGTCGGCGACGACGCTGGGCGCGATCACCACGGCGCCCGCGCCCGCCGGGACGGGCACGTCCCGGTCCAGGGTCAGCCGGGTGCGGACCCGGGTGCCCATCGGGGTGACCTCGTCGATGGAGCCGACCTTGACGCCGAGGATCCGCACGTCCGAGCCGGGGTAGACGCCGACGGCCGCGCCGAAGTAGGCGGTGACGCGCTTGCCGCCGCCGTCGCCGGCGACCGCGGCGAGCGCCACGGCCATGAGGACCAGCGCCAGGAACAGCGCGATCACGGTGCGGCGGCGCTCCTGCCACATCCGGCGGCGCCAGGACGTCTCGATCATCGGCCACCGCCTCCTCTCACCGCACGGGCGCTCGGGCCGGCGCTCGGGCCGGCGCTCGGACCGGCGCTCGGGCCGACGCGGGGACCGGCGCTCGGGCCGGTTCCGCCGGGTTTGGGCGGCCGGCAGTCGTCCTTCGGCGGCGCGTTCGGGGCCAGGTACTCCTTCGGGACGACCCCGCACAGGTAGCCGTCCATCCAGCGGCCGTTGCCGAGCGCGTTGCCCAGCAGCCGGTTGTAGGGTCCCGCCACGGCCAGGGCCCGGTTGAGGTTGTCCTGGTTGCGTTCGAGCACGTCGGTGATCCGGTCGAGGGCGTCCAGCGTGGGCTGGAGCTGCCGCTGGTTGTCGGCGACCAGCCCGGACAGCTGGCGGGCCAGCGCCTGCGACCCGACCAGCAGCCCGTGGATCGCCTCGCGGCGGCGGCGCAGTTCGGCCAGCAGCAGGTTGCCGTCCTGCAGCAGCTTCTGGAACTCGCCGCTCTGCTCCGCCAGCACGCCGGTGACCTGCTTGGCGTTGGCCAGCAGCCGGGCCAGCTGCGCGTCCCGGGTGGAGATCGTCTGGGAGAGCGCCGACAGCCCGTCCAGCGCCTTGCGGACGCTGGGCGGCGTGTTGGTGAAGGTGTCGGCCATCGTCTCCAGGCTCTGCGCGACCTTGACCGTGTCGAGCCGGTCGATGGTGCTCGACAGCTCCTGGAACGCCTTGGTGACGTCGTACGGCGACTTGGTGCGGCGGAGGGGGATCCGCCGGTCGGGGTCCTGGGCGGTCTCGCCGAGCGGGTCGACGGCCAGGTACTTGGCGCCCAGCAGCGTCTTGATCATGATTCCGACGCTGCTGTCGTTGCCGATCCAGGTGTCCCGGACCCGGAAGGTGACCTTGACCTTGGCACCGTCCAGCTCCACGCCGGTGACCTCGCCGACCTTGACGCCGGCGACGCGCACCTCGTCGTCGGGCTTGAGCCCGGCCGCCTCGGTGAAGTCGGCGGTGTAGCTGGTGCCGCCGCCGATGACGGGCAGGTCGTCGGCGCGGTAGGCCAGCATCGCCAGCACGAGGATGATCGCCAGCCCGACCACGGCCACGCCGATCGGGTTGCGCTCACGGATCGGCTTGCCGCGCAGCGGGCCGGAGCGCGGGCGCTTCAGCGGCGGCAGCGCGGTCGCGGCCGGACGCGCCGTCACCGGGCGTCCCGGGCCCTGCTTCTCGGGGCCGCTCATCGACGGACCTCACATCTCATCGCGTCGTCCGGTCCCATCGGGACACCGGTCGGCGGCTTGCTGCCGTCGGTGTACCGGGCGCCGGTGACGGTCGCCTGGCACATGTAGAAGTTCATCCACGACCCGTAGGAGCCGAGCCGCGCGATGGTCGCGCTCTTGCCGGGCAGCGTCCGCAGGAAGCGGTCGACGGTCGGGGACTCGTCGGCCAGGCCGTCCGACAGGCGGCCCAGCTCGGCGATGCTGTCCTTCAGCGGGGCGCGGCCGACCTGGAGCAGGCCGGCGGTGCTGTTGGTCAGCTCCGACATCGCGCCGATCGCCTCGCCCAGCGGCCTGCGGTCGGCGGCCAGCCCGGAGGTCAGCCGGCGCAGCGTGACGATCAGGTCGCCGAGCCGGTCCCCGCGCGCGTTGACGGTCTCCAGCACCTCGTTGAGGTTGTCGATGACCTGCCCGATGACCTGGTCCTTGCCCGCCAGCGTGCTGGTGAGGGACGCGACCGTGCGCAGCAGCGAATCCATCGTCGGGCCCTCGCCCTGGAGCACCTGGATGATCTCGCCGGCGAGCTGGTTGACGTCCGCCGGGGACAGCGCCTGGAACAGCGGCTGGAAGCCGTTGAACAGCTGGGTGAGGTTGAGCGCGGGCGTCGTCCGCTCCACCGGGATGGTGCCGCCGCGCGGCAGCATCCGCCCGGGCGCCCCGGCGCCCCGGTCCAGTTCGATGAACCGCTGCCCGACCAGGTTGCGGTACTTGATCGTCGCCGTGGTGGAGGCGGGCAGCCGGCGGCCCTTCTGCACGCTGAACCGCACCCGCGCCTGCCGCCTGGCGACCACGCTGATGTCGGTGACCTGGCCGACCCGCACCCCGGCGATCCGGACGCTGTCGCCCTCGTTCAGCCCGGCGACGTCGACGAAGCGCGCGTCGTAGCGGTCGGCGTCGCCCACGCCGGTGTTGGCGATGCTGATGGCCAGCACGGCGGTGGCGGTGACGGTCACGACCACGAAGAGGATCGACTTGGTCAGCGGGCCGCCCAGGCCCTTCACGTTCATCCTCATCCGACGCTCACCTTCGCCCCCCGGTAGACCGGGCCGACCAGGACGCTGCTCCAGTCGGGCAGGGATTGCGGAACCTCCCGCATCCCGGGCGCGATCAGCTCGTTCACCAGCGTGTTCTCCTGCGGCGAGTTGGGCAGGCCGAGCCCGCCGGGCGCGACCGCGACCGGCGCCTGCTGCCAGGGAGGGGCGGCCTGGCCGCGGACGGCGGCGCCGCCGGACGGGTCGTACGGCACGGGATAGCAGCGCGGCCCTCCGCCCGCGGTGTAGCGCGGGGTGTCCCGGCCGGGGATGTAGCGGCCCTTGGACGGCACGGCGGTGATCTGCACCCGCAGGCCGGGCCGGTCGGTGCCCTTGCCCAGCGCGCGGTTCATCTCCGGGATGAAGTCGGTCAGCATCGAGAACACGCAGGGGAACTCGGGCGAGTACCGGGCCAGCACCTCAAGCGACGGCCGGCTCGACGACGCCAGCTGGATCATGTTGGCCGAGTTGGCGCGCAGGAACGTGGTGAGGTCCTGCGCGCCGGAGGTGACGGTGGAGTACAGCTCGCTGAGGTTGCGGCGCTGGTCGACGACGGTGCGGCTGGTGGAGGTGAAGTCGTACAGCGCGTCCAGGATGTCGGGGGTCGCGTCGGCGTAGTTGTGGGAGAACGCGACCAGCTCGTGGATGTTGCGGTTGAGCGCGGGCAGCTCGGGGTTGAACTTCGCCAGGTACGCGTCGAGCGTGACGAGCGTCTGCCCCAGCTCGCCCCCGCGCCCTTCCAGCGCCTGCGACATCGCGGTCAGCGTCGCCGACAGCTTGGCGGGCTGGACGGCGGTGAGCAGCGGCAGCGTGTTGTTGAGGACCTCCTGGAGCTCCACCGCGTTGGCGGTGCGGTCCTCGTTGATCACGCTGCCCTCGGTGAGCCGCGCCGCGGCCGGCTGCGCCGGCGGTATCAGCGCCACGAACCGCTGCCCGAACAGCGTCGTCGGCAGCATCTGCGCGGACACGTTCGCCGGGATCCGCCGCACCGTGCCGGGCTTGAGCGCCAGCGTGAGCCGGGCGCCCGACCCGTCGGCGTCGATCTCGCGGACCTCGCCGACGACCACGCCGCGCACCTTGACGTCGGCGTGCCGGTGCAGCTCGTTCCCGACCGAACCGGTGCGCAGCGTCACCATCGTCGCGTCCGTGAACCGCTTCTGGTAGATCGCGACGGCCAGCCACACCAGCAGCGCGGGGACCAGCAGGAACACCACGCCCTGCAGCCGCCTGGAGACCGTCGCCATGGGCCCGTCACGCATCCGCGCCCACCTCCCCCGCGCTCATCCGGCGACCTTCACCGTCGTGGTGGCGCCCCAGATCGCCAGGCTGAGGAAGAAGTCGGTGACGCTGATCAGCACGATCGCGGTGCGCACCGCCCGGCCCACCGCGACGCCCACGCCCGCCGGGCCGCCGGTCGCCCGGTAGCCGTAGTAGCAGTGCGCCAGGATCACCATCACGCTGAAGATCAGCACCTTGAGGAACGACAGCACCACGTCGGTCGGCGACAGGAACACGTCGAAGTAGTGGTCGTAGGTGCCGGCCGACTGCCCGTTCACCCAGATGGTGACCTGCCGGGACGCCAGATAGGAGCTGAGCAGCCCGATCCCGTACAGCGGGACGATCGCCACCGTGCCGGCGATGATCCGGGTGGTGACCAGGTAGGGCAGCGACGGGATGCCCATGCCCTCCAGCGCGTCGACCTCCTCGTTGATCCGCATCGCGCCGAGCTGGGCGGTGAAGCCCGCGCCGACCGTCGCCGACAGCGCCAGCCCCGCCACCAGCGGCGCGATCTCGCGGGTGTTGAAGTAGGCCGACACGAACCCGGTGAACGCCGAGGTGCCGATCTGGTTGAGCGCCGCGTACCCCTGGAGGCCGACGACCACGCCGGTGAACAGCGTCATCGCGAACATGACGCCGACCGTGCCGCCGATCACCGCCAGCGCGCCGGACCCGAACGCCACCTCGCCCAGCAGCCGCTGCACCTCCTTGAGGTAGCGGCGCAGCGCCCGCGGCGTCCACAGCAGCGCCCGCACGTAGAAGCCGAGCTGGTCGCCGGGCTGGTCGAGCCAGGCGAACCACGAACCGGGACGGCGCAGCCTGGAACTGGAGGAGACCATCGGCTAGGCCCCCTTCGGCGGGACGACCTGCAGGTAGATCGCGGTCAGCACCAGGTTGACGAAGAACAGCAGCAGGAAGGTGATCACCACGGACTGGTTGACCGCGTCCCCGACGCCCTTGGGCCCGCCGCTGGGGTTGAGCCCCCGGTACGCCGCCACCACGCCCGCGATGAACCCGAACAGCAGCGCCTTGAACTCGCTGATGTAGAGGTCGGGCAGCTGCGCCAGCGCGGAGAACGAGGCCAGGTACGCGCCCGGCGTGCCGCCCTGCAGGATCACGTTGAAGAAGTAGCCGCCGAGCACGCCGACCACCGAGACCAGGCCGTTCAGCAGCACCGCCACCAGCATCGTCGCCAGCACCCGCGGCACGATCAGCCGCTGGATCGGCGAGACGCCCATGACCTCCATCGCGTCCATCTCCTCGCGGATCGTCCGCGACCCGATGTCGGCGCAGATCGCCGAGCCGCCCGCGCCGGAGATCAGCAGCGCCACGATGATCGGGCTGGCCTGCTGGATCACCGCCAGCACGCTGGCGCCGCCGGTGAACGACTGCGCGCCCAGCTGCTGCGCCAGCGACCCGACCTGCAACGCGATCACCGCGCCGAACGGGATGGACACCAGCGCGGTCGGCAGGATCGTCACCGAGGCGATGAACCAGAACTGCTCCAGCAGCTCGCGCGCCTGGAACGGCCTGCGGAAGATGTGCGTGAGCACGGTCGCGCCGAGCGCGAACAGCCGGCCCGTCTCGCGCAGGGCCCCCGTCCCGGGCACGCCGGACTGCGAGACCATCACCACCACCCCCGGGGTGGGCGACGCTGCGGAACGGTCATCGGCGGCCGTCCCTTGCGGGCGGCAGCAGGCTGTTCAAAATCGCCTCCTGGGCTGCGGGGGGAAGCTGCGCCAGCATGGACAGCACGCGCTCGCGACGCCGGTTGACCGCCCCGCGGTCGGGCATCCCGGGGCTCGGCTCCAGCTGCGGGACGATCTCCGGCACCCGGGCCGCCGGCAGCGACAGCCGCGCCTCGGCGGCCAGCGCCGTGGCGTCCTTCTCCTCGCTCATCCCGATCGGCCCGTGCCGGTTGCCCCGCAGGAACTGCGCCACCACCGGCTCGTCGCTGGTCAGCAGCACCTCGCGGGGGCCGAAGGTGACCAGGTCGCGGCGGAACAGCATGCCGATGTTGTCCGGAACGGTGCAGGCGATCTCGATGTTGTGGGTGACGATCAGCATCGTCGCGTCGATCCGCGCGTTCAGGTCGATGAGCAGCTGGGACAGGTACGCGGTGCGGACCGGGTCCAGGCCGGAGTCGGGCTCGTCGCACAGGATGATCTGCGGGTCCAGCACCAGCGCCCGGGCCAGCCCGGCGCGCTTGCGCATGCCGCCGGAGATCTGCCCGGGCAGCTTGCGCTCCTGGCCGGCCAGCCCCACCATTTCCATCCGCTCCAGGACGATCCGCCGGATCTCCGACTCCTTCTTGCGGGTGTGCTCGCGCAGCGGGAAGGCGATGTTGTCGAACAGGTTCATCGAGCCGAACAGCGCGCCGTCCTGGAACATCAGGCCGAACCGCTTGCGCGTCTCGTAGACCTTGCGGTCGGGGTCGTTCACCATGTCGACGCCGTCGATCAGCACCCGGCCGCGTTCGGGCTTGAGCAGCCCGATCAGCGACTTGAGGAAGACCGTCTTGCCGGTGCCCGAGGGGCCCAGCATCACGCTCACCTCGCCGGCGGGCAGCGTCAGCGACACGTCCCGCCAGATGGTCTGCCGGCCGAAGGACTTGGTCAGCCCTTCGACGACGACTTCTAGTCCCATTCCGCAGACTTGAACATCGGAGAACTCCCAAATCCGGCCCGGAAAATCGGCGATCGCCCACCGGGTGAAATGACGATTGCCGATGAATCGTCGACAGGGCCATCCCTACTGGCGGGTACGCTACTTGCGGGACGGCGGCGCGCGCAAGCAAACGCACCGGATCGAATGGCACCCCCGACGGCGTTGTCACCGCATGACAATGCCTACCAGAGGGTTTATCTCCGAGTGCGCACACCCGCCATCGAGCCAGGTCCGGCCGGGACGCCCGGACCGCGAAAGAAAGAGACCGGCACACCTCGGCAGCGTCGGAGCAACCGGCCGACACGCTTTTATCCAAACGCCGCGGCGACGAAGTGAGTTTTCTCGATTAAACCGCCGGAGAACGTCCCGGACGGACGGCGCGCCTCCGGGCTTTAGATCATGGTGCTAGCATCGCGTCCATGAACTTCTTCTTCCTGCGGTGAGGATCCGCCGGCGAGGCGAGGAGCCCCCGTCGCCGGCGATGCGGGGCGGCGCCGGCGCCGTCCCGGGTCCTGACGCGGGAGAAGAACGATCATCATGCGCACCCGTGCGCTCACCTCCACCGCCGCGCCCCTGGTGGCGCGGTGCGTCCGCGGGCTCGAGCCCGCCCTGTCCGCCGAGATCCTCCAGTACGGCCTCGGCACGATCACCCGTCTCGGGCATCGCGAAGTCCACTTCGGCACGCATCGCCCCGTTGCCGACGCGACCCGGCTGCGCACCGCCGACGACGTGTTCCTGCTGGCCGCCCGCATGCCCGACCCAGGTCCGGCCAAAGCCGGGCTCAGCACGCTCGCCGAACTGGCCGACCAAGCCGACGTACGGCACGCGTCACCCATCACCGGTGTAGAGGTGTCCGCCTCGTTCCTAGGGCGGCGCAACTACAACCGTCACGACGCGGAAGACGCTGTAGGCCGCGCCCTAGCGGACCGCTTCGACGTCCAGTACCACTCGCGGCGGGACGGCACCGCACCCCCGCCGTCCCACAACGGGTGGCGGCTTACCCTGGACGGCACACACGCCACGCTCATGCTGCGGATCGCAGACCAGCCCTTGCACCGCCGCCCCTACAAGCGCCAGACGATCCCCGGCACACTGCATCCACCCGTGGCCGCGGCCATGGCCCAACTGGCCGACATCGATCCGGGCCAGACCGTCCTGGATCCTTGCTGCGGCGCGGGCACGCTCCTCATAGAAGCCGCCCACCTACGGCCCGGAGCCCGCTACCGCGGTTTCGACACCGCCCACGCCTCGCTCCAGGCCGCCCGCACCAACGCCAAGGACATCGGCGCCATCGACATCCGACGAGGCGACGCAGGCTCCCTGCCTCTCAAGGACGCGAGCATCGACCGCGTCATCTCCAACCCGCCCTGGGGAACACAGGTCAACCCGTCCGGCCTGCTGGCCCGCCATCCCTCGCGCCTGTGGTCGGAACTGCGCCGCGTACTGGCCCCCAAGGGAATCGCCGTCGTCCTCATCTCCGACCCCAGTGCACTGACCGCCGCCTTCAAGCACGACCTGACCCCCGTCCACCTGCAACAAGTGAGAGTCTCCGGGATCCACACCCACCTAGTGCAACTACGCCCTTGCTGAGCCCATCAGAACTCGTGCGTCGGCAGCACACCTTCCAGCGGCGCCGGAATGGCCAGGTCCTCCCCCAGGACGACCGAGGCACTGTGGGTGTAGTCGTCGCCGCGCGGCTCGGAGAAGATCGTGACCTTGCCGTCCAGCCGGTCGACCAGCAGGTAGAGCGGGATCTCGGCGGCCGCATACCCGCGCCGCTTGGGCCCGCGATCGCGTTCGGCACCCTTGCGGTTCCAGCCGTCTTTGGAGGTCACCTCAAGCACCATCACCACGCCGTCCGGCTTGCTGTGCCACTCTCGTCCGGCGAACGCGCCCTTGGGCGCGGCGATCCCGTCGGGCACGTACTCGCCCTCGGGGCTGATCAGCGTCAGGTTGCGGTGCAGCCGCAGATCATGAGCCGCACGCACCCAGTCGTCCACCGCCACGACGACGGTCTCGTGCTGCCCATCAGGGGTCGGCGACACAATAATCTCCCCGTCTACCAGTTCCGCACGGAAACCGGGCATCACCTCGAGCGTGGCGAACGCCTCGCGGAGGTCATCACGGACGAATGGCGGTTCCGCCGGCATCGCCATCGCAGGTCTCCTCGTGATCATCAGCGGTGGTAGGCCCCGTATCAACAAAGTAGCACCGACCACTTCGCGACCACATAGAGCTTCCATCGTGCGACTAACTGTAGCGAGCGGTAGAACCGTGCTGGGACGCGCGCGGGGCTAACCGGTTTGTTCCGGCGGGATGGTCTGGCCTATGCCGTGCATGTTGCCCTCGCTGTCGCGGAACCAGGCGGCGCGTTCACCGCCGCCGCCCGCCGACGGGTAGTTGCCGTCGACCTCGGCGATCCCGTCCACGGTGCGCAGGCCGGGGACGTCGACGTACTCGAACTCGACGCCCCGGCGGCGCAGCTCGGCGACCACCGCGCCGATGTCGTCGACCTGCCAGGCCATCTGGGTGTGGTCGCCGGTGGGCCGGCCCGCGGACTGGAAGACCGCGAAGCTCCCGCTCCGGCACTGGTAGCGCAGCCCGCCGGGACGGGTCTCGGCGGGTTCGAGGCCGAGCTTGTCGGCGTACCAGCGGCGGGCGCGGTCGAGGTCCTGGGCGGGCAGCCGCGTCGACACGGCCGCGCCGGCGAGCGACCCCTCGGCTACCGCGGGGGCCGCCTCGACGATCTGCAGGTGGTTCCCGTCCGGGTCCTGCGCGACGCCGGACCACGCGCCCTCCCGTGCCCGGTGCTCGGGCCGGGAGACCCAGGCCACGGCGAGGGAGTCCAGGTGCCGCGCGACCGCCCGCGCGTCGTCGACGTGCAGCTCGATGATCGCCCGCCCGGGTTCGGCGGCGAGCGCCGCCACGTCGTCGATGCCCTCGATCTGCAGCGCGATCCCGCCCAGCCACAGGATCCCGCGGGCGTCCGCGCGGACGCCGAACGCCCGCTCGTACCAGGCCCGCAGCCGTTCCGGCTCCCTGCTGCCGAGCCGGATGCCGCCGATGGCGGGGGTCGATCCCATGGGTGCCTCCTGGTGGCCCTGTCCCCGGTTGTGACCCCGTGAAGCGCGCGGACTCACCGGCCTCCGTAAATCTCCGTCCAGGAGCCGATCAAGCGGGGGCGGCGTCGTGGATCCACGTCTCGTGCAGATGGCGCCAGCGCAGCCCGTTCCGGGCCCCCGCCTCCGGGACGAAGATCGCCACAGCGCGGCGGGCGGTGGACGACCCGGGCGTGCGCTGGTGCTCCTCGTAGGTCGCCACCACCAGGCCGTCGCGGTCCAGGAGGACGCGCGGCGCGCGGATCTCCAGGACGAGGCCGGGGGCGGAGCCGTGCGCCTTCGTCATGACGTCCGCCAGTGCGGTCCGGTCCGCCGACGAGCCGTCCGGGTCGTACCAGGTGAAATCGGGCGTATGCCTGTCGAGAAAAGCCGAGACATCGGAAGGGTTCTCCTCGCCGCGCAGCCAGCTCTCGATGAAGCGGTGATGCTGGACGATCTCGTCTACGGCGCTCACGCGGCACCTCCGGCGTGCCGCTCGATCCAGGTGCGCAGCGGGGTCAGTCCGACTCCGAGGAGCGCTTCGACCTTGCCCGCGTCCCCCTCGTAGAGACCGGCGCCCTCCGGGGTGGCGAGCCATCGGTACGTGCTCGCCACCCCGGCCGCGACCTCCGCGCCGAGCACGGGCGCCAGACGTTCCTCGAACGCGGCGGGGTCCACCGGCACGTACCGGATCTCGCGGCCGAGCACGCCGGCGAACGCGGACGCCAGTTCCGGGCCGGTCACCTCCTCCTTCCCGCCCATGTCGATCGCCGTTCCGGCCAGGTCGGCACGGTCGAGCGCGGCGGCCGTGAGCGCACCGAGATCGTCATGGGGCAGCCAGGCGACCCGGCGGTCCTCCGGAAGCGGGTAGGGCAGGACGCCGCCGGCGAGGGCCTCCCGTGCCCACGGGGCGGCGAGATTGTCCAGGTAGACGGGGGGACGCAGCACCACGGCCGGGACGCCGCACGACAGCATCGCCGCGGCCGCGTCCCGCTTCGACTCGAAGGCCGCGATGCCGGTCGCACTCGCCGGGACGCGGTTACCGGTGTTGAACACCAGACGTTCCAGACCGCCGGACGCCGCGACGATGTTGTCCACGAAGCGGGCCACCACCGCCGGGTCGAACTCCATGGGGAGCGTCACCGACGCCCGCCGCACCCCGTCGAACGCCGCCCGCACGGCTTCGCGATCGGTGAGATCCCCCTGTGCCCATTCGATGCCGGACGGCCCGGCCGCGGTCCGGCCGAAGCCCCGGACGCGGTGCCCGTCCCGCAGGAGCCGCCGCGCGACCGCTCCGCCCTGCGCGCCGCCGGCGCCGATCACCAGGTATGTGTCGCTCATGCCTCCAGGCTGCCGGGCCCGCCTTGTACGTTCTATAAGCATGAGTCCGGCTTCGTTTAAGGATCGTCCATGGGCGTGACGGTGCGCGAGAGGTCGGTGCCGGGCGCCGATCTGCTCGGCGAGTTGCTGGCGCCGCTGCGCCTGGAGGGCGTGTTCGCCAGCCGCTGGACGGCCCGCGCGCCCTGGGGCCTGCGCGGCGACCGGGAACGGAACGCGATCCTGCACTACGTGCACGCGGGCGAGTGCGCGATCACGATGCCCGGACCGTCCGCCCCGGTCGTCCTGCGCGCCGGCGAGCTGGCGGTGTTCCCGCACGGCACCGCGCACGAAGTGGCGGACCGTCCGGGCCGTGCCACCCGCCCGCTCGACCTGCTGCTCCCCGGCCGCCCGGCCGGGACGGTCAGCGAGGTGCGCGTGGACGGCCCCGGCCCGGCGACCGAGCTGCTGTGCGGCGGGCTGCACTACGACGAGGCCGCCGTGTCGCCGCTCTACCGGGCGCTGCCGGAGATCCTCGTGCTCGACCGCGACATGCTGGCCAACGAGCCGCTGCTGGCCGGGACCCTCGACCGGCTCGCGGACGGGACGCGGGACGGCGCGCCCGGCGCCCGGCTGGTGGCGCTGCGCTCGTTCGAGCTGGTCTTCGTCCTGGCGCTGCGCGTCGCGCTGAGCCGCCTCAGCGCCGCGTCGCCCGCGCTGGAGGCGTTGCGGCATCCGGCGATCGGCCGCTCCCTGCTGGCGATCCAGACCAGGTTCACCGAGCCGTGGACGCTCGAATCGCTCGCACGGGAGGCGAACATGTCGCGCTCGGCGTTCGCGACCGCGTTCACCCGCCTGGTCGGCGAGCCCCCGGCCCGCCATCTGACCGGCCGCCGCATGCGCGAGGCCGCCCGCCTCCTGGTCGAGACCGCCGCACCGCTGGGCACCCTGCCCGAACGCGTGGGCTACCGCTCCGCCGTCGGGTTCCACCTGGCCTTCCGCCGCCACTTCGGCACGACGCCGGGCGAGTACCGGCGCCGCCGCCCGGAATAACCGGCATACCCGAATCGGCGAATGGCGGCGGTCACCGAAATGGACGGCCGCATCCACAGCCCGTGATTCCCGCGGCGCCGTCCAAAAGCGGCCGCAGGCCATGAACGGCCGGCACCGCGGGCGCACCGCTGTCACCAGGAAACAAAGAAAAGCATCCGCTTATATTGCGGTGACAACAATCCGCAACATTTATGCAGATGGCAGGAAATTGCCACGCCGAAACCTTGTCTCCTATTCCGGGCGGAAGTAATCTTCGGTTCGTTGGATGATCCGCGGATATGCCGTAAAGGTGTGCCCGCGCCCGGACCACGCACTTCCCTTTCGCCCGGGTGAATCGACCCCGCCCGGGCGGCGGCGCTGACCGTCACGAGCGATCATCGCCAGGCGCTGCGGTATCGACGTGCGCGCCGCTCACCGGTCGAATCCCGTCCCGCCCCCTCAGGAGGCAACAGTGGTGCGCCCGACTTCCCTTCCCACCAAGACCCGGCGGATCGCGACGTTCGCGGCCGCGGGGCTGGCCGCGGCCGCCCTGGGCGTCGCGGTCCCGTCCGCGGCCAGCGCCGACCCCGTCATCAGGGTGGACTACCCGGTGAACGGCACCACGGCCATCAAGGCGACCGGCTCGACCCTGCAGCTCGGCCCCGGGGCCCTGAAGGCGTCCCTGGACCTGGGCACCGGCGACCTCACCGCGGACCTCGAGATGCCCCCCGCGCACGGCGAGTTCAAGCAGTTCGGCATCATCCCGGTCTCGGTGACGACCACGATGATCGAGGAGACCCCGACCACCGGCAAGGTCGACCTCGCCACCGGTGCGACCACCTCCACCTCGAAGGTCACCCTGAAGCTCAGCAACCTCAAGGTGGCGGGCATCCCGGTCCCGGTCGGCAACAACTGCAAGACCAAGTCGCCGGCGAACATCAACCTGACCTCCGGCGCCGACTGGGACGTGCTCAACGGCGGCACGATGTCCGGCACCTACACGATCCCCGAGTTCCAGAACTGCCTCCTGGCGGCACCGCTGATCAACCTCACGGTGCCCGGCCCCGACAACACCATCTCGCTGAAGCTGGGGGCGGCGACGGTTCCCCCGGAGATCGCCAAGAAGCTCGCCGCTATCGGCGACTGACGTACCACCGCGCTGAGGCCCGCCACCCGACCCCCGGGGTGGCGGGCCTCGTCATGTGCGCGCAAGTGCCGGAACCGACCGGCCGCACGCTTCGGGCCGGCCGCCCGAGGGGCGACCGGCCCGAGCCCGCGTCGGCTGGTGACGGCTACCCGATCACGGGCTGATGCCCCCGTACTTGAACGTCTGCGGGATGTCGATCGTGTAGACCCCGGCATCCGCGTATGTCGTGGCGTTGCGGAAGAAACCGAATGACGTGCCCGGTGTAAGAGTCGACGGGCAACCGGCCGAGACGTCGAGCAGGCTGCCGATGGTCGTCGTCCGCACCGTCCATCCGGTACTGCCGTTCGGGTATCCCGCCTCGAGGCCCACCTCAGAAGAGTTCGAGGATTCCACATCGAACGAACAGCCGGCGCTCGAGACTTTCAGGCGCGGCGTCAGGAACTGCAGCTCCAGCATCCCCGTCGTCCTGTCCAGGCCCAGCGTAGGATGATGCGACACGGTCATGGGCAGCCGCGACGGTTCGATGGTGAAGGAACCGAGGCTCGCCAGGCTCCCCGCCCCCACACAGCCGTTGTACTTCATGCTGGTGATCGTGCCGAGCCGGATGGGGTCTATCCCGGATCCGGACTTCAGCCTCCCGCGGATCTCCGAGGACGGGCACTCGATCCTCCGGGTGGGAACGCCGATGGCGGGGCCGGCCCTGAAGACGACCCGGCCCGAGGTCGCCCGGAAGTCCCCGCCGGGCGTGATCGTGTAACCGAAGTCCTCGGGCGGGCACGGGAAGATGTTCGGGTTCTTGGCGCCGGTGAGGTAGCAGACCGGTCCCTGTATCAGCCTGATGTAGTTCCCCGGCCCCGAGACGGAGGCCGTGAAGAGCCTGTCGAGATCCTCGCCGACCCCGCATCCGCTGAACTCGGGGATGGTCGCCGTGCCGGCGAGCTGCCCGCCGTTCTCGACCCGATAGGAAGGGTCGGCCTTCGCGCTTCCGGTCAGCACGATCCGCATCGGCTTCGCGCGGCAGTTGGGGCCCACGTCCATGGGCGTCCCGTTGACCTTGACGTTGTGCAGCCGGATCGACACGTCCGCCGTCACCGTGGTGACGGTGTCCTTCTCGCTCTTCGACCAGACGGGGCCGATCGCGACGGCGTTGGCGTTCCCGATCTGGGTGACCTCCATGGTCGCCGTGGTCGGCATGAACCCGAAGGTCAGGAACGTCGCCTGCGATGAGTCCAGGTACGTCATCGCCACGTTGCGGGACTGGAGGTAGCCGTCGGGATCCTCCGGTGGGTTCGGGTTGCGAAGGAACGACTGCACTCCCAGGATGACCGCGGCTTCGCCGCGCTGCGGCGCGGCCCCCTTGAGCTTCTTGACGTTGGAGTGCCCCTTGACGCGCGCGCAGCTCGGGTCAAGGGCTTGGGGCAATTCCTGGACGTCGTCCGGCACGGGCGGCAGCGGGAGGTTCATGTTGAGCTTGGGCTCGGACATCGGCGGGCACAGGTCGTCGTCGGCCTTCTTGCCGGACGCCCGGGGCGACGGGGCGCCGCCGCCGGCGCCGGGCGCGGTGGTGCCGGGGGCGTTCCCCGGCCCCTCGACCGGAATCGTGACCAGCGTGGTGTCCTCGCCGAGGTCGGGGACGCAGGACACCGACTGAGCCCGCGGCCCGGTCGCGCTCCCGTCTGCCTTGCGCGGCTCCAGGGCCAGCGCGAGCTCCCCGACGGACACCACGATGTCCCCGGCCGCGGTCACGTTCGCCTGGGGAACCGGCCCGGACGCGCGGAGCACCACGGGACCGGTGCCGGGGACCCTCGTCCGCGGGACGGTGAGCCCCGGCCACTCGGTCGCGGCCGGGACGCCGCCGCGCGTCCAGAGGGTCTGGAGCGTCACCGTGCCACCGACCGTGGCCGCACCCGATGCGGACAGGCCCTCCAGGGCCGTCCGGGGAAGTGTGAGGGTGACCTCGACGCCGTCCGGCCGCACTGGGGAGCCGGGCTTCCCGGTGGCGGGGAAGGCGGCGGACACCTTGACGTTCGCCCTGATGGGACCGGAGGGCAGACGGCAGGTGTAGCCGAGCGAGACATCGGCCTTCTGCTCGTCCCCCAGGGCGGCTCCGGCGCCCGGGATGAGCCCGGCCACGACGATCAAGGCCGCGATCGCCGCCGCCCGCGCGGTGCGGACCGTGTTCCAGCCCCTGCCACCGCTCATGGTCGCCCGTCCACTCCGAACGTCCCTTCGTCCATCCACTCAACACCCGGCACGCTTCAACGCCCGAAATCCAACGTGTCGGCCGTGGCCGCCATCCGCATATCCGATCAACCCCATAAAATGGCAGAGAGAGCCTAGTCCCAGGGCCGCTTCACCACAAGGGATCAGGTCGTTGACAATGGTTTGCGAGCCGCCCATTGTCGACGAATGATAAATTGCTTTCTAATTTTGTCGCGGAACCGCAAGGTGCCGCGCGGCGGGCACAGGCCGGCCGCGCGGCACCGAGGGTTCGGACTCGCGTCCTTACGGGCTGTAGACCACGTCGACGTTGTTCGGGTCGGTGGCGAAGGTGCCGGAGAACAGGGCCGTGTCGTTGGCCTGGATGATGCCGAGGCATCCGCTCACGCTGGTGGCCTTGAGTTCGGAGGCGACGGACACAGCCGGGTCGAGAACGAGGTTGCCGTTGCTGTTGTCGTAGTAGCCCCGCACGCTCCCGGTGAACGTGGCCGTGCAGCCGGCGCCGTTGATGGTGGCGTTGATCCCGCTGATGGTGGCGAAGTTGGAGGTGGCGTTGCGGGGACCGACGGCGTTGATCGCCCAGGAGCCGGACTGGGCCACGCCGAAGGTGAGGTTGAGCGGCCCCCTGCAGGTTTCCCACGCGGTTTCGCTGATCGAGCCGATGCCCGGGCCGGCGTGCCCGGAGGTGGTGGGAATGCTCGCCGCAGCGGCGACGGAAGCGCAGGTCAGAGTGGCGTTGTTGCGCACCACGCGCAGGCTGGTGTTGGTCGATTCGGCGGCGATGTCACCGCCGTTGACGACGGCCCAGCTGGCGTCGGCGGCGGACGCCGGGGACGCGGAGACGCCGATGCCGGCGGCGACGACGGCGGAGGCGACGAGGGCCTTGCGAAGGGTCTTGCGCATTGGATGTGCCCTTTCGAGAGGGGGGTCCCGGTGAGTGCCGGTACTCGTTGGGGTGGGATCCGGGGACGGGGTGGCCAGGGTCCTTCTCTGGGCGGCTCCTTGAGGTGGAACTGCGACGAAACTGCGGTCGGGCAGGATCGACCGGGAGATTTTCGCCGAATCCGGAGACCGGGACGGTGGATTCTGCTAACCTGCCCCGTTCCACTTCGGCGTCTCCTACCGATGAGTAAGCTAAGTGCCGACTTCGCGTCCGACAAGGGCTCATTCCGGAAAATCTTCAGCTCGCTCGTTTTCTTGTCACCCGATGATGAAAACACCGGCCGTTCTGTCCTGAAGTGAGCGGCCGGATCGTCTCCCCACACACCGCGTACAGATCATCACGGCTGGTCAATGACCGCCCGGTGGGATCATTCGCGTTCCCGCCGGAAACTTCCATGGATCGGTGCACGGTCCGCCCGATTGGGTTACGTTTGACGCGTCGTAGATCACCCGGGGGACCGGTGAATGCTCTCGCAGACCGGGTGGAATGCACGCGATATCGCTGACCGTAATGGCCCTACCGCAGCCGGGAGGCTCCCCGCCGCCACCCGTGGCGACGCGCGGCCCGCGGGGGCGGGAAGGAGCATCGACGATGGCGCGCACCCTCGATTCCGCCGGGCGGGATCGGCGTCCGGGACGGCTTCCGCCGCGGGTGGCCGCCGTTCTGCGGCCGGAATTGGAGTCCCTCGCCGAGGACATCATGACCGAGATCCGCGGGACGATTCCGGAGTACGCCGAGCGGCGGCACTCGGGCGCCCGGGCGGAACTGCGGTCGATCGTGGACCAGGCGCTGCGCACCTTCGTCGACCAGATCTCCGGATCGGACGAGTCGCGGGACCGGCGCGACGAGCTGTGCCGGGCGCTGGGCCGCGGCGAGGCGTACCGGGGGCGGAGCCTGGACGCGCTGCAGGCCGCCTACCGCACCGGGGTCCAGGTGGCCTGGCGGCGGGTCGCCGAGGTCGGCCGTCGGCACGGGCTGTCCTCGACGGTGATGTCGCAGCTGGCCGACGCGCTGTTCGCCTACATCGACGAGCTGGCCTCGCTGTCGGTGGAGGGCTTCGAGGAGGCCCGCTCGCGCACCGACGACGAGCGGACCGAGCTGCGGAGGCGGCTGCTGCGGCTGCTTCTCGAGCGCCCGCGGGCGTCCCGGAGCGCGCTGGAGCGGGCCGCCGAGGCGGCGGCGTGGAGCGTGCCCGCTGAGGTGACTCCGGTGGCGCTGCCGGTCCGCGCGCGCTGCGTGCGCGCCGCCCTGGACGACGACGTGCTGGCCGATCTCGGCACCGCCGAGCCGCATCTGCTGGTGCCGGGTCCGCTGACCGCCGCGCGGCGCGAGCGGCTGCTGGCGGCGCTGCCGGAGCGGCGCGCCGCGACCGGGCTGGCCGTCCCGCCGGGCGAGGCGGCCGACTCGCTGCGCTGGGCGCGCCGGACACTGGCGCTGGTGGACGCCGGGATCGTCGAGGACGCCGGGCTGACCTCCGCCGAGGACCACCTGCTCGAGCTGTGGCTGCTGGCCGACGGCGCGCTGCTGGACCAGGTGGCGCGGCGGCGGCTGGCGGTGCTGGCCCGGATGGCCGGCACGCAGCGGCTGCGGCTCACCGAGACGCTCGGCGCGTGGCTGGAGACGCAGGGGAACGCGGTGGAGACGGCCAAGCGGCTCCGTGTGCATCCGCAAACGGTGCGCTACCGGCTGCGGCAGATCAACGAGGCGTTCGGGGAACAACTGACCGACCCCGATTCCAGGTTCGCCCTGGAAGCGGTGTTGCGGGCGGGCCGAATGAGGGAGCGCAGCCCGTCCCTGCGCTGATCGCCGGACGCCTCACCATTTGTGTCAAGATGATGACGGAGGGCGGTTTTATGCATTCTTTATATAAAAACGGACCTCCCTGATCTACGTTCGGTGTGCTTCAGCTCACAACATTCCTGCCGGGGGGCGCGCAGGGGTCCCCGCTCGGCGCGCTGCTCCCGGGAAGGCCGTACACCGAGGTCGACGGTTCGCCGGCGGCCCCGCCGGCGTGGGAACGCTTCCATGACCTCGGTGTTCTCGGAGAGGTGCACCGATGACGCGTACGCTCGAACCGGGCGGGCCGACGAAACTGTCGGCCCCCCTGCCGCGGCAGCTGGCCGCCATGATGCGGCCCGAGCTGCCCAGCCTGGCCACGGAGATCATCGAGGAGATCCGGCGGGCGATCCCGGAGTACGGGCGGCCCATCCGGGGCCCCTACGTGCAGGCGCTGCAGATCGGTGTCGAGCGCGCCCTGGCCCACTTCGTCGAGCAGATCGCCGACCCGTCCGCGCCGCGCGACCGGCATGAGGACACCTACCGCCGGCTCGGGCGCTTCGAGGCGCAGGAGGGCCGCACCCTGGACAACCTCCAGGCCGCGTTCCGGATCGGCGCGCAGGCCGCCTGGCGCCGCGTCATGCGGATCGGGCCGCAGCGCAACCTGTCCTCGGCGGTGATGGCGCAACTGGCCGACGCGCTGTTCGCCTACATCGACGAGCTGGCCTCGCTCGCGCTGAAGGGCTACCTGGACGCGCTGCCCGCCGAGGAGCTGGAGGAGCACCGGCGGCGGCTGCTGCGGCTGCTGCTGCGCCGTCCCGCGGCGTCCCGGCGCGCGGTCGAGGAGCTGGCCGAGCCCGCCGAGTGGGACGTGCCGGAGGAGATGACCCTGGTCGCGGTACCGCCCGGCGCGCGCGTCCTGCGCACCGCGCTGGACCGCGACGTGCTGGCCGACTTCACCGGCCCCGAGCCGCATCTGCTGGTGCCCGGCCGGATGACCGCCGACCGGCAGCGGATGCTGGCCGAGGCGCTGCCGGAGGGCCGCGCCGTCTCCGGGGTGAGCGTCCCGGCGGCCGGCTGCGCCGACTCGCTGCGCTGGGCCCGCCAGGCGCTGGCGCTGGTCGACTCGGGGATCCTGGACGACGGCCCGGTGACCCGCTGCGAGGACCATCTGATGGAGCTGTGGCTGCTGAGCGATCCCGCGCTGATCGACCAGATCGCCCGGCGCAACCTGGCCGGGATGGCCGCGCTCAACCCCGGGCAGCGGCACCGGCTGCTGGAGACGCTGCGCACCTGGCTCACCACCCGCGGCACCGCCGCCGAGATCGCCGAGGAGCTGCACGTCCACCCGCAGACCGTGCGGTACCGGATGCGCAAGCTGGAGGGCACGCTGGGCGAGGAGCTCGCCCGGCCGGACTCGCGGTTCTCGATCGAGGTGGTGCTGCGCGCGATGTGGCTGCGCCGCCACGCCGACGACGACGGACCCGGACCGCGGGCCCCGGAGGTACTGGAGCCGGCGGACACCGGGCCGGCCGACACCGGGCGGACAGACACAGGGCCGTCCGACACGGGGCCGGCGGACACGGGGCCGCTCGCCGCGCCGCCCGTGCGCGGCTCGATGACCGCGCTCGATCTCGGCCGAGAGGGCCGGGCCTCCCTGGACGGCCGCGAGGTGATGGAACCCGGAATGCGAACCCGGTGATAATCGCGACGAGCGATTACGCATTCGACAATAAGTCTGTTCCGCCCGGGTTGATTCGACCATTCGTTCCATGCTCCCATGCCTATTCGGAGCATTCTTGTCGGCGTCGCGGTGGAGGTGCGTGCAGGTGCGCTCAAGATCGGCGGGCGGTTCCCTGCTGGCCGGGCTCGGCGCGGTGGCGGTCTTCGCGGTGGCGGCCGCGCCGCCGGTTCTGGCCGAACCGGAGCCCAGCCCGAGCGGCGAGTCCCCCACCGGAGCGGCCACCGATCCGCCCGCGGACCCGCCGACCGACCCGCCGACGGATCCCCCGACCGATCCACCCGACCCGTCAGACCCGCCCGATCCGTCAGACCCGCCCGATCCGTCAGACCCGCCCGATCCGTCAGACCCGCCCGATCCGTCAGACCCGCCGGATCCGTCCGACCCGCCGGACCCGTCCGACCCACCCACCGACCCGCCGACGGACCCGCCCGGCCCCGGTAATCCAGGTAACCCAGGTAATCCGGCTCCGTCCAAGCCGGTGCTCTCGCTGAGCCTGTCGGCCTCGGCGTCCACGGTGAAGCCGGGCGGGACGATCACCGCGACGGTCCGGGTGGCGTCCGCGAAGGCCACCGCGCACGGCACCGTGCTGCGGCTCTCGGCGACCGGCGCGTCGGTGCGCCCAAGCGCGCAGGGCATGGGCAGCGTCGGCGGCGGGGGGCGCACCGCCGCGGCCGCGATCACCGCCCCGGCGAACGCCCGGCCGGGCACGATCAAACTCAAGGCGTCGGTGTCGGCGGCCAAGGCCGGCACCGTGTCGCGCGGCTACACGCTGATCATCACCAGCGCGTCGGGGGCGCTGCCGCCGGGGATCTCGCTGTCGAACCTGCCGCCGGACGTGCCGCCGCTGACCAACTCCGCGTTCAACGCGGTGGCCGGTATCCCCGCCCCGCAGGTCGCGCTGCCGCCGGTCGCGTCCCCGCAGATCGCGCCGAGCGGGATGCCGATCACCCCGAACGCGGCCCTGCGCGCGGGCGTGGAGGAGGCCATGGACGCCGAGGACCTGGCGGCCCTGCAGGCGGGCTGGCTGGCGGCGATGACGGTGTCGGTGGCGCTGCTGCTGGCGCGGACGCGGATGGCCCGGCGCCAGGAGGTCCCGGCGCATGTGCGGCAGTGGCTGGCGGGCCGTCGGCTCACCGCCGCGCGGCTGCGCACCGTACCGCCGCAGCCGGCCCCGGTGCCGGTGCGCCTGGTCTGGCTCCGTCCGCGCCCCCACGGCACTGTGCGCCCCTGAGACAGAGCCGGGGGTCTGGGGGGCGCCTCCCAGGTCAGCAGAGCGGGGGTCTGGGGGTCGCCCCCCAGGTCAGCAGAGCGGACGCCGGATGGCCGGGTCAGGCGTCCAGGACCTGGTTCTCCGACCGCACCACGGGCGGCAGGGTCGACCACGGGAAGTTGATCCACCGGTCGGTGTGCCGCCACACGTACTCGCACTTCACCTCGGAGTGCGGTTTCTCGTACACGACGGCGCAGCGGACGTCGGCGACGTGGTCGGCGCAGAAGTCCCGGACCAGCCTGAGGGTGGCGCCGGTGTCGGCCACGTCGTCGGCGACCAGGACCCGGGCGCCCGACAGGTCGACGGCATTGGGCACCGGCGGGAGCATCACCGGCAGGTCGAGCCGCTCGTTCACGCCGGTGTAGAACTCGACGTTCATGACGTGGAGGTTCTTGACGTCCAGCGCGTAGCCGAGGGCACCGGCCACGAACAGGCCGCCGCGCGCGATCGACAGGATCAGGTCGGGACGGTAGCCGTCGTCCGCGATCGCCTGGGCCAGCGCCCGGCCGGCCGCACCGAACGATTCCCAGGTCAGGACTTCTCTTTCGGCAGACACGGGCACCATCTTCGCCGATCGGCCGGGATGCTCGGCACGGCCCCGGGGGGACGGCACCCCAGGGCCGTCACGCCCCGTGATGATGTGATTCCTCTCACGAACCGGGGACGCGCGCGGTCGCCGCGGACGGTAGCGTTGGGCGACGTGCCCGCCCCTGATCTGCTGACCGACAGCGATACCCAGATTCCGGACACGGCGACGCTGCTCGCCGCCGCCGTCGAGGCCATCGGAGGGGCGGAACGTCCCGGCCAGGTGGAGATGGCCCAGGCCGTGGAGAAGGCGATCGCCGCCGGGGAGCATCTGGCCGCGCAGGCGGGCACCGGCACCGGCAAGTCGCTGGCCTACCTGGTCCCGGCGATCCGGCACGCCGTCGACAAGGGCACCACGGTCGTGGTCTCCACGGCCACGATCGCGCTGCAGCGCCAGCTGGTCGACCGCGACCTGCCGCGGCTGGCCGAGACGCTCGGGCCGCTGCTGGGCCGGGAGCTCAAGTTCGCGATCCTCAAGGGCCGCCGCAACTACCTGTGCCTGAACCGCGTGCAGACCGGCGCCCTGGACGATCCCGAGGACGGCACGGGCGGCCTGTTCGACCCGCAGCAGCTGTCCGCGCTGGGCCGCCAGGTCAAGCGGCTGAACGAGTGGGCCGAGGAGACCTCCACCGGCGACCGCGACGAGCTGGTCCCGGGCGTCCAGGAGCAGGCCTGGCGGCAGGTGTCGGTGACCGCGAAGGAGTGCCTGGGCGCCCAGCGCTGCCCGCAGGGCACCGAGTGCTTCGCCGAGCTGGCCCGGGCCGAGGCGGGCGAGGCGCACGTGGTGGTCACCAACCACGCGCTGCTGGCGATCGACGCGCTGGAGGAGTTCCAGGTCCTGCCCGAGCACGACGTGGTGATCGTGGACGAGGCGCACGAGCTGGTCGACCGGGTCACCTCCGTCGCGACCGGCGAGCTGAGCGCCGCGGCCGTCGAGGCCTCGGCGCGCCGCTGCGGGCGGCTGATCGAGGACGGGCTGGCCGACCGGCTCAAGGAGTCCGCCGAGGGCCTCGGCCTGCTTCTGGAGGACCTGCCGGGCGGGCGCATGGACGTGCTGTCCCCCGCGCTGGGCAACACCCTGGCCGTCGTGCGGGACGCCGCGCACGCCTGCCTGACCGCGCTCGGCCCGGAGAAGAAGGACAGCGACCCGGGGAACATGGCGGCGCGCAAGGCCGCGCGGTCCTCGCTGGAGGACCTGCACGAGACGGCGGTGCGGCTGCTGGAGTCGTTCCAGCCGGAGATCTCGGCGCGCTTCGACGTGGTGTGGCTGGAGAAGCCGTTCGTCCAGGACGGCAAGCCCAAGCGGCCGCCGGCGCTGCACGTCGCGCCGATCGGGGTGGGCGGGCTGCTGCGCACGACGCTGTTCGAGCAGCGCACCGCGATCCTCACCTCGGCCACGCTCACGCTGGGCGGCTCGTTCGAGCCGCTGGCCCGCCAGTGGGGCCTGCCGTCCCTGGACGCCGCCGCGGGCCAGACCCCCCAGGACGCCAAGGCGGCCGCCGAAGGGCTGGCGCGCACGGCGACCAAGGACGGCGAGAAGGAGAAGGAGGTCGTCTGGTCCGGCCTCGACGCCGGGTCGCCGTTCGACCACCCCAGGTCGGGCATCCTCTATGTCGCCCGCCACCTGCCCCAGCCGGGGCGGGACGGGCTGCAGGACGCCTACCTCACCGAGATCACCGAGTTGATCGAGGCGGCGGGCGGGCGGGCGCTCGGGCTGTTCTCCTCGATGCGGGCGGCGCGGCAGGCGGCCGACGAGCTGAAGGACCATCTGACCCATCCGCTGCTGTGCCAGGGCGAGGACTCCACGTCCCTGCTGGTCAAGCAGTTCGCCGAGGACGAGCGGACCTCACTGTTCGGCACGCTGTCGCTGTGGCAGGGCGTGGACGTCCCCGGCCCCTCGCTGCAGCTGGTCATCATGGACCGCATCCCGTTCCCGCGCCCGGACGACCCGGTCTCCTCGGCGCGGTCGCGCGCGGTGGCGGCCGGCGGCGGCAACGGCTTCATGGCGGTCGCCGCGACGCACGCGGCGCTGCTGCTGGCGCAGGGCGCGGGGCGGCTGCTGCGCTCGATGGACGATCGCGGCGTCGTCGCCGTCCTGGACCCGCGCCTGGCCACGGCCCGCTACGGGTCCTTCCTCAAGTCGTCGCTGCCGCCGTTCTGGCCGACGACCGACCCCGACGTCGTGCGCAACGCCCTGCGCCGCCTGGACGCCGCCGCCTCCGCGACCGACTAGGGCCGCCTAGGCGGGCGAGGCTAGGCGGGCGCGGGGCGCAGGTGGCGGCCGGAGATCTCCTGCGGTGCCAGGCGGATGTAGACCGGGCGCTCGCCGCCCGGCCACGGCTGGACGGTGGCCGCCGGGGGCCGCTCGTGGTCGGGCAGGAGGTGGCCGCCGCCGCGCAGCAGCACGCTCCAGCCCTCGTGCCGTTCCGCGTCGATGTCGTCGACCTCGAACGCGATCCGCACCGCCGCGCCGGTCATCGCGGTCGCCAGGCTGTGGGTGAGCCGTCCCTCCAGGCTGGTGCGGAACACCACCGCTTCGCCGTCCAGGGTGTAGTTCACCGGGATGACCGTCGGGCCCTCGCCGTCGTCGAAGGCGACCCGGCCGACGCCGCCGGGCCTGATCAGGGCCAGGCACTCGGCGCGCTCCAGCTCCTCCAGGACCGGGCCACCGGACGGTGCCCCGCCGGATGCGGTCATGTTCATCGCCCCCTCGGCGTGCGCTGACTCCCCAGGGGGGACCTTCCCGGATCGGGGGCTCTCACGCGGCCCGGCCCGGCGGTTCCGGCGGGACGGTCAGCGGCGGCGGGTCTCCAGGAAGTCGCCGATACGGCCGATGGCCTCCTCCAGGTCGTCGGCGTACTGCAGGGTCACCACGCGGAAGTGGTCGGTGGCGGGCCAGTTGAAGCCGGTGCCCTGGACGATCAGGATCCGCTGCTGTTCCAGCAGGTCGAAGGCGAACCGGACGTCGTCCTCGATCGGGTAGACCTCGGGGTCGAGGCGCGGGAAGACGTACAGGGCGCCGCTCGGCCTGGCGCAGCTGACGCCGGGCAGGTCGTTCAGCAGCTTCCACGCCCGGTCGCGCTGCTCGCCGAGCCGCCCGGTCGGGAGCACCAGGTCCTCGATGCTCTGCGAGCCGCCGAGCGCGGCCTGGATGGCGTGCTGGCCCGGGACGTTGGGGCACAGCCGCATGTTGGCCAGGATGTCCAGGCCCTCGATGTACGACTCGGCATGCTCGGTGGGCCCCGACAGCACCACCCAGCCGGACCGGAAGCCCGCCACCCGGTAGTTCTTGGACAGCCCGCCGAAGGTGAGGCACAGCAGGTCGGGGGCCAGCGAGGCGATCGAGACGTGCTCGGCGCCGTCGTAGAGGATCCGGTCGTAGATCTCGTCCGCGAAGATGATCAGATTGTGCCGGCGGGCCAGTTCCACGATCCGTTCCAGCACCGGGCGCGGGTAGACGGCCCCGGTCGGGTTGTTCGGGTTGATGATCACGATCGCCCGGGTACGGTCGCCGATCTTGGCTTCGAGGTCGTCCAGCGCGGGCGCCCAGTCGGCGGCCTCGTCGCACAGGTAGTGCACCGGGGTGCCGCCGCACAGCGAGACGCCGGCCGTCCAGAGCGGGTAGTCGGGCGTGGGGATGAGCACCTCGTCGCCGTTGTCGAGCAGCGCCTGGAGGGTCATGACGATCAGCTCGGACACGCCGTTGCCGAGGTAGACGTCCTCCACGTCCACCCCGGCCAGGCCCTGCTCCCGGTACCGCTGCACGACGGCGCGGCGGGCGGGCAGGATGCCTTTGGAGTCGCTGTAGCCGTGCGCCTCGGGAAGGTTGCGGACGATGTCCTGGAGCAGTTCGGGCGGGGCCTCGAACCCGAAGGGGGCGGGGTTGCCGATGTGCAGCTTGAGGATCCGCTGCCCCTCCGCCTCCAGCTGTTTGGCCCGCTTGAGCACCGGCCCCCGGATGTCGTAGCAGACGTTGGTCAGTTTGGCCGACTGGTTGACCTGCATGGACACACCTTAGCGGCAGACGATCACCAAGGTCGGCCGGATGCCGGACGCGGTTCGCCAGCAATAAGACAGACCGTCCAATTGTGATGTGCGCAACATACAAGCAGGCTTGCTTGCTTGTATCCGCGCTTCTACCGTCGAAGCGTGACAGCAGGCAACCGGCGACGGCCCTCCACTCCTCCCGGGGCCGGCGGGCGGCGCACCCAGGAGCAGCGGCGCACGCAGACCCAGCAGCGGCTGCTGGACGCGACCGCGGAGGCGCTGGCCGACCTTGGCTGGTCCGGCCTGTCGACCACCGAGGTGTCGCGCCGGGCCGGGGTCTCGCGCGGCGCGCAGCAGCATCACTACCCGACCAAGATGACGCTGGTCGCCGCCGCGCTGGAGCACCTCCTCGAACGGCTCCGCGCCGAGTACGTGCGGGCGTTCGCCGAGCTGCCCGCCGAGCGCCGCGACGTCGCCGGGGCGCTCGACCTGTTCTGGGACACCCTCCAGCAGCCGCCCGCGCTGGCGCTGCTGGAGCTGACCCTGGCCGGCCGCACCGACGAGGACCTGCGCGAGCTGGGCATCGACCTCAGCGAGCGGGTCGTGCAGATCGTCAAGGAGGTCTTCCACGGGCTGTTCCCCGAGACGCTGCCCGAGGACCTCGTCGACACCCTCATCCGCGGCCTGTTCGCGCTGCTGGTCGGGCTCTCGCTGCAGAACTCCCTGGACGGCGACGCCCACGGCCACCAGGCCGCCGTGCTCGCCCGGCTCAAGGAGTTCGCGCGGGTGCTCGTCCCCGACCAGGGGACCGTCCCAGAAACCGGCACTGAGGCCGGCGCGGCGCCGGCCCCTCCGACACCCCCAGATCCGAGGGAGCGTCCGACATGACGAAAACCCCCACCGAGCTCGCCGAGGAAGTCCGCGAGCAGGTCAAGGACCGCAAGTCCTACCTGGGCGTCATCGACCGCCTGAACAAGGCGTCGGTCGACAAGCACTGGGAGGCCTACGCCGACATCCCCTGGGACGACCCCGACTTCGCCGTCGACCCCGACGACCCGCGCTGGATCCTGGGCGAGGTCGACCGGCTGGGTCGCACCGAGTGGTACCGGTCCCAGCCGCCGGAGGTCCAGGCGCGGATCGGGCTGTGGCGGGTGGCCACCGCCATGAAGATCGGCCTGCAGTTCGAGAACCTGCTCAAGCGCGGCCTGCTCAACTACGCCTACCGGCTGCCGAACGGGCGGCCGGAGTTCCGGTACGTCTACCACGAGATCACCGAGGAATGCCACCACGGGATGATGTTCCAGGAGTTCGTGAACCGCACCGGGCTGCCGATCCGCGGCATGCCCCGCGCGCTCACCGCGATCGCGCAGGCCGCCCCCTGGATCCCGGTGGTCGACACCGAGCTGTTCTTCGTGTTCGTGCTGGGCGGCGAGGACCCGATCGACCACGTCCAGCGCAAGACCCTCAAGGGCGGGCACGTCAAGCACCCGCTCGAGCGGACCATCATGAAGATCCACATCGCCGAGGAGGCGCGGCACATCTCCTTCGCCCGGCACTACCTCAGGCACCGGGTGCCCGGGCTGGGCCGCGGCCGGCGCGGCATCATCGGCCTGACCGGCCCGCTGATCCTCGGCCTGATGGCCCGGATCATGCTGTCCCCGCCCGGGCCGATGATCCGGCACTTCGGCATCCCCCGGGACGTGGTGCGCGAGGCGTACAAGGACGGCGCGCACCGGGACGAGATCAGCGACTCGGTCGGCAAGGTCCGCGACCTGCTGCACGAACTCGGCCTGATCACCCCGGCCAACCGGTGGCTGTGGAAGGCGCTGGGCATCTGGGACGAGCCGAAGGCGCGCCGCGGCACGACGTCACCGGCGCGCCGCCGCGCAGGCCCGGCCGCGGGCGCCGCGGGTCAGGAACCCGTCTCGTAGCAGGGGCTCTCCAGCCGGTAGGCCTTGGTCGTGGGACCGGCGGCGAAGTCGGTGACCACCTTCACCCCGGTCAGCTCCCGCTCGTCCGGCCGGGCGATCACCGACTCGCGGAACGCCGCCGCGTTCGGGGTCCCGGAGGTGTTGCCCGCCTGGGCCGGCAGCATCCCCTCGTAGTCCACGTTGGTGATCTGGCCGAGCGCCTCGTACAGGCCCTCGCGGGTCAGGTTCCGGTTCGCCGCCGCCTTCTGCAGCACCGCCTTCAGCGGGTACGACAGCACCCAGCCCGAGGTGTAGGCGTCGTCGGGCTCGACCCGGCCCAGCGCCTGCCGCATCGCGGTGTGGCCGGGCGAGTCGGTCGCGAACGGCTTCCACGCCGCCACCTGCAGGTAACGCTCCTTCAGCGCCCCGGCCGCCGAGGTCCGCAGCAGCGACTTGGTCCAGGTCGGGCTGCTGCCCATGAAACGGCCCTTGAAGCCGGCCTCGACGGTCTTGCCGATGATGGTCGCGGCCTCGGAAGGACCGGTGGTCAGCACGACCAGATCGGGCTTGCGCGCCAGGACGGCCTGGACCACCGCGTCCTGCGCGGCCGCGCCCTGCTTGGTCTCGATCTGCGAGTACGCGAGCTTGCGCGCCGCGGCCGCCGCCTTCGCGCCCGCCTCCGCGTCACCGCCGTAGTCGCCCGCGTAGTGGACGGCCATCACGCGCTTGGCCCCGAACTCGTCGGCCGCGTAGTCGACCGCGTTCATCGCCGCGAGACAGTAGGAGGCGCCCGATTCCAGGATGACGTTCTCGAACTCCCACTTGGACGGGTAGGACCCGGGCACCGCGATCGTCCGGGTCGCGCGCAGATCGTCCAGGATCGCCTCGGTGGTCGGCGACCCCAGGCTCTGCGCCAGCGCCAGCACCCGGTCCTTGATCTCGTTGTACGCCCGGCGCTGCGTCGCCGGGTCGTACCTGTTGTCGCGGACGTAGGTGTGCGCGTCGATGTCGTACCCGCCGATGCCGCCCTGCCGGTTGACCCGGTCCCAGAACGCCCGCTGCGAGGCCACCATCGGCACGCCCAGCCCCTTGAACTGCGACGAGCTCAGGTCGGAGATGATGCCCAGGTAGATGCAGCCGTGGTCCTTGTTCACCGCCTTCGGGCAGGGGCGTTCGGTGATGCCGGGCACCCCGGCGGCGGGGACCGCGTCGTCCTGCGTTCCGCCGCAGCCGGCCGCCGCCACCGCGGCCAGCAGCGCGGCGCCCGCCAGCAGGGCCCTCGTCTTCAATACGGCCCTTCCGCCCGGCAGGTCAGAGCGCTCGGAGACCATCGATCACTTCCTTGAGAATGCGCACGTCCGGGCGCCCGGCCGACACGGCCGGACGCTGCACCTCCACCAGGCCCCGGTCCAGCAGATCGCCCACCAGCACCCGGACCACGCCCACCGGCAGGGCGAGGTCGACGGCCAGTTCGGCGATCGACACCGGATCGAGGCAGAACTCCAGGATCCGCTCGTCCTCGGGGCCCAGCGTCACCGGATCGGGCATCGGCACCTCGGCCGTCACCACGACCGCGATCAGGTCGAGGTCGCCGCCGTGCCGCCGGCTCCGGGTGCGGCCCCGGGTGACCGCGAAGGGACGTACGACGGGGCCCGCGTCCTCGTCGACCCACAGGTCCTCCGGCGGCCCGTCCGGCCGATCCTGGGACATCACTCCCCGCCACCGGAATCGCCGGCGCCGGACCCATCGGATCGATCGGCCCCGTCCTCCGCTCCGGAGGCGTCCGCGCGGCCGCGCCGCCAGCCGCGCTGCATCGTCGACATGAGGTCGCGCGCCGATTCCGGCGACCGCGGCCGCCCCGGCTCACCGCCGGACGGCTCGTCCCGCTTCGCCGCGGACGAGCCCTTGAGCTGAGGCGCGAGATGCGTCTGGCGGCGCCGCACGGGCAGCGGGAAGGCGCCGGTCGCCAGCGTCGGGGACTCGACCGGGGGCTCCGCCGGAGCCTCCGCCGGAGCCTCGGCCGGGGACTCCGCGGGAGGGTCCGCACGATCCGCCTCGCCCGAACCGCCCTTGCCGGAGCGTGAACCGGAGCCGAAGCCGGAACCCTGCCCGGCGACGGCCTCGACCGACTCCCTGATCGCCGACACCGGCGACGACCCGATCAGCTCGCGCTCCTCGCCCGCCTCGCGGCGCTCCCGCTGCGCGCGCCGCTCACGCCGCTCGTCCGAACCGCCGTGCGCCTCCTCGGGCTGGACGACCAGCTCGTGCGGGATCAGCGCGATCGCGATCACGCCCCCGTACGGCGACTTCCGCAACGTCACCTTGATTCCGTGCCTGGCCGCCAGCCGCGCCACCACGAACATCCCCAGCCGGGCGCTGTCGTCCAGATCCAGCTCCGGGTCGGTCTCCAGCAGCCGGTTGTAGGCGTCCATGTCGTCGTGGGCGATGCCCAGGCCGCGGTCCTCGACCTCCAGCGCGAAGCCGTGCGCGACCTCCTGCCCGCTCACCCGGATCGGCGTCTTCGGCGGGGAGAACGCGGCCGCGTTCTCGATCAGCTCGGCCATCAGGTGGATGGTGTCGGCCACGGCGGGACCGCGCAGCGCGATCCGGCCCATCGGCACCACCTCGACCCGGCTGTAGTCCTCGACCTCGGCCACCGCGGCGCGCGCCACGTCCACCAGCCGGACCGGGTTGCGCCAGCTGCGCCCGGACGGCCGGCCGGACAGGATCACCAGGCCCTCGGCGTGCCGCCGCATCCGGGTCGCCAGCGAGTCCAGCTCGAACAGCCGCTCCAGCTCGTCGGGGTCCTCGGTGCGCCGCTGCATCGATTCCAGCATCCGCAGCAGCCGTTGCAGGAGCGACTGGTTGCGGCGGGCGAGGGTCACGAACACCTCGTTCAGCCGCCGGTGCGCCGCCGCCTCGCGCCCGGCCGCGGCGACCACGGCCCGCCGCGCCTCGGCGAACGCCCGGTCGATCTGCGCGATCTCGGTCACCCGGAACCGCGCCGCCCCGAGGTCGTCGGCGGCCTGGACGTCCTCGCCGCGGCGCGCCCGCTCGCCGATCAACGGCAGCCGGTCCTGGGCGAACGCGGTCACCGCGGCGGCCATGCCGCGGCTCTCCGCGATCAGCCGGCGCCCCGCCCGCGCCGCGATGAGGATGGCGGCGAGCACCGCGACCAGCCCCAGCCCGCCCATCAGGCCCAGCCGCAGCAGCACCGCGCCCGCCTCGTCCCGGGCGCCGCGGGTGTTGCCGGACCGGATGTCGGACGACAGCCCGGCCAGCTGCGCGTCGACGGTCTCGGTGGAGGTGCGCCAGGCGCCGGCGTCCACGACGGGCCGTCCCTCGGACGCGCCGCCGGCCATGAGCCGGTTCTCCATGTCCTGGAACCGCCGGGCCTCCGGGCTGCCGACGATCCGATCGAACCGGGCCTGGTCGGCGGCGGTGAGGCCGCGCGCGGCGTCGGCGTACATGAACCGGTGCGCCCCGACGAGCTGGACCAGCTGCAGATGCTCGGCCTGGTCCAGCCGTCCCGCCGCCAGCACGCCGGTGACCAGCGCGTCCTCCCGGGACAGGCTCTCCCTGGCACGCTCCAGCGTGCGCAGGATCCGGTTCGCCCGCACCAGCTCCGGGTCGAGCGCGTAGACCTCGTCGTAGATCTCGGCGGCCAGGTCGATGTACTCGGTGTACCGGACGAGCGCCCGGGCGCGGTCGAGGGACCGCCCGTCGACCGCCGCGCGCAGCGCCTCAAGCCCGCCCAGCGCGCCCACCAGCCGGGTCATCCGCTGCCGGGTCGCCGGCCGGGTCGCGCCGCGGGTGTCGCCGTCGGCCGCGGACCGGCGGAACTGCGCGCGGGCCCGGTCGGTCACCGCCCGCTGGGCGTCGAAACCGGCCCGGCCGATCGTCGCGTCGTCGCCGAGGAAGGACAGCGACATGCGCCGCTCGTCCTGCAGGGCGGCGATCACCTCGTCGGTCGGGTTCAGGACCTTCTGGGTGAAGGTCTGCGCCCGCGTCTGCCGCAGGTTCTCGCGCAGGGTCCCGGTCGCCGCGACGCCCCACACCACGACCAGGGCGGTGACCAGCGGAACCATCAGGAACACGATCCGGGAGCGGACCGAGCGCGTCCTGGACGCGCCTTTTCGCGGACGGGACCCGTCGCGGCGCGGCAGAGCCGAACGCAGGCGCCCCGCCATCAGCCCCTCCCGCTGGCACGCACGACGCTCATAACGACCCCCAGCGTTCCTGTGACCCAGCTCACCCGATAGTCAAGGCACGTTACTGCATCCCCCCGAGACACTCGGATCGTTTGCCTCACATGCGTGGATTGTTACTTATGCGTGACTTGTGACCCTGCAACCATCACAAATGATCAACAAGCGGGGCCGGCACGGGCTCCAACCGCACCAGCAGGAGCGCGGCGTCGTCGTGCGGCACGCCCCCGACATGCGCGCGCAGATCCCGCTCGAGCCGCCGCACCAGATCGTCCCGCCCCTGACCGCTCAGCAGCGCGACCCGCTCGGCGAGCGGATAGAAGCGCCCCTCATGATCACGCGCCTCGCCCACCCCGTCGGTGTAGAGCAGCAGGAGATCGCCCGGACCGAACGGGACGGCCGCGGGCGAGCGGGGCCCCTCGCCGCCGGCGATGCCCAGCAGCCCCAGCGGCGGCGCCGACGCGGACGCGGGCAGATCGGCGAAGGCGACCTTGCCGTCCGAGATGAGCAGCGGCGGCGGATGCCCGCAGTTGACCAGCCGGACGATCCCGCCCTCCCCCGGGATCTCGGCCAGCAGCACGGTGACGAACTCCTCCTCCCGGGCCCGCGTGGCCAGGAAGGCGTCCAGCCGCACCGCGACGTCCGCCAGGTCGGGCTCGTGCTGGGCCAGCTCGCGGAACGCGCCGAGCACGTCGGCGACCGCCTCCACCGCGGCCAGGCCCTTGCCCATCACATCGCCCACGATCATCCGGACGCCGAACGGGGTGCCGACCAGCTCGTACAGGTCACCGCCGACGCCCTCCTCCGCGTCCGCCGGCGCGTCCGCCTCGGTGACCGCCGCCAGATAGCGCACCTCGGCCGCGACCGGCCCGACCCGCCCCGGCACCGGACGCAGCACCGCCCGCCGCATCGTCGCGGCGACCCGGCGCAGCCCGGCCCGGTCGCTCTCCCCGTGCTCGTGGCGGCGGCACGCGATCCAGGTCATCACGGTGGTGAACGCGATGCCGAACAGGCAGGTCGAGACGGCGATCGGCCGCTCCGGCCACTGCTGGACCGCCGACGGCAGCGCGGCCGCCAGCACCACCAGCGCGATCGCCGGCACCCGCCGCGGCGGCACCGGCCTCAGCACCGCCAGCGCGGGCACCGCCACCAGCAGCGGCATCAACGTGTAGTGCCGGGGGAGCAGGAGATCAAGAACACCGATCACGACCGCGGGGAGCGCGGGCACCGGCACCGCCGGCAACGCGTTCCCGTCCCCGGCGGGTGAGGGGAGATCCGACCAGAGCATGGAGGTTCGCCGTTCTGGTTGGGCGGGAGGACGACGGCACGAGTCATGCCTGTGGCCGAGTGTAGTCGAGCGAACACGAACTGAAACACGTTCCGGTGGGAACATCCCATCCGGGAACGTCCGATCGCCCCTGACGGCCGAAGCGTCACCGAACCCGCGCGGCCTCCCCGGGCGGATCGTCGTACCCGCCGAAGGTGAACAACCGCACCCCCGCCTCCAGGCGGACGGGACGGCCGGCGAACCGGTACACCCCCACCGCGTAATCCTTCTCCTCAGGGCCGGACAACCAGCGCCGCTCGAAACCGCGCCCCTCGAACATGGCGCAGACCTCGTCCGTACGGTCCACGTCGGTGCGGCCCCGCGTCCAGATGACCTGCGCGCCCTCCCCGCACAACATCGGCAGCAGCGAAACGGTCCGTTCGACATCCGAGAAGGCGATGTTGCCGAAGACCCCGCAGACCAGCACGAGCGCCGCGGGCACGGCCCCCACATAGGCATCGGTGACCGAGGCGTCCCCCTCCACCACCTGGATCCCGCCGAGGCCCGCCATGCGCGCCGTCGCCCGGGCCACCCGCACATTGGCCGCGTCCTTCTCCACCAGCCGGGCCACCACGTCGCGCTGCCGCGGATGCCCCGGCAACGCCCCGAGCAGGTCGCGCCCCTGCCCCGCGCACACGCTCACCGTACGGATCCGGCCGGAACGGGAGACGTCGAGCGCCGCCCGGACGCGCTGCTGGACGATCCGCAGCCGCCGCGCCAGGGGACTGGAAGGGTCGTCGTAGGCGCCGTGCCAGACGTTCCAATCCCGCTCTCGTCGCTCCATGAGTTCAGCCTATGGCGGTGCGTAACGACACTTTCCCGAAGTTGAGGACGTGACCGCACCCGGCCGTGCCGGACGTCAACGCGGCCCCGACAGCGTCCTCGGATAGTGAAGATCGAACGCGGGCCGCTCCGAACGGATCCGCGGAATGGACTTGAAGTTGTGCCGCGGCGGCGGCGACGAGGTCGCCCACTCCAGCGAGTTCCCGAAGCCCCACGGGTCGTCGGCGTCCACCCGTTTCCCGTGCCGGGCCGTCCGGTAAACGTTGTAGAGGAAGAACAGCGTGGACACGCCCAGAATGAACGCCCCGGCGCTCGACACGCGGTTCAGCGTCGTGAACTGCTCGGCGTAGTCGGCGTACCGGCGCGGCATGCCCTGCGCTCCCAGGATGTGCTGCACCAGGAACGTCGTGTGGAACCCCACGAACAGGAACCAGAAATGCACCTTGCCCAGGCGCTCGTCCAGCATCTTCCCGGTCATCTTCGGCCACCAGAAGTAGAAGCCCGCGAACATCGCGAACACCACCGTGCCGAACACGACGTAGTGGAAGTGCCCCACCACGAAGTAGGAGTCCTGCACCTGGAAGTCCAGCGGCGGTGACGCCAGGATGATGCCGGTCAGACCGCCGAACAGGAACGTCACCAGGAACCCGACCGAGAACAGCATCGGCGTCTCGAAACTCAGCCGGCCGCGCCACATCGTCCCGACCCAGTTGAAGAACTTCACCCCGGTCGGTACCGCGATCAAAAACGTCATGAACGAGAAGAACGGCAGCAGCACCCGGCCCGTGGTGAACATATGGTGCGCCCACACCGCCATCGACAACCCGGCGATCGTGATCGTCGCCCCGACCATTCCGAAGTAGCCGAACAGCGGCTTGCGGCTGAACACCGGAATGACCTCGGTGATGATGCCGAAGAACGGCAGCGCGATGATATAGACCTCGGGATGGCCGAAGAACCAGAACAGATGCTGCCAGAGCAGGGCGCCGCCCACCGCCGGGTCGAACACGTGCGACCCGAGCCGCCGGTCCGACTCCAGCACCAGCAGCGCCGCCGCCAGGATCGGGAACGCCATCAGCACCATCAGGCTGGTCAGCAGGATGTTCCAGGTGAAGATCGGCAACCGGAACATCGTCATGCCCGGCGCCCGCATCCCGACGATCGTGGCGATGAAGTTGACCCCGCTCAGGATCGTCCCGAACCCGGACAGCACCAGCCCCATGATCCACAGATCGGCACCCACCCCCGGTGAGCGGATCTCGCTGTTCAGCGGGGCGTACCCGGTCCAGCCGAAGCTCGCGGCGCCGCCCGGCGCGACGAACGAGGCGAACACGATCAGCCCGCCGAACAGGAACACCCAGTAGCTGAACATGTTGAGCCGGGGAAAGGCCACGTCCGGCGATCCGATCTGCAACGGCATGATCACGTTCGTGAATCCCACGAACAGGGGCGTCGCGAACAGCAGCAGCATCACCGTCCCGTGGATGGTGAACATCTGGTTGAACTGCTCGTTGCTCACCAGTTGCCGTCCCGGCTCGGCCAGCTCCGCCCGCAGCACCATGGCCATCAACCCGGCCAGCAGGAAGAACGCGAACGAGGTGATCAGATACAGGTGGCCGATCACCTTGTGGTCGGTGGTGGTGGCCCAGGAGACCAGCATCGAACCCCGGGGGCGCTCCCGAGCCTGCGCCTCCGGGATGGGACGGCCGAGAAGGACCATGCGCGAGCTCCCTGCGAAACCGGATCACTTCAACTATTCGCCTACGTCCTGACCAGGTGCAAGGCGGAGCCGCGCGGCTTGCCGACATAGGCTGGAGACGTGGAACGGATTTTGGTGAGCGCTTGCCTGACCGGCCGGCCGGTGCGCTACGACGGCGCGGCCAAGCCGGTCGGCGCGGCACTCTTCGAACGCTGGCGCGCCGAGGGCCGCCTGATCCCGTTCTGCCCCGAAGTGTCCGGCGGCCTGCCCGTCCCCCGCCCACCCGCCGAGATCATCGGCACCGCGGCGGACGTCCTGGACGGCGCGGGCGGCCAGGTCCGCACCGGCACCGGAACCGACGTCACCGCGGCCTTCGTACGCGGCGCACGCCTCGCCCTGGAAACCGCTGAACGCGCCGGCGCCCGCATGGCGATCCTCAAGGAGGGCAGCCCCTCCTGCGCCACAAGCCACACCTACGACGGCACCTTCTCCGGCACCCGCACACCCGGCGCGGGAATCACCACGACACTGCTCGAACGTGCCGGGATCCGGGTCTTCAGCGAGAACGACCTGCCCGCGGCCGCCGAGTACCTGGCCGAGCTGGAGAGCACTACCCGTTGATCCAGTCCCCCGGCATCCGATGCCGCACCCGCTCCAGGGCCTCTTCCGTGCGCGCCCGGACGCTGAGCCAGTCCAGTCCATCGTCCCGGAGGATGACATCCGGCCCGGCGAACCACCGTGCCTCACCCTGGAGCGGCATACGGCTGAAGTCCCGCTCCAGGATCGCGGCGTCCTCCTCCACCTGGTCCCGCTCATCGGCCAGCTTCATGTCGTGCACCGACTCCGCCAACACGATCTCGACGCACACCTGCGAGAACCGCCCCTGCCAGCCCTCCCAGCGCTCCTGCTCCCGCATCGCCAGGTCGGGCTTCATGTACACGGGCGGGTCCTCGGCGGCGAGGTCCTCAAGGAGGACGCCCCATGTCGCGGCGCCCTGGTTCTCGTCCCGAAAGACCAGCGCCTCGCCGCGCTCGTCCACCTCCAGTTCGCCGGGCGGGCGCAACCGGTCGTGATTGGACGTGAGGTCGTCCCGACGGCCGAACAGCTGATACGCCCGCCGGAAAGCGACCGGCAACGCGAACCCGAGCCGCTCCTCCGCGGCGTCCAGCTCCGAGTCGGAGTATCCGTCACCGTCCACCAGCGGCCGGGACCAGTACTCCGCGAACTCCCGGACGAACTCCCACGGCCCGAGCACCTCAAGCCGCCGATCAGCCTCATAAACGTCGATCACACTGGACAACCTTAGAGGTGCGGTTGAATACCGCTCGTGACCGTCCACGATGTCGCCCGCCTGCTGCCGAATATCCCCCGTCTCCGAGACCTCAGCCGCGCCATGGCCGTCCTGGAGGCGATCCTCAGCCCTGATTGGAACACCCGCTACCACTCCTTCTCGGCCGACTGGTCACCGGAAGAGGAACTGGCGTCCATGAGGAACGGGTCCGGGGACGAGTACTCGATCGTGTTCTCCCCGGCCGGTGCCTGTATCCGCGGCTTCGACCACGAATCGGTGATGAGCCCGTACGTCAACGACGTACCGTGGCCCGGGGTCTTGGACGACGTCCCCGCCGTCTTCCGCCAGTTCTTCGAGGAGTCGGCCTTCTGCGACGATGGGATCCCGATCGTCACAGCGTGCCTCTGGCGGCGGATCGAGGACGACCTCTGGCACGCGGGTGAGATCGACTTTCCGGAAGGCGGGAGCGATCCCGACGGCGCCAGCTGGCGCTTCGCGCTTCTCACCGACCCCGCTCCCGAGGCTTTCCAGCGCTTCGCCGAGGACTACTACGAGGTCTCCATCGACGTGGCGGCGGTGCGACACGTCTACACCCTGCGACCGCTCACGCAACAAGTGGTCTCCGCCCTGAACCCGGACCTCTCCCTGATGGACCTGGCAGAAGACCTGAAAGCAGCCCACTACCCGGCCAAAGTTTGAGAAGTATGTGCTTACAGCGAGACCTGGCGGCGTGTGTCGACTCCGATTCCGTACACCGGATCCCGCCCCGGAATATGCACCTCGTGGCCGGTCGCATGACCATGATAAAGCCGCAGTTCGGCGTCGCCGCTGAGTTCGTGCGGCTGGAAAGGCCTGGCTTCCGGGTCCATCCGAGCGAACGCCTTGGCGCAGTGCCGCGGGAGTTCGTCCGCGGCGATCACTGACCCGTGCGCGGAAATGTAAACGGCCTGCCCGCGTCCGATCGGCGCAGTCGAGTCGAAGACCACGAAAGTGATCTCCGGGCGGTCCGCGATGTTCGTCGAATGGCGCGCGGTGGGCGAGGACACCCAGTAGAAGTCGCGGTAGTCGGCATGGGTGAAGTAGACGGGCGACAGTCGAGGCCGGCCGTCGGGCTCGGAGGTGCCGAGCGTGAGATAGGAATTGGTGTCGATGACGCGCCGCGCCATCTCACCCAGGTCGCTGGTTCCGCTCATGACGCAACTCCCTACGATGGGCCAAGATCGTCGGAAAGTCCTTGAAAATGAGTAAGGCCCCGCCAGTTTCCTGGCGGGGCCTTAAACCCTAATATAAGTCCGGCGGCG
>NZ_BAAARW010000010.1:0-638 GCF_039532545.1 Actinomadura vinacea | reverse complement strand
GTGAGGAGGGCAAGGTCATCGGCGTCCGGGTGTTCTCCCGTGACGAGGGTGACGAGTTGCCGCCGGGTGTGAACGAGCTGGTCCGGGTGTATGTGGCGCAGAAGCGCAAGATCACCGATGGGGACAAGCTGGCCGGCCGGCACGGCAACAAGGGCGTCATCTCCAAGATCCTTCCGGTCGAGGACATGCCGTTCCTGGAGGACGGCACCCCGGTCGACATCGTCCTCAACCCGCTGGGCGTGCCCGGCCGGATGAACGTCGGCCAGGTCCTGGAGACCCATCTGGGGTGGATCGCCGCGCAAGGCTGGGACCTCAGCGGGGTCGAGGGCGAGTGGGCCGAGCGGCTGCGCGAGAAGGGCTTCGGCCGCGTCGAGCCGCGCACCAACGTCGCCACCCCGGTCTTCGACGGTGCCGACGAACAGGAGATCATCGGCCTTCTGAGCAGCACCCTCGTCAACCGCGACGGCGACCGGATGGTGATGCCCAGCGGCAAGGCGCAGCTGTTCGACGGCCGGTCCGGCGAGCCCTACAGCGACCCGATCTCGGTCGGCTACATCTACGTTCTCAAGTTGCACCACCTGGTCGATGACAAGATCCATGCGCGGTCGACCGGTCCGTACTCCATGATCACCCAGCAG
>NZ_BAAARW010000009.1:0-638 GCF_039532545.1 Actinomadura vinacea | reverse complement strand
GTGAGGAGGGCAAGGTCATCGGCGTCCGGGTGTTCTCCCGTGACGAGGGTGACGAGTTGCCGCCTGGTGTGAACGAGCTGGTCCGGGTGTATGTGGCGCAGAAGCGCAAGATCACCGATGGGGACAAGCTGGCCGGCCGGCACGGCAACAAGGGCGTCATCTCCAAGATCCTTCCGGTCGAGGACATGCCGTTCCTGGAGGACGGCACCCCGGTCGACATCGTCCTCAACCCGCTGGGCGTGCCCGGCCGGATGAACGTCGGCCAGGTCCTGGAGACCCACCTCGGCTGGGTGGCCAGCCGCGGCTGGAAGATCGAGGGCGACGACGCCGACTGGAAGCGGGCGCTGCAGGCGATCGGCGCCGACGAGGCCGAGCCGTGGACCAACACCGCGACCCCGGTCTTCGACGGCGCCCGCGAGGACGACGTCACCGGCCTGATCGCGAGCACCCTGCCCAACCGGGACGGCAACCGCCTGGTCGGCCCCGGCGGCAAGGCCCGGATGTTCGACGGCCGCACCGGGGAGCCGTACAGCGACCCGATCTCGGTCGGCTACATCTACATCCTCAAGCTGCTCCACCTGGTCGATGACAAGATCCATGCGCGGTCGACCGGTCCGTACTCCATGATCACCCAGCAG
>NZ_BAAARW010000008.1:0-204325 GCF_039532545.1 Actinomadura vinacea | reverse complement strand
CGTTCGTCCTGAGCCAGGATCAAACTCTCCATCAAGGTCCAACGACAACCCAGCAGAACCGGGCTGCCAAACCTCAGGAAAACAATCCCAGCGATACACCGACCCACAGGGCCGGCGCATTGCCTCAAAGAAATCCCCACCACGGACCTCCGAAGAGAACCGCGGCCACGGGGCGGTCCGACACTAAGGCCGAACCGATAAAGGCACTGGCTTTTAACACGCTGTTGAGTTCTCAAGAAACGGACACCCACCGCGCTCGACCCGCTCTCGCGAGCCTTGCTCCGGGGCAACCCTTCTAACTTACCGGAACTTTCCTGCCTGTCAAGTCGACCGTTTGAAGATCGATTCAACGAGAGGAGAGTGCTCCGGCTTCCGCACATCAAGACTGGGCGAGCCCGAAGACCGCCGTCTTGTTCTACGGAAAGTGCCCATCGGGCCGGCCACCTTGCGGCGTCCTGCATCCCGTCTCGGGCTGACCGCCCCATCGTACAACAGGTCGAGCGGAACTCGAACCGGTTTTGGGTCGGAGCCCGGGGCCGTCCGCCTCTCGGCGTCCCGCATCCCCTTGGGCATGGATGACATTAGAAGCACAGCCGATGATCGTCAAATCAGCGCTCGCGGGCGTCGGTCAGGTTCGAGGCGGCCGGCGTTCACGGTTGAAGGCGGCGGTATGCCGAGAGCACGAACGACAGTGGCACCGGGAGCGGGTCGGGTAGTTCGGCGAGCCGCTTGCCGAGCTCTTCCGCCGGTATGTGATGAGCGCTCGGTCCCATGCCCACGAGCGTGGCGGCCTCGGATCGGCTCATGGTCACGTCGACGTCCAGCACTCGGCACGTCTCGAGCGTGAAATGGCCGACGAGTGCCGCCTCCGTGCGTTCGGTCTTCTGCTCGTCGACGGACAGCAGGCCCAGCGTGGAGACCAGGCTCTGGAGATGGCGTTCCGACGGGGTGACGGTGTAGAGCGTCCCCTCCGGCTTCAGGACGCGATGGAACTCGGAGGCGTTGCGCGGCGCGAAGACGTTCAGGATTGCATCGGCCACGTCGGACCGTAGGGGCAGGGGGCGCCACAGGTCGGTGACGATCGCTCCTATCCGCGGATGCGCGCGTGCCGCCCGCCGGGCCGCGTGCTTGGAGATGTCCAGTGCGAGGCCGACCGCGTCGGGTGAACGGTCGAGCACGTCCCGTAGGTAATACCCCGTTCCGGCGCCTGCGTCGAGAACGACCGGCTCCCGTTCTTCTCCCAGCCCCTCCGATAGGCGTTCGCTGAGCAGGTCCGACACCGGCGCGAAATGGCCGGCGCCCAGGAAGGCGTCCCGCGCTCGCACCATTTCCGGAGTGTCGGCGGTGCCCGGCCGCGCGTTGCCCAGGAGCAGGTTGGCGTAGCCCTGCCGGGCGATGTCGAAGGCATGCCCGGCAGGGCATCTCAGCGCGCTCGTCTCGAGCGCGAGGCTCTCCCCGCACACGGGGCACACGAGGTATTCGACGACGTCGGCCAGCACACGTCCATCATCGACCATGCGCGTACCGGGGCGCGCCCGGCCCGGGTTCGCTCAGCCGCGCAGGGGCAGCGCGACCTCCAGGACGCCGTTGCGGTAGCGCGTCGTCAGGGTGTCGCCGTCCGCCTCGCCGGGCAGGGTCATCACCCTGCGGTAGAGGCCGTACGGGATCTCGGCGTGGTGGCCGCGCCCCGCGCCCCGCGCCTTGAGGTTGTCGCGGCGGATCGCCTTGATCTCGACCGTGTCGCCATGGACGGAGACGTCGATGTCGCGGGCCGGGTCGACGCCGGGCAGGTCCGCGCGGATGACGTAGACGCCGTTCTCGACGTAGTCCTCGGTACGGATGGGGCGCCCGGCCTGGCGGAGCCGGGCGACGGGGGCCGACCGGACGACCCAGCGCAGGGGTCTCATAGGTCGCTTCTCCTTGGGGGGGAACGGAAACGCCGGTGGGCGGCCGTACTACGGGGTTCCGTTGTACGAACCGCCCGGGGAAAGGGCCGGTCAGGCCTCGAGGCGGCGCCGCACGTCCTCCATGTCGAGGCCGCGCACCTGCTCGATCACGTTCTCCAGCACCGAGCCGGGCAGCGCCCCGGGCTCGGCGAACACGATCACGCCGTCCCGGATCGCCATCAGCGTCGGGATCGAGGCGATGCCGAAGCGCTCCGACAGCTCAGGCTCGGCCTCGGTGTCGACCTTGGCGAAGACGATGTCGGGGTGGGTCCCGGCCGCCTTCTCGAAGACCGGGGCGAACCGGCGGCACGGACCGCACCATTCGGCCCAGAAGTCGACCAGCACGATCCCGTCGCCCTGGGCCACCTCGTCGAAGTTGTCCGCGGTCAATGTGACCGTCGCCATGTCGTTCGCTCCTCGCTCGGGGTATCAGGACGGTAGAGCGGTCAACGACCTCGCAGTATTCCCCACCCGGGAATCTCAGGGGGGTGATTGGGCGTTGTCCCGTCAGGGAGATCGCATCGGAGAAGGGTCAGGATGGCTGCAACCCGCACCAAGGGCGACAGGGTCGACGCCCCCGACAAGGATCTCGTCGGGGCGTATCTCGACCGGATCGGCCGCACGCCGCTGCTGGACGCGGTGGAGGAGGTCGATCTGGCGAAGGCGATCGAGGGGGGCCTGTACGCCGAGCAGCTCCTGGAGCAGGGGACGTCGCCCGAGGGCGCGACCCTGGAGGAGCTGGAAGAGCTCGTCGAGGCGGGCCTGCGCGCCAAGCGCAGGTTCGTGGAGGCCAACCTCCGGCTCGTGGTCTCGATCGCCCGCAAGTATCCCACCGACGCCTTGCCCCTGATCGACCTCATCCAGGAGGGCAACCTCGGGCTGATGCGCGCGGTGGAGAAGTTCGACTATCGCCGCGGTTACAAGTTCTCGACCTACGCGACCTGGTGGATCAGGCAGGCGATCGGGCGCGGGCTCAGCCACACCGCCCGGACGATCCGGCTGCCGGTGCACGTGGAGGAGGAGCTGTCCCGGCTGCGCCGCGCCGAGCGGCAGCTGGGGCGCGAGCTGGGCCGGGAGCCGACGCGGGACGAGCTGGCCGGGGCGGTCGGCGTCGAGCCCGAGCACGTCGACGAGCTGATGCGGTGGCGCCGCGACCCGGCCAGCCTGGACGCGACCGTGGACGACGCCGGTGAGACGCCGATGGGCGACCTGCTGGAGGACCCGGAGGCGGTGACGCCCGAGGCGGAGATCGTCGCGCTGGACGATCTCGAGGGCCTGGCGCGGCTGCTGGAGCGGCTTCCCGAGCGGGAGTCGGCGATCCTGCGGGCGCGGTTCGGGATGGACAGCGGGCAGCCGTTGTCGTACGCGCAGATCGGCGCCCGCTACGGGCTGAGCCACAACCGGGTACGGCAGATCACCGATCGTTCGCTGCGGCGGTTGCGGCAGCTGGCCACCGACGCCGACGGCACCGGCCGCCGTGCGCTGGGGGCGCCGGCGGCCGCGCCGGCCGATGGCGGGGAGCCCATGCGCGGCCGCCCCATGCGCCACGCGGCCGGTTCGCAGGCGGCATGAGCGTTCCCGGGGCGACGGCCCGGTCTCCGGGCCGTCTCCGGGCGCTCGCCTCGGCCTCCGGGGCGGCCCGTCTACGTCGTTCGGCCAATGCCGCGGTGCTTCCCGTGCCATAGCCTTGTCCCGATCGAACGCAGCACTCCACTCCATCGACCGTTCGCAGGTAGATCTCGACATGGCCAAGAACATCACGGGGGACCTCGACGCCTGGCGCGACCTCCCCGCCCTCCAGCAGCCCGAGTGGGACGACCCGGCCGAGGTGCGGGCCGTCGCCGAGGAGCTCGCCAAGCAACCACCGCTGGTCTTCGCCGGCGAGTGCGACCAGCTCAGGGAACGTCTCGCCGAGGTCGCCCGGGGCGAGGCGTTCGTGCTCCAGGGCGGTGACTGCGCCGAGACCTTCGAGGGCTCCAACGCCGACGCCGTCAAGAACAAGCTCAAGACGCTGCTGCAGATGGCGGTCGTGCTGACCTACGCCGCCAGCGTGCCGGTGGTCAAGATCGGCCGGATGGCGGGGCAGTTCGCCAAGCCGCGGTCCAAACCCACCGAGATCCGCGGCGGTCTGGAGCTGCCGGCCTACCGGGGGGACGCGGTCAACGGCTTCGCCTTCACCCCCGACGAGCGGCGGAACGATCCGTGGCGGCTGCTGAAGGCCTACCACTGCTCGGCGGTCACGCTGAACCTGTGCCGGGCGTTCACCAAGGGCGGCTACGCCGACCTGCGGCAGGTGCACGCGTGGAACCAGGACTTCGTGGCCGGCAGCCCGGCGGGACGGCGGTACGAGCGCCTGGCGGGTGAGATCGACCGCGCGCTGACGTTCATGCACGCGTGCGGTGCAAATCCCGACGAGTTCCACAGCGTGGAGTTCTACTCCAGCCACGAGGCGCTGCTGCTGGAGTACGAGCGGGCGCTGACCAGGATCGACAGCCTGAGCGGCCTGCCGTACGACGTGTCGTCCCATCTGGTGTGGATCGGGGAGCGCACCAGGCAGCTGGACGGCGCGCACGTGGAGTTCCTGCGGCACATCCGCAATCCGATCGCGGTGAAGCTGGGGCCGACCTCGACCGCCGACGACGCGCTGGCGCTGATCGACCGGCTGGACCCGGACCGCGAGCCGGGGCGGCTGACGTTCATCACCCGGATGGGGGCGTCGAAGGTCCGGGACGCGCTGCCGCCGCTGATCGAGAAGGTGGAGCGGAGCGGGGCGCGGGTCGCGTGGATCTGCGACCCGATGCACGGCAACACCTTCGAGGCGCGCGGCGGCCACAAGACGCGCCGGTTCGACGACGTGCTGGACGAGGTGACGGGGTTCTTCGAGGTGCACCGTGGGCTGGGCACCCACCCGGGCGGCATCCACATCGAGTTCACTGGGGACGACGTCACCGAGTGCGTCGGCGGCGGGCACCCGATCGACGAGGACGATCTGCACCAGCGGTACGAGACGGCGTGCGACCCGCGGCTCAACCGCGGCCAGTCCCTCGATCTGGCGTTCATGGTCGCCGAGCTGTACCGCAAGACGCACTGACGGCGGCGCTCGTTCGGCATCGGTTCGATACCGCCGCGGGGTCCCGGTCCGGCAGGGCCGGCGATCCCGCGGCGGGATCATGCTCCGGGGCGGCCCTCGGGCCGGAAGAGCCCGCGGGGCCGGTGCTCAGACGCTGACCTCGGCCCAGACGACCTTGCCTCCGGTGACGGGGTCGGCGCCCCAGTCGTTGGCGAAGCGGTCGACGATGAACAGGCCGCGATGCGACTCGTCCAGCGGCCCGGGAACGGTGAGCCGGGGCATCTGGGCGGCGCGGTCGCGGACCTCGACGCGGACCCGGCCGGGGCTGCGCAGCAGCCGCAGTTCCAGGGCGGTGCCGGCGTGCAGGACCGCGTTGGCGACGAGTTCGGCGACGATGGCGGTCACCAGCTCCTCGCGTTCCATGAGGGCCCAGGTGCGCATGGTGCGGGCGGCCAGCCGGCGGGCATACTCCACCGCCTCGGTCTGGGGGGCCGCACGGAGCGTGGTCTCGGTCATGGGGTCGGTCACTCAGCGCTCGCCACGGGGACCACACCTGCCGCCGCATGCACCCCATGGGCCGCACAGGGCGGGCGGAACATCGCCGCCAGGCGGGATCGCCGGGCGGCGCGGCCAGAGGTACGGGTGCCCATCAGCCGACCCCCTCCCCCGCCGCCCCGCCGATGAGGAAGCGGTCCAAGCCGGTGGTGCGCAGGACGTTCTCGACCCGGCCGTAGGCGCCGGTGACGGTGAGGGTGGCGTTCTGCGCGCGCGCGTGCTTGTAGGCGCGGACGAGCACGTTCAGGCCGGACGAGTCGCAGAAGTCCACGGCTGTCAGGTCGACCACGACCTCGCGCTCGCCGGCGTCGACGAGCTCGGTGAGCCGCGACCGCAGCTCGTCCGAGGAGTGCAGGTCGATCGAGCCGCGCGCGGCGATCGTCGCCCGGCCTTCCTGTCGTGTCGTGTGCAAGGCAAGCCCCACGCCACCCCACCTTACCGATTGTTGAGCTCCATCATGACGCCCGGAGAACGATGAGGGCAACGTCGTCGCCGGAGGGCTCGGGACCGAAATCCCGTACCGCGCGCTGGATCCGGGCGGCGACCGCGCCCGCGCTGAGCCCGGTGCAGCCCGCCAGCAGCCGTTCGAGGCCGTGCCCGTCGCCGAGCAGCCGGGCACCCGAACGCCGTTCGGTTACCCCGTCGGTGACGCACAGCAGCACCTGGCCGCGGCGCAGCTGGACGGTCTCGGTGCGGAACTCCACCCCGTCGAACACGCCGAGCAGCGGCTGCGGGGAGGCGGCCTCGGTGACCTTGCCGTCCGGGTCCAGCACCAGCGGCGGCGGATGGCCCGCGCTGGTCAGCCTGATCGAGACGCCGTCGCGGCGGGCCCGGGGCGCGATCTCGCCGTGCAGCAGGGTGAGCAGCCGGCCCCGCTCGCCCTCGGCGAGGATGAGCCGGTTCAGCCGGGCCAGGACGTCGGGCACCGACATGTCCTCGGCGGCCAGGATGCGCAGCGCGTGCCGGGCCAGGCCGGTCACGGCTGCGGCCTGGGGGCCGGTGCCGCACACGTCGCCGATGGCGAAGCGCCAGCGCGCGGACGAGGCGAGGCCCCCCGGCCCGGTGGTCTCGAAGACGTCGTAGAAGTCGCCGCCGACCTCGCTGCCCTCGCCGGCGGGCTCGTACACCACCGCGACCTCCAGGCCGGGGATGTCGGGGATGGCGGGCGGGAGCAGGCTGCGCTGGAGCGCGCTGCTCATCGCGGTCTGCTCGGAGTAGAGGCGTGCGTTGTCGACGGCCAGGGCGGCGCGCCGGGACAGCTCCTCGGCCAGCTCGACGGCGCTGCGCGGGAAGCGGTCGCCGGCCGGGCGGCCGATGACGATGGTGCCGATGCGGCGGCCGCGGGCGATCAGCGGGAAGGCGTAGGCCTGGTCGGCGGCGGTGGACCCGGCCGCTGCCCGCACGTCCTGCGGGGCGGTGGCCAGGCCGTGCCAGGGGCCGGGCGTGTCCATCGGGGGCGCCATGTCGGCGTGCTCGAGGAGCTCGCGCAGGCCGTCGGAGCGGGTCTCGTCGGCGTGCCAGACGTAGGCGAGCCGGGCGGCGCCGGCGTCGGAGACGTTGTAGACGGCGCACCAGGTGGACAGCCGGGGGACGACCAGCTGGGCGACCAGGGCCATGGTGCGCTCCTGGTCGAGGGTGCCGGCGAGCAGGTCGCTGGCCTCGGCGACGAAGCTGAGCCAGCCGCGCCAGGAGCGTTCCAGCTCGCCGACCCTGGCCTTCTCCAGGGACAGCGACATCTCGTCGGCCATGCGGCCGAGGCGGGTGGCGGTGGACTCCTCGAACCGGCCGGGCGCGGACGACAGCGCGACGACCACGCCGGTGAGGCGCCCCTGGGCCTCCAGCGGCGCGGCGGCCAGGGAGCGGGCGCGCAGGGCGGCGGCGATGGGGTCGGAGGCGTCGGAGGACACCCAGGGCGATCCGGCGCGGGCGTCGGGGCCGAGGTTGACCACCGACAGCTCGCCGATCGGCACGTCGCCGGGCAGGCCCGCCGAGGCGCCCAGGACCAGCCTGCCGTCGCGTTCGGTGAGCAGGACGGCGGCGGCGTCGGCGTCCAGGACGTCCCGGACGGTGGTGACGGCGTTCTCCAGGGACTCGCGGGCGGCCGGGGAGCGGAGCATGCGGTCGCCGCCGGGGCCGGGCAGGCCGGAGCCCGCGGCGCCGGTGTCGGCGTCTCGGCGGCCCCGCGCCCCCAGCGGGTCGCGCGCGCCGCGCCCGGATCCGGCGGCGGCGCCGTCCAGGCCGCCGGGACGGGTGAACGCCGCGCCGGCGCGCCCCGGGCCGGCCATGCCGGCCGCGCCCGCCGCACCGTCGAGGCCGCCCGTCAGCGTGCCGTGCCCCTCCGAGGACACCCGCGGCGACGCGACCCCGTTGGACGCGCCGGGCCGGGGCAGCCGGAACCACACGCCCTTGGTGCGGCGGTCGTAGGTCACGCCCCAGGACGCCGCCAGCCGCGCGATCGACGGCAGGCCCCGCCCGCTGGAGGCGTTCATGCCGGGCATCGCGAGCGAGCGGGTGGGGTGCAGGTCGCGGACCTCGACCAGGATGTCGCCGTCGACGGTCAGCCGGCAGGCCACCTCGAAGGAGGTCCCGGCGTAGGTGACGGCGTTGGTGGCCAGCTCGCTGGTGGCCAGCACGGCGTCGTCGGCGGCCTCGTCCATGTCCCAGTCGGCGAGCACCCGCCGGACGAACTTGCGGGCGTCCGCCACCGAGGTCGCGGCGGACGGGAAGGTGGCCGACACCGTCTGCCGTTCCAACAGTCGTTCCTCACTCGTCGCGATCTTCACCCGCCGGGGGGCAACGGGCCTCACTGAGTCTGGCTATCGTGACAGACTGGTCCACCAGTCGGCCAGAAAAGCCCCGCCGCCAGGGAAAAGCACTACCGTGCGGTAAGCACGACAGACGGTAACACGAAGACTACAAGCCCGCGCCCGCGGCTCAGGCGTCCTCACGTGGCCGGTTCCCGGCCGAGCGGCGACGTAGAGTACAGATGCGGCCTCGGAGGAAGGATCCGTGGTCCACCTGTACCCCCACGTGCACCCCGATCGCGGGCCAGGAGGTCCAAGAGCATGCCCCGTACCGCGTACGGCACCCGCCCCAACGCGGGCTCGTTCCGTGACACCACCCCCCGCTACAGCGACGCCGATCTGGCGCCGCTGCTGAAGGCGCTCACCGCGGTCCGGGACGGCAAGCTCCGTGCCGAGGTCGACGTGTCCGGCGAGGGCGCGGTGGCGGAGGCGGCCGCGATCCTGGAGGAGATCCGGGACAACAGCGAGCAATTGTCGACCGGGCTGAGCCGGGTGCGCCGGGAGATCGGCCGGGAGGGCCAGCTGCGCGGCCGGATCCCGGCCGGGGCGCTGAAGGGCACCTGGGCGCTGGCGGTCGAGGACGCCAACGCGATCATGGACAAGCTCACCGATCTGGCCACCGGCATGTACCAGGTGGTCGAGGCGGTGGCCCAGGGCGACCTCAACCAGCGGGTGGAACTGCGGGTGCGCGGCCGGCCCATGCGCGGCGAGCTGCTGCGCATGGGCAAGTCGGTGAACGCGATGGTGGAGCTGCTCGACCAGTTCACCTGGGAGGTGACCCAGTTCGCCCGGGAGGTCGGCACCGAGGGCCGGCTGGGCGGGCAGGCGTCGGCGCGCGGCATGACCGGCCGGTGGCGGGACGTGACGGCCGCGGTGAACGCGATGGCGGGGCGGCTGACCGACCAGGTCCGCGACATCGCCGAGGTGACCACGGCGGTGGCCCGCGGCGACCTGACGCGGAAGGTGACCGTCGAGGCGACCGGCGAGCTGCAGGAGCTGAAGCTCACCGTGAACACCATGGTCGACCAGCTGTCGGCGTTCGCCGACGAGGTCACCCGGGTGGCCCGCGAGGTCGGCACCGAGGGGCAGCTGGGCGGCCAGGCCAACGTGCGGGGCGTGAGCGGGGTCTGGAAGGACCTGACCGACAACGTCAACGCGATGGCCAACAACCTGACCTACCAGGTCCGCAACATCGCCCAGGTGACCACGGCGGTCGCGGAGGGCGACCTGGGCAAGAAGATCACCGTGGACGCGCAGGGCGAGATCCTGCAGCTGAAGCTGACCGTGAACCAGATGGTCGACACGCTGTCGGCGTTCGCCGACGAGGTCACCCGGGTGGCCCGCGAGGTCGGCACCGAAGGGCGGCTGGGCGGTCAGTCCCGGGTGCCCGGGGTCAGCGGCGTGTGGAAGGACCTGACCAACAACGTCAACGGAATGGCGTCCAACCTGACCTACCAGGTCCGCAACATCGCCCAGGTGACCACGGCGGTGGCGCAGGGCGACCTGACCAAGAAGATCACGGTCGACGCGCAGGGCGAGATCCTCCAGCTCAAGGACACCATCAACACGATGGTCGACACCCTGTCCGCCTTCGCCAACGAGGTCACCCGGGTGGCCCGCGAGGTGGGCGCGGAGGGCCGGCTGGGCGGACAGGCGAAGGTGCACGGGGTCAGCGGGGTCTGGAAGGACCTGACCGACAACGTCAACTCGATGGCGAACAACCTGACCACGCAGGTCCGCGGGATCGCGCAGGTCACCACCGCCGTCGCGCAGGGCGACCTGACCAAGACCATCAGCGTCGACGCGCAGGGCGAGATCCTCCAGCTCAAGGACACCATCAACACGATGGTCGACACCCTGTCCGCCTTCGCCGACGAAGTCACCCGGGTTGCCCGCGAGGTCGGCACGGAGGGCCGGCTGGGCGGCCAGGCGATCGTGCCGGGCGCGGGCGGCATGTGGAAGGACCTGACCGACAACGTCAACGGGATGGCGTCCAACCTGACCTACCAGGTCCGCAACATCGCCCAGGTGGCGACGGCGGTCGCGCACGGCGACCTGACCCGCCGCATCGACGTGGACGCGCAGGGCGAGATCCTGGAGCTGAAGACCACGCTGAACACCATGGTCGACACGCTGTCGTCGTTCGCCTCGGAGGTCACCCGGGTGGCCCGCGAGGTGGGCATCGAGGGCCGGCTGGGCGGCCAGGCCGAGGTCGAGGGCGTGTCGGGCACCTGGAAGCGGCTGACCGAGAGCGTCAACGAGCTGGCCGGGAACCTGACCACCCAGGTCCGCGCGATCGGCGAGGTCGCCAGCGCGGTCGCCACCGGCGACCTGAGCCGCAACATCACCGTCGGGGCGCGCGGCGAGGTCGCCGAGCTCAAGGACAACGTCAACCTGATGGTCGCCACCCTGCGCGAGACCACCCAGGCCAACGAGGAGCAGGACTGGCTCAAGACCAACCTGGCCCGGATCGGCGGGCTCATGCAGGGCCACCGCGACCTCATGCAGGTCGCCGAGCTGATCATGAGCGAGCTGACCCCGACCGCCAACGCCCAGTACGGCGCGTTCTACCTGGCCGAGAGCTCGGCCGAGGACACCGACCTGGTGCTGATCGCCGGGTACGGGGTGCGCAAGGGCCGGGCCGGGGCGGTCCGGTTCGCGCTGGGCGAGGGCCTGGTCGGACAGGCCGCGGCCGAGCGCCGCACGATGCTGATCGCCGACGCCCCGGCCGACTACATCAAGATCGGGTCGGGGCTGGGCGAGTCCGGCCCGGTCAACATCATCGTGCTGCCGATCATGTTCGAGGACTCGGTGCTGGGCGCGATCGAGCTGGCCTCCTTCACCCGGTTCACCGACGTCCACCTGGCCTTCTTCAGCCAGCTGATCGAGACGATCGGGGTCACGCTCAACGCGATCAGCGCCAACACCCGCACCGAGGCGCTGCTGACCGAGTCCCAGCGGCTGGCCCAGGAGCTGCAGGAGCGCTCGGACGAGCTGCAGCGCCAGCAGGGCGAGCTGCGCAACTCCAACACCGAGCTGGAGGAGAAGGCCGCGCTGCTGGCCCAGCAGAACCGCGCCATCGAGATTCAGAACTTCCAGATCGAGCAGGCCAGGCGCACCCTGGAGGAGCGCGCCGAGCAGCTGGCCATCTCCTCGCGCTACAAGTCCGAGTTCCTGGCCAACATGTCGCACGAGCTGCGCACCCCGCTCAACAGCCTGCTGGTGCTGGCCAAGCTGCTGTCGGAGAACCCGGGCGGCAACCTCACCGACAAGCAGGTGGAGTTCGCCCAGACCATCCACGACTCCGGCACCGACCTGCTGGAGCTGATCAACGACATCCTGGACCTGGCCAAGGTGGAGGCCGGGAAGATGGAGCTGCACCCGCAGCGGCTGGCGATCTCCGGGCTGGTCGACTACGTCGACGCGACCTTCCGTCCGCTGGCGATCGACAAGGGCCTGCAGTTCTCCGTGGACGTCTCCCCCGACGTGCCGGGCCTGCTGCACACCGACGAGCAGCGGCTGCAGCAGGTGCTGCGCAACCTGCTGTCGAACGCGGTCAAGTTCACCGCCGAGGGCGAGGTGCGGCTGCGGATCGATCGCGCCGGCGACATCAGCTTCACGCTGCCGGCGCTGTGGAACACCCCGGACGTGCTCGCCTTCCGGGTGGTCGACACCGGGATCGGGATCAGCGCCGACAAGCTCCAGGTGATCTTCGAGGCGTTCCAGCAGGCCGACGGCACCACCAGCCGCCGCTACGGCGGCACCGGGCTGGGCCTGTCGATCAGCCGCAACATCGCCCGGCTGCTGGGCGGCGAGATCCACGCCGAGAGCGAGCCCGGCCACGGCAGCGTGTTCACGCTGTACCTGCCCGCGCAGTACAGCGAGCCGGACGGGCGGCGCCGTCCCGTGCTCCCGGACGAGCCGGTGCCCGCGGCGGTCACCGCGACGGCGACCGACCCCGGCGCGGCCGCGACCGCGCCGCCGCTGGAGGCGGTGCTGCCCGCCGACCAGCCGGCCCCGGCCGGGGGGGAGCGGCCGGGCGAGCCCGAGCCCGCCCTCACCGGGCGGCTGCTGGACGAGCCGCCCGCCGACTTCCTCGACACCGTGCTCTCGGGCCGCAAGGTGCTGATCGTCGACGACGACGTGCGCAACGTCTTCGCGCTCACCAGCGTGCTGGAGGGCTACGGGATGGAGGTGCTGTACGCCGAGGACGGCCATGCGGGCATCGAGGTGCTGCACCGCAATCCGGACGTGGCGCTGGTGCTCATGGACGTGATGATGCCCGGCCTCGACGGTTACGCCACCACCGCGGCGATCCGGGAGATGCCGCAGTTCGCCGAGCTGCCGATCATCGTGATCACGGCGAAGGTGATGAAGGGCGACCGGGAGAAGAGCCTGGCCTCCGGCGCGTCGGACTATGTGCCCAAGCCGGTGGATGTGGATCATCTGCTGGACGTCATGCGCAACTGGCTGCAACCCTCGATCGTCCGCTGACCCCGGCGGCGCCGGCCGGCGGGTCGGCCGACAATAGGATCATGAGGCGCGGGGCGTCCGCGCGGGAAGGCGAACCGGGACGGGCCGGGAGAGCGATCGGAGAAGGGCAAGCGTGGACGACAAGGCGAAGATCCTGCTCGTGGACGACCGCGAGGAGAACCTCATCGCGCTGGAGGCCATCCTCAGCTCGCTCGATCAGGACCTCATCCGGGCGCGGTCAGGTGAGGAGGCCCTCAAGGCCCTGCTGACCGACGAGTACGCGGTGATCCTGCTGGACGTGGTGATGCCCGGGATGGACGGCTTCGAGACGGCCCGTGACATCAAGCGCCGCCGCAAGACCCGCGATCTGCCCATCATCTTCCTGACGGCGGTGAACAGCGATCCCGACTACGCCTTCCGCGGATACGCCGCGGGCGCGGTCGACTTCATCTCCAAGCCGTTCGACCCGTGGGTGCTGCGCGCCAAGGTGTCGGTGTTCGTGGAGCTGCACAACAAGAACAAGCAGTTGCGCGACCAGACCGGCCTGCTGCGCGAGCAGGCGGCGCTGCTGCGGGAACAGGCGGCACTGCTGCAGGCCCGCCCGTCCACCGATCCGAACCGCACCGGCCCCGGGCGTGGCGATACCGGGCCGGAGCCGGGCACCATTCCGGAGGCGGCGGCGCGTGCCGCGGCGAGCTCGGCGGGTGTGGAGAGCAGGCTGGCATCGGTGGAGGAGCAGCTGGAGAAGCTGGCCAAGCGGATCCCCGGCACGCTCCGGGAGGAGTTCGACGAGCTGGACCGCCGGGTGGCCGAGCTGCACGACACCGTTTCCGGGCCGGACGACGCCCCGCCGCCCTGAGCGGCCGTCTGAGCGTGCGGGGCCGCGGCCCGCGGCGGGGGTTTCCCCGCCGCGGGCCGCGTCTCGTCCTGGTGCGGGCCGTGCCCGCTTAGGAGGCGGTCTCGGCGGCGAGCCTGGCGCGGGCGGCGGCGATGCGGGCCAGGGTCCGCTCCCGGCCGAGGATCTCCAGCGACTCGAACAGCGGCAGCCCCACGGTGCGGCCGGTGACGGCGACGCGGACCGGCGCCTGCGTCTTGCCGAGCTTGAGGCCGTGCGCGGCGCCGACCTCCTCCAGCCGCGTCTTGAGCTCCTCGGTCTCCCACGGCGCGTCCCGGTAGGCCTCCTCGGCCGCGGCGAGGATCTCGGCGGCCGGGCCCTTCCGCATGGCCTTGTTCCAGGACTGCTCGTCGAAGGGCGGCTCGTCCAGGAACGCGAAGTCGACCATCGGGACGATCTCCGAGAGCAGCGCCACCCGGGTCTGGGCCAGCGGCGCGAGCCGTTCGAACACGCCCGGGTCGACCTCGAACGGCGCGCCTTCCAGGAACGGCAGGCACTCGGCCGCGAAGCGCTCGACGGGAAGCGCGCGGATGTACTCGCCGTTGAACGCGCGCAGCTTCTTCTCGTCGAAGAACGCCGGTGAGGTGTTGACGTCCTCGATCCGGAACTCCTCGACGATCACCTCCCACGGCACGATCTCGCGGTCGCCCGACGGTGCCCAGCCCAGCAGCATCAGGTAGTTGCGCATGGCCTCGGGCAGGTAGCCCTCGGCCTGGTAGGCCTCCAGCGCCACCTTGTCGCGCCGCTTGGACAGCTTCTGCCGCTTCTCGTTGACGACCACGGGGACGTGCGCCCACACCGGCGGCTCGGCGCCGAGCGTCTCCCACAGCAGCTGCTGCTTGGGCGCGTTGGACAGGTGCTCCTCGGCCCGGACCACGTGGGTGATGTCCTGGCTCATGTCGTCCACGACGTTGGCCAGCAGGAACGTCACCGAGCCGTCGGCGCGGGCGATGACGAAGTCCTCCAGGAGGGCGTTCTCGAACGCCGGCTTGCCGCGCAGCAGGTCGACCACCGTGGTCTGGCCCTCGTCGGGGGTGCGGAACCGCAGCGCCCGGCCCGGCCCCGGCTCCAGGCCGCGGTCGCGGCAGAAGCCGTCGTAGCCCTTGTGCTGGTCGCCGGTGCGGGCGATCACGTCGTCGCGGGTGCACTCGCAGTAGTAGGCGCGTCCGGCGTCGATCAGGGTGCGGACGGCGGCGGCGTGCTTGTCGGCGTTGGCGGACTGGAAGTAGGGGCCCTCGTACTCCTCGCCGTCCATGCCGAGCCAGGCCAGCGCCCGGATGATCCCCTCGGTCCATTCGGGCGCGTTGCGGGAGGCGTCGGTGTCCTCGATCCGCAGCACCAGCGTGCCGCCCGACTGCTTGGCCATCACCCAGTTGAACAGGGCGGACCGGGCTCCGCCCACGTGGAACATCCCGGTCGGGGAAGGGGCGAAGCGAACCCGGAGAGAAGAAGAGGTCGACGGCGTGGAAGACATGGCACAAGCGTAGAACGCCCGGCGCCCCGCTCGCGCCCGACTTTCGTGCCGCCGACCTCCCGCGCGGCGGGATCAGGGCTTCCAGTGCGGATCGCGTCCTGACAGCCCCAAGAGCCGGTCAAGAAGCGGGGCGTCCTCGGGGACCTTCGCCTCCTCGCCGAACGCGCCGTATTGCCGCCCCATCTCGGCCATGGGCTTCAGCTGCTCGTAGGCGGCCTCGACCAGCTCGCCCGGGATGGCGGCGGTGTCCTGCCCGGTCGCGACGGCCAGGTCCCAGCCGTGCAGGACGCATTCGCCGAGCATCATCCCGCCGATGACAGGCGCGGGCATGCCCTGCGGGTTGCCGGTGAGGCTGGTCTCCCCCTCCCAGGCCGCGGGGTCCGACCAGGCTTCGGCCATCCTGCGTGCCCGCTCGGTGTAGAGGGCGGCCCAGTCGCCGTCCTCTGTGTAGTCGTGCCCCTCTTCCTCCGCCGCGGGCGGCCGCTCCTTCCGCGCGGCCGTCTCGGCCGGCGCGGCCCAGAAGGTCATGTGGTTGATCAGCGCCCGCACGTCCCAGTCGGGGCACGGGGTCGGCGCGTCCAGGCGGCCCGCCGGGACGCCCTGGACGATCCGCGCCGCCGTCTCCGCCGCGGGCGCCATCAGGGTCCGGAAATCCATCGTCTCTCCAGGCATCGTCTCGGCACGCCTCTCTCGCTCATCCGTTCGAAGAAGGTTCCACGCTAGGAGCCCTCCCACCTGCGGTCTTGTATAAACGCGCCAGCGCCGCGCGCGGCGAACTCCCGTGGATCTCCTCCGGTCGGCGCCGCCCGGCCGGTCCCGGGCGGGGCGCGGCTGAGAAGATCAGCGCATGACGGATCCCCTCGTGAGCCTGCCTGCGTTCCGGGAGACGGCCGCCGAACGGCTCGGCGCGTTCTCCAGCACCACCGTCCGCGACTCCCCCGGGTCCCGCCGCGCCGGGGTGGTGGTGTGCGTGGTGGAGCACGGGGGCGCGCCCTCGGTCATCCTGATCAAGCGGGCCGACCGGGGCCGGAACGCGGGCCAGTGGGGGCTGCCCGGCGGCCGGGTGGACGAGGGTGAGACCCCCGAGGAGGCCGCGCTGCGCGAGTTGCACGAGGAGCTGGGGCTGGCCGTCGGGCCCGGCGAGGTGCTCGGCGCGCTCGACGACTTCCCGGCGGCGTCCGGTTTCGCGATCACCCCGATCGTGGTGGCCCCGGCCGAGCCGGGCCCGCTGCGGCCCAGCCCGGACGAGGTCCACTCCGTCCACCACGTGAGCCTGGGCCGGCTCGCCGCCGACGACACGCCCCGCTGGGTGCCGCAACTGGACGGCGGCCACCTGCTGCAGATGCGGCTGCGCCCGGACTGGGTCGTGCACGCGCCGACCGGGGCGATGCTCTGGCAGTTCCGCGAAGTGGTCCTGCTCGGGCGCGAGGTGCGGGTCGCCGACTTCCTCCAGCCCGACTGGACCCGCAACTGATCTCCCGCGGCGACTTTCAGAAATTCCGGGAATCCGCCGCAATGATCACTCCGGCATAACAAATTCCCCCGACAGAAAGCGCTCGGCATTCCGGCCGTACAGCACGCTTTCGGAGCACACCCGCTCGGACGGGTGCCCGCCGGTTCCCGGCACGGCCGCGAGACGACGGCTCAGCGTTCCACCTCAGCTGTCCAGATCAGCCATGGTGCGGAAACGACTGAATCCGTACATGGACGTCGTCGCGAGCCCCTCGTTCGCGACCATTGACTCCATTCCGATAACCCCCTTCCAGACCAGCGCGGCGTCCACCAGATCACCACAGGACCGCCATATATCGGGCCACAGAAAAGCTTGAGCAACCCGCACGCAGATCCGGGGTCATCGCTTTTCAAAGCCGCCCCCATTTCCGTCGGCTCGGAAAGGCCGGCGGCACGTCGCGTCATTACGCTCAGCGGCGCGAGCACGCGCAGCAGCCGCTAGAGGGAGGGCGCGCGGGCGCCGGTCTCCTCGACCGCCTCCCCGCTCGCACGGGGCCGGCGAACGGTCGGCCACGCCGGGTTCGGCGGCGGCGCGCACCACCCGGACGGCCGGACGACGCGCCAGTCGATCCGGGCCGTTCGGACGAATGCGACCGCGGCTCTCCGTAACAAACCCGTGATCTTGCCGGAAGCTAACGGACATTTCCGGTTTATCCATTTAAACGACACTGGTGCGGCTGATGCTCCCGAGCCGGAGGAGGGAACCCCCGTGAAACGCACGGGCATCACCGTCACCGCTCTCACCACCGTGCTGGCCGGCGGCCTGGCCGTCACCGCGCTGACCGCGCCGGCCGCCTACGCCGAGCCCCCCGCCCCACCCGGAAAGGCCACCACCCTCGAGCACCTGGCGGACCTGACCGTCGCCGCCGAGGGCTCCTCCAGCGGTTACGACCGCGACAAGTTCCCGCACTGGAGCACCGTCTCCGGCGCCTGCAACACGCGCGAGGTCGTGCTGCAGCGGGACGGCACCAACGTGCAGACCAACTCCAGTTGCGCCGCCGTGTCCGGGAGCTGGTACAGCCCGTACGACGGCGCCACCTGGACCCAGGCGTCCGACGTCGACATCGACCACATGGTCCCGCTCGCCGAGGCCTGGCGCTCGGGCGCCTCCTCCTGGACCACCGCGCGGCGCGAGGGCTTCGCCAACGACCGCGCCAGCTCCCAGCTCTGGGCCGTCACCGACAACGTCAACCAGTCCAAGGGCGACAAGGACCCGGCGGAGTGGATCCCGTCCCGCACCGCCTTCCGCTGCATGTACGCGCGTTCCTGGACGGACGTGAAGTACCGCTACGGCCTCACCGTCGACTCGGCCGAGAAGGCCGCCCTCACCGGCCTCGTCAACGACCACTGCTGACGATCATCTCCGAAGCGGCGGCGCGCCCCGGGGCACGGTTCCGGGGCCGCCGTCGCCTTCAGCGTGTCAGGGCGCGCAGCCACTCCGAGGCGCGTTCGATGTGCTCCTCGGTCAGTCCCGTCCGCGGGTCGACGGCGACCAGCAGGTGGTCGCCGACGCCCGGTTCTCCGGCCACGCAGTCGGTGGCGTCGGGCTCGTCCTCGAACCAGACGAACGGCCGTCCGTCCGTCCAGGCCGCGACATGGCGAGCCTTCCACGCGCCCAGCGAGACGCCCTCGGTGAGCCCAGGGAAGCCCGGGATCGGCACGAAGGGAAGATCGGGCAGTCCGACCCTGGGGCCGATCCAGACGTTGGCGGCATCGCACCAGTAGGAGGCCCAGGCCAGCTCGGCCCCGCCGGACTCGACCAGGTCGAGCAGCATGCGGCCGTGCCCGGAGTAGAGCCACAGCCGGTAGGTGACGCCGTCCGGCGAGCACCGGTGGCGCCGGAACCCCCGGTGCGGCCGCTCGAACGGGTTGAGCACGCCATCGACGTCCAGCAGCACCACCGGGGTCCCCATATCGGGACCGTACGCCATGACCGTCTTCGCGGCGAAGGCCTTTCGGGCCGGATCGGGATCGTTGATCACCCTGATCGGGGGGTGGGGCTGGTGCGGCGGTGACGGGTCGGTCATGGTGGAGACATGTGCCGACTCTTCGGTATGACCACCGGCGGGCCGCGGGTGCGGGCCACGTTCTGGCTGCTGGACGCGCCCCAGAGCCTGCAGGCGGCCAGCCGCCGGATGCCCGACGGCACGGGCCTGGGCTGGTTCTCCCTCGGGGACGAGCCGGTCCGGGACCGGGCGCCGATCGCCGCGTACGAGAACACCGACTTCGTCTCCGAGGCCCACAACGTGGTGTCGCACACGTTCGTCTCGCACGTGCGGTACGCCTCGACGGGCACGGTCAGCGTCCACAACGCCCACCCGTTCGACATGAACGACCGGCTGTTCGCCCACAACGGCGTGGTGCAGGGCCTCGACGTGCTGGAGTCGTGGCTCACCGACGTGGACCGGGCGCTGATGGAGGGCCAGACCGACTCGGAGCTGGTCTTCGCCTATATCACCGCGGAGATCCGGCGGCGCGGCGACACGACCGCGGGCCTGATCTCGGCGGTGCGCCGGATCACCTCCGAGCTGCCGGTCTACTCGCTGAACGTCCTGCTGGCGGAGCCGCGCCGGCTGTGGGCGCTGCGCTATCCGGACCCGAACGAGCTGTGGGTCCTGGAGCCGGAGCTGAGCGGCGCCGGCCGGCATCTGGCGTCCGCGCACGAGCTCGGGAGCCTGGATCTGGAGTCGGCCAACGGCCGGCGGCGCACCCCCGCCTACGTCGTCGCCAGCGAGCGGATGGACGACGATCCGGACTGGCGGCCGCTCCGGCCGGGAGAGCTGCTGGTGGTGGACGGGCTGGAGGCCACCTCGCTGTTCCCCTTCGAGGCCCCGGCGCATCCCCTCACCGCCGCCGACCTGTCCGCGGTCGAGGCGTCCTCGCAGACCTGATCAAGATCGGTCGAGGGACCGGTCGCGAGCAATAAAGTGGGGGCCTGCTAATCGATGAGGAGATTCGATGGAGTCCCAGCTCACCCTGATGGCGGTGCACGCGCACCCCGATGACGAGGTCCTCACCACGGGCGGGCTCCTGGCCCGCTGCGCGGAAGAGGGCATCCGCACCGTCCTGGTGACCTGCACGAACGGCGAGGCCGGCGATGACGCGGGCGGGCTGAAACCGACCGAGCCGGGGCATGACGCCGACGAGGTGGCGCGGCGGCGGCTGGCGGAGCTGCGGGAGTCGGCGGACCTGCTGCGCATCGGCCATGTCGAGCTGCTCGGCCACCGCGACTCGGGGATGGTCGGCTGGGACACCAACGGGCACCCGGAGGCGTTCGCCAACGTGCCGGTGGAGACGGCCGCCAAGCGGCTCGCGGAGTTGATGGAGCACTACCGCCCGCAGGTCGTGGTCACCTATGACGAGACCGGCGGCTACGGGCATCCCGACCACATCCAGGCCCACCGGGTCGCGGTCGCCGCGGCCGAGTCGACCGGGATCCCCGACAAGCTCTACTACACGGCCATCACGCGCTCGGGCGTGCAGCAGATGTTCGAGTATTTCAAGGAGTCCGGCATGGACGTGGACATGTCCGAGCTTCCGGAGGACTTCGGCGTCCCGGACGAGGTGATCACCAGCGTGCTGGACGTCTCGGCCCATGTCGGACGCAAGATCAAGGCGATGGAGGCGCACGCGAGCCAGAGCGAGAACATTTTCTTCCTGCGCCTCCCGGACGAGGCGCAGCGGATGATGCTGGGCAGCGAACTGTTCATCCGCCACTTCTGCCGCGTCGACGCCCCCGACCACGAGGACGACCTCTTCGCCGGCCTGCGCCCCTAGCGGGCTCTCAGCGCTTTTCCGGCGCTGTGCCGCGGCGGTGCTGGGCACGGTAGTGGTCCAGCACGTCCTGGCACAGCAGGTAGCCGAAGCCCGCGCGTTCCAGGCGCATTCCCAGACCGGCGGCGTTGGTGCCCAGGGCGGTCGCGGCCTCCTCCAGGTTCCAGCCGTGCGCGGCCAGCCGGGTGAGCAGGTAGCCGCGGCGGACCTGGCCGTCCGACAGCCGGAACGACTTGAGGTAGGCGACCCTGCCCCTCTTGTCGGTGATGGCCTCGCCGATGTGGTTCTCGCGGCGGAGCGAGAAGGAGGGCAGGAAACGGCCCAGCTCGAAGCGGTTGAGGTGCTGGACGGCCTGGTATGTGCCGTCCGGGTCGAAAAGCTCGCCGGCCATGACCTCGTCGTGGAACGCCGCCCATTCGGCCTGCCGCCGGCCCGCCTGGGCCCGCAGGTCCGCCAGGGAGCGCACCCGCGTGCCGTCGATCCGCACGTCCATGTCGGCGGCGGGCAGGTTGAGCAGCCCGTACTGGTAGATCGTCTCCCCGAAGAGGTCCTCCACGAGGGTGGCGTGCAGGGCCCGGTAGTCGTCGGGGTGCGGGACCACGAAGGCGGCGGCGAGCGCGTCGGCGACGTACACCATGACGCCGCACTGGCCGGGGTGCACCTCGAAGATCCCCAGCGCGTCCTCCAGCCCCTGGACGGCCAGGCCCAGGTAGGTCCGCTCGGAACGGGGCGACAGGCCGCCGCGCAGGGCCCGCTGCGACCATTCCTCCCAGGCGATCTCGGGGCCGCCGAAGTGCAGCGCCAGGTAGCCCTCGACGGCCAGGTGCAGGGGCAGGAAGCGCAGCCGGTCCTTGGCGACGCGGCGCGCCATCCGCCGCCGGACCTTGATCGGCAGGTTCCGCGAGACGAGCCCGGCGTCGTCCTTCTCCAGCAGCCGGGTGCCGTACGCGGCGGCGGGCCCGTCGGTGTCCGTCCAGGTCGCGACGAAGGCGTGCGGGATGAACGAGGTGTAGACGGTGCCGTCGCCCACGTCGACGACCGAGGGCTCGTCGTAGACGCGGCGGTGCAGCCGCAGATCGGGCACCGGCGCCCGGCGGACCAGCGGGACGAGCCGCACCGACCCCCAGGTCTGCGCGGGACGGGTGGTCAGCCCCGCGAGAGTCAGCGGCTTCACCGGCCGCTCCCGGTGAAGAGCGCGACCCGCTCGTCAAGGTACGCGCGGATGTCGTCGAGCCCGACCCGGCCCTCGGCGAAACGGGCCAGTTCGACGAGGGTGGGCAGGTCCTCGGCGTCCCGGATGCCGGCGGTGGGGACCGTGGGCGCGAGCCGCCGCACGTCGAAGTCGTCGGCGTCGTACACCGGGTTCAGATGGGTGATCGCCACGCGGCGGTGCGGGTCGAGCCGGGTGCGCCAGACCCGCAGGACCTCGGCGGCCAGGCCCGGCGGAGCGTTGTCCCAGCCGTCGGAGACGACGACCAGGCGCTCGGGGCCGGTGTCGAGGGCGTCCAGGATCCGTTCGCCGAGGGGCGAGGGCCCGAACGGGTACAGCAGCAGCTCGTCGGCGCGTCCCGAGAGCCACAGCGGGGTGTAGTCGGAGGCGAGTGCCCGCAGGAGGTGGTGGCAGGCCAGCGCCACGGCGAGTGGGCGGCGGCGCTTCTGCCCGGAGCCGGTGGTGGAGAAGCTGTCGTCCAGCACGGCGGTGACGCGCCCCCACCGGCCCGCCAGGGAACCGGCGGCGCGGAGCGCGGCGGCGCGCAGGGCGCCGGTGAGCTCGTCGCGGCGCTCGACCCGGTCGTCCAGGGACAGCGAGAGCACGTAGGTGGCGAGCCTGGTCAGCGGCATGCCCGACAGATCCGCGGCGACGGCACCGGCCTTGTGCCCGCGGGCGCTCTCCTGGAGGCGCAGGCGTTCGAGGCGGGTCATGCGCGGCTCGATGCGCTCGAGGAACACCTTCCTGGGGATGCCGTGCTTGGCCGCGAAGCCCTCGGCGACCGTGTAGGGCAGGTCGTACAGGGCGGCCTGCTCGTAGTGCGCGCGTCGCCAGGTCTCGAACATCGGCGTGCGGAACGCGCGGCGGCTGTGCGGCGCGAACAGGAAAGCGCCCAGCTCACCGCGGGTGACGCCCCCGCCTGGAGGGGACAGGTGGGCGTGCCGGACCACATCCTTGACCACGCCGCGGTACTTGACGGCGTCGAAGGCGGGGTCGGGACGGGAGGCCATCCACTCCTGGATGATGGCGCGGGTGCGGCGGTTGTTCAGTCCGACCTGGCGCAGGTCGCGGAACATCCGCAGCACCCGCTGCGGCGGCAGCAGCCGCAGCCGGGCCGCGATCAGCCGCCCCTCGGCGCGGCGCCGCTCGAGGGGGACCTCCGAGGCGTACACGAGCAGGTTGCGGACGATCAGCACCGCGTTGTGGTCGTTGATGTTCAGCGCGAGCGCCGCCGCGTACAGCTCGCGGTAGTTGGCCAGCATGTACTCGTGCAGGAAGGCAAGCGAGAGCCGCTGGTCGCCCGCGTAGTGGTGGAACTCGCGCTGGCCGGTGGAGGTGATGGCGGCGTTGACGAACATCAGCACGTCCTCGCAGGCGACCAGGTCGCCCATCGACTCGCTCATCCCGCCCCGCCCGTCGGAAGACCCCGGGTGCCGGCCGGGGAGTGGGGGCGCGAACGGCGAATCATCGTTTTCATAGAACGAGTTACGGAAGTCGCACCGGAGTCCCGCGGCCGGCTCCCGCACCGTAGCACCGCGAACCCGGACGTCTCCGCCCAATTTCGGGGTGTCCAGGCGTGCCGCGGCCGAGACGTGTGCCGGTCAGCCCGTGCCGCGGGCGGCGTCGCGTTCGGCGGCCAGGCGGCGGGTCTCCTCCGCCACCGGGGCGCCCAGGATCGCGGTGACGACGTCGATCAGGTAGCTGGTGAACAACCGGTCGTCGGTGCGCGGCCCGGAGCGGGCGCGGCGGCCCAGTTCGATCGAGGCGTACAGGAGCGCGGTGAAGCGCCGGTGCAGGCGTGCCGCGTCCTCCTCCAGCAGCGGCTGCACCAGCATCCGCCACCGGTAGACGCTGTCGGAGGGGTCCTCCAGCGCCTCCGTGGAGGGGGTCGGGTCGGGACGGTTGAGGACGGCCGCCCAGATCTGCAGGAAGTCGCGGCCGCCCTCGTCGGCCAGCCGGGCGGCCAGGGGCCGTACCAGCGCCGCCGCCAGCGCCCGCATGTCGTCGCGGCCCGCCGACTCGTAGGCGTCCAGCAAGGCGTGCCGCCGCGCCTCGACGTCGGGGCGGTGCCGGGCGATGATCGCGCGGACGATCCCGGCCCGGTCGCGGAAGTGGTACTGGACGGCGGTGGCGTTGCGCGCCCCCGCGGCCTGGTTGATCTCGCGGAGGCTGACGGCGTCCAGGCCGCGCCGGGCGTACAGGCGCTGTGCGGCGTCCAGCAGGCGCTCGCGGGTCGGGGCGGGCGCCGCCGGGCCGGCGGGCGTGTCGGTCACTCGTTCCCTAGGGCGTGTTCCAGGGCGGCGGCGTAGCGTTCACGGGCCGCCTCGCGGCGGGTGGGCAGGTGGCCGCTGGGCCACAGCCCCTCGACCGGTTCGTAGTCTCGCAGAAGCCGCCGGGCCACCGTGATCTTGTGGACCTCGGTGGGGCCGTCGGCGATGCCCATCGCCTGCGCGCCCAGCAGCATCTTCGCGAACGGCATCTCGCCCGAGACGCCCAGCGCGCCGTGCAGGTGCATGGCCCGCTGGACGACGTCGTGGAACACCTTGGGCATGGCGGCCTTGACGGCGGCGATGTCCTTGCGGACCTTGCGGTAGTCCTGGTGTTTGTCGATGAGCCAGGCGGTGTGCAGCACCAGCAGCCGGAACTGCTCGATCTCGATCCAGCTGTCGGCGATCTTCTCCTGGGTCATCTGGAGCTTGGCCAGCGGCCCGTACCTGGTCTGCCGCGACACCGCGCGCTCGCACATCATGTCGAACGCCTTGCGCACCTGGGCGATCGTGCGCATGGCGTGGTGGATGCGGCCGCCGCCGAGCCGGGTCTGGGCGATGGCGAACGCGCCGCCCTCCTCGCCGAGCAGGTTATCGGCGGGCACCCGGACGTCCTCGTAGCGCAGGTAGCCGTGCGAGCCCTCGCGCTCGCCGCCGACGCCGACGTTGCGGACGATGGTCAGCCCCGGCGTCCCGGCGGGCACGATGAACATGGACATGCCCTCGTACGCGCTCACGTCGGGGTCGGTCACCGCCATCACGATGACGAAGGCGGCGTGCCTGGCGTTGGAGGAGAACCATTTCTCGCCGTTGACGACCCAGCCGTCGCCGTCGCGTTCGGCGCGGGTGGTGAACAGCGTGGGGTCGGCGCCGCCGTGCGGCTCGGTCATCGAGTACGAGGAGGAGATCTCGCCGTCCAGCAGCGGCGCGAGGTAGCGCTTCTTCTGCTCCTCGGTGCCGAAGTGGGCGATGATCTCGGCGTTGCCGGAGTCGGGGGCCTGGCAGCCGAACACCGAGGGCGCGAACCGGGAGCGGCCCAGGATCTCGTTCAGCAGGGCCAGCCTGACCTGGCCGTAGCCCTGGCCGCCGAGGTCGGGGCCGAGGTGGCAGGCCCACAGGCCGCGTTCCCTGACCTGCCGCTGCAAAGGGCGGACCAGTCGCCTGAAGCTCGGGTCGGCCTTGTCGTAGGGGTCGCCGAGCACCAGGTCGAGGGGCTCGACCTCGTCCCGGACGAAGGCGTCGGCCCAGTCGAGCAGTTCCTGGTACTCGGTGTCGGTCTCGAAGTCCCAAGCCATCCCGGCCTCCTCGGCGTCGCGGGCGTCGCTGGTCGCGTCCCGACCGATAATGCGCCCATCTCAATGTCTAATGCAAGTGCATGACTGTTACTCTCCGCAACGAGGGCGGCGCCGTCGCGCCCACCCGCCCGCGGGCCCTCGCCGGGCCCTCTCTAAGGAGGAACCACCGTGCAGCAGCCCGGGAACATCGAGCGCGCGCTCGTGGACTTCGCCGTGCTCGACGCCTGGATGGCCGAGCAGGAGCTGCCCGGCGGCCCGGTCGAGGAGGTCGAGCCGCTCGGCGGCGGCACGCAGAACGTGCTGATCGGGTTCCGCCGCGGGGGCCGCGGCTACGTGCTGCGCCGCGGCCCCCGCCACCTGCGCACCCGCACCAACGACGTGCTGCGGCGCGAGGCGCGGGTGCTGACGGCCCTGGACGGCACCGACGTGCCCGCCCCGCGCGTGATCGCCGCCTGCACCGACGAGAACGTCATGCACGGCGCGGTCTTCTACCTCATGACCCCGGTGGAGGGGTTCAACGCCTCGGTCGCCCTCCCCGAGCCGCACGCCTCCGACCCGGCGATCCGGCACGCGATGGGGCTGAACGCCGCCAGGGCCCTGTCGGCGCTGGCCGCCGTCGACCACGAGGCGGTGGGGCTGGCGGACTTCGGCAGGCCCGAGGGGTTCCTGGAGCGCCAGGTCGGCCGCTGGATGTCGGAACTGGAGGGGTACGGCTCCCTGAACGGCTACCCCGGCCCCGAGATCCCCGGCCTGCACAAGGTGGCGACCTGGCTGGAGGCCAACCGCCCCGCCCTCTGGCGGCCGGGCATCATGCACGGCGACTACCACCTGGCCAACCTGATGTTCGCCCTGGACGGCCCGGACGTCGCGGCGATCGTGGACTGGGAGATGTGCACGATCGGCGACCCGCTGCTCGACCTGGGCTGGCTGCTGGCCACCTGGCCCCACCACGGCGACGAGAGCGCGGCGCTGGCCGGGCCGCTGGGCGCCGCGGGAGGCCTGCCCGGGCCGGGCGAGCTGGTCACCGCCTACGCCGCACGCGAGGACGCGACCGCCGGCCGCGACCTGTCGTCGATCATCTGGTACGCGGTGCTGGCCTGCTTCAAGCTCGGCATCGTGCTGGAGGGCACGCACGCCCGTGCGTTCGCGGGCAAGGCGGCGAAGGAGACCGGCGACCTGCTGCACTCCATCACCCTCGGCCTGTTCCGCCGCGCCGAGGCGTTCATCGCCTCCGAATGAGCAGCTCGTACGCGAGCTTCCTGCTCCTCGACGGCGAGTTCCCCGGAACCGCCCTGGTGCCGCGCCTCTACATCCTGCACGTGCTCGTGGTTGCCCGGCCTGATGCTGGCACTGATCCCGCTGCACGCGATCGTGCTGCCGTGGATGCAGAAGCACACCGACTTCCGCCGCGGCCTCAGCACCCAGAAGACCGTCGAAGGCAAGCCGCGCGCTGGGCGTCATCGTCCCGCTGCTGGTCGTCGCCGTCTTCCTGACCGCGGTCGCGGCCTACCCGTTCATCGAGCGGCGGGTCACGGGCGACCGCGCCGTGCACCATGTCCTGGACCGTCCCCGCGACGCCGCCGACCGGACCGGCCTCGGCATGGCGGGGGTCGTCTTCTACGGCGTGCTGTGGGCCGCGGCGGGAAACGACATCATCGCCGAGCGGCTCGAAGCCCTCGAACCGGCCGCGGACGCCAAGGAACCGCACGGCATCGCGGGCCCGCGCTGATCCGCAGCACGGCACCCCGGCTTCTCAGGCCACGCCGCGCAGGCGGGTGAGCGCGGTCAACGCCGTCCCGGCGGCGTCCGGCGCGACCACCTCGCAGCGGACGCCGAACTCCGCCAGCTCGCGCCCCAGGCAGCGGGTGAACTGCACGGCCGTCGCCCCGGACGCGGCGCGGACCGACAGCCGCGGGCGCGGCACCTGGACGGCGGTGTCCGAGGCGACAGTCAGGATCCAGCCCGAGCGGCGCGGCACCATGCGGCGCGCGACGGCCCGGGAGACCAGGAACACGCCGGTCGCGTTCACCGCGAAGGCGTCGGCCCAGCCGTCCTCGCACAGCGCGCCGGGGGGCGGGCCGGGGCGCACGATCCCGGCGACGTTGACCAGGACGCCGATCGGGCCGAGCTCGCGTTCGGCGCGCTCGACGCCGTCCTCGACCGCGTCCCCGTCGAACACGTCGGCGGGGCAGGCCAGCGCGCGGCGCGGCCCGAGCGCGGCGGCGGCCGCGCCGGCGCCGGCCGCGTCCCGGTCAAGCACGACGACGTGCGCTCCCGCGGCGGCGAGCGCGCGGGCGATGTCGGCGCCGGCGCCGCGCGCCGCCCCGGTCACGAGGGCGACCGTGCCGGGGATCAGAGGACGGTCCATGCGGTTCCTCCACTCGGGACGCGAATCGCCGTCCCGTCCGGGCCATTGCTACTTAGGGAGACCTAACTTAGGTGAACCTAACTCAAGGCGAAAGGGGTGGGGCCGTCAAGGACCCCGGCCGGAGTGAGCCTGCTCACCCGGCCCGGTCCGGACCCCGGCGCGACCTCCCGCTCCCCGCCCCGCCCGGCGCCGACTTGCCCGATTCGCCCTCCCGCACCCGCGATGATCTGGCAAGATCGCGCGAATCACCCCGATCCGCCCGGCTTTCCGGCGCCGGCCCGTACCGATGGGAGGACGCACGACCGTGAGCGATCTCCGTTCGATCGCCGACCTCAAGGACGTCGCCGATCCCGCCTGGCCCGAGCTGCAGGAGCTGCTGGGCCGTGCCGACGGGCACCAGACGGCCGAGATCCTGCCCGTGGCACCCGAGGCGGGCGAGAAGGCGCTGCACCGGATGCAGGTCAGCGCGGGCTCCTTCCTGGGCGCGCTGGCCCTGCACACCGGCGGCGTGCTGGTCGACAACGGCTGGGTCCGGGTGCTCGGCGGCGGCTCTCCCGAGTTGGGCCTGCCGAGCCTGGCCGAGGCCAACCCCGCCCTCGCCGAACGCCGCCGCCCGGCGCCCGCACTGCTGGTCGGGTACGACGTGCTCGGCGGCCGGTTCGAGATCAACGGCTCCGATCCCGGCGCGGACGGGCGCCCCGGCGAGCCCGGCCAGATGTGCTACTTCCAGCCCGAGAACCTGGAGTGGAAGCTGCTGGAGACCCCCAAGCGGGTCTTCGGCCACAGCATGTGGCTGCGCTTCCTCATCCTCGGCAACCTCACCGACTTCTACTGGACGCTCCGCTGGCCCGGCTGGGCGGACGACGTCGCGGCCCTCCGCCACGACCAGGGCATGAGCTTCTACCCGCCGCTCCCCACGCTGGACGGCGCCGAGGAGATCGCCGCGGCCGACCGCAGGCCCGTCCCGGTGAGCGAGCTGTTCGCCCTGTACGAGGAGTACCGCACGGCCGGCATCGCGCCCTCCTGACCTCAGCGGAACAGCACCTTCCCTGCCTCCTAGTCGGGACGGCCCGCCAGCTTGCGTTCACGGGCGACCTCGGCTTCGTCCAGGCCCCAGTGGCCCGCGTCGCGGCGCTGCTCGGCCTGCTGGTCGATCCAGCGGTTGTGGGTCTCCCAGGCGGTCTGCTTGCTGGTGCCCAGCGCCCGCCCGATCTGCGACCACGAGGCGCCCCGCTCGCGGGCCGTCCGGACCGCGAGCTGGCGGCCGTTCCTGGCCTTGCGGGCGATCACCTCGCCCAGTGCGATCATCTCCAGCGCCTCGGTGCGGCTCAGCGGCTCGTGCTCCTCGTCCTCGAACAGGTCGCGGGCGCGCAACTCCTCGTAGCGGGCGAGCGCGGTCCGCAGCGTGAGGGCGGTGTCCAGCTCTTCGGGTGACATGCCGCCATCTTCTCGTCAGGACGCCCTGACGTCAAGGCCACCTGACGAAAGAACGCGACGTCGGATTCCCGCCAGCACGGGCGGCGACGCTCCGGGAAGCTGGCCCGCATGAGTGCAGAAGACGACGCGGGGAACGGGCGGCCGTTCCGGTTCGGGGTCGTGGGCGAGTCGGCCCGCACCATGGAGCAGCTGACCGCCCTGGCGGTGCGCGCGGAGGAGCTCGGGTACTCGACGCTCACACTGCGGGACCACTTCGTCACCGAGCCGTTCGGCGACCAGCTCGCACCGATGATCGCGCTCACCGCCGCCGCCCTCGCCACCCGCACGCTCCGGGTCGGGACGCTGGTCCTGGCCAACGACCACCGGCACCCGGTCGTCCTGGCCAAGGAGGCCGCCACCCTCGACCACGTGTCGGGCGGACGCTTCGAGCTCGGCATCGGCGCGGGCTGGCTGCGCGAGGAGTACGGGCGGGCCGGGATCCCGTTCGACGCGCCGGGCGTCCGCGTCGGCCGCCTGGAGGAATCGCTGCGCGTCCTGAAAAACCTCCTCGGCGGCGGGACCGCGACGTTCACCGGCGAGCACTACCAAGTCCGCGATCTGACCGTCTTCCCCAGGCCCGCGCAGGCGCCCCCGCTCCTCGTCGGCGCCGGCAGCCGCCGGATGCTCCGCATCGCCGGCCGGCACGCCGACATCGCGGGCGTCCTGCCGCGCGCACTGCCCGACGGGACCATCTCAGCCGAGATCTCCGAGCGGATGCCGGACACCATCGCCCGCAAGGTCGCGCACGTCCGCGAGGCCGCGCACGAGGCCGGGCGGGACGGCGTCGAGCTGAGCATGCTCGTGTCGCCGACCTTCGGCCCGGACCTGCGCGCGGCCGCCGCCCGCGTCGCGGTCCTGCGCGGATGGGGCACCTCGTCCACCGACCTCGTGCTGGAGATGCCCTCGCAGTTCGTCGGCCCGCCCGAGCACATCGCCGAGCAGATGGCCGCCCGCCGCGACCGCTACGGCTTCACCTACTACCTGGTCTCCGACCGGGACATGGAGGCCTTCGCCCCCGTCGTCGGCCTGCTCGCCGGACGCCCCGCCGGCCGGGTCAGTCGACCAGTGCCCCGCAGCTGACGTTGACCGTGGCGGCGGTCATGGTGCGGGCCCGGTCCGAGGCGACGAACGCCGCCACGTTCCCCACGTCCGCCAGCGTCGCCGTGCGGCCGAGCATCGTCATCTCCTCCAGGCTCTCCTCGAGTGCCGCGCGGCCCTCGAAATCCTTCGGGATGCTCTCGGGCACGCCACCGGTCCGCAGCGTGACCGTGCGCACGCCGTGCGCCCCCAGCTCGGCGGCCAGCTGCCGGCGCATCGACTCCAGCACCTCGAACGCCACCTGCAGGCCGCCGATGCTGTAATCGCGCATCGGATCCCCCGACCCGCCGAAGAACAGGATCACCCCCGCCCCCTGCCGCTTCATGTGGCGGCCCGCCGCCCGCGCGGTGAGGAAGTTCGTGCGCAGCGCGGTCACCACCGGCCGCTCGTAGTCCTCCGGCGACATCTCGATCATCGGGGTGCCCTGCACGTCACCGTGCGAGATCAGGTTGAACGAGATGTCGATCCCGCCCGCCTCGGCCGCGACCGCGTCGGCGTGCTCGTCCACCTGCCGGGCGTCCAGGGCGTCCAGCACGGCGGTACGGGCCGTGCCGCCCGCCGCCCGGATCTCCGCCGCGACCGCCTCAAGGCCCCCCGGCGTGCGGCCGGCCAGGTGCACCGTCGCGCCCTCGCCCGCGAAGGCCCGGGCCACCGCCCCGCCGATCATCCCGCCACCGCCGTAGATCACCGCGTTCTTGCCGTCGAGCAACATCGTCACTGCGCCTTTCGCTCCGGATCGGATCCCGCGTCTCCACCAGGCAGACCGGGATCGGCGCCGGAACTCATCGGAGCGGCGCGATGCCGGCCGGGCGCGATCCCGTACTCGCGCTTGAACGCGTTGGCGAGCGCGTAGTCCGACACGTACCCCACCTGCCGGGCGATCACCGCCGGCGATGCGTCCCCGGCGCGCCCTCACCGGCCAGGTGACGCACTGGCCGGACCATTGTCAAACAGGGGGTTACGTGCCGCCGATCGCGTGAAACCATGGAATGGTCCCGCGGGGACCGGGCAGATGGTAACGCCCTTAGCTGGGCAAAAGGCCCAGACACCGCGCCGTCGCCCCCGGCCCCGCGGGCGATCGGGTGCCGCTCGCGTTCACCTCATACCGGCGATGGACCTCCGGACGCGGCGGAAGTCGCGCAGGCGGTGCTCGTAGGTGGCACCTGTGAACAGCAGGGCGGCGCCGGTCAGCGCGATCGGCAGCCAGCGCGGGCCGTCTCCGACGAGGTCGGCCAGCGCCGGGTACAGCTCGTGAGCGGCGTTCACCACCAGGACGGCCCCGCCGAACAGCAGCAGGGCCTGCAGCCGGGCCCACGCCCCGGCCAGGGTCACGGCGAACGCGACGAGTCCCAGCAGCAGCGGGCGTACCAGGCCGTCGTCGTTCCAGGCCACGACCAGGCTGGGCACGAGCGTCAGCGTCAGCGCGGGCGCGTACGCGGTCCAGGAGGAGCGGCGGTCGTCGCGGCGCCTCAGCCACCAGCCGCCGGCCAGGCCGAGGAGGCTGACCGTTGTCGTGTACGCCTCCGGAGCCTCCACCATCTGGTCGGCGAGCCAGAGCCACAACGCGAGATGCACCAGCACCACGCCGACCCCTAGCGCGGGGCGGCGCCGGTCCTCGCGGAAGGCGATCGTCAGGAAGAGAACTCCCGCGCACGCCAGGGCCAGGACGGCGTACGAAACGCTTGCACACGCCAAGCCGACGCCGATCACGGCCACTGCGTAGCCCGCGAACTCCACGGCGAGTGCGGCCCCGCGGCGCCGGTGGCCGATCTCCCAAGCCCCGAGCGCGGTCGGTGCCGCCACGGCCGCGAGCATGGCGAGCCCTGCGAGTTCGACCCGGAAGCCGCCCGCGAGAACGACGGCGGCCACGAGACCGCCCGCGGCCAGGACCGCGAACGCCGACGCCCCGCACCGCATCTCCTCATTGCGCGCGGTCAAGCCGCAACCCGTCGCCAGCACGGCGATGCCTCCCGCAACGACGAGCGTCGGCAGGGGCATCAGCAGGGACCAGGCAACGGCGAGGGTGGTCAGCCAGAGAGCCATGCCGCCCGCGTACCAGTCCGCGGCGCGCGGCAGTGAGGCGCGTATTGCAAGTGCTGTCGCCAGCACGCATACCAAGGCCAGCCCTGCCGCGTAAGGAAGGTCCGCCGTCACGGGCACCACGAGGACGGCCGGGGGCACCGCCAAGACTCCGGCTTTGTACGCGCCTCGTGCCCCTCTCAGGAGGCGGGCGCTTGCGATGGCCGTCAGGGCGGCGATCCCTGCCGTCGCGGCTGCGGCCATGGCTGCGCCCAAGGGAAGAACTGCGCCCAGCAGCGAGTCACTGGCCTCAGACCAAGGATCGCCGACCCACGCGTAGGGCTTGAGCACGGCCCGGAGCAGTAGACGCAGGTGCAGCAGTAGCGCGAGCCCCTCGGCTAGCCAGGCGTAGACGAGCACCGCCATGCGCGCCTGGCCCCGCAGGCGTGCCGCCGCCATCACCGCTGTCAGTCCGCCCAGTGCCAGGACGAGGGTCAACTGGTTCATGTGTGTGAGCGTCATGCTGAGCGCCCCGCACCAGAGCAGCAGCGCGGCCGCATTGAGCGCTTGCGCGATCCAGTGGTGGCGCTCCTCGAGGAGCGCACCGGCCCGAACGGCAAGGGCGGCTATGGCAAGGACCACGAACGCGGCGTGGTGCGCGGGCAGGTCCGCGGCCAGCGCCGCCGCCGCTCCCTCGGCACCGACGGCCAGCGTCGTGACCGCCGACGCCACGGACGCGACGGGCGAGTCGCGGCCCCTGAGCGCGCACACCGCACCCGCCAGCGCGAGGGCTGCGAGCACCGCGAGCGTGGCGGTCTGGTCTGCCAGGGACCAGGACACGGCGAGTGTTGCCGTCCACAGGGCCGTTCCCCCGGAGGCGGTGCGGTGCATGGCCGCCCAAAGCGCCAGGCCCGCCGTCAGGACGACGAGGAACGCCAACGCCGCCCAGTAGGGCAGGTCGGTGGCGAGCGGGACAGGCGCAAGCACGACCGGTACGGCCACCTGGGCGACCCCGAGCGCAGCCCACCGGCCACGGTGAACGCCCGCCGCGCATACTGCGGCGAGAGCCGCCAACGCGAGGACCGGCATGAGCATCGGCCGTACGGTCCAGGCCGCCTCCGGCGTCAGAAGGTCACGGGCGCTCTCCGTTGTGCCCGCGCCCGCCCATGTTTTGGCGAGCCACCCGTACGGTCCGAACAGCGCCGGAAAGAACGCGTCGCTCAGCGGGAGTGGGGCCAGCACTGCGAAGACGTAGGACTCACCGATCGAACCGGCCCGCGGAAGCCTGAACCGCCGCAGCGTGTAGGCCGAGGCGGCGCCCATGAGCGCGGTGATGGCCAGAGTAAGTGCGAGCACACCCGGCCAATGCGAGTCCGTGCCCTCCACCAGCGTCCAGCCGGTGGCGATTCCGACCGCCAGCAGAGACACCACCACCGAGGAAACGGCGAGCGCGGCGACATGGGCAAGCGCGCGCGGGCGGCCACGCGTCAGTCGTACGACGACCATCGCGACGAGCCGTACGCCCAGAAGCACGAACGGCAGCACCAGAGGCGTCCACCCGGTCGTGTCCCACAACACGAGGAGGAGCGCTCCGCTGCTGAGCACCGCGCCCGCTGCCAACACCGCCCGTGCGACCGGCGTACGGGCGGGTCCCGCCAGACCCACGAACGCCACCGTCACGACGGCGGCGGCCACCGGCCACAAGGGCGCGTCCCCCATGGGCCACATGAACGTCAGCAGCGCGAGATACACACCCATGCCGATGGCCACCGACGCGAACACCCTGTCCCTTGACCAAGCGGCGATGGCGAGCAACACCGTGGCCAGCCCGAGCACCACGGTGACCGCCACTCCGTACGGTGCGTCCACCGCCGCCGGTAGGGCGAGCACCGCCGACGCAGCGAGCACCAGCGCCACGGCACGCGGCACACGCTCAGGCACGATCTCGGCAAGGTCGCTCGGCAGCCGCTTACGCAATGCCAAAGCGACAAGGGACGCCGCCCCAAGAACGAACGGTGCACCGGGGGACGCGATCTGCGCGACTTCATCGGTGCCGAGCCCCAGTGCGGGCAGTGCCCCGTCGGCGTTCCAAACGGCGGCATCGACCGACCCGGTCAGCGGCGCCGTGGCCGTGACCAGGACCTGCGGTGTCACCCACACGACGGTCAGCGTGAGGGCGCCCGCACCGGCCGTCCCCACTCCGTGGCGCAGCCGTTCAGGCGTCCAGCCAATGCACGTCAGCAGCAGGCACGCGGACGCCGTGTACGTCGTAACGGCCCAGGAGCTTGGGACGACCTCGCGCAAAGGGGCGGCGCATGCGGCCACAACGGAAGCACCCGCGAGGCAGGAAGCGACGCCGCGCAACACCTCGTCTTTCAGGAACCAGCCACAAGCTGCGGTGAGAAGCGCGGCCGGTACGAGCACAGCGGATACTCGTAGCGCCGCCTCCGGAGACGCTGCCGGGAAGGACGCCACGAACGCCGTCACGGTACCGCCCGCACCGGCCACGAGCCCGGCGGTGGCGGCCACCGCGCGTTCGGGCACGCCATCGGCCCGCAGCCAGACGGCCAGGTCGAACGCGGCCGTCAGCACCAAGGCCAGCGCGACGCCGGCCGCTGTCGGTCCAAGCGCCAAGGCCGCCAGCGGCAGTGGTGCCTGGGCGAGCGCCAGTGCCGTGGGGGCGGGCAATCTGAGCGGAGCGATCCGCGCGTATCCCGCCCAGACCGCCGCCATCGCGGCCGCCACTGCTGCCGCGGCCCACAGCCCTGTGTTCTCGGAGCCCGGCAGGTTCATTTCGTCGGGCGCATTGGAACGCCCCGCGAAGGCATTAACGAGCGCCACACCGGTAAGGGGAAGGAACACGAGGCCGATATAGGCGACCGTTTCGGCCGTGGAATGCAGCCGCCGCCTGACAAGGAGCCAGGGGAAGGCCAGGGTTCCCGCAGTTACGGTGGCCAGGATCGCCGCGCGGATGCTCAGGTGCCCCCAGCTCACCACCGTGAACACGATCGCAGCTATGCCGAGCATCAGGCCGCCCAAGAGCAGCAACAGGTTCTGTACCGCGTAACGCGAAAGGTCACGTCGCGGGCCCCGCGTGTCAGGCTCGGCCAGCGGTACGGCGGGGTTCGGGGGCGCAGGAGCGGCCCTTCCGTCCGCCGCCGGCGCGGCGGCGGACGGAAGGGCAGGAACGCGGGCCGCGTGCTGCTCCTCGCGCAGCCGCCTCAGCAGATCCGCATGCTGCTCCGCCAGTCGTGCGCGCCGCGCGTCCAGTTCACGCAGAGCCGCTTCGGCCTCCCGTATCTCGCGCTGCACGCGCCACAGGCCATCGGCCAGTTCCCCTTGCAACGGCAGCCCGCACGTCAGGCACGCCGGGCCGGGATCCGCGATCGGATTCCGGCAGCCGGGACAGCTCCGCCGTTCCATCAGCGACACCTCTTCGGGCTTGGAAACGGACCAGTGACCCTAAACGCGAGGCGATGGCATCAGCGAGTCCCCGTGACCGAACCGGTACGGAATCGATCGCGTACGCCTCACCCGAGAGTCCCTTGCATCCCCCAATGCGCGCTGTTCACTGTGCCGTCGTAGGCGATCATCACGCGCACCTCGTACAGCCCCATATTGCCCATGAACATGTCGGGCTCGCCGACGTGGAAGGGCACCATCCCCAGCCTTTCGAAATGGCCGTAAACCATGGACCGCATCACCGCGTACCTGTGTTCGCGCGGGACGAGCGGTTGCAGGATGTCGGCCGCCGACTCGACGGCCGCGCACAGCACCCCCAGCGAGCCCCATTCCGGCGCGGCCGGGTCGGTGACGGCGACCTCGAACTCAAGGTTTCCGCCAGAGCCTCCCGCGACCGTCCAGGTCCCGCGCGTTCCCTCCGGCCGAGCCGCCGAGCGCGCCAGGAATCCGGCCACCCACTGCCAGCGGGGCCCGTCGCCCAATTCCACGACGTCCTCCGCCAGATGGCCGGCGCCGTGCTCGCGCGCGACCGAACGGATCCACCCGGTCGCATCCGCGTCGTCGCCGGCCCATTCCCAGGTGTGGGAGTCCCTGTCGAGGCCGCCGATCGCGCGGGCCGCCACGTCCAGGACGTCGCCGAAGCGCAGCCTCCCTGCGGCAGGGTCCCACTCCGGCGCCGGGTCTCCGCGCCACCCCTTCTCCTTCAGCAGGTCCCACAGCGCGAACTGCGCGTGGAAAGCGCCGAGCACGGCCGGGGCGGCGGCATTGAGCAGCCCGTCGGGCAGCGGCTGGTCCGCTTCGAGTTCGACGATGCGGGCGTAGCGTTCCCTCGGCGGAGGCACGTCGCCGTCCGGCACGGTCACCTCGACCTTGTCGAGCCGGTCGCCGCCGCCGATCCGGGCCAGCACGCGCCCGCCGCCGGGGAGGTCGAACTCCACCCCGCCCGCCTCCACACCGCCCGTCTCCACACCGTCCGCCGTCGTCCGGACGGGCAGGTCATGGCGTTCGGCATAGCCGCGCACCACGGCGGCGCCGGGTCCCGGTCCATGGTCGGAGAACAGCGCGGCGCCGTCCCGCAGCCAGGTTTCGATCATGGACGGCTCCGGTCCCGCCGCCTCGATGCCCGGGTCGTCGCTGATGAGGAACGTGACCGCACGGCCGCCGTGGCCGTGCCTGACCAGCCCGCCGGCGCCCAGCAGCCCGAGGGCCAGGATCGCGAGCCGCTCGGCCGCGAGCCGGGGATCGGAGAAGCCGTTCAGGTCGACCAGCGGCTCGGTCAGTTCGGGCACGGCCAGGCGCAGGCCGATCTCCCGCAGGCGCTGGGCGTGCACGACGTCGGGCGCGCCGGGCGGGTCGCCGTAGGCCCACCCCCACTTGAAAGTGCGGTCCTCAGCGTAGGTGCCGAGCAGTCCGGCGGGGACGGCGCGGTCCTCGACGTGCACCAGGCCCCGGGCGATGTCCCGGCCGAAGGGCTTCCCCCGGAGGTGGGCGTTGTAACGGTCCACGCGTTCGGCCGCCCACGCGGCGTGGGGCGAGGCGGCTTCGGTCAATGCTGCGCTGAAAGAATCCATGGTCCCGATCGTTGCTCGGCGGCGGATGGTCAAGGTCGCGAGTGCGGGGGAACGGGCGTACCCGATCATGGAACCCCCTGGGGGTTGGACTCGCGCGGGCGCCATGCCGTTCCGTGAAATGTCCCTCACGCTCCGATTACTAATACGGCGCCCGTTTCGTCGGAGGGCGGCGCCAGGATGTGCGGCATGCAGAGCTCCCCTGAACCGCCCGAGCACGGGCCCGGCGAACTCCCGGAGGACATCGCGGCCTGGCTCGCCGAGCACGAGCTGGACTGCCGCCGTACGGCCCGCCGCTGGATCGCGCACTCGGCGGCGGTCCCCGCCGCCGTGCTGCGCAGGCTCTGGCCCGACCCGGCGTGGCGGCAGGTCCTGCGCGGCACGGTCGTCGGCACCCGCGACGGCGCGCCCGGCTCCCCCGTCACCGTGGCAGGCCTCCTCACCGGGCTCGGCGAGGAGCACACCGAAGTGCTGGCCCTCGACGGCGTCATCGGGCGGATCGGCGACGAGCACCTGGTGTTCGCCCACCACCAGGACATCCCCGACCTGGAGGCCGCCGGACGCGTCGCCCGCGAGCACGGCCTGCGGCTCTGGAGCGTCCAGCTCGACAGCAACGGGTACCCGTGGCGGCCGCAGGAACCGCAGCTGGCCGCGCGGTTCGACTGGGTGCGCGCCTGGCAGCTGCGCAACGCCCTGGCCCTCGTCGGCCCGGACACCGCGGAGGGCCTGGACGCCCCCGGCCACCCGGCCGAGCAGGCCGTGCGGGCGCGCGTCCACCACCACCCCGCGCTCGGCGGCCGTCCGGTCATCCGCCTCCTGTCCGACACGGAGGCGGCCGGCGCGGACCTGCTGGCCGGGAGCCTGGGCTGCCCGCCGGCGGAGCCGGGCCCGGCGCTGCTGGCCGCCGCCCGCCATCCGCTGCTCGGCTATCCCGCCTGGGCGCTGGTCCACGATCCGGACTCCGCCGGCGCCGCGCTCTCCGGCCTCAAGTCGCTGAACGAGGCCCGCCGCGCCGCCGCCGGGAACCCGCAGACCGCGTTCGAGAAGCTGCGCCGGCACGCCGCGGGCGGTGGTCTTCCCGCCTCGCACGCGCCCGCGTTCTGGGTGGAGGCGATGTCGGTCTTCGGGGACCCGGCCGTGCCCGGCGCTTCGGGCAACGCCCTCGTCCGCAGGTGCGGGGCGCTGGCGGCCCCGCCCGCCGGGCGGCTGCGGGAGGACCCCGCGCTGTGGCACGCCCTCGTCCGCGCGGGCATGGCCGACGCCGAGGAGTTCGCCCGCGCGCTGGCCGACCGCGAGGGCCCCGAAGCCGCGCACGAGGCGTTCCGGGAGATCGCCCTGCACCGGATGACCGGCGCGCCGCGGTTCAAGACGCTGCGGGAGTTCGCCGCCGCCGCCGGGCGCGACGGGGTGGAGCACGACGCCCGCGACCTGGCCGACATCATCAAGCGGCAGGGCGGGCTGCACGATCTGCCGGACGCGGCGTTCAAGGGCAAGCGCAGGGCCTTCGTGCACCTGGCGCGGAGCGACGACTGGTGCCTGCGTGTGCTGTTCGGGTCCCGTCTCCAGATGGAGATCCTCGCCTGGCACGACCTGCTGGAGCCGCTGCTGGCGGACACCGCGGTCGCCGCGCGGCTGCGCGGCGGCGTCCTGTGGCCGGAGTCCTCGGCGACCCGCTGGGTGGGTGAGACCTACGGCCGTGAGTGGGGCGGCTGGAGCGCCAAGGTCCGGCTGCGGCTGCTGGACTTCCTCGCGCCCGTCCTGGTCGAGGAGGACGAGGGCCTGGTCGTCGGTGACGGCTGGACGGACCTGAACGCGCTCGATGTACTGTGCGCGCACGGTGTCCCGCTGGCCCAGCCGGTACGGGAGATCTCACTGACCTCCTGGTATCGCAGCGGCAAGGACAGGCGTCGGCCGCTCGACCACGTCGCCGCCGACCCCCGGTTCCGGGACCTGCTCAAGGCGGAGGTGGCGGCGTTCGACGGCGCCCCCGAACCGGCCCCGCCGCCCCGCAACGAGCCGCCGCCACCACCGTTCGCGCGCGAGCAGCTGCTGGAGTTCCCCGCGCTGGCGCCGATCGTCGCGGAGGTCTTCCCCGACCTGGCCGACGCCGTCGGGAGCCCGGCCGATCCAATGCTCCGGCGGGCGCTCCAGGATTTCGGCGTGTGCCTGGACGGAGCGCCGTCCGGGCGGCTGGCCACGCTGCGGTCCATGCGCACGGCCGCGGCCAGGCTGCGCGGCGAGGACGCCGGACGGGCGTCCGGCGTCCCCGTTCCCGGCGTCCACTGGGCGCTGCTGATCGAGCACGTGGGAGCCGTCGCCGTCAGGGCCGCCTCCCCGGCCACGCCGGACGCCGAGCGGGAGGCCCTCGTGGACTTCCTCCGCGTCTGGGCGGAGATGCCCTTCATCACCGATCCCGGACGGCGCTGGCAGTACGGCACTGTGACGGACGTGCCCGACGAGGTGGGCGAGGCGGTCCTGCTCTACCGGGGCGATCGAGGCCGGACCGGCACCGCGCTCGGGATCGCCCGCGACGCCCTGTGGTTCGTGCGGCCGGCGCCGGGCGCCGGAGACCCCGACCCGCTGCGGGACGCGACCGGCCTGCTCCTCGACATCGATCCGGGATGGGCCACGCCGGAACGGATCTCGGCCTTCGCCCGGACGCTCGCCCAACGTGGGCCGCTGCGCTGGGGCAAGCCCGCGCAGGAGGGGGCCGAGCGGCTCGCCGCGGTGCTCGCCCCCGAGCACCCGGACCCGGTCTGGGCGCCCCAGCGGGCCGACGCCACGCTGATCCTCTCCGGGTTCCCCGGGGCCGAGGGCCCGCTCACCGCCGAACGCCGCAAGATCCTCAAGCTCAGGGCCGCCGAGGAGCCGGAAGCGCGAAGCAGGCTGGCCGTGCTGGACGGTCCCCAGCGGCTCCGGCTGGCCGCGTCCGTACCGCCGCCCGATCCGGCCGCGTGGTGGAAGAAGAACGGCTGGGACGGCGCGGCCGAGCGGGTCGCGGCCGCCTGGCACGGGTGCGGCGAAGGGCCTGCCGCGTTCGCCCCGGCCGTGACCCACGACCTGGTGGGATTCCTCTACTCGCGCCTGCAGACCGCCTCGCAGTCCGCCGCGCATGTGGACGCGAGGCTCGCCACGCTGGCGCGTCCGGGGGCCTCGCCGCAGCTCACCGAGGACGCCGGGAACAACTTCCGCTGGAACCGATTCCAGGAGCGGCCAGAACCCGACCACAGCAGGATCGCCCACGAACTGAGGGAGGTGCAGCTCGTCGCCTGGGCGGCGACGCGGATGCCGTCCGGCCATCCTGCCCTGCGCGGCCTGCCGGACCTGCTCCGGTTGCTGCGCGAGCGGCTGGGCCACTCCGAAGTGCTGCTCCGCGCCACGCTCCATTGGCGGGCCCAGCACGACCCCAAGAGCGGGCTGGCCGGGCTGGAGGAATTGTTCGGGCCCTCCACCAGGCTGCCGGGCGTGGGCGGCCTGGTCCACGACGACGGGGTGTTCATCGCCATCCCGTGGCCGCGTAGTCCGGACCAGGCCCCCGAGGTGCTCGTCCGCCCGGCGGCGCTCCGCGCGCGCGGCTCGAGCCCCGCACGGACCGCCCTGGCGGCCACCGACCCCGGCTTCGCCTGGTTGGAGGCCCAGCTCGGACTGGTCTTCGACGAGGACTTCGCCCGCCTGGCCGGACGCGCCGCCTCCTCCCCCGTCCCGGACGGCGAGTACGAGGCGAACCCCGCCTTCAGCGCGCCCGGCCTGGTCGAGAAGGTGGCGGCCGAGCTGACTGTGGGCCCGGACGCGGCCGCGCTCTACCTCCAGCTGGCGACCATGACCGATCCCACCGACCGGCTCGTCCGGCGCTGGAACCGCTGGTCCGCCGAACGCCATGGGAAGGCCGAAGGCGAACTCCTCGGCGTGGGGGCGATCATGCCCTGCACGGAGGCGGAGCGGGAGATGTTGCCCGGCCGCTCGACCGTGCTGCCCGGGCCCTTGACCGAGTGCCGTCCCTTGGGCTCCAAGGAGTCGGGCGCGTGGGTGATGGAGGCGTACAAACGCCGCCTCTACCCGGCGATCCCCGAACCTGTGCGGGGCATGGACCTGGTCATGGCGCGGGGGCTTCCGCACCGTCCGCCGCACGAATTGTTCGCGCTCGCCTGGGACGAGGTCCGGCCCGCATGACCGGTTATGGGAGGGGCCTGAGGACGGGGAACGCCCCGATGACCATTCCGGTCATCGGGGCGTTCCCCCTTCCCTTCGGGGAGCGCGGCGGAGAGGCTCAGCCGAAGGGCTGGGGCTCACCGCGCTCGCCGGCGCCGTCGCCCCACTTGAGGACCTCGTACTTGACGCCGTCCAGGTGGCCCTCACCGGTGCCGGCGTCGTACTTGCTGTCCGGCTTCTTGCCGTCCAGCAGGTAACGGAAGGTGTAGGTGTCCAGGTCGAGCATGACGCCCCGGTGGGACGGCTCGCCGGGACCGCGGTCGCCGACGAACCCGGTGACGCTTCGGCCGTTGTAGGTCACCTTCACCTTGGTGTGCATCGGCCAGCTCGGGCTGGCGAACAGGCCCTTCTGCATCGGCTTGCCGCCGGCGGGGGCGCCGGTGTCACCGTTGATGCCCGAGCCGTCGTCCCAGAAGTAGGACGACTTGGTCCGGCCGGTGAGCAGCGCCTTCTTCTTGGCGGCCTTCTTCTTCTCGGTCTTGGGCTTGTCGGCCTTGCCGGCCTGCGCGGCCGGGGACTTGGCGAGCCGGGGCTGGCCCGCCTTGGCGGCCAGGGTGCCGGGCTGCGCCGCGGCCTCCAGCCGGACCGCCGCAGCCTCCTGCGACGGCGTCTTCAACTGCTGAGCGGAGTCATCGCCACTGGCGGCGGCCACACCGGCCACCAGCATGCCGGCCAGGCAGCTGCCCGTGACGGCGGTGAGGACGACATTGATCGCTCGCTTGTGCATGAGAATCCTTTGTTCGGCGGTCAGGGCAGCCGTTTCACGCCGGAACAGAGGTTCCGTAGGGCAGGAGAAACGGCCCCGAGAGTCGAGCTCGGGAAGGGGCAGGCGCCGCGCGGAGGGGACCCGCGACAGGACGACCCGTCGAATCCGCGAAGGGCGGACCTGGCTCGCGCCCGGCTCTTCGCGACCGGCTTCCGGTCACGCGCGGGACACGAACTGGATCGAGCGGGAGAATGCCGACCGGGGGCTCATCGGCCCATCCGGTGACGGCCTCGCATGGGAGGCCGCGACTCGGCGAAAGAAGACCCCGCCTGGCGGGCGGGAACGCGACGACTCTGTGTTTGGCCAGGTCAAGTGGTCTTTGACCGTGACCTGGCGTCGACTATATACGCCATTACCACGTCTAGACCAAATCGAGGACTTCTTTACCTTTTGCCAGGTAGATCTTTTATGTCCGCCTCGCCCCTGCTATCCGCGATCACCCCTATCTCACGGGGGTTTCGGCGGATTCGGCGCCAGCCGATCCGGGGCCCTTCCGCTCGTTTCCGCAGCCGCAACTGTGCGTCAAGTCACCCTTGCGAAGGGCGCTGTGGCACGATGACCCGCATGACCAAGCCCGCCGGTCTCCGCGCCGACGAGACCAAGAACTCCGCGGGGACGGGCAGGCCGTCCATGCCCGCCGGATCCGTGCCCGCCGGATCCGTGCCCGCCGGATCCGTGCCCGCCGGATCCGTGCCCGCCGATGACATCCTCCCGCCCGCCGACTGGGGCGCCCGCCCCCTCGCGCCGGGGACCCGGGCCGCCTGGGGCTTCGCCGTCCTGGCCGCCGTGCTCGTCGCCGGCCGCGTCTGGGCAGCCCCGCTGATCGGCGCCCGCGCGGTGGACGCCTGGACGACGATCTTCGTGGCCATCTGCGTGCAGGCACTGCCGTTCCTCGTCTTCGGCGTGGCGCTGTCGGCGGCGATCACCGCCTTCGTCCCGGCCTCGTTCTGGAACCGGGTGCTCCCCCGGCGGCCCGGCGCCGCGGTGCCCGTCGCGGGCGCCATGGGGGCCGTCCTGCCGGGCTGCGAGTGCGCCTCGGTGCCGGTGGCGGGCGGCCTGATGGCCCGCGGCGTCGCCCCCGCGGCCGCGCTGACCTTCCTGCTGGCCGCCCCGGCGATCAACCCGATCGTGCTGGTCGCCACCGCCGTCGCGTTCCCCAACGCACCGGAGATGGTGCTCGGCCGCTTCGCCGCCTCGCTGGCCGTGGCGGTGCTGGCGGGCTGGGCCTGGCTGCTGTTCGGCAGAGGCGAGTGGATCAGGATCCCGTCCCGGCCGCCCGCCGGAACCGGCGCCGCCGCGCGCTGGGAGGCGTTCCGGCAGGCGATGCGGCATGACATCATGCACGCGGGCGGCTTCCTGGTCGTCGGCGGCGCCGCGGCGGCCACCATCAACGTGGCCGTCCCCGCGGAGTGGGTCGGCGGCGTCGCGGGCATCCCCTGGCTGTCCATCCTGGTGCTCGCCGTGCTGGCGGTGCTGATGTCGATCTGCTCGGAGGCGGACGCGTTCGTGGCGGCCAGCCTGAGCCAGTTCTCCCCCACCGCCAAGCTGGCGTTCCTGGTGGTGGGTCCGATGGTGGACCTCAAGCTGATCGCCCTGCAGGCCGGATTCTTCGGACGCCGGTTCGCGGTGCGCTTCGTCCCGCTCACCTTCGTTCTCGCCGTGGCGGTCAGCGCGATCGCCGGAGGAGTGCTGCTGTGACCAAGGCCGCACAGAACCTGCTGCTGATCGCGATCGGCGCCGCCGTGCTGTGGATCACACTGGCCACCGACGAGTACCTCAACTACGTCAAGCCGGGATTCCGCCTCCCTCTGCTGGGTGCCGCCGTGGTGCTGGTGGTGCTGGGCGGCGCGGGCCTGCGCCGCGAGTGGCGGACCGCGGCCGAGGAGGAGCACGGACCACGGGACGGGCACGGGGAGGACGAGCACGGGGAGGAGGGACACGGGAACGACGCGCACGGCCACGATCACGGTGGACGCGGCCCGCGCGTGGCCTGGCTGATGTGCCTGCCCGTACTGGCCATCTTCATCGTGGCGCCGCCGGCACTCGGCTCGTACACCGCTTCCCGCGACACCGGCCGCCAGGCGCAGCCGCCGCCCCCGCCCGCGCAGGGCTTCGGGGCGCTGCCGCGGACGGGCGCGCCGATCCCGATGACGATGGGCGAGTTCATCGGGCGCTCGCACGAGGCCCAGACCGGGCAGTCGCCGTACCTGCGGGGCGTGCCGGTGGCGCTGACCGGGTTCGTGACCCCCGGTCCCAAGGGCGGCTGGCAGGTCACCCGGCTCAAGATGGCGTGCTGCGCGGGCGACGCGGTGCCGTTCCCGGTGGTCGTGCACGGGCTGAAGCGGCCGCCGGCGGACGCGTGGGTGCGCGTCGTCGGCACCTGGCGGCCCCCGGCGGACGGCAAGATCGCATCAGGGGTGCACGAACTGCAGGGCCGATCGGTCCAGCGGATCGAGAAACCGCGCAAACCGTACGAGTGAGCCCCGAGGCGAGAGGCTGCCGATGACCCGCGAGGCGCACGGAAGGGCACTGGTCCTGGGCGGTGGCGGCATCACCGGGATCGCCTGGCAATGGGGCATCCTGTCCGGGCTGACCGAGGCCGGGACCGACCTGCGCGGCGCCGATCTGGTCGTCGGCACCTCCGCCGGATCGATCGTGGGCGCGCAGGTGGCCTCCGGCATCGATCCCGAGGTCCGCTACCGGGTGCAGTTGGCCGGCGCCGACGGCGAGATCCCGGCGCGGGTCGGCCGGGCGGTCCTGGCCCGCTGGGCCTGGGCGGCGCTGCGGTCCCGCACGCCGGAGCGGGCGGGGGCGCGGATCGGCCGCCTGGCGCTGGCCGCCCGCACGGTCGCCGAGGCCGAGCGCCGGACGGTGATCGAGTCGCGGCTGCCGGTGCGGGAGTGGCCGGAGCGTCCGCTGAAGATCACGGCGGTGGACGCGGCGACCGGCGCGTTCACGGTGTTCGACCGGGCGGCCGGGGTCGGCCTGGTGGACGCGGTGGGGGCCAGCTGCGCGGTGCCGTGCGTGTGGCCGCCGGTGACGATCGCGGGCCGCCGCTACATCGACGGCGGTGTCCGCTCGCCCGCCAACGCGGACCTGGCGGCGGGGCACCGCGCCGTGATCGTGCTGGCGCCCAGCACGGCGGGGTTCGGGCCGGTCGCGAGCGTGGGCCGCCAGGTGGCGGCGCTGCGGCGGGCCGGGGCCCGGGTCGCGGTGATCTCCCCTGACCGGGCGGCGCGCGAGGCGTTCGGCGGCAACTCGCTGGATCCGCAGGGCCGCGCCCCTGCGGCCCGGGCCGGACGGGCCCAGGCCCCGTCGGTCGCCGCGGCCGTCGCCGCCGTCTGGGGTGACGCGTGACTGGGCCGGGCAGGCGGACGGGCAGGTCCAAGGCCTCGCGGCCCGCCGTACCGGGCACGCTGGACGAGCTGCCGTTCGCCGAGCGGCTGGTGCCGCACGACGGAGTCTGGCGGCCGGACGGCGATCATGACACGGTGCGCTTCGGCGCCGTCGGCGTCCCGGACGTCGACGCCCCCGGCTCGCGCTTCCTGGACTGCGCGTTCACCGGCACGGCGCTGGAGGGCGGCGGGCTGCGGCGGGCCCGGTTCATCAACGTGTGGGCGCACGAGCTGCGCCTGGTCGGCACCGACCTGGCCGGCACCGAATGGCAGGACACCGCCTTGCTCGGCTCGGTGGCCGCGGCCGCCGCGTTCTCCGGCGCCCGGCTGAGCCGGGTCACCTTCCGCGGCTGCAAGCTCGACGGGATCAACTTCCGCGACGCCGAGCTGACCGACGTGACGTTCGAGGACTGCCTGCTGCGCGAGGTCGACTTCGGCGGCGCCGCCCTCACCCGCACGGGTTTCCCCGGCTCCCGGCTGGCCCGCACGACGCTGGTGGGAGCCCGGCTGGAGCAGGCCGATCTGCGCGGCGCCGAACTGGGGATCACCATCGAGCCGGGCTCGCTGCGGGGCGCGATCGTCTCCCCGGAGCAGCTTCAGGACCTGGCGCCGCTCCTGGCCGAAACGCTGGGCATCACCGTCGAAGACCCCGCCCCGCGCCCGTGAGGCGAGCGCGTACCGCGTGCCGTCCCGGAGCCCGCGATCGGCAGGGATCCCAGCGGCCCTGAAGCGGCGCCGGGAGTGCCGGGCGGGCCCGGGGAACGCGCGTCAGCGCGTCGGGAATGGCGTGGGCATGAGCGCGGAGGCGCCGCCGGTATACGAGGACGCCGGCGAGAAGTCGGCCGCCGTGGCGGGCGGCACGACCTGCCTCGGCGGCGGCACCGCCAGGGCGGGCTCGGCCTGCGGCGGCACATGGGAGCCGTCGGCTCGCCGCGGTTCGGGGTAGCGCTGGGCCTGCCCGGCACGCTGCTCCATCAGCAGCGCCATCAACGCGCGCGCCGTCTCCTCGTCCATCCTCATCAGGACGCTGGGCCGGCCCGATGGGTCGACGAACGGGGAGACCGAAGGTGCGGCGGCCTGCTGAGGCAGGGCCTGCCGCATCTCTTCGCGGAGGTCGTGGGCAAGCCGCAGCGCCTGTCGGTCGCTGTCGTTCAAGTGTGCGGTCATCGCGATCTCCGGGGAGTCACGTGCGGGGGTCCGGGGGCAATCCTGCTAGGAATGGCGTGCATGTGCAAGGGCCGATGCACGTGCACCGGGCCCGAAAACGGCGGTTTCCGAGGCTCCGCACCCCCTCATGACAGTCCTCCAAACCGGTTCGCCGGTGCCGTAACCTGCCCGTGACCGGCTGGGTTTCATCACCCGTGCGCCACCCGGGACACACCCCCGCGGGGCCGCGGCCCCGCTTCGAGAATTTTCTAGAATCCACTTCCGCTTCGGACGGCGGCCACGCAGCGGAGCGGTTCCGCCACGCAGCGCCCCTTCCCCGATCACCGTCGGACACCGAAAGCCCGCTCACGGTGACGCTCCTTCGCCCGGCGGGGGCCGAATCCGGGTTAACAACCGCCCCAAGATCACCTTGCGCCGGTCCCGCGTGCGCCGCGCCCCTTGCCCTGATCCGTTTCGACAGTGTGATCGAATGAACGGGCGAATGGGCCCGTCCAGCCTGGAAGGTGAGCGAACGATGACCGAGAGGCTGACGCTGCGCGGGCTCAACCGGGCGACACTGGCACGACAGATGCTCCTCGCACGCGAGAACGCCTCCGTCGCCGAGACGACGGCGCGTCTGTGCGGATCGCAGGCGCAGGAGCCCAAGCCGCCGTTCGTCGGCCTGTGGACGCGCATCACGGGCTTCCGCGCCGAAGACCTGCACACCGCCCTGCACGAGCGCGCCGTCGTCCGGGCCACGATGATGCGGGGCACTCTGCACCTGATGCCGGCCCAGGACTACCTCGCCTTCCGGGCGCCGATCCAACCCGTACTGGACGCGGGCCTCAAAATGCTGGGCTCCCGTGCCAAAGGCCTGGACATCGAAAAGGTGCTCCCTGTGGCGCGCGGCCTCCTACAGGAGTCACCTCGCACCTTCAACGAGATGCGCTCTCTCCTCCAAGAGGAGTTCCCTCAGGTGAACGAGCGCGCGCTCGGCTTCGCCGTACGCATGTGCGTGCCCCTGGTGATGGTGCCCACACAGGACCGCTGGGCGTTCCCGCGCGACTCCCGGTTCGCCTTGGCGGAAACATGGCTGGGTTCCGCCCCCTCGACGGACGATCCCACCGCCGTTGAGGAATTCGTTCTCCGCTATCTGGCGGCGTTCGGGCCCGCGTCCGCCGCCGACGCGCAGACCTGGTCGGGCCTGCCAGCCCTCGGCGAGGTCCTGGAGCGCCTGCGGCCGCGGCTGCGCGCCTTCTCCGACGAACGCGGCCGCGAACTGTTCGACCTCCCAGACGCCCCCAGACCGGATGAGGCCACACCCGCTCCGGCACGCTTCCTCCCCGAGTTCGACAGCCTCGTGCTGGCCCACTCAGACCGCACGAGGGTCATTTCCGACGAGCACCGTCCCGGCCTCACGACCAAGAACCTGCGCGTGCGGGCGACCTTTCTCCGGGACGGTTTCGCCGCGGGCACCTGGGAGACCGAACGCAAGCGCAAGACCGCGACGCTGCGTCTGCGTCCCTTCAAGCCTTTGCCTCGCAGCGCCCTGAAGGAACTGGCCACCGAAGCCGAGTCCCTTCTGGCCTTCATCGAGCCCGACGCGACCGACTTCCAGGTGACCACCGAGCCCGCCGCGTAAGGGGGCGTGTTTCAAGAGTCTCGTCCGAGCGTCATCCAGGTGCGTGCATCGCATGGTGGAAGAGGGAGTCAGCCCGGGGTCGGCCGTCGGGTGCGTGGGCGCGGGGCAGCAGGCTTGTGCAACAACCCCTAGTAGTAGCGGGACGATGGTTGGGTCAGGCCTGGCCCGCCGGTGTGGGGTGTAGGCACATATCCCTCCGCAGCCTCGGGAAGCGCCTCAACGCACGACACCGAGCAGGCGTTGACCAGCAGCGGCAACACGTCGGTCGCGACCTGAAGGGAGATCCAGACCTGACGCACCGCCCCCTCTTCAAGGGGCGTGCGGCAAACGCTGCACATCCTCATCGACGAAGCACCGTCGATCTCGCCGACGCGCGCCGCATCCGTCCCGTCCCCCTTCAGTTCAGGGAAGGGCGGCCGCATTTTGAAGTTGCCGTAGAGAGAACGAGTGCTCACCGTGCTCCGACGCAAACCGGCGCACCGCGTGATTTCGTACGGGAACCAGTGGAGGCGGTGCGAGGTGTAGGGCGTGAACTCTTCCAGGGCCGTCATGGCACCGATCTCCGGCGGGATGCGCACCAGGTTGCTCCCGTACAGCACCAGATGCTCGACGGCGGTCAGCTTGGCGATGGACGGAGGCAACGTGACGATCGCCCGGCGCTCCTCCGCGGTCATCTCGGCGAACGGGCGGAACACCGCGCGCCCGTCCTCCGCCGCATCCTCGATCAGCGCGAGCAGCCGCCGCCAGCCCGGCGACGAGGTGTCCTGACGATCCCGGTGGAACGGCACCCGGCCCGGCGTGGGCCCGCCGTGCTGGTCGAAGCACTGGCACGTGATGGGGACCGTGTTGCCGCCGGGCGGAAGGGCATCGCCCCAGCGATTCGCGAACAGGGCCGGCTTCGGCTCATCTGGTGCCATGGCGTAGAAGATACGGGCGCCGTCCCCTGTGCATCACTCCTTTATGTCTCCCGTGGCGTCGTGCGCCCACGTAAGAAGCGTGAAGTCCCGGCCTTTGCCACTTACTGGCTGGGGGGCTTTGTCGGTCAGGTAGAACCCCGCCGCACGTGCCACGCCATTGCTGGGGCCGTTGTCAGGCTCGATCTCCAGATATACGCGTGCGAGCCCCAACTCCCCGTGCGCGTACTCCGTCAGCACCTGTACAGCGCGTACCGCCAGGCGCTGCCCACGGTGGGCGCTACCGACGGCATAGCCGATGCAGGCGGTAAGGCGGTTGAGCAGTACCTCCCCCAGGGCCCGATCGCCCTCGCTGGTGATGGCCAGCTGGATCCACTGGCCCGAGGCGAACGACCGCTGCGCACGCTCCAGATAGTCCCTCGCGGCGGCAAGGTCGAAGGGAGACGCGATCGGCGTGCGGTGGGCGACGTCGGGGTCGTCGAACAGCTCTCTCATGACGGGGAGGTCGTCCTCATGCCACTGCCGTAGGACAAGACCGTGCCCGGCAAGACGAAGCGCCGATGTCGCAGATTCCTCCATTGCCTCCCTCTCTCACGACGCGACGACCGGGATGCATCCAAGCGCACAGGTCCCCTACTAAAGGATCTCCTGGTAAACCGGGGGCGCCCAGGCGGCGACCGCCATCCCAGCGGACGGGCGGCGGGGACCTCCTCGGCCTCGGGGACACGTTCTCCGCCCCGTGGCGATCATGTCCTTGATCCGGTCCATGAGGAAGAGACAGTCGCCAAGCCGTGCCGCCGATGTGGAACGGACGACCCATGCCGCGAAAGTGATCGTTTCTGATCGAGGCCATGGGCGTCGGTCGTCGAATTCGGAGACCGGTCAGGCTGAAACGCGGCAGGGCATCGGCCGCGCACCCGCTTGGTCGGCGGGAGCCGCCGGGCCATGGCTTGATCAATTCATGGGGATGCCATAGGGAGTACGGGTGCCCTTCACTCTCAGCCATCCGGCCGCCGTGATCCCCATCGCCCGGGGGCGGATGGTCCCCTCGGCGCTCGTGCTCGGGTCCATGGCCCCGGACCTGCCGTACTTCCTCTCCATGGGCGAGTGGCGAGGCGCCACCCATGAGCCGCTCGGGCTCGTCACCATCGACATCGCAATGGGCATCCTGCTGTTCGCCGTGTTCCACCTCCTGTGGAAGCATCCCCTCGTCGCGCTCGCGCCGGTCCGGTTCCGCCGGCGACTCGCCGGTCCCGCGGACGGGCTCCGCCGGTCGATGCTCGTGTGGGTGCCGCCGTCCCTGCTGGCCGGATCGGCGACCCACGTCCTCTGGGACGCCTTCACCCACCGGCGGCACAGTTTCGCCGAGTCCATGCCCTGGCTTGTGACCACATCGGTCGCGGGACTCGAGGCCTATCGATGGTTGCAATACGGCAGCGGCGTGATCGGCGGCGTGATCATTCTGGTGTGGCTCCACCGGTGGTCGCGCCGGGCGGCGACAATGCCCGAGGACCCGGCGGGTTTGCCGGGGAGGATGGCGCTCGCGGTGGTGGGAGGGCTGCTCGCGTCCGCCGTCGCGGGCGGGATCCTCGGGGCGATCACCCTGATCAATCAGCCGGACCTGCCTCGAACGATCCATATGACGGCCGCGAGCGGTGTCATCGGCTCCATCTGCGGCGGGACCATGGCACTCACCGCGTACGCACTGGTTTTCGGCGTTACACGGCGGCGCCGCCACTAGGGAGATTCCAGGACGGCGAACGCCGGGATGGAGTGTGAACTGGTCAAAGGGCCGCACAGGATCAGCGGACGCGGCGCCATCGGCGATCGATGGCCGCTTCCGGCGTTATGAACGCTTCGTTGATGTCGCGGTGGATCCCTCGGCGGACGTGTCAGCGGCGGAACCAGTCGACGACATGGCGGCGGACACCCGGACCATGCAGGGTGTCGCGGCGAGCGATCTGGAGTTCAATGCCCTTGCCCACACCAGCCGTCGGTACTTTGTCGGGGCCGCGGTCGCCCCGCAGGCGCTCGGGCCTGCAGTGGGGCGTTTCACCCGTAAGTGGAGCCTTGTCCGACGACTTCCTGGGCCTTGCGACGCCGACCTTTGGGCAGCAGCGGCTCGATCCGCTACCACAGGCCGTCGGGCACGCTCCAAGGGACGCGCCCGGGCCAGGGGCCGCCGCGGTGAGCGACTCGGCCAGCGCGGGGGGAGTTCCCAGCCGCCGGGAGGGACGCGGCCGACTCCCGAACGCAGGGGCGCCTGCGACCGGCGACGTCCACCCCGTCCACGCGATTACAGCAAGTTGCAGTTCGTAGACACATTGTTGAGATCTCGAAATCGAAAGAAGCACTGCACTGGAAGCTTCAGTCGCCGCATTCGACGTGTTGTGAAGCAGAGTTCAATCGAAGTGCATGGTCCCCAGACTGCCCGGACGGGGCGGCTGCAGCGGTGTTCGGGTGGCGTGCGCGTCCGGCGTGACGGGAGTCGGGTCGGGGTGTGGTGTGGCAACCCTTGCGGCCTCGGTTTGAGCTTCCACCGCTGCAGGGGCACCCGTGGAAGCGAGACGGACGCCCCTCCCGACGATCAGAGGCGAGCCCACCGACTGCCACCGCATGACGCCGGGCATCGTGTCCGCGCTCCGCGACGGGTCGGTGGCCGCCTCGGGTGGGCCGAGATCACAGCGGATCTGCGAGAGGTCACGTGATGGGGCTTGATGTCACGCCGGTCTCCGGAGAGGTCTCGGGGTGGTCGCCCCTCGGCGGGCGACTGCCGGGGTGGCCGGTTCTGGACGGCGGCTGCCCTGATGGCACTTCCTGAGAGTTTGCTGTGTGTTTGATGACTGATGTCCGATTGGGATCGGCGCTCGACGGGAGGTACGCGAACGGGTGCGGGCACTGCCCTCGAGGGCGGTGCGGAGGGCCCGCAGCCAGGGGTTCCCGTGCGTGGAGGGGGTGTCGCGTCTGGTAACGACACGCCGTTCACCATGGAAAAGTCCAGCAGTGGCCGGTCTTGTGTCGTTTCGCGCGGCATTGCGGGCGGATTTCTGGGGATTGTGTACGTTGGGTAGATCAACAGTGCTGTGAGCTGCGGAAATGATCTCTGTGATCCCGATCCCCGTGATCGCAGGGCCTCGGCTCACGCGTCGACTCAGGAGGTACTCGTGGCCCGCACTCTGGCGAGGGGCACCCGTGTGACGGGTGCCGAGCGCACCCGGCTGGCGGCGGAGCTCGCCCCTCGGTACGCGGCAGGAGAAAGCATTCGTGACCTGGCGGCGGAGACCGGCCGGTCGTACGGATTCATCTACAACGTTCTCAAGGAGGCGGGCGTTCCGCTGCGCGGCCGGGGTGGCAACACTCGGCGCAGGAAGGCCTGACGAGGCGTCCCCCCAGGCTCCCAGGGGGGACGCGGGCGGCGAGGTCAGCCGCTGGGCACCTCGGAGCGGGCGTTCAGGCTGGCCAGGTCGGCCGCGGCGCGTCCGGCGGCCCAGCCCTCGTGGTTGGAGACCGAACGGGCACGGCCCTTGGTGAGGTTGGGGAACAAGGTCGCGACGACATCGTCGACGGCTCGGTCGCGTGCGGCCAAAACCGGGAGGAGGTCATCGCCACCGGTGTCGGCGGCGGCCCGGCCGGCCGCCTCGCGGAGCCGTTCGCCGATCCGGGAGGCGTAGGCGTTGAGGAAGGCGTGCCGGAACGAGCGGGTGCGCGACCTGCCCGCGGCGTCCCGGCGAGGGCCGGCGCGGACCATCGCCGTCGTCGCCTGGACCAGCAGCGAAGTGAAGAGCATCTCGACCGCCGCCAGGTCGGCGGGGAAGCCCAGGACCGTGGAGAAGCCCAGTTCGCGGTGCCAGACGGCCCGACACCGGTTCGCGTCGGCGACCACGGTGAGCAGGGCGGCCTTGGGGCCGTCGTACGGCGTCTCGACGGCCACGCGGCGGCCGGCGGGTTCGGCGCCGCCGCCCGTTTCCGCGTCCAGCAGCGCGTGATCGATGCTGTGCCGGGCCATGAGTTCCTGCGCACGCGCGCTGAGCGCCTCGGCCTCCTCGGGGAACTCGGTCGACTCGGCCTTGGCCAGCAGGGCCCGGACCTTGCCGAGCATCCGCTTGTCCGCCTCGCTCGCGGGCACCGGCGGCCGGGCGCCGGCCCTGCCGGGGCGCGGACCGATGGTCGCCAGCCGAGGGAGTGCGAGGAGCAGTTCGAGCAGTTCGATGGAGCAGGCGACCAGGGCCGGGCGATCGACGTCCTCGGCCTCGCACCAGGCGTCGGCGTGGTCGCCGTCCCACCAGACACGGGCGTCGATCTCGGTGAGCTGATCGCGCCAGTGCTCGCCGACGGTCGTGGCGGTGTAGGCGCGCATCTCGGCGGCGATGGCGTCCAAGACGAGCCGCTGGTGGAGCGCGCCGAGCCTGCGTGCGGTGTACCCGGCGAGGTCGGCCGGTTGCCAGCCTCGTTCCCAGGCCGTGGTCACGCCCCGTTGGAGACGTGCCATGAGCACTCCGGTCGCGTGTTCGTCGGCCGCGAGCGCCACGACGACGTCTTCGCCGGGGTCCGCCGATTGCGCGCGCCGGCGCAGTGCCTCCGCTATGAGTTCCTCAGGGGTGAGCCAGGGCGATGGGGGTGGGGAGTCCGGCTTCTTGCCGAAGCCGTTCCACCAACGGGACGCCCCCACGGTCCTCTCCCTTCGTGAAGCCTTCCGGCATCCTGCCACGCACCGCTCGGCCCGGTGCCCCGTGCGGGGGGAGTTTCTGGGGCGACCGCCGTGGCTCGGCTCAGGTGCCGTCTCCGCCGTGCAGTTCCTCTACCACGACGCTCTGGTAGGCGCGGGTGGTGTCGGGGACGTAGGTGAGCCGCGCCAGTGCCCGGCCGTCCCGGTCCCGGATCTCGAAGTGGTAGCCCTCTTCGGCGGCGGCCTCGCCGATGTGCGCGACGGCCTGGTCGTGACGGAGACGGCACATCGTGTCGACCTTCTCGAGCGCGACCTTGAGGCTGCCTGCATCGCTGATGAGCCGGGCGGGTTCGCTCGTCTCCCAGATCTCGAACATGGTCGCGTCCTGTCGGCGGTAGGGGTGCGAAGTGGGGATTTGCCGGGCTTTCCGGAGTGAGGGATAGCTTGCGATGATTTGGTGGATCTTTCAATCAGTGCAGATATCGGATTGATCACTATTCGAAGCCACCCGTCCTCGGAGCGTTATGGCTGATGGAAGGGCAGTTCGGGGCGGTCGGCACCGGGTGGGGCAACCGAACCTCGTTCGGGTTGCGCAGGTGGAGCAGCGCGTCGTGTCGATCGTCCGCGATCACGCTCGAGGGGCCGCACGCCCGCCGTGATCGGGGACGGCCGCACGGTAACGTACGCCGAACTTAACGTGCGGTCCAGCCGGAACCAGGTCAGGACCTGGCTCGCGGACAGGAACGCCCTCCGAGCCCTTCGACCTGCCACCGGCGCCGCCAGGTGGGCGCTTCCCGCCACGATGATCACCGCGCTCCAGCCCACCATCCCGCACGCGCCCAGCTTCTCCAGCACCGCCTGGCGCAGGCCCGGCCACAGACCCGCCCGGGCAGCGGACCACCGCGCCGACCAAGGGCCCAGCTGGCGGAACGGCGATGCGCGGTGGGACAGCCCAACCGACGAAACCGCGAGATCCACGATGCAACACCCCAGCCAGCAAAACGGCGATGCGTGATGGAACGTCCCAAGCAACGAAACCGCAGGATGCGCGCTCCGACAGCCCAGCCAGTGGAACAGTGATGCGTGATGGAGCGGGGTGACAACGATCCTCTGCAACCGCCACCAGGCCTATCCGCTGGCCAGCGCGTACACACGAGCGCGGTGAAAACCGGCCCGACCCTTCAGCCGACCCGCCCTGCCCCTCCGGTCGGGGCGTGAACTACGGGATCAACATGGCGGCCGCTACCCACAGCCCATCAGGCACACAAGCTCAGATTGCACCACAAAGCGAGATCATCCCGACCGGCCACCGAATAACCGCGCGGGACACGCCTTATGCCGTTGCAGAATCGCGCCGCATGAACTGACAGCTGCAACCATCTTGCAAACCTTCTTATCTTTGTCTCGTCGCGGCGAACCACCCGCAACCACCGCATCGGCCACCCGTATCGACTCAAAAGGCCAGATCGCTCCCACCCATAGCGAGAGTCGCCCCTATCCCCAAAAGGAAGATCACCCGTATGCCGTGGGAGAGATCAGCAGTTCTGAGGCATGGCGGATGGCTCAGCGATCCGGCTTCCGCGGCTGGTCGCAACCGGGGCCAGAGTCGTCTCCGTCCGCACGTCCGGGATGCCCGCTCTCAGCGCGAAGCTCGGGCCGCGCTGAGTGAGGGGCTGAACGGGCCGATGAAGTTATTTCGCCACGCATGCTGGACTGGACGGGGATTGTCGGGGTTCGCCAGGCGGCACGAGGCGCCGGGGTTTTGCCTTCTCGTGAGGGTCCTATGACCTATCCGCGCCATTCGGCTTCCGACATGAGATGACTGTGACCAATCGTCAACACTCCGTAGCCACACTGGCTATGATCGGGCCATCTGACGCTTACCACCGCGATCCCCCGGGGCGAAGATGAAGCGCTTGCTGGCAGATTCCAGGCACACCGGTCCGTCCGGTGGAGCCGTCCGATGCGGCTGCGGAATGCTGGGCTGCTTGGCCATGGTCGGCGCGACCTCGTTCGGCATGGCGGTACCGGCGGAGGCCGCTGAGAAGCCGCGACCACGCGGGGCGGTGCCCGTCGAGTGCCGCATGATCCTGCGTACCGGCGACTGGCACGCTCTGCGTGAATGCAAAGAGGCCTGGCGGGCGATGTACAAGTCCCGCCAACGCACCAAAATCGAACGCCAACTCAGGGAACGCTCCGCGGACAACGCCCAGCGGCGGACTCTGCCGGCACAGGCCCCCTCCCCCTCCCGCTCACACGACAAGCCCTCGGCACCTCCCGTGCCCACGTCTCAGCCCCGCACGCCGCGGCTCCCGGCCGAGCCGTCGCCGACACCCACGCGGGATTTGGCCGAGGAGGCCACGGGGACGGGCTCGCTGCAGCCGTTGTTCCTGCTCGGGCTGCTGCTCCCGGCCGCGGCGGCGATCGGTTACCCGATGCGGCATCGCATCCATGCCATGGCGGCCGCCTCCTTCGTCTCCCCGTTGCCGTCGCCTGCGGAGTCGACGATCCGCTTCAGCTACCGTCCGGCGATCGACCCGTTCGCCGTGCCGGTGCTCGGTCTGGCCGGGGCGGGCGCGTCTGCCACGGCGCGGGTGGTCACGCTGAGCGCTCTGGAGGATCTCGGGGGCAACACGCTGGTGGTGATCCCGCGTCCGGACGCGACGGCCCTGTTCGGGCTGGCTGAAGACGACCTCTTGGACGAGACGGGCGCGGGCCTGTTCATCCCCGGCAATCTCGATGCCGCACTGGCGTTCATGGAGACCGAGTTGGCCGTCCGCCGCAGCACGGGCGCCGCCCAGACGCCACGGCTGCTTCTGGTGGCCGAGTGCGGCGTGGACTCCGACCGGATCGAGGAGATCCGCGGCCGTCACCCGGAAGAGTTCACCGCCCTTCTGCTGGGCGACTGGCCGGGCGACACGGCATCGGTGGATGAGGAGGGCCTCGTACGGGCATCCCCCGCCCTGGCCGCCACGCTCCCTGAGCGGCTGCCCGCGGTGTCCCGCACCGAGGCTCGCGACCGGCTGCACGCGGCCGTCCAGCGGCATCGGCCTTCACGGCCTCACCTCCCTCGCCGATCCCGCCGCAGGCGCCGCTGACCTCGTCTCGTGGACCGCCGCTCCCTGCTCCACCCTGTCATGTGCGGTGGGAGCCGGCCGCGGATCTGGCCGTCGTGAGGGAACGGAGCGTACGCCCGATGATCGCGGGGTCGGGTGGGTCGTCGGAGGCCCTGTCGAGGTAGGCGGTGCAATGCAGCATCCAGTTGCGGAGGGTGTCCTCGTGCCGCTCCTCGTGGCGGCGGGCCTGAGCGATGGCCCGCTCGCGCTGGTCCTCTTCGACTCTCGCGGTCAGATCGCCATCGGCGGCCAGGGCTCGCACGTCGGCCAGGGCGTAGCGGCCAAGCTGGTCGGTGGGGAGTGCCCGTTCGGCTGCGAAGCGGTCGAAGAGGCTCTTGGGACAGCCGAGGATGAGCGCCGCGCCCCTGGCCTCGACCCGGTCGAGCAGCGGGCCCTTGCGCGCGGCGACGATCTCGGTGACCCGCTGCGGGTCCAGGGCCTCCAGATCGCGCACCAGGTAGACCGGGTGCTGCTGGTAACGGCCGATCACGGTGAGCTCGCCCCGGGCGACCAGCATCTCGACGTCCGCGCGCTCCACGTCCAGGTTCACCCGCGAGGCCAGGTGCCCGGCGGCCTTGACGGCGCCGACCGGCGGCTCGTCGCCGAAGGCGGCGACGATTTGCGGCTTGCGGGGCAGGCACCGTTCGGCCAGTTCGGCCGACCATCGGCCGTCGACGTCGGGTTCGGGGATCAGGCCGTGCTCGCGGGCCAGCCGCAGCTGCCAGCCGGCCAGTTCAAGCCGGGTCGCCAACTGCCGGGAGCCCAGGTCGGCGCGGAGGTTCAGCTCAGTTCGCATGATTGCGGCTCCTTGCCTTGCGGGTACGAACGGCACCAGCTTCATCGACGGAACGTGACCGCGAAAGTGGAATCCGATTCTGTGGATAACGCCTCCGGCACCTGGGTCTGGTGTCGTCGCTCTCGGTCCGGTGGCGTATGTCCAGTTAGACGGCCGTTGAGCCTTCCAGGCCAGTGGAGACCGTCAAGAGTCGTCCAAACCCGTCATGTGGGGAGCGTGAGTGTCCATTAGCCACCGCCCACCCCCCTCCGCCGTGGTGCTTGAGGTTGACCACGACCCGTGCGTTCGCACCGAGCAGCGGTGGTCCCGAGATCCGGTGGTGACGACGGAAACCGCCAGCCCTTTCAGCCATCCCCGCCTAGCGTCGCCGCATGTCCTACCAGAGCCGCACTACGGCATTCTGTGGAAACACGCGTGCGAGAGTGGGGACATGAGTGCAGTGCGACGTCTGGGGATGGGCCTTGCTGCGGTGGGAAGGCCGGCGTACATCAATATGGGCCGCTCGGAGGGCCTGCCACCGGAGCGCGGAGTGGAGGACCTTCGCAGGGCGACTTGGGACGTGCTGGACGCGGCCTACACAGCGGGTGTGCGGTGGGTGGACGCGGCGCGCTCGTACGGGAAGTCCGAGGAGTTCCTCGGGGGCTGGCTGGCCGAACGCGGGCATCGGGACGTCACCGTGTCCAGCAAGTGGGGCTACGCGTACGTCGGCGGCTGGCGGATGGACGCCGACGTTCATGAGGTCAAAGAGCACAGCCTGAAGCGCTTCCAGGAGCAGTACGCCGAGTCCAGGCGGCTGCTGGGGGACGACCTGGCGATCTACCAGGTGCACTCGCTCACCGAGGACAGCCCTCTCTTCAGCGACAAGGCGTTGCGGGCCGCGCTGGCCGAGGCTTTCGACGACGGTGTACGGCTCGGCTTCTCGACCTCTGGGCCGCGCCAGGCTGAGACCGTTCGCAAGGCCCTGGACATGGAGGTGGGTGGGCGACGCCTGTTCAGCACGGTCCAGTCCACGTGGAACGTCCTGGAGCCTTCGGCGGGACCGGCTCTCCAGGAGGCTCACGAAGGCGGCGTCCACGTACTCGTCAAGGAAGCCTTGGCCAACGGAAGGTTGGCCGTCCAACCGCCTGACCCCGTACAACGCGTGGCGAGACAGCATGGCGTAGGGCCGGACGCCGTTGCCCTTGCGGCGGTTCTAGATCAGCCGTGGGCGGACACGGTTCTCATCGGCGCCGTAAGCACGGCCCAATTGCGTTCCAATCTGGCCGCGCTGGATCTGGTATTGGACGAATCCGTCCACGAGGCGCTCGCACCCCTTTCTGTTCCCTCGGCGCGCTACTGGGCGGAGAGGGCCGCGCTCCCCTGGACATGAGGTCTTCGAGGAGCGTACGGAGCGAGAATCGCGGGGGCCCGTGGCACCATAAGACGGCCTCCCAGTCGTGATCGGAATCGGTGCTCATGCAACCTCTGCCCCAAGACGCCCCTCGGACGATCGGCCCGTACAGGGTCGCGGCCAAACTGGGAGAGGGCGGCATGGGGCAGGTGTTCCTTGCCAGCTCGCCCAGCCGCAGGCTCGTGGCCGTCAAGGTCATCCGGTCCGAACTGCTGGACGACCCCCAATGGAGGGAACGCTTCAGGCGTGAGGTGGCCTCTGCCCAATCGGTCAGCGGTTTCTACACCGCACCGGTTGTGGACGCGGATCCGGACGCAGAGCATCCATGGCTGGCGACGCAGTACATCAACGGAGTCAGTCTCTCCGGGGCCGTTGCCGAGAAGGGGCCGCTGCCTGAACAGGCCGCGTGTCACCTTGGGGCCGGGCTGGCGGAGGCACTCATCGCCATCCACCGCGCCGGAATAGTCCATCGGGACCTGAAGCCCTCCAATGTGCTCCTGGCCGCTGACGGCCCCCGTGTCATCGACTTCGGCATCGCGCGCCCGTTGGACGCGGTCCCCCTCTCACGTTCCCAGGTTCTGGGCACGCCCGCTTATATGTCCCCAGAGCAGGCGTTGGGCGAGACAGTCACGCCCTTGAGCGATGTCTTCTCACTGGGCGCGACGCTGGTGTACGCAGCAGTCGGCAAGGCACCGTTCGGAGCCGACCGGAAGGTGCGGGGGCGCATTGTGTACGGCGATCCCGATCTCACCGGCCTGCCCGACCCCATGCGCGGCCTGGTCACGCGGTGCCTGTCCAAGGAGGCGACCGAACGTCCGTCTCCGGAGCAGGTCCTCACCGCCCTCTCCACACTTCTCGACGCCCACTACGGCGAGGAATGGCTGCCCACGGACGTGGCCACCCTCATAGGCGAGAACGAGCAGACCGTGACCGAGGTCACAGCGATCCTGCCTTCCTCGTTTTGACCTCCGGCGCCCCTGTGCGGAGGGCCCAGGCGAAAGGTCCCACGCAGCAAGGCTGAGCTTGGGCGCCGAAGCTCACTCAGGAAAGGCCTTCGGCTAGGGCGTCCCAGAAGGCCGTCTCATAGGCGTGCAGGAGTCGGGCTGCCCGGACCACGTCTTCCGGGTCGTCGCCTGAGGCCAGGCCCGCGGCTATGACGGCGACGGCCTGCTCTGGAAAACCCGGCGGAGACTCGGCGAAGAAGTCGAAGAAGCCGACGGCCGTTTCGTCCATGCCGTAGTGGGCCCGCAGAGCTCCAGCGGTCCTGCCGCAATAGGCCCCCCACTCCTCCAGGTTGGCCAGCATCGCCAGCGCGACCTCGCCGGCCGTCCCAAAGGCGGCACGTTGCGCAAGATACGCCGGATAGGCCTGCGCCATGGGGCGCGGCTCGTACGACCTGAGATCCTTCTCACCCAGGTCAAGCGCGGCGGCGAAATCCTGAAGCAGGGACAGGGCCTGCCCTTCCCCTTGGGCCAGCGACAGGAACATGTCGCCGGCAGGGGGCTCGGGGTAGCGCGACGCCAGGAGCGCGAAACTGCGCCGGTCGCTGCCGACGATCCGGTACTCCTCCCCCGCCAGCCGGGTCAGGCGGTCGCGCGGCACGGCGCCCGCCTCGAGCAACTCCAGGAACCGGTTGCCGGTGGCGGCCCCCGCGATCTCGCTCCGCGCTCGCGACACCAGTTCTCGGGCCAGACGGTCTCCCATGCACCCACCGCAGCACCCGGCGTCCCCCGCCGTCAACCACCGCTGTCAAGCCCCACCATCAACCCTGGGCAACCCCCGGATCAAGCCACATGATCGCGTGGATACGATGAGGAACGGAACGTCTACGCACTTGTGGACGGAGTTGGGAGCGAGAGAGAGTATGTCCGATTTCGAGCTCAACCATGCGAGCGGCCGTATGCCCCTCGAAGTGACGCAGGCCACCGAGGGCCCCTCCGGGCTAGGCATCAGCAGCCTGCTCAAGGAGACGGGCCATGTCACACTGGACCCGGGCTTCACCAACACCGCGTCCACCACATCGGAGATCACCTACATCGACGGTGACGCGGGGATCCTGCGCTACCGCGGCTACCCGATCCACGAGCTGGCGGAGAAGTCCTCCTTCCTTGAGGTCGCCTACCTCCTGATCTACGGGAGCCTGCCGACCGCCGACGAGCTCTGGTCGTTCAGCGACAGCGTCCGCAACCACACCCTGCTGGACGAGAAGTTCCGGGCCTTCTTCTCGGCCTTCCCTCGGCGCGCCCACCCGATGGCGGTGCTGTCCTCGGCGGTGAGCGCGCTGTCGACCTTCTACCAGGACAGCCTGGACCCCTTCGACGCCGAACAAGTCGACCGTTCCAGCATCCGGCTCATCGCCAAACTGCCCACGATCGCCGCTTACGCGTACAAGACCTCCATCGGGCAGCCACTGCTGTACCCCGACAACTCCCTGGGGTACGTGGAGAACTTCCTGCGCATGACCTTCGGCCTGCCCACGCAGCCCTACGAGGTCGACCCGGAGATCGTGCGGATCCTGGACATGCTGTTCATCCTGCACGCCGACCACGAGCAGAACTGCTCTACCTCGACCGTGCGGCTGGTCGGTTCCAGCCACGCCAACCTGTTCTCGTCCATCGCGGCAGGGGTCGACGCGCTGTTCGGCCCGCTGCATGGCGGCGCCAACCAGGCCGTGCTAGAGATGCTGGAGCGCATCCACGAAAGCGGCGACAACGTGGACTCGTTCGTCGAGCGGGTCAAGAAGAAGGAGCCCGGCGTCAAGCTGATGGGCTTCGGCCACCGCGTGTACCGGAACTACGACCCGCGGGCCGCCGTGGTGAAGCAGGCCACCCGCCAGGTCCTCGACACGCTGGGCAAGTCCGACCCCCTGTTGGACCTGGCGATGCGCCTGGAAGAGGTCGCACTCAACGACGACTACTTCATCGAGCGCAAGCTCTATCCGAACGTCGACTTCTACACGGGCGTCATCTACAAGGCGATGGGCTTTCCCACCAACGCCTTCACCGTCCTGTTCGCCCTGGGCCGGCTCCCCGGCTGGATCGCCCAGTGGCGGGAGATGATGAACGACCCGGACACGAAGATCGGCCGCCCGCGGCAGGTGTACGTGGGTCTGGGCGAGCGCCACTACGTGGACCTCGGCTCCCGCTAAGAGCAGAAAGCGTAACGCCATCAGGGCCGGGGCAAAGGTCATCTTTGCCCCGGCCCTGATTCGCTAGCACGATGCTCCCCAAGCTGACGTCGACAGCATTCACTTATCGAGTACATTTCGCCTTGCCAAAATCCCCGGTGCCTTCTAGGACGCCCCCGATTCAGGGTGACCACGCACGGGGGCGAGAGGTGACCGGCGTGGTCGAAGGCTGATGCACCATGCGACACTAACTGGATACGGCGCACTCGAACCAAGAAATCCACACAAAGCGGCCGAATAGAGCATCGGCAAAGACTCGTACACCTTCGCCCCATTTATTCACGGCCGTGGCCGCCGCCGCGAAATCAGGATGCCGCTCCGTGTGAGCTCGTCACGCCGAGTTATCCACAGAATCCGGTTCTACTTCTTTCGGTCGCGTCCCCGGGTCAGCCTGGATGCCAGTCGTCCGGCAACGGCCCGAGGAGACCACGTCATGTCCGAGTCCATCAGCTTCACCGTCCCCGAGCAGACCACCTCGTGCTTCGTCGTCGCCACCGATCACGCGCCCCGGGAGTTGCCGATGCCGGCGCTCCGCCGGCTGCCGGCCCCGTTCGCGATGGAGGCGATCGAGCGGCTCGGCTCGCCGCGGCTGGCCATCACCTCCTACCCGGCCGCCCACTCCCCCTGGAGCCTCGCCCACGCCGTCGACGATGACGATGCCGGTCTCAAAGATCTCGCGCTGGGCTGCGGCCATCACATCGGCGTCACGGCGGCGCTGCCGTCCACGGATCGGCCTTACGGCATGAGGCTCGCACGCGCCGTCGCCAGGTGCATCGCCGAGCATCTCGATGCCGTCCCGGTCGATCTCGACACCGGGCAGGTCCTCTCCGCCCGAGCCGCCGAGCCCTCCGGGTTCAGGCTCGCCGACGACTGGCTCGGCGCCTGGCTCCCGCCCTATCGCGACGCCGGCCGCTGCAAGGCCCCCGAGGACGAGGTCGACGGTTGCGCCTGCGTCGAGCTCACCACCCACGGGCTGAGCCGCTTCGGACTTCCCGAGCTTCAGATGACAGGGGTGTCGTGCCCGCACGATCTCGCCGGCCTCAATGTCCTTCGAACGACTGCGCAGCGGTTGCTGCCGATGGCCGCACAGCCCGGCGGCCACTCCTTCCCCCGTGTCCTGTCCCTCTCCGGAGCGGACTTCGCCGCCTACTGGGGCGCTGACGACCCCATCTGGAGCGACGATCCCGTACTCGTGCGGCTCACGCCCCAAGAGCCCCACATCCTTGGTGTGGGCCCACCCGAAGAGTTTCCCGGCACGTTGAACGAATGGTTGTGGGACGAGGTCCCGCCCTTGATGTACGACCTGCTCAGCCTCGGCCCGGACGGCGCGGCCACCGTCGGCTGACGGGCCCCCGGCTCAGGCCGTGACGACGTCGCGGGCCCTGCGCAAGGCGTTCAGGGTCTCGGCGGAAAGGTCGTACTTCAACGTGCAGGCGATGGCGATGGAGACCAGCAGCGCGGGCGCGAGAGCACCGCCCACCACGATGGCGTCGATCGCGCTCGCCGGCTGGGAGACCGGTTCGTCGGGCTCGGAGGAGACGAACCCCGCGGCGTCGAGGATCCAGCCCAACAGAAGCGCACCGAAGGCCATCATCACCGTCTCGGTCGCGGTCCAGAGCCCGGTGAACACTCCCGCGCGGCGCTTGCCCGAGCGAAGCTCGTCGTAGATCAGGGTGTCGGCCAGCATCGAGAACTGCAGCAACTGCAGACCGGCGAAGCCGACTCCCATGAGCATCACGCAGCCGTGGGCATACGCCTCACCGAAGGTGCGCGTGAAGGACAGCGCCACCCCGCCGACCATGAAAAGGAGGCTGGCCACCAGCATTCCGCCGCGCTTGTCGAACTTGCGCGACACCCTGACCCATACCGGCATCATCACGACCATAGGTCCGATGAGCGCCAGGAACAGTGTCGTGATCGCCGCCGTGTCCTCAAGGATGTAGGAGGCGAAATAGGGCGAGCCGGCCAGCATGACCCCGATGGCGAGCATCTGGGCGGCGCTGAGCGCCAGCAAGAGCATGAACGGACGGTTGCCACGCGCGGCGGCCAGTTGCGCGCGCAGCCCGACATGCTCGGTCTCCGCCCGTTCGATCCGCGGCGCCTTCGCCGTGCCGAAGAAGGTGGCCACCATCGCGACCAGCAGCACCACCGCGATGACCAGGCCCATCAACCGGTAACCGGCGACCGTCGGCTCACCGCCCTCGATGTTGACCAGGGCGGGCGCGAGCCCGCCCGCCAGCAGGATCGCCACTCCGAGGAAGCCCATGCGCCAGGTCAGTAGCGCCGACTGCTCGTGGTAGTCGTCGGTCATCTCCGCCGGCATCGCCTTGTACGGCACCTCGAACAAGGCGAAGGCCGTGGCGGCGAGCAAGAACCACACACCGATATAGAGCGCGGCGGGCGCTCCGGACACCGGGCTGCCCGCAAAGGTCATGGCAAAGGCGGGAGGAAGCACGACCGCACCCCCTAGGAGCCACGGCCGACGCGAGACCGTGCGGTCCGACCAGCGTCCGACATACGGGTTGACCACCAGGTCCCATGCCTTGGGCAGGAAGACCGCCAGCCCCGCCAACCCGGCGGGCACACCGAGGGAGTTCGTCATGTAGTAGAGCAACAGCAGTCCTGGAACCGTGCTGAACGTGCCGGCGCAGAACGAACCGAGGCCGTACCCGATGCGCAAGGAGCGGGGCAGAGGAGCGGAGGGCATGCGTTATTAGAACCTGTTTCGACGGTCCTGCGAAAGGCTGGGCGGCTACCGTCGTCCGACATGGAGAAACACGGAACAGCCGGTGCACTCGACCGCGTGCTGGCCGACATCGCCGAGGAGAGAGCCGCCCAGGATCGGCTCTGGGGCGTCCAGGAATTTCCCGACGGAAGCGGGCAAGAGTACGCGCGGCAGGCCCAGGAAGCAAAGGAGGAGTGCGCCGCAGCCTACGAGCGGGGCGAACTGACCTGGCGGCACATCCTCACCGAGGAGTTCTTCGAGGCCCTGGCCGAGTCCGACGTCAACGCCCTGCGCACCGAGCTGGTCCAGACGGCCGCCGTGGCGGTGAAATGGGTGCAGTCCCTCGATCGCCGCGCCGGCACCCTCGCCCACCGGACGAAGGAGGCGGGCGAGCACACCGAGAAACTGGTCCGCGACCGGATCCCGGAGATCGTCCGAGCCGCCGGCAGGATCCCGGAGGCACGTACCGCCGAGGACGGGGAGTACGCGAGCCTGCTCCGCGCGAAACTCTACGAGGAGGCCGGCGAGTACGTCGCGTCCGGAGACCCGTCCGAACTCGCCGACATCCTGGAGGTTCTCCACGCCCTGGCAGCTCTGCACGGCCTCAGCCAGACCGACCTCGAGCATCTCCGCGCCACCAAGGCGGCCGAACGCGGCGGCTTCGCCGGCCGTCTGGTACTGAGCCTCCCCACCGCCTCGGCGCGAACCCCGGCGCAATGACCACGCCTGGCCTATAGCCGCGCGCGAATCACCGAGGCGGCCGTGCGGATCGCCGGCGCCGAGGGCTGGATGCGGCGTCCATGCGCCGCATCGCCGCCGAGATCGTCAAAGGGTCGGCTGGTCGAGGCCATCCGGCAGACGTCTCAACGGGCCCCGCGCGCCGTCGTCCAAGCGGCCGTGCAGGCGGCCTTCCGGCGAACGGGCGCCTCGGAAGGTGATGCGATCTGCGCTGGGGTGGTGCCGCCGCTCCCAGGGCCGCCGGCCACCACGCAGAGCTTTCTTGCTCGGCGCGTTTCCGCTGGTAGAGATCCCTGTCCACGGTCTGGCGGTTTCGGGTGATGGCCATGCCTGCTTTGGCTCGGTTGCGGACTGCCCTGTTGAAGGCGTTAAGGGCGGCCTTGGGTGGTGGTGGGTGAGGGGTCGGCAGCCAAGCGGTGGGCGAGCTGTGGGGACAGCGGGTAGGGGCGTTCGCGTGGAAGGAGGTGCTTGGCCTTGGCGGTCTGGCCGTCCTGAAGGAGCCGGTGGATCTTACGGACCAGCGGAGTCCGGTCTTCAATCGCGATTGTCCACTCATCGACATAACAGTCGATGATGTGGCGGCTCAGGCCGATCTGGATGCTGCGCGCATCGAGTTTCTGCCCGCGCAGAGTGCGTTCCGGGTCCCATTGGACGTGCACCCGGGCCTCAGCGAACCGCGCCCGCCATTCGTCGCTGCTGCCGAAGACCCTGCGGTCGGGGTGCGTGGGGACGGCCTGTGCCAGGGCCTCCTCCCAGCCCGAGCGCGAGATCCGCACGGCGAGCACCATCTCCTGGCCGGGCTTGCGGGCCCAGTTGCTCCGGGCCATCAGCCAGAGGAAGGAAGGTTTGATCCAGGTCATCCGGTTCCGGGAGAACGGGGGCACGAAGCGTCCCTGGCGTACGGCGGGGCCGCCGATCTCGGGACGGTACGCCTGGTAGACCGTGATCGAGTCGCGGTCGAACTCGGCCCGGATCAGCCTCATGGGGCTCCTCGCTCTGGGGGACGGTACCCACCGTCCTGCGTGGAGCAGGTTGCGATCAAGTGGATTTCCGGCGGCGGTGGGCCTTCTGCCGGCAGGCCGCACTGCAGTAGCGGGCCGGCCTGCCGGTCGCGGACGACGACAGCGCCGCGTTACAAATCTCGCAAGTTTCGTTACGATCGAGGGGTTTCGTTACGGGCCGCAGCGCGTCACAAACAAGGGCGGCCATCCGCCCCGGAGCCTGCCGACCGCGCTCCATGGCAAGGCAGCCCACCAGCAGGGCGCGCACATCGTGGAGGTCCACATCCGCCCGCACGGCACCGGCATGCTGGGCCCGGCGCAGGAGGTCGACCAGGGCGACGTCGAAGTCGTCCCGGAGCCGGACGACGCCGACCTCGTCCTGCAGGCACTCGCAGACCGCGCGGTTGAACGCCGCCCGTTCGACGACCTTCGCGAAGAAGCCGTAGAAGGCCTCTCCCGGGTCATCGGCGTCGGCCAGGGAACGGGCTTCCGCGACGATCTGCCGGATCCGATCCGCGACGACCTCCGCGAACAACGCCTCCTTGGTGGCGAAATGCCGGTAGACGGTGCCCGCCCCGACCTGGGCGCGACGTGCGATCTCGTCCAACGGCACCAGCATGCCCGCCTCAGCGAACGCCTCCTGGGCGGCGATCAGGACGCGGTCGCGGTTGCGCCGGGCATCGGCGCGCAGCGAAGGAGGCTCGGCCATCGGATCCTCTCATTGACAAGCGGGTCGCTCGTTCCGGTACTGTGCGCAAAAGCGGGCCGCACGTTCCGATTCTAGCGAGGAGACGACGATGGCGAGCATGACCGTCGAGGAGACCCGGCGACGCCTGGGACGGGTAGGCGCCGGCCTGATGGTGCCGATCGCACCGGCCGACGAATGGCGGGAGAGCGTACGAAGGGTGGAGAAGGCGGGCTACCGCTCCGTGTGGGTGAACGAGGCGATCGGTGGACGGGAGGTGTTCGCGCACATGGGCGTCATGCTGGCCGCCTCCGAACGGATCGTCGTCGGCTCGGCGATCGCGAACGTGTGGGCGCGGCACCCGGCCGCCATGCAAGGCGGCGCCGCGGTCCTGGCCGACGCCTATCCGGGACGTCTCGCACTCGGCCTCGGCGTGAGCATGGGCGCGATCGTGGAGCAGAGCGGTCAGAAATGGGAACGGCCCCTGGGCCGCATGCGGGACTATCTAGACCAGTTGGACGCCTCTGCCGCCATGGCGCCCCGCCCGCCCGTACCGTTCCCCCGCATCCTGGCCGCGCTGGGGCCGAAGATGACCGGTCTTGCCCGCGAGCGCGCGGACGGCGCGCTGCCCGCCACGATGCCGGTCGAGCACACGCGACGCTCCCGCGAGATCCTCGGACCGGACCGCCTGCTGGTCGTCCTGCAGATGGTGATCCCCGAGACCGATCCCGCGACGGCCCGGGAGATCATCCGCGGCACCGGACTGCTGAACATCCCGGATTCGCCGTATACGAGCGCCCTGCGCGGCCTGGGCCACGGCGACGCGGACCTGGCCGGCGGCGGCACGGACGAGCTGATAGACGCGCGCTTCGCCTGGGGCACCGAGAAGACGATCGCCGAACGGCTCCAGGCCCACCTCGACGCCGGCGCCGACCACGTCCTGGTGACCGTTCTCGGCGAGACCCTGGGCTCTATGACGGAGCAGTTCGAACGGCTCTCCCCCGCGCTGACCGAACTGGCCACCCGAGTCTGATAGCAACTCACCGGCCGCCACTCCCCGCGGCAGCGGTCGGGCGGTGTGGGCGCGCCTGGCCGCGACGCGATGCCGGCCGCCTCGCCGCCCCGTCTCCCGCCAAATCGACGAACGCCCCTTCCAAAGCCCTCACAACACGGATGTCCCAGCAGACCGTCACCCGGCGGACCGGTGCCCCCTCCACTCCTCATGCACCCAAACACGAGCAAACCAGACGTCCAAGCACGCCCTACACCCCGATGAACCAGCGAATGCCCTCCCCAACCCACGCACGCACGGCCCGGACAGCCCAGCACGTGACGTCCCCTTGAACCCGCGAACGCCCTCCCCCATCTCCCCACGCACGACCCGAACGCCCCGGCACGTCATGCGTCCTGGTGAACTCGTGAACGCCCTGCCCAAAGGTCCACCCATGGCCCGGACGGCCCAGCACTTCATTGGTCCCGGTGAACCGACGACCGTCACACGCACGGTCCGGACGGCCCAGCACGTCATGCGTCCTGGTGAACGCCCCATCGCAAAAGGGGCCGACACCACCTGGACTGGCAGGCCCAATACACCGAACGTCCCAGCACACCGTCACCCGACGGACCAGCGACGGGTGCCGGCGCGCGGGACGTCCCGTTGAGGGCCCCTCGCGAGGTGACGGCTCGGCAGGCCGTTCGTCTCGAACCGCACTGGTGCAACGCACGCGACCCAGCCGACGGCCGACTGCTCTTGCCATCAACAGCCTGAACTACCGGCTACGCAAGGTCACCAAGGCCGCTGGCACTTCCCGAGGCCGCGTCCAACCAGAGCTCCTTTGCACGCTTGGAGTTGCAAACTCTGGACTTGTCAGGCCTCAGGCGCGTGGGCGGATCAGGCCTGTTTCGTAGGCGACTATGACCAACTGGGCGCGGTCGCGTGCGTGGAGCTTGGCCAGAAGGTGGCCTATGTGCGTCTTCACGGTCGCGACGCTCAACTGGAGGTGCTCGGCCAGTTCGGCGTTGGACAGGCCGCGGGCGACGAGGCCGAGGACCTCGCGTTCGCGGGCGGTCAGGGTCTCGAGTTCGCGGGCCGGCGGGGCGGAGGTCTCGGGACGGTTCGCGAACTCGGCGATCAGGCGGCGGGTCACCGTGGGGGCCAGCAGTCCCTCGCCGGACGCGACCACCCGGACGGCGGCCAGGAGGTCGGCGGGCCGGGTGTCCTTCAGCAGGAACCCGCTGGCCCCCGCGCGCAATGCCGCGTAGACGTAGGCGTCCAGGTCGAAGGTGGTGAGGATGAGCACGCGGACGGCGGGGGCGTCGGAGCAGACCTGGCGGGTCGCTTCGATCCCGTCGAGTTCGGGCATGCGGATGTCCATGAGGACGACGTCGGGCTTGGTCCGGGCCGCGAGCTCGACGGCCTCGGCGCCGTCGCCCGCCTCGCCCGCGACCTCGAACCCGGGGCTGGTCTCCAGGAGCACGCGCAGGCTGCCGCGCAGCAGCGCCTGGTCGTCGGCGATCAGGACGCGTACGGTCACGAGGCGCTCCGGTCGTGCGGCAGTCGGGCCGTCACCGCGAAGCCGCCCTCGGGCCGGGGGCCCGCGATGAGCTCTCCGCCGTACATCATCGCGCGTTCGCGCATGCCGATGAGCCCGTGGCCCGGTGTCTCCCCCGGGAGCATCCGCGCGCCGGGACCGTCGTCGGTCACCTCGACGCGCACCTCGTGCTCGTCCTGCTCGATCACGACGCGGCTGCGCGCGGGGGCCGCGTGCTTGACGACGTTGGTCAGCGCCTCCTGGACGATCCGGTAGACGGCGAGCGCGACCCCTTCGGGCAGTTCGCCCGCTTTCAGGTGAAGGTCGACGCGCACGCCGGCCATGGCCGCGGTGTCGACGAGACCATGCAGCCCCGCCAGCCCCGGGACGGGCTCCAGTTCGGCTTCGGTGAGTGTCCGGGGGGCCCGGTTCGCGTCTGGCGGCGGGTTGGTGCGGAGGACGCCCAATAGGTGGCGCATCTCGGTCAGCGCGCCGCGGCTGGTGGCCTCTATGACGCGCAGCGCGTCCAGAGCCTCCTGTGGACGCGCCTCGGCCACGTGGACGGCGACGCCCGCCTTGACCGCGATGAGGCTCATGCTGTGCGCGACGACGTCGTGCAGTTCGCGGGCTATTCGCAGGCGCTCGTCCGTGACGGCCTGCTCGGTGAGCTGGTGGGCCGTCCGGGCGGCGTACGCGCGCCGCTCGTGGACGGCCCGGCCGATCGTCCAGGAGGCTCCGACGGCGGCGAGGGACAGCAGCGTGTGGCCGACTCGGCCGACGATCCCGTCCGGCGGGCCCGCGACGGGCGCGGCGATGATGACGATCCCGCTGACGGCGCCGATCAGCGGGGTGGGGATCCAGCGGCGCCGGCGGGTGGCGAGGGCGACTGGGTAGAGGGCGTAGGCGGCGGCGAGGAAGGAGTCGCCCGGGAGCCGCAGGACGATCGCCGTGATCGACATGGTGAGCACGAGGCCGAACACCTGGGTCGGCCATCTGCGCCGCAGTGCCAGCGGCGGCCCGGTCAGCAGCACGACCAGGAACTCCGCGGGCGGGGGCGCCAGGTGGGTGTCGCGCCGGGCGGTCAGCGCGAGCATGACGAACGTGTACGCGAGCGCCGCGAAGGCGTCCAGGCCGATGAGCTGGCGCCGGTCGAGCCGCCGGATCAGGAGGGGGCTCAGCTCGGGATCGTCCACGAGCCGACGGTATCCGCCCAGGCCCGGGCGCGCCTCCGGCCGTGGCATGTCATCCCCGGGTAGGAGATCGGCCCGGCGGGCGCGCCGGGGTCGGCCCGGGGGCCGAGGGCGCGGTCCCGACCGCGCTCCGATGTGCCGGGACGCCCGGGACGGGACGGTTGAGGCATGATCGAAGTACGAGAGCTGACCAAGCGGTACGGCTCGTCGGTGGCCGTCGACGGCTTGTCGTTCCAGGTGCGGCCGGGCACGGTGACCGGGTTCCTGGGGCCGAACGGCGCCGGCAAGTCCACGACGATGCGGGTGCTGCTCGGGTTGGACGCGCCGACGTCCGGCGACGCGCTGGTGAACGGGCGCCGCTACCGCGAGATGCGCCGTCCCATGGTGGAGGTCGGCGCGCTGCTGGACGCCAACGCGGTGCACGGCGGGCGCAACGCGATCGACCATCTGCGCTGGATGGCGCGCAGCAACCGGATCCCGGTGAGCCGTGTGGCGGCGGTGCTGGAACAGGTGGGTCTGGCCGGGGTGGCCCGCAAGCGGGTCGGCGGGTTCTCGCTGGGGATGCGGCAGCGGCTCGGGATCGCGGCGGCGCTGCTCGGCGATCCGGGCGTGCTGCTGTTCGACGAGCCGGTGAACGGGTTGGATCCGGACGGCGTCCGCTGGATCCGGGAGCTGATGCGGTCGCTGGCGGGCGAGGGCCGCACCGTGCTGATCTCCAGCCATCTGATGAGCGAGATGGCGCTGACCGCGGACCGGCTGATCGTCATCGGAAAGGGCCGGCTGATCGCGGACACGTCCGTGCGGGAGCTGGCGGAACGGTTCCGGCAGGGCGTGCTGGTGCGGTCGCCGCGGGCGGCGGAGCTGTCGGCGGTGCTGGTGTCGGCCGGGGCGACGGTGGACGCGGACGCGGACGGGGCGCTGTCGGTGCGGGGCTTGGAGGTCGACGCGATCGGCGAGGCGGCGGCCGCGAAGGGGATTCCGCTGTACGAGGTGACGCCGCGCAGCGCCTCGCTCGAGGACGCGTACATGCGGCTGACCGCCGACAGCACCGAGTACCGCGCGACAGGGAAGGGGGCCGGCCTGTGATCGACGTTCTCGCGGCGGAGTGGCTGAAGCTGCGCTCCGTCCGCTCGACGGCCTGGACGCTCGCGACGGCGGCCGCGTTCCTGGTCCTTTGCGGGTTCTGGTCCTGGCTCGCGGCGCGCTACTGGGACGGGCTGGCGCCCGAGCGCCGGGCCACGGCGCAGGCCGCGCCCGCCGTGCAGCCGCTGGTCCTGGCGCTGCCGATCTGCGCGGCGGTGCTCGGCGCGCTCACGTTCACCTCCGAGTACGCGACGGGGATGATCCGGACGAGTCTGGCCGCGGTGCCGCGCCGCGGGCCGCTGTTCGCGGCCAAGGCCGTGGTCGTGGGGGCGGTGACGCTGGTGACGGCGCTGGTGTGCCTGGCGGCGGCCGTGGCGGCGGGACGAATGATCGTCGGCGACCGGCCGATCCCGGCGTTCGACGCGGAGTTCTCCCAGCACGTCCCCTATGTGTTGGCGCTGGGCGCGACGGCCATGGTGATCGCTCTGGTGGCGTGCGGTCTCGGCGCGGCCGTCCGGTCGACCGCCGGGACGATCACGGGCGTGGTGGTGCTGCTGGCCGTGCTGCCGCCGCTGGCGGCTCTGCTGCCCTCCCCGTGGGGCGAGCGGATCGCGTCGGTGCTGCCGCTGAGCCTGCCCGACCAGATCGCGGCCGCGCCCGGCTTCTCCGGTGACCCGGGCGTGCTGTCCCGGCCCTGGGCGGTCGTGCTCCTCGCCGCGTACACGCTGATCGCACTCGGCGCGGGCGCCTTCTCGTTCGCACGGAGGGACTCTTGACACGCACGGAAGGAAGAGGAGTGCGGGAGGAAAGGCGGCTGGTGCCGGACGTGGTGGCGGCCGAGTGGCTCAAGCTCCGCACCGTACGTTCCACGCACATCGTGTTCGGCACCGCCCTGGTGATCATGCTTCTGGGCGTGCTGCTGGCGTGGCAGGCGACGGTCATCTGGGACGGGCTCACCCCCGAGCGCCGTGCCAGGTTCGTGCTGTCCGAGCCGGCGGGCGTCGTGTGCTGGGCGGGCGGCCTGTGCCTGGGCGTGTGGGGGGTGCTGGCCGTCACCTCCGAGTACCGCACGGGCATGATCCGCACGACCCTGACCGCGGTACCGGGGCGCTCGGCCGTCCTGGCCGCCAAGGCCGGGGTGGTCGGGACGGCCGCTCTGGCCGCCGGGCTCGTGATGACGCTGGTGACCTTCTTCGCCACCCGTCTTTTCATCGGGGACCGGCCCATCCCGGACTATCGCACGGCGGTCGTGAGCGAGCTGCCGGAGCTGCTGGCCCGGGCGTCGATGCTGCCGGTGTACGCGCTGCTGGGGCTGGGCCTGGCGGTGCTGCTGCGCTCGACCGCGGGGGCGATCGTCGGGCTCACGATGCCGTGGTACCTGCTGCCGATCTTCACCGGGTTCCTGCCGGAGACCTGGGGCAAGAGGATCTCCGCTTTTCTGCCGGACTCGCTGCCCGAGCAGATCGCGGGCGGGGACAACGCGACGTCGATCTTCGGTACCTTCCTGCCGCCCGCCGTCGCGGTGGCCGTGGCGGTGGCGTACGCGGCGCTGCCCCTGTGGGCGGGGGCGTTTGTCCTAAATCGACGGGACGCCTGACCGGAACCGGTCTCCTCCTTCGCGGCGGACAGCCGCGCGCCCAGGGGCGTGGCATAGGCCGTGAGGCCGTCCCGGACGGCGGCGAGTGGTCCATTGCCAGGCGTCTCGCCGCCGTCCGGCCCCGCGGCGGAGGGCCGGATCGGCCCCGGCCCGCGGGTTCAAGGCCCCGGCCGGATGTCAGCCGTCCCGGAGGTGGGATGTACGGAGGGTGAGGCGTTCGCGCAGCAGGCCGATCGCCTCGGTGATCGTCCGGGCCGCGGCCTGCGCGCGGACCTTGCGCCCGCCGATCTCGACGACGGCCTGGGCGAGCGCGGGGCGCGGCAGCGCGCCGTCGGCGACGACGCTCAGCGTCAGCCCGGCCGACGAGACGGTGCCGCGCACGTCGCCGAGCACGGTGCGGAGCGCCCGTTCGGCGGCCGCCCGCTCGTCCTCGGTGACGGGGCCGGAGGTGAGAAAACGGATGTCAGGCAGTTCATGAGTGGTCGAGCGCATGAATCCCCCAAGATCTGCGAACCGGTGTCCGGAAGACCTGCCCGGTGTCCCCCGCCCGGCTTCCCCCGGGCGACTCCGCGCCACCGCGTACAGGGTCGGCAGGAGCCCCGCGGGACGGCGGCGGGGCGAACGAGGCCCTCCGTATATAAAGACTTGGTCGCGGTTCGAGATGTTCACCGATCCGGGCGAGAGCTTCGTCACGCGTCACCCCGTGTGCTCGGACGCCCGTTTATATGGCAAACTACCTGCGGAACCACAGGGGACTCCCTAGACTGCGGGCATAGACGAAGATCACACTGACCACAGGTGGTCCGGTGTGACCAGCCCGCCCTTTATCACAGCTCGCCGCGATCGCCGAGGCTGAAATTCTCACACTTCCCAAAAGCGGGGCCCGATCCCCTAGCATGTTGCAGTGCCGTTCCGCCCTGTAGAACGGTCCCGTCGACTGGCTGGTGACCCCTTGCCCCAGGATTCAGCTGTACCGATGTCGTCGGCCGAGACCCCTTCGGCCGGTGGCCGGCTCCTCGACTACCCGCGCCACGGCGGGCCCACCGTCCTGCGCATCCTGCTCGGCGCCCAGCTGCGCCGGCTGCGGGAGGCGCGCGGGATGTCCACCGAGGAGGCCGGCGACGAGATCCGGGGATCCCACTCCAAGATCAGCCGAATGGAGCTGGGCCGGGTCGGGTTCAAGCAGCGCGACGTCGCCGACCTGCTGACCCTCTACGGCGTCAGCGACCCCGAAGAGCGCGATTCGCTGCTGCAGCTGGCCAAGGAGGCCAACACCCCCGGCTGGTGGCACCAGTACGGCGACGTGCTGCCCGGCTGGTTCGAGACCTACCTCGGGCTGGAGGGCGCCGCCTCCCTCCTCCGCACCTACGAGGTGCAGTTCATCCCCGGGCTGATGCAGACCGAGGACTACGCCCGCGCCGTGGTGCGGCTCGGTTACAACGACGCCTCCGACGAGGACGTGCAGCGCCGCGTCGGCCTGCGGATGATGCGGCAGGAGCGCTTTAGCCGGCCCGACGCGCCGACGCTGTGGGCGGTGCTGGACGAGGCGGTGCTGCGCCGCCCGCTCGGCGGCCGCGAGGTGATGCGCGCCCAGATCCGGCACCTCATCGACATGACCGGGCTGCCGAACGTCACGCTCCAGATCGTGCCGTTCGGGGCGATGGAGCACGCCGCGGTGGGCGGTCCGTTCACCATCCTGCGGTTCGCCGAGCCCGGCCTGTCCGACGTGGTCTTCATGGAGCAGCTCACCAGCGCGCTCTACCTCGACAAGCCCACCGACGTCGACACCTACATGCGGGCGATGAACAACCTGTGCATCGCCGCGACCCGGCCCGACGACACGGTGAGCTTCCTCCACCGGGTGCTCGACCAGCTCTGATCCGGCCCCGCGGGCGTCCCCGGCGGGTTCACGGCCGGGGACGCGTCGCTCCGGGTGGGCATGACCGGCGGATCGGCGTCAGCCCTGCGTCTTCACCAGCTGCGCCAGCTCGCGCCACTCGCGCAGCGGGACGTCCTCTCCGCCGCTGACGATGGCCTGGAGGGCCAGGTGGTCCGCGCCCGCGTCGAGGTGCTCGGCGGTGCGGCGGGCGATGGCCTCCAGGTCGCCCCACGCGAAGACGGAGTCGATGAGGCGGTCGCTGCCGCCGCCGGCCAGGTCCTCCTCGGTGAAGCCGAGCCGCAGCAGGTTCTTGGTGTAGTTGGGCAGCTCCAGGTACCGCTCCAGGTGCCCGCGCGCCGCGGCACGGGCCTGCTCGGCGTCGCGTTCGAGGACGACCTTGACCTCCGGGGCCAGCAGCTTGCCCTCGCCGAGCGCCTCGCGGGCGAGCCGGGTGTGCTCGGGGGTGATGAGGTAGGGGTGGGCGCCCGCGGCGCGGTCGCGCGAGGCCGCCAGCATCTTGGGACCCAGCGCGGCCAGGACGCGCCGTTCGGCGGGGTGCCCCGCCGCGTCCAGCCGGTCCAGGTAGTCGATCATCGCGCTGTACGGGCGGGTGTACCGCTCCCCCACGAGCGGGGCGTGGCTGGCGCCGAGGCCGAGCAGGAACCGGCCGGGATGGTCCTTGTCCAGTTCGGCGGACTGCGGCGCGACGGTCTCGGGCTCGTGGTCCCAGATGCTGAGGATCCCGGTGGCGACCACGAGGCGGGAGGTCGCCTCCAGCAGCGGCTTCGCCTCCGGAACACTGGGGCTGCCGCCAAGCCAGAGCGTGCCGTAGCCGAGTTCCTCCAGCTCGGCGGCGGCCTCCCGGTTGCGTCCAGCGTCACCCCAGCGGATGCCGACGTTCCAGACTCCGAAGCGGCCGAGATCCATGCGTACCTCCTGTGATCGGAAACCGTCCCCCGCGACAACCCCGCGGTTCCCGCGGCTCATTCCCCGGCCCTGCCGTTCGATCCCCCGGTGCCGGGCCAAGAGGCGATCAAGACGCCGCCGATCCGGGCCTCAGTCCCGGAGGACGGGTTCGTCGCGGCTGCGGCTGGTGCCGCGGAACTCGGCGATGACGGTGCCGTCGGCGACCCGCCGCACGGTCACGTCGTAGACGCCGCCGCGCCCGAAGCGGGTGCGTTCGGCCGCCGCGGCCTCCAGGACGTCGCCCTCGTGGGCGGGCGCGGCGAAGACGACGTCGGCCGCCGCCGCGACCGTGACCCGGTCGTGGGTGTTGCAGGCGTAGGCGAACGCGGAGTCGGCCAGCAGGAACAGGTAGCCGCCGTGCGCGAGGCCGTGGCCGTTCACCATCACGGCGGTGACGGTCATGCGGACCCGGGCCCGGCCCGCGGCGACGCCGGCGACCTCCATGCCGAGGTCGGCCGCCACCCGGTCCCGTCCGCGCAGCGTCTCGGCGCAGCGCCGCGCCACCTCGTCGGCAGAGCTCATCGGCCCAGCGTAGTGATCGCTCGGCGATCTCCGTAATGATCGTCGCAAACGCGGGAAGGTGCCTGCGGGGTCGACTGTCGCCCCGGGCATCCCGGCGACGCCCGGGAGATCGGGAAAGAAGGGGAGTCCGATGCTGTACGGACAGGAACACGTCAAGCGCTACCAGGAGACCGACGGGGAGGAGGGCCACGACTGGCAGGGCACCACGACCCTGCTGCTCACGACGAAGGGACGCCGCAGCGGCAAGCGGTACACGACGCCGCTCATCTACCAGTGGGACGGCGACAACCCCGTCGTGGTGGCCTCCAAGGGAGGAGCCGACGCGGATCCCGACTGGTACCGCAACCTCAAGGAGGACCCTGAGGCCGGGGTCCAGGTGCGCGGCGAGCGGTTCCGCGCCCGCGCGCGCACCGCGACTCCGGAGGAGAAGCCCAGGCTCTGGCAGAAGATGGTGGCGACCTGGCCGGACTACGACGAGTACCAGGCCAAGACCGAGCGCGACATCCCGGTCGTCGTCCTGGAGCGCCTCTGATCGCGTGGTTCCCTTTCACCGGACGGGCGGGGGCGTGTAGCGTCGGTGTGAACACGCGTTCGACCGTCCAGAAGCCACCGGGGTGCTGAGGTGCCGACGTCACGGAGCGCCGACGGCGACGATCCGCCGCCGCGTCTGCTGAAGCGCTGGGGGATCGCCGACGCGGCGCCGCCCGCACCGACCGGTCCGGGTCGCTGGCGGGTGGACGCCGGCTCGGGCTCGTACTTCCTGAAGGAGTACGGGGAGGGCCGCCGCCGCGTGGCGTTCCGGCATTCGGTGACCGCGGCGCTCGACGCCGCCGGCCTTCCCGTGCTCGCGCCCGTTCCGGCGGCGCGCGGCGGCCGGACGCTGGTCACCGCGGGCGGCCGCGGCTTCGCCCTCTACCCGTGGGTGGCGGGACGGCGGCGCGGCGGGCTGGAGCTGACGTTCGCCCAGTGCGAGCGGCTCGGTGCGCTGCTCGGCGAGCTGCACGCGGCGATGGACCGGCTGACCGCTCCCGTCCAGCAGAGCCTGCTGGTGCCGACGCCGCGCGCGGCGGACGCGGCCGCCGCGATCGACGGCATGCTGGCGGCGCTGCCCGGCCGCGCCGCTCCGGCAGGCGGCGGCAACGACTTCGCCGCGCTCACCGAGCGGCGCCTGCTGGAGCGGCGCGGGCTGCTCGCCGAGCTGGCCGACCACCAGCCGCCGGAGATCGAGGTCAGCACGGTCGGCCATCTGCACGGCTCGTTCCACGAGGGCAACCTGCGCTACGGCGGCTCGGGGAACGTGACGGCGGTGCTGGGCTGGGACGCGATGACGACCGGCCCGGTCGCGGGTGAGCTGGTGCGGGCGGCGGCGGCGCTGTTCGCGTGCGAGGACGAGCGCGGTCTCGACCTCGACCGCGTGATCTCCTTCGTGCGCGGGCATCGCCTGGCGTTCCCGCTGGACGCGGGGCAGATCCAGGCGGCGGTGCACCGGGAGTGGTGGGAGCGGCTGTGCGATGTCGCGCCGCTGCGCCATCGCTACCTGGGCGACGGCGAGGCCGCGGGCGACGATCCCGCGGCGAGCACGCGGGCGGCGGCCCTGGTGGGCTGGTGGTCGGCGCATCTGGAGCGCACGCTCGACGCCTTCGCGGCGCCGTACACCGAGACGCCCGCGGAGGCGTCCGGCGCCGGCGACGGCCTCGCCCACGACGGTCACGCCTACGGCTGACCGCGCTCGCGCCGGCTTGAGACAGCGTCACGGGAGCGGTAACGTCGCCACCGACATTTTAGACCAATCAGTACAGAAAAGGATCGGATCATGACCGCAGTCGCCCTGCTGGGCACCGGGATCATGGGCACCGCGATGGCCCGCAACCTGCTCCGGCACGACTTCGACCTCCGGGTCTGGAACCGCACCCGCGCGCGGGCGGAACCGCTCGCGGGCGACGGCGCGACCGTGGCCGCCTCCCCCGCCGAGGCCGTCGACGGCGCCGACGTCGTCATCACCATGCTCAAGGACGGCGACACCGTGCTGGCCGCCATGCGGGACGCCGCGCCCGGGCTGCGGTCCGGGCAGCCGTGGGTGCAGATGAGCACGGTCGGGGTGGCCGCGCTGGAGCCGCTGGCCGCGCTGGCCGCCGAGCACGGGCTGCTTTTCGTGGACGCCCCCGTCCAGGGCACCAAGCAGCCCGCCGAGCAGGGCGCGCTGGTCATCCTGGCGGCCGGGCCGCCGGCCGCGCGGGAGCCGCTGGAGCCGGTCTTCGGCACGCTGGGCGGCAAGACGCTGTGGGTCGGCGACGACGGCGCGCAGGGCAACGGCACCCGGCTGAAGATGGCCACGGTCGGGTACGGCATCTCGCTGACCACGATCGCCGCCGAGGCGCTCGCGCTGGTGCAGGGCCTGGGCCTCGACCCCGCGCTGTTCGCCGAGGTCGTCTCCGGCGGCCCGATGGACAGCCCCTACCTGCAGGCGAAGATGAAGGCGATCCGGGAGGGCGACTTCGAGCCCAGCTTCACCCTGCGCAACGCGGAGAAGGACACGCGCATCATCGGCGAGGCCGCCCGTTCGGCGGGGATCCGGGTCGACATGACCGACGCGGCGGGCGAGCGCTTCCGCCGGGCCCTCGAGCAGGGCCACGGCGAGGAGGACATGGCCGCCACCTACTTCGCCGGCTTCACGAGCTGAGCCGGATGCTCCGCCGCGGGCCGCCGGGACGGCGCGGTGGAGTCGTCTCCGGCGGGCGGGGCGTCCTCGCCGATCAGATGGGTGAACGAGCCCGCGATCAGCCGGAGCCCGTCCGGGACGCCGCCGTCGGCGCGCAGTTCGACGATGGCGCCGTTCGGGATGGAGCAGCCCCGCAGGAAATGGCGGAACATGCCCATCGCCGCGGGGTCCGGATCGGTGACGCCGGTGGACAGCGACCACATCAGCGCCCGCATGTAGAGGCCGTGCGTGAAGACGGCGACGAGCCCGTCGCCGGAGCGGCTGAGCAGGCGTTCGACGAGGTCGCGCGTGCGGGCGATGAGCTCCTTGAAGGACTCTCCGTCGCCCCCGTTGACGTACGCGGGATCGCAGCGCTCCCAGTAGGCGAGGCTGTGCGGACGACGCTCGGCGTTGGTCGTGCGGGGGGCGTGCAGGCGCCCCAGGAAGGTGAACTCCTGAACGGGCCACTCCTCGTACGGCGCCTCGGGGAAACGTTCCCGCGTCGGCAGCGCGGTCTCCCGGGCGCGCGCGAACGCCGAACTGACGATCAGTGCGGGCGGTCCGGTGAAGGCCGCGGCGACCCGTTCCGCCTGGACGCGGCCGAGCGGGGTCAGCGGCGCCGCCCCCGGCCCGTTCGTGGGCAGCCCCGCGTTCGACTCGCTCTGCCCGTGCCTGATCAGCCATGTCCGCGCGCCCGCCGTATCGATCATGGGAACAGGCTGGCACGCGGACGCCACGCCGGGAAGGCCCTCCGCCGCCACCGAGGGGACGCGTCGCGGGTCAGGTGGGCAGGATGGGCGGCATGGAGATTCTGAGCAGCCGGATCCTGCTGCGCCCCGCCGACGCCGGCCGCGCCCAACGCTTCTACCGCGACGTGCTGGGCCTGGCGGTGTACCGGGAGTTCGGCCCGGAGGAGAGCCCGGGGATGGTGTTCTTCCTCGGGTCGGGATTCCTGGAGGTCTCCGGGCACGGCTCGGGCCGGCCCGGCGGCGGGACGATGATCTGGCTCCAGGTGCGGGACGTCCGCGCCGAGCACGAGCGGCTGTCGGCCGCGGGAGTGCGGGTGCTGCGGGAGCCGCGGGAGGAGCCGTGGGGGCTGGTCGAAATGTGGATCGAGGACCCGGACGGGGTGCGGATCGTTATCGTGGAGATCCCGGACGATCACCCCCTGCGCCGCGATCAGCGCGGCTAGCGCGGCGTCAGGACAGGAAACAGGAGCGATCCCGATGACAGCGACGGCTTCCGGGCCCGGGACCGGCGACGGCTACTGGAACCACAACACGCACTACCACGGTGTGGTGCTGCGGGCCGTGCCGCGCGGCTGCCGTGCGGCGCTGGACGTCGGTTGCGGGGACGGGCTGCTCGTCCGTCGGCTGGCGGCGCGGGCCGGGCGGGTCACCGGGATCGACCGGTCCGCCGAGATGATCGCCAGGGCGCGGGAGCGGAGCGCGCACCTGGACAACGTCGACTTCGTCGAGGCCGACCTGCTCGCCCACGACCTGCCGGACGAGGGCTACGACTTCGTGTGCAGCGTCGCGGCCGTCCACCACATGGACTTCGCCGCGGCGCTCACCACGATGCGGGACGCGCTGCGCCCCGGCGGCTGCCTGGTCGTCATCGGGCTGGCCCGGAGCGAATCGGTCGGCGAGCTGCTGCACTCGGTCGCCGCCGTTCCGGTGCACCAGTTCCACCGCCTGCGCCTGCGCGGCCGCGTGGTCGATCCGGGCGCGCCCGTCGTCGATCCCGACATGACGTGGGCCAGGTGCGGGCGGAGGCGGTGCGCCTGCTTCCCGGGGCGCGCTTCATCCGGCACGCGCTCTGGCGCTACTCCATCACCTGGCGCAAGCCCGCCGACGGCCGGTGACGGGCGCGGCCCCGGGTGCTCGTCGGGTGCGCGGCGGTCAGGCCTGCGCGGCGTGGGTGGGCTTGTAGAGGTTCTCGACGAACTCGGCGAGCTTGGCGTCGGGCAGATGCCTGGCCAGATCGGATTCGCTGATCATGCCGACCAGCCGCCGGTTCTCCAGGACCGGCACGCGGCGGATCTGGTAGCGCGCCATCATCCGCACCACCGCGTCGCCGTCGTCGGTCGCGGTCACGCAGTGCAGGTCCTCGCTCGCGAACGCGCCGGCCTTGACCTGGGCCGGGTCGCGTCCCTCGGCGCAGCAGCGCACCACGATGTCGCGGTCGGTGATGATGCCGTGGAGCCGGTCGTCCTCGCCGCAGATGGGCAGCGAGCCCACGTCCAGGTCGCGCATCTTGCGCGCCGCGGCCTGCAGCGTCTCGTTCTCCATGATGCACTCCGCACCCGGGTGCATCATTTCGCGGGCGGTGGTCATAGGGCCTCCTTCCGGGGACCGTCGCATCACTCCCAACAATTTCGCAGAAGTCCGTTATCACGGGCAAAACCGGTGTCAGGGATCGCCTTCGAAGCGCAAAGGATCCGCGGCCGCCCTTCGCACATTCCGCGACACGCGCCACACGTGAAACTGGAAAAGACTGGAACTGTCTGGAAGCTCATGTACTCTCACCCGCATGTCCCCGTCACCCGGCGTACCGAGCCCCGAGGCGCTGGAGGCGCGCATCGCGGAATTGCGCGCCTCGGTGCGCCGCGCGATGGCGCAGGGCGACCGGTCCGCCGCCCGGACGCTGCGCGCCGAGCTGCGCCGCGCCGAGGACGCCTGGGACGACGCGGTCCTGGGTGAAGGCCCCCCGGCGACGGGCGGCACCGCCCCCACCGCCGACACGGCCCCCACCGGCACGGCCACGACCGACCCGGCCAAGGCTCGCGCGGGGGCCGCGCGCCGCGGCAACGCCCGGCCGACCGGCGGCGAGCGGGCCGGCGGGGAACGCGGGCTGGTCCCGGTCCGCGAGCAGGTGCACCAGGCGCTGACGCTGCTCGGCGTCCCGGCCGCGCCCAAGCTGATCGGCTCGGTGTACGCGGCGTTCTTCCCCGGCGAGATCCCCGGCACCCGCCTCACCAGCCTGCGCCGCGACGAGGAGCGCTCGTTCCGCACCGCGCCCTACGCGCGGCCCTTCTACCTGTGCGCCGCCCTCACCGCCGACCTGCTCGCCCCCGCCCGCGGCCTGATCACCGTCAGCACCTGGCCGCTGGAGCAGCGGGTGGTCGGGCCGCTCAGCGCGCGCACCGACTTCCTCAGCGCCGCGCTGCGGATCGCCGAGCACGCCGGGCGCGGCGGGCCGCCGTCGCCCGCCGTCCAGCGGCTGATGTGGCGGTTCGCCACCAACATCCCCGGCACGACCGGGGACTCGGTCGGCACCGTCGAGCCGGCCGCGCTGGCCGCGGCCGCCGAGGCCGAGTTGGAGGTGCACCGCACCGCCGACGGGCGGGAGCGGAGCGAGGCGGCCGAGCGCGTGCTGGCCCGGCTGGACGACGCCGAACGGCTCTTCGGCAGCCGGCTGCGCGCCATGCGCACGGTCGCCGCCTCGGGCACCGACGGCCCGGCCGGGGCACCGGTCCCACCGCCGGGGCCGGACACGCACCCGGCGGCGGCACGCGTCCGGCCGGCCGGCACGCCCGGGAGCGGGGGCCCGGTCCCCCGCATCCCCCGCGGGAGCGGCAAGGGCTCCCGCGCGTCCGAGAACCCGCGCGCCGCGGAGGAGGCACCGCCGGCCGCCCCGGCGGGCCGGCGGCGCCGCGCCAAGGGCGGGGGCACGAACTCCCGCAAGCCCCGCAGGTCCGAGACTCCGGCCTCCTCGGCGTCCGGACCGCACCGCGCCACCCACGAGGACGACCGATGACCGATACCGCACTGGATCTGGACCTGGACCGCCTGCGCGGCGGCACCCAGCCCCGCAACCACGACGCCCGCACCATCGCCGCGCTGACCGCCAACCCCGGCTGCGCGCGCCGCGGGGTGATGGACGCCGCCGGGGTCGACAAGGACTTCCTCGCCCGCGAGCTGGGCTTCCCCTCGCCGTTCGGCCAGTCCCAGTTCGCGATCACGCGCGGCAACGTGTTCGAGGCCCAGGTGAAGGCGGACGGCTGCGCCGAGCTGCTCACCCTGCTGCGCGACCGGCTCGGCCTGGAGGTGCCCGAGGTCGCCTACGACGACCTGGAGGTGGTGGCCGGGAACGAGGGCCGCGAACTGCGGCACGCCCGCACCCGGCGGCTGCTGGAGCGCGCGCTGGAGTCGGACGAGGGCACGCTGTTCGACCACCCGCTGCTGCGGCTGGAGATCGCCGGGCAGGTCGCCTACCTGGAGCCGGACGTCATCGCCTTCCAGCTGCGCGGACGGCTGCACGTCATCGAGATCAAGTCGTTCGCCGTGGTGGACGGGCAGGCCGAGCCGGAGCAGGTCGCCGCCGCCGCCCGCCAGTCCGCGGTGTACGTGCTGGCGCTGCGCCGGCTGGTGGCCGAGCTGGGCCACCCGGCCGACCGGGTCTCGCACGAGGTGTTCCTGGTGTGCCCGGAGAACTTCTCCAACCGGCCCACCGCCACCCCGCTGGACGTCCGGCCGCAGCTGGCGGTGCTGGAGCGGCAGCTGGCCCGGCTCACCCGGATCGACCGGATCGTCGGCGAGCTGCCGCCGGACCTGTCCTTCGCTCCCGGCGAGGCGCTGCCCGAGGCGGTGCGCGCGGTCGACGCCCGGTACGCGCCCGAGTGCATGGCCAGCTGCGAGATGGCGTTCTTCTGCCGGGACGAGGCGCGGGCCTGCGGCGCCACCGGCACGCTGGGCCGCTCGGTCCGCGACGACCTCGGCGGGGTCGACTCGATCGGTACCGCGCTGGCGCTGGCGGACGGCTCGCTGGAGCCGTCCGACGATCTGGCCGAGACCGCCGCGCAGCTGCGCACGGCGGACCGGCTGCGCCGCGAACTCCTGGGCGGCGCGGCATGACGGCCCCGTCCCCGGTCCGCCCGCGCGCCCGGAGCCGCGCGCCGCGCCCGGCCCGTGCCCGGCCCGCGGTGCCGCCGCCCGCGCGCGCCGTCCCGCACACCGGCGAGAGGGCGGAGGTCCCCGCGACGTGAGCGTGCTCACCTCGCTCGCCCAGCTGGAGGCGGCCGCCACCGGCCGCGCCCAGCCCCTGGCGACGGTCCGGCACTGCCACCTGTCGGACGCGCCGCTCGTCCTGATCCCGCTGAAGCTGGCCGGCGAGGCCGCCGCGCCGCTGGCCGTGATGCTCGGCACCGACCGCGCCGACCCGACGCTGCTGGTCGTCCCGCAGCCGCGCAACCGCGACCTGCGGTTCGCGTTCGCCGCCGAGCTGGCCAAGCTCGTCCTCAACCATGTCGAGACCAGCCGCGGCGGGGTGGAGGAACTGCCGCCCGGCAAGGAGGGCGAGGAACGGATCCGGTACGGCGACGCGCCGCAGCTCCTGGTGCCCAACCGGGGCGGCGTCGGCTTCCTGCGGCTGCTCGGCCGCTCCACGCGGTTCCGCCGCACCGAGGGCCCGTACGCGGTCGAGGCCGCCGTGCCGGTGCTGGGCCGCTGGCTGACCTGGTTCGCCGATCGCAACGACCATCCCGGCTCGTCGCAGCTGCTGGCGATCACCGAGACGCTGCGGATGCACTGGGCGACCGGGCAGAGCGCCCTGGAGGACGGGAACCTCGCCGCGCTGCTGGGCTGGATCGATCCGCCCGCCGGGCTGGACGGCCCGGCCGCCGCCGCGCTCGCCGAGGACCCGATCGCCTCTCCCCCGGCCGGGCCGACGACCGATCCGTCGTTCGACAACGAGGTGCTCGCCCCGGCCATCGCCGCCTACGACCACGCCGGCCACGACCCGCGCGCCGAGGAGCGGATCCGCAACGTCCTGGCCGAGCAGCTCACCCCCACCTGGGACCTGATGTGGCGGGCCGTGGACGTGCTGCGCGCGCTGCCGCCGGGCGCGAGCGTGCCGTCCCGCTGGGAGCGCGACCGCGACTCCTTCACCTACTACCACCAGACGTTCGGCGAGGCGTACCCGCAGGCCCGCCGCGACCCGCCGGTCCGCGCCGCCCGCCGGCTGCACGATCTGGAGCGCGCCCAGGACGCCTACGACGCGCAGCGCGCCTTCGACGACCCGCTCGTCATGGCCGAGCACCGGCTCACCGGGCAGGCGTTCGGGGGGACGGTCGTCGACAGCGACCCGACCCGGCTCGACGAGACCGGAAAGCGTCCCAAACTGCGCCCGCATCTGCGCGTCCGCACCCAGGACCCGGTGCGGCTGGACCCGGGCGCCACCGTCTGCGACGCGTCGCGGCCCGCGCTCAAGGGCAGGATCGTGGAGCACGACGCGCGGACGAGCAGCGTGCTGCTGGAGCTGACCGGGGGAATGGGCCGCAAGCTGGTGCCCGAGCCGGGCGTCATCCCCGAGATCGGCACCCGGGTCGTGTTCACCTCGCGGACGGCCGACTCGTGGGGCGTGGCGAAGTTCCCCGACCGGGAGGAGACCCCGTGGACGCACGGCGGCCCGCCCGAGGAGTACGTGCCCGGTGACGAGGACGCGGCGGAGGAATGGTCATGAGCGAGCCGCACGGGGACCCCGCCGAGCTCGGGCCCGATCCTTCGGTGGCGGCGACCAGGGTCGTCGAGGCGGTGCTGGCCGACCTCGGCGGCGGCCACCGCGGCGTGGTGGTCGACTCCCCGCCCGGGGCGGGCAAGTCCACCCTCGTGGTGCGCGCCGCCGCGCACCTGGCCGCCGCCGACGAGCGGCTGATGATCGTCGCGCAGACCAACGAGCAGGTCGACGACCTCATCGACCGGATCGCCGGCAAGCACCCCGAGGTCACCCTCGGCCGGCTGTCGGCCTCGACCTACGCCATCTCCGAACGCGTCGCCGCGTACCCGGAGGTCAAGGTCGCGACCAAGGCCGACCAGCTCGCCGACCGGATGGTCGTGATCGCCACGGCCGCAAAGTGGGCGACGCTCACCGACGGGTCGTGGCCGTGGGCGATCGTCGACGAGGCGTACCAGATGCGCTCGGACATGCTGCTGCGCATCGCGGGACGGTTCGAGCGGGCGCTGTTCGTGGGCGACCCCGGGCAGCTCGACCCGTTCTCGACCGTGGAGGTCGAGCGCTGGGCCGGCCTGACGTGGGACCCGATGCGCAGCGCCGTGTCCGTGCTGCTCGCGCACAACCCGGACCTGCCGCTGCACCGGCTCCCGGTGTCCTGGCGGCTGCCGTACTCGGCCGCGCCGGTGGTGTCGGAGGCGTTCTACCCGTTCACCGGCTTCCGCTCGGGCACCGGCCCGGGCGACCGCCGGCTGGAGTACGGCGCGCGCGGCATGGGCACCAGCCACGACAGGGCGCTGGACGAGGCGGCCGCGTCCGGCTGGGCGCTGTACGAGCTGCCCGCCCGGCACACGATCCGCACCGACTCCGAGGCCGTCCAGGCCACCGCGGCGCTCGCCGTGCGGCTGCTGCAGCGCGGGCCCGTCGCCCACTCCGAGCAGGGGACGCACCCGGTCGGCCCGGACCGGGTCGCCATCGGCGCCGCGCACCGCGACCAGGTCACCGCGATCCGCGCGGCGCTCGGCAAGCACGGCGAGGGCATCACCGTCGACACCGCCAACCGGCTCCAGGGCCGCGAGTACGACGTCACCGTCGTCCTGCACCCGCTGTCGGGACGGCGCGACGCGACCGCGTTCCACCTGGAGTCGGGGCGGCTGTGCGTGCTGACCTCGCGGCATCGGCACGCCTGCGTCGTGGTGGCCCGCGCCGGGATCCCCGAGCTCCTGGACGCCCATCCGTCGACCGAGCCGGTGCATCTGGGCGTCCCGGTGAAGTTCCCGGACGGCTGGGAGGCGAACCAGGCCGTGCTGGCCCACCTGTCGAAGCACCGCGTGCAGGCCCACGGCTGAACCGGACGAGGGAGGGTTCAGCGGGCGACGGCGGTCCAGCGTCCGTGGGCGCGGGCGATCTCGATCGGGTGGTCGAAGCAGGCGCTGACCAGTTCGGTGGTGAGGACCTCGCCGGCGGGCCCGGAGGCCAGCACCGCGCCCTCGCGCAGCAGCAGCGCGTGGCTGGTGCTGCTCGGCAGCTCCTCCAGGTGGTGCGTCACCAGCACGCTGGTCAGGTCGGGACGGTTCTCGCGGAGCTCGTCGAGGGCCGACAGGAGGCGCTCGCGGGCGGCGACGTCCAGGCCGGTGGCCGGCTCGTCCAGCAGCAGCAGTCGCGGCTCGGGCATGAGCGCGCGGGCGATCAGGGCGCGGCCGCGCTCGCCCTGGGACAGGTTCGGCCAGCGGGCCTCGGCGCGGCGGGTGAGGCCCATCAGCTCGATCAGCTCGGCGGCGCGGCGCAGCTCGGCGGCGCTGGGCGTCCAGCGCGGCACGAGCTCGATCGTGCCGGTCGCGCCGGTGAGGACGATCTCCCGCACGGTGCGCGCCGACTCCAGCGGGTGCCGCGGGTTGACCTGGCCGATCAGCGAGCGCAGCGCGTGCACGTCGACGCGGCCGAGCCGGTGGCCGAGGATCTCCGCCCCGCCGCGGGTGGGGTGGGTGTAGGCGCCGAGGATGCCCAGCAGCGTGCTCTTCCCGGCGCCGTTGGGGCCGAGCAGCGCCCAGTGCTCGCCGGTGAGCACGGTCATCGTGACCCGGTCGAGGAGGGTCCGCCCGTCGCGGACCAGTTCCATCTTGTCGGCGTTGAGGACGATGTCGGCGCCGCCCGCCGCCGGATTCCGCTCGGTCACGGCCGACCACGCTAGCGGACGGCCGGGACGCGCCGCGTGCGGGGGCCGGGCCCGGCCGCGGGCGGTTCGTCGGCGTCCATGGTTCGATGCAAGGGGCCGGGCGGATACTGTGAGAGCCGGTGCCTCAGCGATCAGGGAGGGACATGGAGGACATCGGCTTCATGTGCGCCCACTGCGGCGGCGAGGTGCACGACGTGACCCACAACCGCGAGGGTTCCCTGGACGGCGTGGGCTACCGCCACAACCGGCGCGTCGAGCCCTGGGACCACGCGCTGGAGCTGGCCGTGGGCACGCCCGCGCCGCGCGCCCGTGAGTGCGACTTCTGCGGGGTCCCCGGGCCGAGCTGGCTCTACTACCCCACCCTCGATCCCGAGGACACCGACATGTTCGAGGTGGAGCTGGACACCACCCAGCTGTCGGACGACGACACGGCGGTGGCCGTGCTCAACATGCTGTACCCGTGGTACGCCTGCGACACCTGCTCGGTCCTGGTGGCCGACCGCAACATCGAGCTGCTGATCGCGCGTGCGCTCGACCGCACCCCGGTGCCCGCCGACGGCCCGGTCGACGAGGAGACCGTCCGTGCCCGGCTGACCGGATCGCTGTCGGTCTTCTTCACCACCCGTCCCGGCCGGCCGCAGCCGTCCCGGGCGCTCTGAGCCCCTCCGGCACCCTCTCCTTTCCGCCACATCTCCCTGTCCTCTGACCGTCCCCGCGTCTTCCTCCAGCCGTTGCCCCACCGGCGTTCACCCGGGCGACACCGCGGGTTCACGGCCCCAGACGCGGGGGTGCCGCCGATGGTTGTCCGACCCACTCATTAAAATTCGGTCCGTTTGGCATGACGGGTGCAAGTCCGGGGGGACAAATGATCATTGAGACGCGCTACCACGGCCCCGAGGGCTCGGGGAACGGGGGTTATGTCGCGGGGCTGCTGGCCGGGCACGTGTCGTCCGACACCGTGACCGTGGCGCTGCGCCACCCGCCGCCGCTGGAGACCGCGCTGCGGGTCACCACCGACGACGGCCGGGGGATCGGCGCGCGGCTGTGGGACGGCGACGTGCTGGTCGCCGAGGCGCTGGCGGGCGCGATCGTGGTGCCGGCGGTGCCGCCGGTGCCGTTCGAGGAGGCGCAGGAGGCCGCGGAGAAGTACCGGGCCGCCGAAATGCACCCGTTCCCGGGCTGCTTCGTTTGCGGGCCCGAGCGGGAGCCGGGCGACGGGCTGCTGCTGGAGCCGGGGCCGGTGGGCGATGCCACGGTCGCGGCGCCCTGGGTGCCCGCGGAGGTCCCCGCCCCGGAGATCATGTGGGCGGTGCTGGACTGCCCGGGCGGGCTGTCGGTGGGGCAGATCGATCCGCCGGTGGTGCTCGGCACCATGACGGCCCGGGTGGTCGAGCCGCCCGAGGCCGGCGAGGAGTGCGTGGTGATGGGGCTGGCGCGCACCAGGGAGGGCCGCAAGCTGCACGCGGCGACCGCGGCGTACGGCGCGGACGGCCGGCTCCTCGGCCGCGCCGAGCAGATCTGGATCGAGGTCGACCCGGCGCGCCACGACGGCGGCTGACCCGCTGTCCGCGGGGTCCGATCGTGTCGCGGACACGCACCGGACCCCGGTTCGTCGTTCGGTCAGGCGCTCGTGCCCGCGTCCTGGGACGGGAGGCGGGCCGGGCTCGAGCGGAACGGACCGGTCACGGCCCGGTGCGCAGCGGGTCGTGCGGCTCGCCCGCGCCGTTCATGTGCCTGCCGGAGGGCATCGGCGCGCCGCCCTGCGGCGGGCCGGGCTGCTGCGGGGCGCCCGGCCCGGCCACCGGCATTCCCGGCTGCCCGCCGGCCGGCGCCGGCTGCCCGTGCGCGGGCTGCCCCTGCGCCGGCTGCCCGTGCGCCGGTCCCATCTGCGGCACTCCGGAGGCGTTGTAGCGCCCGCCCGGCGGGATGTTGGACGAGAGCGTGTTGTGGGTGAACTGGTCGATCTGGCGGCGGGCGCGGTCGGCCTCGGCGCGCGCGGCGTCGCGCTCCTCGGCCAGCGCGGCGAGCGCGGCCTGCTGCTCGGCCACCGACTGCGAGAGCTGGCGCAGCTGGACGGCCTGGTCGTTGACCTTGGTCTGCAGGTCGTCGCGCTCGGTGACGGCCTGCTGTGCCTGCCCCTGGGCGGCGTCGCGCTCCTTGGCGGCCTCGTCGGCGCGGGCGTTGGCCCGTACCGTCTCGGCCTCGGCCTCGGACTGGGCGCGCAGCGCGGTGGCCCGCTCGGCCTCGGCCTTGCTGGCGGCCTGCATGGCCCGCTGCCGCTGCGCCTCGGTGTCGCGCATGGCGTTGCGGAGGTCCTCGGCGCCCTGTTTGGCCACCGCGGCCTCCACCCGCTGCGACTCGACGGCGCCCTCGGTCTCGGCGATCTTGGCGTGCAGCCCGACCAGTTCGGACCGGGCCGCCTCCAGCGCGGCCAGCAGTTCGGTCTCGCGGGCGGCGATGCGGTCCCGCTCGCTCTCGGCGGCCAGCTTGGCCGAGACGGCCTGCTGGGCGATCTGGTGGGCCTCCTCCCAGGCCTGCTGGGCGGCGTCGCGCTTGGCGGTCGCGAGCTTGGACTCCTCGCGGGCGCGGCCGGACTCCTGCTCGGCGGTGTCGGCGCGCTGCCGGGCGGACGCGGCCTCCTGCCAGGCGTCCTCGGCCTGGCGCTGGGAGGCGTCCCGCTCGTTCTGCGCGATGGACAGCTCGCGGGCGGCCTCGGCGCGGACCTCGGCGACGCGGCGCTCGACCCCGGCGACGCTCAGCTCGGAGGTGAGCGAGTCGGCGAGCAGGTCGGCGGCCTTCTCCAGCCGTTCCACCATCTCCCAGGTGGAGGCGACCTGGCCGGTCAGCCCGGGGGCGTCGCGGCCGCGCTCGCGGCGGCCGCGGGCCTCGCGGGCGCAGGCGCCTTCGTTGTCCTGGCAGTAGCGGACGGCGCGGACGGCCCCGACGGGCTGCGGCACGGGACGTCCGCAGTTGGCGCACGGCCAGACGGCGACGGGCTCCCCCATGCGGGCCACTGTGGCCTCGGCCACCGGCTCGGGAACCGGCGCCGTCCCTTCTCCCCCGGATGGGGCGCCACCGGACCCCGGTGCGGACGTGGAAGCAGAGCCGGTGCCGGTCCCCTCGCCGGCCGGCTCCGCCCCGGGTCTCGGGGCGTCGGTGACGGTCCGGCCCGAGGGATCCTCGGCTCCGCCATCGTTCTTGGTCATGGAGGGAGGCGGGGCAGGGGGCGCGGCGGGGGTGGCATTGTTGCTCGTTCCAGCCTCGGAGACCGCGCCTTCGGAAGTCCCGGCCTGCCCCCTGGGGCCGCTATTGTCGCGCTCATCACTCGTAGGCATGGAATGAACCATACGCACTAGTCAGCATGGCTGCAGTTACTTGCGCGCCATGCGATATCTCGCACTTCGCGGGCCCACCGCACCGGATCCGCACCATGACCTCCACCAGGTGACGAAGGGTACGATCGCGATCACCGGGGGTCGTACTTGGCGCGCAGTTCGTCCCGGTGCGCCCGCCAGCGTTCCATCATTCCGCCGAGTTCCTGCTGCAAGAACATGAAGAACTCGACGGACTCGGTGAACCGGCGCCCGGCGGGGGTCTCCGGGCCGAGCAGGTCGGCCGCCTCGCTGAGGCGCGCCTCCCACTGGGTGAGCACCGGGTCGCGCCCCATCACGGCATCGTGCCAGGCATCGTTGCGCACCCGATAGATGTCGCGCCGGGTGCCCGGCTGCCGTTCGCGCGTGACCAGGTCGAGCCGGCCCAGATAGCGCACCGCTCCCGAGACCGCCGCCGGGCTCACCTGGAGCCGCTCGGCCAGTTCCGAGGCCGTCATCGCGCCGGAGTCGTGGGTCATCAGCGCCATGAAGACCCGGGCGGACATGCGCTGCCAGCCCGCGTCGCTCAGCAGCGCCGCGAACGTCTCCACGAACTGCGACACGGCCTCCTCGTCCCGTTCCGGAGGGGTCATCTGAGTCACCCGGCATCAACTCCCTGGTCAGACATGCGGAGTATTTTAGCTGGTTCACAAGATTCACGATTTTATGAAAGTAGTGTACCTTCAAAAGCATGAACACCGCCCTCTCGGTGTCCGGCCTCGTCAAGACGTTCGGCCGGACCCGCGCGCTCGATGGACTGGACCTCACCGTCACCACCGGGGAGGTGCATGGTTTCCTCGGTCCGAACGGTGCCGGGAAGTCCACCACCATCCGCGTCCTGCTCGGCCTGCTGCGCGCCGACGCCGGCACCGCCACCCTCCTGGGCGGCAACCCCTGGCGCGACGCCACCCGACTCCACAAACGCCTCGCCTACGTCCCCGGCGACGTCACCCTCTGGCCCAACCTCTCCGGCGGCGAGGTCATCGACCTCCTCGGCCGCATGCGCGGCGGACTCAACCCACGCCGCCGCGCCGACCTCCTCGAACGCTTCGAACTCGACCCCAAGAAAAAAGGCCGCACCTACTCCAAGGGCAACCGCCAGAAAGTCGGACTCGTCGCCGCCCTCGCCTCCGACGCCGAACTCCTCATCCTCGACGAACCCACCTCCGGCCTCGACCCCCTCATGGAAGAGGTCTTCCAGCAGGCCATCGCCGAGGAGAAGAAGAGCGGGCGCACCGTGCTGCTGTCCAGCCACATCCTCAGCGAGGTAGAGGCGCTCTGCGACCGCGTCACCATCATCCGCAAGGGCCGCACGGTGGAGACCGGCACGCTCACCGAGCTGCGCCACCTCACCCGGACCTCCGTCCACGCCGAGCTGGCCGCGCCGCCCGACGGGATCTCCGAACTGGCCGGCGTGCACGACGTCGAGATCGACGGCGCCCGGGTCCGGCTCGAGGTCGACACCCCTCAGCTGGACGCCCTGCTGCGGCGGCTCACCCAAGTGGGCGTGCGCAGCCTGACCAGCCAGCCGCCGACGCTGGAGGAGCTGTTCCTGCGGCACTACGAGGACGACCTCGCCGCCAACGGCCACGGCCGGCACGCGGAGCGGGACGAGCGCGAGCGGGTGAACCGATGAACGCGCTCACGGGGACCGGCACGCTGCTCCGGCTGGGACTGCGCCGCGACCGGGTCATGATCCCGATCTGGGTGCTGGTGCTGGCCAGCTTCCCGATCACCACGCTGTCCAGCTACCAGGGCCTTTACAAGACGCAGGCCGAGCGCGCGGACTTCATCGCCGGCGTCAACGGCAACGCCACGCAGCTGGCCTTCTACGGCGAGGCCCACAGCGCCTCGCTCGGCGGGCTGACTGCCTGGCGGATGACCACGCTGGGCGTCACACTGCTCGCGATCATGACGCTGATGCTGGTCGTCCGGCACACCCGCGCCGAGGAGGAGGAAGGCCGCCTGGAACTGGTCGGGTCCGGGGTCGTCGACCGCCACGCGCCGCTCACCGCGGCGCTGCTGGTGGCGGTGGTGGCCAACGCGGCGCTCGCCCTGCTGGCCGCGCTCAGCCTGGCCGGGCAGGGCCTGGCGGGCGCGTTCGCCTTCGGTCTGGCCTGGTTCGCCGGAGGCTTCTTCTTCGCCGGCGTCGCCGCCGTCGCCGCCCAGGTCACCGAGAACTCCCGCGCGGCACGCGGCATCACCGTCGCCGTGATCGGCCTGGCGTTCGCGATCCGCGCCGTCGGCGACTCCTCCGAAGGGGCCGGCTGGCTGACCTGGCTGTCGCCGATCGGGTGGAGCGAGCACGTCCAGGCGTTCGCCGGGAACCGCTTCTGGGTGCTCGCGGTGCCGCTGGTGCTGGGCGCGGCGCTGATGGCCTCGGCGTACGGGCTGATCGGCCGCCGCGATCATGGCGCGGGCCTGGTGCCCTCGCGGCCCGGGCCGGCCACCGCGGCCCCGGCCCTGCGCAGCCCGCTCGCGCTCGCCTGGCGGCTGCAGCGCGGCTCGCTGATCGCCTGGGTGACCGGGTTCGCCGCCTACGGAGTGATCCTCGGGACCATGGCCGACGGGGTCCGCGACCTGGTCGGCGACAGCGAGGGCACGCAGGACATCGTCACCCGGCTGGGCGGAGCCTCCGACCTGGTCGACGCCTACCTGGCCGCGATGGTCGGCCTGCTGGCCGGGATCGCCTCGATCTACGGGGTGCAGGCCGCGATGCGGCTGCGCACCGAGGAGACCGCGCAGCGCGCCGAGCCCGTGCTCGCCACCGGGATCGGCCGTGTCCGCTGGGCGTGCAGCCACCTCGCCATCGCCCTCGCCGGGACGCTGGCGATGCTCCTGGGCGCCGGGCTGATGATCGGTCTCGCGCACGGCGCCGCCACCGGCGATCTCGGCGGCGAGGTGGCCGACGAGCTCGGCGCCGTCCTGGTCCAGGTGCCGGCGGTCTGGCTGGTCACCGCCATCGCGGTGGCGCTGTTCGGCCTGGCCCCCCGGTTCTCGGTCGGCGCCGCCTGGGGCCTGGCCGGGACCTTCCTGCTGATCGGCCAGCTGGGCCCGCTGCTGGAGGTGAGCCAGGCGGTGATGGACCTCTCCCCCTTCACCCACGTGCCCAAGCTCCCCGGCGGCACGGTGACGGCCACGCCGCTGGCCGCGCTGCTCGCGATCATGGTGGTGCTCATCGGCGCGGGCCTGTACGGCTTCCGCCGGCGCGACATCGCGACCTGATCCGCCGGGAAGGGGAACCGCCGCCCGGCACGGCCGCCGCCGTGCCGGGCGCGCCGTCGACAGCGCATCGTGTTCATGCCGCTACCATCCTGCGGGATGAATGGGATGAGATGCACCCATTGCGGTGCGATGGAACTAGACCCGGGATATATCGAGGACGGCGGCCAGGCGGCCCGAGCCGCCCGTTGGGTGCTGGGGCCGCCCAAGGTGGGCGCGTTCGGAGGGCTGAAGCGCAAGGGCAGAGCCGTGTTCCTGGTCGATGTCTACCGCTGCCGCCAATGCCTGCACCTGGAATTGTTCGCCGCTCACCCCGGCTGAACCTCCGGCCCGGTCCGCGTCCCGCCTTCCAGTTCGGGGACGCGGTCGCCGTAGCGGGCCAGCAGGGCCCGGTTGGCCTCGTCGCCTCCGGGGACGTTGGCGCTGGTCCAGCGGGGCAGCTCGACGCCGCGGGCGACCGCGAGATCGTCCAGCTCGGCGAGCACCCGCGACCAGGTGTAGGCCGCCAGGACGGTGGAGACCGCGGCGGTGCGCGGCGCCTCCGGCGGGTGCAGCACATCGCCCGGCGGTACCGCGGTGTCCAGCACGATCGTGGCGTGATCGGCCAGCACGGTCGGGGCCCGCGGGGCGGCGCCACGGGACGCCCGCGGGGAGGTCACCGCGATCACCGGCACCCGGCGGGCGGCGCACTCGGCGGCGATCTCGACGGGGTAGGGATTGCGCCCGCTGGTGGAGAACACCACGGCCACGTCCGGCGGGGCGGGCGCCGCGGCCCGCACCACCGAGCGGCCCAGGCCCTCGGCGCGCTCCGCGCGGGTGCTGCGCAGGGCGTCGTCCAGGGGCAGCACCGCGGGGTCCCAGAGCGGCCGGACCGCGGCGAGGCCGCCGGCCCGGTAGAACGTCTCGAAGACCAGCGCCAGCGAGTGCCCGGCGCCCGCGACGTGCACGATGCCGCCGGCCTCGATGGCCGGCAGCAGCAGTGCGGCGGCACCGGCGATGGCCGCGCCGGAACGGGTGTCGACCTCGTCGAGCAGGGACCGGACCCGGTCGGGGTAGGAGGGCCGGGGGTCCTCGGCCATCAGTCGGCGCCCCCTTCTCCCGGCCCCTGCCCCGGCGTGCCCGGTGGCGGGGCCTCCTTCCGCAGCGCCCGCTCCAGCTCGGCGGCCATCTCGGCGCGGCCGGCCGCCGCACGCAGCCGGTCGGCCAGCCCGGCGCTCAGCGCCCGCGCCACCGCCGACAGGGACGAGACGTGCGCGTCGGCGTCCGGGGTGCAGAACGCCAGAAGCAGGTCGACCGGGTCGTTGTCGGGGTGGCCGAACTCGACCGGCGCGGCCAGCCTGGTGGCGGCCACGCCGACGCCGAGCCCGCCGTCCTCGGGGCGGGCGTGCACCAGCGCGAGCCCCTTGGTCAGCACGATGTAGGGGCCGTTCTGCTCCACCACCCGGGCGCAGGCGCCGGGATAGCCCTCCCCCGCGACGCCCATCCCGACCAGAACCTGGGCCGCCTCCTCGACGGCCTCCCGCCAGCCGGCGGCGCGCACCCCCTCCCGCGCGCCGACCGCGGCCCCGGCGGCCGTCATGCCAGCCAGCCCTGCGCGGTCAGCCGCTCGCGCAGCTTCGTCTGCAGCCCCTCCTGGTCGAGGAAGTCGGTGACCGTGATCACCACCGGGGCCAGATCGGCGATCTCGCTCGTGTGCATGCCCTGGCCGATGATCACGTCGGGGGTCATGCCGCGGGCGGTGGAGAGGTCGGTGTTCTCCACGCGGGCGTCCACGTCCAAGGCGCGCAGCGCGTCCTCGGCGGTCATCTTCAGCATCAGGCTCGATCCCATGCCCACGCCGCAGACGGCCAACACCTCCAGCGTGCGGTCCATCGCCATCTCCTCGGTTCCCCTTTCTCCGCTGGACAACGCACCGGGCCCGGTCCTTCGCCCACGGTACGCGCAGGCCGGGGCCGCCGCTCGGGTCAGGCCGTCCCGCCCTCCGCGGCGGGTTCGGCGCCGGGCTTTCCTTCGGTCTTCACCGCGGGCTCGGTGCCGGCCCCGGTCGTCGGCGTGTCCTCGGCGGTGCCCTCTGTCAGCGCCTGGCGCCGCTCGCGGCGGCCCAGGATCAGCAGCGTGCCGACCGTGAGGGCCAGCGCCACCACGGGGACGGCCCACACCGAGGCGTCACCGACGATGGGGTCGACCGCCTTGAGCAGCCAGGCGATCGCATACCAGTCGGGGTCGGCCAGGGTGGCCAGCTCGGGCGCGGTCTTCTCGAACAGGCCCCAGGTCACGGCCTGCCCGATCGCCAGCATCAGCCCGGTGATCACGCCGCCGAGCACCGCGCCCCGCCAGCCGGCCACCACGTTCCCGAACAGCGCCGCCGCGCCGCCCACGAAGAACAGCATGATCATGGGCGGGGCCAGCGTGAACCAGCCGGCCGCCGCGAAGATCCCCAGGCAGGCCAGGAACACCGTGGTGGACGCCACGAAGCCGATCATCACCGCGGTGGGCGCCACCGGGAACACGGTCGGGGCGTCCAGCGCGGGCCGGGTGCCCGGGATCACCCTGTCGCTGAAGCCCTTGAACGCCGGGACGATCTCCGCCAGGAACATCCGCACGCCGAACAGCAGGATCGCGATGCCGCCCGCGAAGCGCAGGCCGACCAGCAGCGCCCACACCCACGGCGACAGCTTCTCGTCCATCTCGGCGGCCAGCTTGGCCACCACCTGGTCGTCGGCGAACGCCACCGACACCAGCATGATCAACGAGATGACCAGGGCGGTGCTGACGTTGACGTCCTTGAAGAACGACAGCTGGCGGGGCAGCCTCACCTTCTCGGTGTCGTGCCGCCCGCGGTCCCCGAGCGGGCGGGCGAGGTACCCGGTGGCCAGCGCGGCCAGCGAGCTGGTGTGCGCGAACCCGAACCGGTCGTCGGGCATCACCCGGCGCATCAGCGGCCGCATCCACAGCGGCTGCAGCGTCCAGTACGCCGCCACGAACCCGGCGCCGCACAGCACCAGCGTCGGCTGGTCGGCGCCCGGCGCGACGGTGACCAGCGAGGCCACCACCACGGTGCTGATCCAGAACATCAGGTGCCCGGTCAGGTAGAGGTACCGGGCGGCCGGGAAGATCCGCACGATCGCCACGTGCAGCAGGAACGCCACCGTGATGACCAGCGCGACCGTCCCGCCCTGGCCGGTGAGGAAGTCGGCCAGGGTGTTGCCGGCCTTCGGCGGGGCGGTGCCCATCGCGTCGGCCAGCACGGTCTGGAAGCTGGTCAGCCCGCCGGTGAAGATCTCCACGCCGATGAACAGGATGACCACGCCGATGGTGGCGCGCAGCGCGCCCGCGAGGGTGTCCTCGAACCGCTTGCGCTGCAGCAGCAGGCCGATCAGGGTGATCAGTCCGATGAGGATGGGCACCTGGCCGAACACGTTGTCGGCCAGGAAGGTGAGGGTGTCCTTGACGAAGTCCACGGTCAGGTATCTCCGTTCCTGCGGGGCACCGAACCCTCGGCCGGCTGCGCGGGCGGACGGGCGGGGGGTCGGGTCCGTCGGTGCGCCGGTGCCCCCGCCGGCGCGGGTGAAGCGAGGGGCCGTGCCGCGCCCGGGTCAGCGCGGAACGGGTTTGAGCTCCAGCTCGAGCCGGTAGCGGTCGCCCCGGTAGAGCGACCGGACGTACTCCACCGGCCTGCCCTCCTCGCTCTGGGTGATCCGCTCGAACAGGAACGCGGGCGCGTGCACCGGCACGCCCAGCACCTCGGCCTCCTCGGCCGTGGTGACGGTCGACTCGATCGTCTCCCGGCCGGAGGCGAGGACGATGCCGCGTTCCCGCAGCAGGGCGTAGAAAGACCGTCCTTCCAGATCCTCGCGGCGCAGCTCCGGCACCAGCGCCCTGGGGAGGTAGAGCGTCTCGATCGCCATGGTGGCCCCGTCCGCCAGCCGCAGCCGGCGAATGGTAAATACCTCTTCCATCGGGGAGACGGCCAGCCTGCGGCCGATCCTCGCCCCGGCGGCCTCGGTGCGGAACGACAGCACCCGGCCCCCCGGGCGCATGCCGCGCCGGATCATGTCCTCGCTGAACGAGGTCATGGTCAACGCCACCGCGATCTTGCGTTCGGCCACGTAGGTGCCGCTGCCCTGGCGCCGGTCCAGCAGCCCCTGAGCGGCCAGCTCGTCGATCGCGACGCGCAGCGTGGGCCGCGACACGCCCAGCTCCGCGGCCAGCCGGCGCTCGGACGGCAGCGCGTCGCCGACGTCCAGCCGCTCCAGCATGGCCAGCAGCTCGCGGCGCACCGCCCGCCGTTTCGTGGTCGCCGGGCCCGGCTCACCGACGGATCGCACGCCGCTCACCTCCCGTCCCGTTCGTACCGTCGACCCTCAGGGTAGGCTTCCCCCGACAACTGGTCAATACCAATTTGGAACGGTCTCGCAAACGTGATCACCCCCGCGCGCCGGGGCGCACGGGGGTGCGGAAGGGACGGCGGACGGCGCGGTCAGCGAGGCTGCTGCGCCATGGCCTTGCGGATGCGCTTGTCCGACACCGGGTAGCGGGTGCCGAGCTGCTGGGCGAACAGGCTGACCCGCAACTCCTCCAGCATCCACCGGACCTGCCGCACCTGCTCGTCGTCGCGCCGCGCCGGATGCAGCCGCTGGACGAACGCCTCGTACTCGGCCTCCAGCACCGCGGCCTGGTTCATCAGCTGCCGGTCGCGGCCCGGGTTCTCGGGGAGCTTGTCGAGCCGGATCTGCAGCGCCCGCAGGTAGCGGGGCAGGTCGGGCAGCCGCTGCCAGCCGGTCTCGGTGACGAACCCGGTGTGCACCAGCCGGGACAGCCGTTCGCGGATGTCGGTCAGCGCGGGCACCAGGGTGAGGCTGGTCGTGCCGCGCAGCCGCCGGTCGATCTCGTGCGACTCGGCCAGGATCCGCTCGACCTGCGCCACGATCGCGGCCGTGGCGTCGTGCAGGCCGGCGCGCACCCGGTCGTACAGCGCCCGGTGGCCCGCCTCGTCCCACGCCGGCCCCCCGGCCTCGGCGATCAGCCGGTCGGCCGCGGCGGTCACGCAGTCGTCGAAAAGGGCCGCCACCGAACCGTGCGGGCTGTGGCTGAGCGCCAGCTTGCCCTGGTTGGTGAGGCGGCCCCGGATGAGCTTGACCGGGGACGGGGCGTTCAGCAGGATCAGCCGCCGCGTCCCGCGCCACATGGCGGCGCGCTGCTCGGCCTCGGTCTCGTACATGCGGACCGCGACGCTTTCGCCCTCGTCGGTCAGCGCCGGATAGCCCTTGACCTCGTATCCGGCCTGCTTCTCCTGGTAGGTGCGGGGCAGCTCGCCGATCGTCCACTCGCGCAGGCCGGCGCGCTCCACTCCCCCGGCGGCGGCCGCCTTGGAGAGGGTTCCGCGCACCTTGCCCTTGAGCCGGCGTTTGAGCACGTCGAGGTCGGTGTCCTCGGCGAGGGTGCGCTTGCGGTCGTCCACGACGCGGAAGGTCATCCGCAGGTGGGCGCCGAGTCGGCCGAGGTCCCACGCCTCGCGCGCGATCTGGACGCCGGTCATGTCGCGCAGCTCGCGTTCGAGGGCGTCCAGCAGGGGCTCGGCGCGGGGCGTGAGCCGTTCCAGCACCTTGCGCGCGTAGTCGGGCGCCGGGACGAAGTTGACCCGCAGCTGCTTGGGCAGGGACCGGATCAGCTCGGTGACCAGCTCGGCGCGCAGCCCGGGCACCTGCCACTCGAAGCCGTCCGGACGCACCTGGTTGAGCACCTGCAGCGGAATGTGCACCGTCACGCCGTCGGCGTCGGCGCCGGGCTCGAACTGGTACGTGAGCCGCAGCCGCAGCGGGCCCTGCCGCCAGGCGTCGGGGTAGTCGGCCTCGCTGACGTCCCCGGCGTTCTGGTTGATGAGCATCGACTTCTCGAAGCTCAGCAGGTCGGGCTCGGTGCGCCGGGCGTCCTTCCACCAGGCGTCGAAGTGCCGCCCGGAGACGACGTCCTCGGGGACGCGCTCGTCGTAGAAGTCGAACAGGGTCTCGTCGTCGACGAGGATGTCGCGGCGCCGGGCGCGGTGCTCCAACTCCTCGACCTCCTCCAGCAGCGCCCGGTTGTCGTGGAAGAACCGGTGCCGGGTCTCCCAGTCGCCCTCCACGAGCGCGTGCCGGATGAACAGCTCCCGCGACAGCGCGGGGTCGATGCGGCCGTAGTTGACACGGCGCCGCACGACGATCGGGACGCCGTACAGCGTGACCGTCTCGTACGCCATGACCGCCGCCTGCTTCTTCGACCAGTGCGGCTCGCTGTGGTTGCGCTTGACCAGGTGCCCGGCCAGCGGCTCGACCCACTCCGGCTCGATCTTCGCGTTGATCCGGCCCCAGAGCCTGGACGTCTCGACCAGCTCGGCCGCCATCACCCAGCGCGGCGGCTTCTTGAACAGCGCCGAGCCGGGGAAGACGGCGAACTTCGCGCCGCGGGCGCCGATGTACTCGTTCAGCTGGCGGCGCCGCTGACCGCCGCCCTCGTCCTTCTTCTCGGCGTCCATCAGGCCGATGTGCGACAGCAGCCCCGACAGCAGCGAGATGTGGATCCGGTCCGGTGGCGCGTCGGTGGTGTTGGGCGTCACGCCCAGGCCTTTGGCGACCTGTTTGAGCTGGGAGTGCAGGTCCTGCCATTCGCGGACCCGCAGGAAGTGCAGGAACTCGTTCTTGCACATCCGCCGGAACTGGCCGCCCGACAGGTCCTGCTGCCGTTCCCGCAGGTAGTTCCACAGGTTGAGGTAGGCGAGGAAGTCGGAGGTAGGGTCGGCGAAGCGGCGGTGCTGCTCGTCGGCGGCCTGCTGGTGCTCGGCGGGACGCTCGCGCGGGTCCTGGATGGACAGCGCGGCCGCGATGATCAGCACTTCGCGGACGCAGCCGTTGGCCTCGGCCTCCAGCACCATCCGGCCCAGCCGCGGGTCGATCGGCAGCTGCGCCAGCCGCCGGCCGCTCTCGGTGAGCCGCTTGCGCGGGTCCTTCTCGGCCGGGTCGAGGGCGCCCAGCTCGTGCAGCAGGTCGACGCCGGCCTTGACGTTGCGGCGGTCCGGCGGCTCGACGAACGGGAACGCGGCGATGTCGCCCAGACCCAGCGCGGTCATCTGCAGGATGACCGAGGCCAGGTTGGTCCGCAGGATCTCCGGGTCGGTGAACTCGGGCCGCGACTCGAAGTCGTCCTCCGGGTACAGCCGGATGCAGATGCCCTCGGACACGCGCCCGCAGCGGCCCTTGCGCTGGTTCGCCGACGCCTGCGAGATCGGCTCGATCGGCAATCGCTGCACCTTGAGCCGGTGGCTGTAGCGGGAGACGCGGGCGGTGCCGGGGTCGACGACGTACTTGATGCCGGGGACGGTCAGGGACGTCTCGGCGACGTTGGTCGCCAGCACGATCCGCCGCCCCCGATGGGACTGGAACACCCGGTGCTGCTCGGCGGACGACAGCCGCGCGTACAGCGGCAGGACCTCGGTGGCCTCGCCCCGCCGCCCCCGCAGGTGCTTGGTGAGCGCGTCGGCGGTGTCGCGGATCTCGCGCTCGCCGCTGAGGAACACCAGGACGTCGCCGGGCGCCTCCAGCGCCAGCTCGTCCACCGCGTCCAGGATGCCCTGGACCTGGTCGCGGTCGGGGTCGGCCTTGGGATCCTCAGGATCGGTGAGCGGCCGGTATCGGACCTCGACCGGATAGGTGCGGCCGGACACCTCGACGATCGGGGCGTCGTCGAAGTGCTGGGAGAACCGCTCGGGATCGATGGTCGCCGAGGTGATGATGATCTTGAGGTCGGGGCGCCGCGGCAGGATCTCCTTGACGTACCCGAGCAGGAAGTCAATGTTGAGGCTGCGCTCGTGCGCCTCATCGATGATCAGCGTGTCGTACCGCCGCAGCAGCCGGTCGGTCTGGATCTCGGCCAGCAGGATGCCGTCCGTCATCAGCTTGACCAGCGTGTCGTCACTGGACTTGTCGGTGAAGCGGACCTTGTAGCCGACCGTCTCGCCCAGCTCGGTGCCCAGCTCCTCGGCGATCCGGTCGGCGACGGTGCGGGCCGCCAGCCGGCGCGGCTGGGTGTGCCCGATCGTGCCGAGCACGCCGCGGCCCAGTTCCAGGCAGATCTTGGGCAGCTGGGTGGTCTTCCCCGAACCGGTCTCCCCCGCCACGATCACGACCTGGTGGTCGCGGACGGCCGCGGCGATCTCGTCCCGCTTCTGGCTGACCGGCAGCTGCTCCGGATAGGTGATCGCGGGCACCGCGGCGCGGCGGCTCGCGACCCGGGCCTCGGCGGCCTCGACGTCGGCGGCGATCTCCCGGACCACCCGCTCGCGCCGGGCGTCGTCGCGCATCTTCTGCGTACCGTCGATACGGCGGCGCAGCCGGTGCCGGTCCAGCGGCATCAGCTCGGGCAGTCGCGCGCGCAGGTCGGCGAGCGGCGCTTTCACAGGAGTCCTCATTAGCTTCGACAAGGATAGGCCGCGGCCGTCAATGATCTTGCAGCACGGGCGGGGCCACGACCTACGCACGTTAGCCGCCGCCCCCGGCCCCGGGCGATCGATTTTCCCACCCGCCGCTGCAACGCCCACAACGGGAGCAGGATTCCATCCCCATCGTGACATCGAGCACCGTGCGAACCGGCCGGGGATCGTTCAGGATGGACGAACATGGGAACTCCCAGTTCGGCGGGACGCTATCGCATAGAGAGATTGCTGGGATCGGGGGGATTCGCGGCGGTCTGGCTGGGCCATGACGAGGAGCTCAACGCCCGCGTCGCCGTCAAGATCCTCGCCGATCACTGGACGCTCCGCGAAGACGTGCGGGAACGGTTCGTCCAGGAGGCGCGGCTGCTGCGCCAGGTCGACTCGCACCGGCTGGTGCAGGTGTTCGACATCGGCGAGCTGGACGACGGCCGCCCCTACTTCGTGATGACCTACGCCGACCGCGGCAACATGGAGGAGCGCCTCACCGCCGGAGGGCTGCCGCTCAACGAGGCCCTGCGGACGGCCCGGGAGATCGCCGAAGGAGTGCAGGCGCTGCACGAGCGCGGCATCGTGCACCGCGACCTCAAGCCGTCCAACGTGCTCCTGCGCTCCACACCGGACGGCGACCGGACCATGCTGTCCGACCTGGGCATCGCGCGCACCGGCGACCGGCTGTCCAGCCTGACCCTGCCGGCCGGCTCGCCCGGCTACATGGCCCCCGAACAAACACAGATCGACGGCGCGCCGGACCAGCGGTCGGACGTGTACGGGCTGGGCGCGCTGACCTACCACCTGCTGACCGGCGAGCCGCCGGGCGAGGCGCGGCGCCCGCCCAGCGCACTCCAGCCCGCGATCCCGCCCACGGTGGACGCGATCGTCCTGCGCGCGCTGGAGCCGGAACGGGAGGCGCGCTGGCCCTCGGCCGCCGCGTTCGGCGCCGCCCTCGACCGGCTCACCAGCAAGATCGACACAGACCCGCTGGCCGAGCTCGCCGTGACCCGCGACCACCGGCCCGAACGGCGCCGACCAGGCCGACGCGCAATGGTGATCGCCGGAAGCGCCGTGGCCGGCACGGCGATGACCGCGGGCGCGTTCCTTGCCCTTGCCGGCGGGGACGACAAGGGCGCCGATCCGGAGGGCCGCTGGCTGCGCACCGACGCCGGGATCCCGGTCCAATACCGCGGGCAGATCGTCCAGGCGGGCACGTGGTGTCAGATGAAGGGCCTGTCCCCGGCGCTGATCGCGGCGATGCTGAAGGCGGAGAGCAACTTCGACCCGCACCTGTCCGACCCGAAGATGGACGAGTACGGCATCGCCCGCTGGACGCCGCGCGTACTCGTGCACTGGCAGTCGGGCGGCCTCAACAACCCCGAACCGCGCCCGGCGCAGATCACGCCCGAGATGTCCATCCCCGCGATGGGCCGCTACCTGTGCTACTGGGGCAAGGACTTGACCGCCGTCCCAGGCGACCCCGCCCTCAACCTGGCCGCGACGTACCGCAGCTCGGCCAAGACAGTCCGAGAGGCCAAGGGCATACCACCCAAGTACCGTCCGTACACGGACAAGGTCGGCCGCTACATCAATGAGTACAAGCCCCGCTGACCCATGGGTTCAGCTCAGGCGCCCGCCTTGATCCCGGCAACGAAGTTCGCCGGATACCGCAGGGTCAGGAGTTGTGGCGGGCCACCAGGCGCAAGGCCAGGCCGGGGCATCTGGCCACGGCTTTGCGGGCGTCGGGCTCGAGGCGGGCGGGGATCGGCTCGGCGGGGATGACCGGGTAGCCGTACTCGTCCATCCGCACCAGGCCGTGCAGGACGTCGGCGCAGAGGCCGTGGCCGTCGCAGCGGCTCCAGTCGACCTCCAGCCGCAGCCGCGCGTCGGTCCCGGCGGGCAGGACGCCGCGAACGGGCCGCCCGCAGCCGCCGTGCCGGACGTGCCGGTCGGCGTCGGCGGCGAACACCTCCAGCGCCGACAGCACGAACCGGGCCGTCCCGTCGGGGTGCGCGCACGCGCCGCGCCCGGACGCCATCCGCGCGGCCCGCCTGATGGTCTCCCCCGCCGCCGCGGTGTCCCGTCCCTGGGTGAGGGCGTCCAGGGCTCCGGCGATGTCGGGGAGGCCGAGGCGGCAAGGGCCGCACTGTCCAGCCGACTCGGCGGCCAGGTAGCGCGCGACCCGGGCGCACTCCCCGAGCGGGCAGGTGCCGCGGCCGAGCGGCATCACGATGCCCGCCCCGAGGGTCCCGCCGACCTCCCGCAGGCCCGCCCGCGACACCCGCGCGCCGATGGCGGCGGCCCCGTCGATCCAGGCGCCGTGGTAGCCGCCGACCAGGACGCCCTCGCCGGCGCGGGCGCCGCACAGGTCCAGCAGGTGCCCGAGCGGCGCCCCCGCCGGGGTCTCCACCACGGCGGGGAAGCGGGCGGAGCCGGTCACCGTCAGCAGGACGGTGCCGGGCTCGTCCGGCGTTCCGATAGATCCGTACCGGGCCGGTCCGAGCCCGGCGAGGAGGGCCAGCTGGGCGTAGGTCTCGGCGTTGGACAGCAGCGTGGGCAGCCCGCCGACGCCGCTGGTGGAGGCGCGCGCCTTGCGGCCGGGCGGCACCGGCGGCCTGCCGTTGATCCCGCGGATCAGCGCGCCGCTCTCGCCGGTGATGAAGCGCTCGGGCAGCCGGACGACGCGGGCCCGCTCGGACAGTCCGCGCTCGTCGGCGGCCCGGCCCAGGGACGCGGCCGCCGCCTCGTCGGTCACGCCGAGGACGATCTCGGCGGCGCCGAGCGCGGTGGCGGCGAGCGTGGCGCCGTCCAGGACCAGGTGCGGGGTACGGCGGAGCAGCACCTTGTCCTTGGCGCTGCCGGGCTCGCCCTCGGTGCCGTTGACCACGACGACCGGCCGGCGCTTCCGCCGCGCGGCGCTGTCGGCGACCGCGCGGAGTTTGCGGGCGAAGGGGAAGGCGGCGCCGCCCCGGCCGTGCAGCCGGCCCTCCTCGGCGAGCGCGATCAGCCTGTCGGAGGTGAGCGGCCGCGGCTCGGGGTGGACGCGGCGGTGGGCGTCCCAGTCGAGGCGGGCGGTGCCGTCGAGGCCCGCGGTGAGGCGGGGCGGGCCGATGTGGCGCAGGGCGAGCGGCGTCACGACCGCCTCCGCAGGACCGGGCGGGCGACCAGCGCGGCCGCCACGCCGCCGAGGCAGCACAGGTAGGCCCCGGTGACCCAGGGGGCGGGGGCCCGACCGGCGGTGAGGCCGTGCCCGATCGCCAGCGGCCAGGCTGCATAGGCGGTCAGGTGAAGCGCGCGCCACGTGCCGGGCCTGCTGGACGCGGCGAACCGTCCGCGCGCGATGCCGCTGGCGATCGCCACGATGAGCAGGTACATGGCCACCGTGCCGGCGCCGGAGGTGCGCACCGCGTCCGCGGTCAGCGGCAGCAGCGCCTGGACGGGCCCGACCCGGTGCCGCAGGAGCTGGGTGGCGAGGTGGAGCAGCAGCATCGCCAGGGCGGTGAACGCCGCGGCCTGGTGCAGCGCCTGCGCGCGGACGCGGTTGCGCGAGGACAGCAGGGTCCGCTCGGCCGCCAGGATGCCGATCATGACCGAGACCGACAGCGCCACCAGGGCGAAGACCCCGCAGTAGAAGTCGAGGAAGTCGCCTGCCGCGGCGAGCGCCGGGGCGGCCCAGCCGAGCGAGATCGCCAGCCCGAGGAGCAGCCCGGCGACGGCCGGGGCGGCGGCGTTCCGCCACGTCAGCCCGCCGAGCGGGCGGGGGCGGCGCGCTCGCGGCGTGCCCCCGCCCGGTCGGCCGAGGCCGAAGCCCGCGGTCAGCCCGGGGGGCGGACGGTCGGAATCCATGGCCTCTACGATGTCGGCGGCGACCCCTACGGTTCGGTGACACCTCCGTTCCCCTCAGTGATCAATGCCGAGGGACGTCCAGGTCACAGCCCGGGCCGCGACCGGTTCCGGTCCGCCCGCCGCGGCCGTGTTCGCCGACTTCGCGGAACACGGGAGTGGCACACGGTCAGAGACGCCACGAATTGGCCAGATCTTCGGTGATCACCACCTGCTGAGGTGCATTTCGCGAGAAGGCCCAGATCCGGCCCGCGGTACTGACCGCGGTCACTGTGGTCTCATCCACGGTGACCTCGCAGAACGGATTGGACCACCTGGAGACCGCGACCCATTCCAAGGCGTCTTCGTCATTCTCCCGGGTCAAGGCGACCCAGCCGATGCTCCCGTGCGCGCATGACTCGCCCGCCAGGGCGCGGCTTCCGTCATGAGCGTGCGAGGAGAGCACAGCTTCGACGTCCACCCAGTTGACAGCACTCCACGCGGTCGCTCGCAGGAGCTCGATCCACTGCCAGCGCTCGGCCTGCGGCTGCTCAGGTTGACCGGGCGGCGGGAGGAAGCGCAACAGGTCCATCACTATGAGAGAGCCGTCGGCGAACATGATGAAGTCCCCGTCGGGCGCCTCCCGAGCGCGCCACCGGCGGTGCACCTGGTGGGCAGCGGCTGTCGCGTCCGGAGCATCCATGCCCAGCATGCTGGCATGGAGCGGATACGGACATGGAACCGCGGCCTGAACGGGCAGGTGCACCACCCGTGGTGGCCACGTCCGGCATCCCCGGCGACAGGGCGACCGGACGCCGGTCCAATGGAGAGGTGAGCAACGAAAGCTCCCACTCCGACACCGCAAACGGCGATGGCAGCGAAGGCGGCGCAGCACCGCCGGGCGCGGTCGACGAGGGATGGCTGTTGTTGTGGAGAGTCGTGGCGCTGGTCGTCGGTGTGCTGATCACGGACCAACCGGCCGACGCCAGTTGATCAAGCCGGCCCAGTTGCCCTTCACCCGCGAACCTTCCAGACACCCGTCGCGGCGGCCTCCTCGACGTAGTCGGCGAACGGGCGCGGGTCGCGGCCGAGCGCCCGGCGGACGCCGTCGCCCACCCGGTCGCCCGCCCCCTGCCGGAGCGTGTCCATCATTTCGGCGACGTCCCTGGCGAGATCGTCCGGCACCTCCTGGGAGCGCAGCAGCGCGATGAAGTCGGGCACCTCCAGCGGCGTGTAGCGGATCTCCCGGCCGGACGCCGCCGAGATCAGCTCCGCGACGGTCCGGAACGACAGCGGCTCGGGGCCGCTCAGCTCGTAGGTCTGCCCGGCGTGGCCGTCCCCGGTGAGGGCGGCCACGGCGACGTCGGCGATGTCCTCGGCGTCCACGAACGCCTCGCGGCCCTCGCCGGTCGGCAGTGCCAGCTCGCCGGCCAGGATCGGCGGGAGGAGGTAGTCCTCGCTGAAGTTCTGCGAGAACCAGGCGGGCCGCAGGATCGTCCACTCGGCACCCGACCCGCGGACCGCCTCCTCGGCCTCCTCCTGGCCGGGCAGGACCTCGCCGCCCGCCGTGCGCGCCGACAGCAGCACCAGCCGCCGGACGCCCGCGGCCGCGGCCTCGCCGACGAAGGCGGTCACAGCGGCCGCGTCCACGAACTCGGCCATCGGGACGAGGTAGACGGCGCCCGCGCCGTCCAGGGCCGGGGCCCAGGTGGCGCGGTCGGCCCAGTCGAAGCGGGTCCCGGACGACTCCGTGCGGGAGGCGGCGCGGAAGGGGACGCCGAGGGCGTCAAGGCGGGAGACGACGCGGCGGCCGGTCTTGCCGCGGGCACTGGTGACGAGGATCGGTGTGTCGTTCATGCGTTCCATCTCACCGGCGGAGGGCCGGGCCCTCCATGGGCGTCCGTACCGCGCGCATGGGCGATCGTCCCGGCCGGTTCAGCCGGCGCCGAAGACGGGCTCGGGGTCGGGCGCCCTCGCGAGCAGGTCCCGGACGGCGGTGCCCACCTCGGCCGGGTCCCAGCGGGCGCCCTTGTCGATCATCGGGCCGTGGCGGAAGGCGTTCATCACGCAGATCCGGCCGCCCTCGGCCTCGAAGACGCGCCCGGTGACCGCGCGGGACTCGGCCGAGCCGAGCCACACGACCAGCGGCGAGACGTTCTCGGGGGCCATCGTGTCGAACTCGCCCTCGGCGGGCGGGGCCATGGTCTGGGCGAACACCTCCTCGGTCATCCTGGTGCGGGCCGCGGGCGCGATGGCGTTGACGGTCACCCCGTACCGGGCCAGTTCGGCGGACGCGACGAGGGTGAGGCCGACGATCCCGGCCTTGGCGGCCGAGTAGTTGCCCTGCCCGACGCTGCCGAGCAGGCCCGCGCCCGACGAGGTGTTGATCACGCGGGCGTCGACCGGGCGGCCCGCCTTGCGCTCGGCGCGCCAGTGCCGCCCGGCGTGCTTGAGCGGCAGGAAGTGGCCCTTGAGGTGGACGCGCATGACGGCGTCCCACTCGTCCTCGGAGAGGTTGATCAGCATCCGGTCGCGCAGGAACCCGGCGTTGTTGACCAGGACGTCCAGCCGTCCGAACGCCTCGACCGCGGTGGCGACCAGGGCGGCTGCGCCGTCCTCGGTCGCGATGTCGTGCGGGCTGGGCACGGCCCGGCCGCCGAGCGCCTCGATCTCCTTGACGACCTCCTCGGCCGGTCCGGCGGCCGCGCCGCCGGTGCCGTCGCGGGCCACGCCGAGATCGTTGACGACGACGAGGGCGCCCTGGCGGGCGAACTCCAGGGCGTGCGCGCGGCCCAGGCCGCGCCCGGCCCCGGTGACGGCGACCACGCGGTCCTTGCAGATCACGTCGATTCCTCCTTGTTGGCGGTGGCGGCGTCCAGGAAGGCGGGGCGCTCTCCCCCGCCGTGCATCGTGAGCGTGGATCCGGTGATGTAGGCGGCCAGGCCGGAGGCGAGGAAGGCGCAGACCGCGCCGACCTCGTCGGGGGTGGCCATCCGCTGGACCGGGATGGTGCTCTCGACCGCCGCGATCCCGTCCTCGTCGCCGTAGTGCAGGTGGGACTGCTCGGTCCGGACCATGCCGAGCTTGAGTGCGTTGACCCGGACGCGCGGGGCCCACTCGACGGCCAGCGAGGCGGCGAGGCTCTCCAGGCCCGCCTTGGCGGCCCCGTAGGCGGCGCTGCCGGGCGAGGGACGGGTGGCGCTCACGCTGCTGATCATGAGGACCGAGCCCCCGGCGGGCGGCATCCGCTCGTACATCGCCTGGGACATGATCAGCGGAGCGATCAGATTCAATTCGATGATCTTGGTGTGGGTGCGCGGGCCGCCCTCGGCCAGCGGCAGGAACGGGGTGCCGCCCGCGTTGTTGACCAGCACGTCCACCCGGTCCAGTCGCTCGGCGAAGGCGCCGACCGCGGCGGCGTCCCGCACGTCCAGGGAGGCGAACCGGGCGGTGCGCCCCGCGGCCGAGGGGAGCCGGTCCGGTTCGCGCCGGGCGACGGCCACCACCTCCGCCCCCGCTTCCAGGAACGCGCGGCTGATGCCGAGGCCGACACCGCGCACGCCTCCGGTCACCACCGCCACCTTGCCCGTCATATCCGGCATCGACACGGCGCCCTCCTCTGCTACCTTCAGTTCTAACAAATGTTTGGTGGAAAGGTAGCCTATGGGAATCTCCACCACGAGCCATGCCGGCGGCGTCGCCGAGATCGTCGTCGACGCGCCACCGGTCAACGCGCTGACCGTCCAGGGCTGGTACGACCTGGCCGACGCGGTCACCGCCGCGGGCCGCGACCCCGCCACCGGCGCCGTCCTGCTCCGCGCCGAGGGCCGCGGCTTCAACGCCGGCGTCGACATCAAGGAGATGCAGTCCACCGAGGGCCACACCGCGCTGGTCGGCGCCAACCGCGGCTGCCACGCCGCGTTCGCCGCCGTCTACGACTGCGAGGTCCCCGTCGTCGCCGCCGTGCACGGCTTCTGCCTGGGCGGCGGCGTCGGCCTGGCCGGCAACGCCGACATCGTGGTCGCCTCCGACGACGCCTACTTCGGCCTGCCCGAGGTCGACCGCGGCGCGCTCGGCGCCGCCACCCACCTGGCCAGGCTCGTCCCGCAGCACCTGACGCGCGCGATGGTCTACACCTGCCGCAACGTCACCGCCGCCGAGCTGCACCACCACGGGTCGGTGCTCGAGGTCGTCCCGGCGGACGAGCTGCGCGCCAAGGCCCTGGAGGTCGCCGGGACCATCGCCGCCAAGGACCGCTACGTGATCCGCCGGGCCAAGGAGTCGCTGAACGGCATCGACCCGGTCGACGTCAAGCGCAGCTACCGCTACGAGCAGGGCTTCACCTTCGAACTCAACCTGGTCGGCGCGGGCGACGCCCACCGCGAGGCGTTCGTCCGGCAGGGGGCGGTGCGATGACCGGCAAGGTGCTGACGATCGAGGAGGTCGTCGGGTCGCTGGAGAGCGGGATGACCATCGGGATCGGCGGCTGGGGCTCGCGCCGCAAGCCGATGGCGCTGGTCCGCGCGATCTGCCGCTCCGATCTCACCGACCTCACCGTGATCTCCTACGGCGGCCCCGACGTCGGCCTGCTGTGCGCCCACGGCAAGGCGCGTGCGGTCGTCGCCCCGTTCGTGACGCTCGACTCGGTGCCGCTGGAGCCGCACTTCCGGATCGCGCGGCAGCGCGGCACGGTCGCGTTCACCGAGTACGACGAGGGCATGTTCATGCTCGGGCTGTACGCCGCGGCGCACCGGCTGCCGTTCCTGCCGACCCCGGCCGGGCTCGGCTCGGACGTCCTGCGCGTGAACCCGCACCTGAAGACGGTGCGGTCGCCTTACGAGGACGGGCAAGAGGTCATCGCCGTTCCGCCGCTGCGGATGGACGTCTCGCTCGTCCACATGAACCGGGCCGACGCGCGCGGCAACGCCCAGTACCTCGGGCCCGACCCCTACATGGACGACCTGTTCGCCAAGGCCGCCGACCGCACCTACGTCTCGTGCGAGCGGCTCGTCGAGACGAGCGGGTTCCTCAAGGAGGGGCCCGTGCAGTCCCTGCTGATCAGCCGGTCGCACGTGACCGGCGTGGTGGAGGCGCCCGGCGGCGCCCACTTCACCCTCGGCGAGCCCGATCACGCCCGCGACGAGGCGTTCCAGCGGCTCTACGTCCGGTCGGCCGGGGACCCGGAGCAGTGGGCGGCGTTCCGCGACCGCTTCCTGTCCGGCGACGAGGCCGCCTACCAGGAGGCCGTCCGGGCCTGGCGGGAGGAGAGCTTGTGACGACACGGGCCGAGGTGTGCGCGGTGGCGTGCGCCGAGATGTTCCGGGGGGACGGGGAGATCGTGGCGGCGGCCGTCAGCGGCCTGGTGCCGATGCTCGGCTCCCGGCTGGCGCGGGCCACGTTCGAACCCGGGCTGCTGACGACCGACGGCGGGCCCGCGCTGACCGCCGAGCCGGTGCCGCTGGGGACGACGGCGGATGACTCGGCGGCGGGCACGGAGGGCTGGCTGCCGTTCCGCGACCATCTGTGGCTGGTGCTGAACGGGCGGCGGCACGTGGTGCTGGGCGCCAGCCAGATCGACCGGCACGGCAACTCCAACATCTCGTGCATCGGCGACTGGGAGCGGCCCAGATCGCAGCTGCTCGGCGTGCGCGGCGCGCCCGGCAACACGCGGGCCAACACCACCAGCTACTGGATCCCCAAGCACTCGCCGCGCGTGTTCGTGGAACAGGTCGACTTCGTCAGCGGCATCGGCTGGGACCGCGGCGCGCACGAGATCCGCATGGTGGTGACGAACCTGGCGGTGCTCGACTTCGCGACGCCCGACCGGAGGATGCGGCTGCGCTCGGTGCACCCCGGGGTGGGCGTCGAGGAGGTCGTCGGCAGCACGGGCTTCGAACTGGTGGTCCCGGACGAGGTCCCCGAGACCCGAGCGCCCACCGGCGAGGAACTGCGGATCATGCGGGACGTCCTCGACCCAGGCGGCCTGCGCGAACGCGAAGTCGCATCATGACCGAGCGAAGCGAGGGCACGATGCGGTTCTTGCCGGAGGGTGCGGGGGGTCGTCCCCCCACGAGGTGGACAGCATGACCGGGCTCGACACCCCGCTGACGCGGCTGGTCGGCGTGCGGCACCCGGTCGTGCAGACCGGCATGGGCTGGGTCGCCGGGCCGCGGCTGGTGTCGGCGGTGGCGAACGCGGGCGGCCTGGGGATCCTGGCGTCGGCGACGATGACGGCGGACCGGCTCGGTGCGGCGATCCGGGAGGTCAAGGAGCGCACCGGCGCACCGTTCGGGGTCAACCTGCGCGCGGACGCGGCGGACGCGGGCGACCGCATCGACCTGCTCATCAAGGAGGGCGTGAAGGTCGCCTCGTTCGCGCTCGCCCCCAAGCCCGACCTGATCGCGAAGCTGAAAGACGCGGGCGTGGTGGTGATCCCGTCGGTGGGCGCCCGGCGGCACGCGGAGAAGGTCGCGGCCTGGGGCGCGGACGCGGTGCTGGTGCAGGGCGGCGAGGGCGGCGGGCACACCGGCCCGGTCGCGACCACGCTGCTGCTCCCGCAGGTCGTGGACGCGGTCGACGTCCCGGTGATCGCGGCCGGGGGCTTCTTCGACGGGCGCGGGCTGGCGGCGGCGCTGGCGTACGGGGCGGCGGGCGTGGCGATGGGCACCCGGTTCCTGCTGACCGCCGACAGCTCGGTGCCGGAGGAGGTCAAGAAGGTCTACCTGGGCACCGCCGAGACGGTGGTGACCCGGCAGGTGGACGGGATGCCGCACCGGGTGCTGCGCAGCGACCTGGTCGACGCGCTGGAGCGCTCGGGCCGCACCGGCGGCCTGGTGCGGGCGGTCCGCAACGCCGCCCGCTTCCGGCGGCTGTCGGGCATGTCCTGGCGGGCGATGATCGCCGACGGGCGGGCGATGAAGCACGGCAAGGAGCTGTCGTGGTCGCAGGTGCTCATGGCCGCCAACACCCCGATGCTGCTGAAGGCCGCGATGGTCGACGGCCGCCCGGATCTCGGCGTGATGGCGTCCGGTCAGGCGGTGGCGGTGATCGACGACCTGCCGACGTGCGCGGAGCTGATCGGGTCGATCGTCGCGGGCGCCGTGGAAGCGATCGAGGCCCAGCGGTCCCACCTCCGGCCCCCGCGCAGGTAGGTCCGGGCGCGGCCGCGTTCTCTTCATGCGTCCATCGCCGTTTCCTTCCGTGCGCCGTCCACGCCGAGAGGCCGTATCACGTTGTGGGCCGTCCCAGTACGAGCATGCGCCCCGGCCAGGCCCGAAGGGGTCGTGGTCGCCGCCGGAACCCTTCGGAGCCGCCTCAGGACGGCGGACCGGACCGGGGCCCTGTCCGCCTTGGGCTTGTCCGGCTGGCTGCGGTAGAGGGTCTGCCCGCCGATCACCGCCCGGGACGCCAGCATGGCCACCATCACCGGCACGATCAGCCCGGGGCTGCGCGTGGCCTCCAGGACCAGCAGCGTCACCCCGATCGGCGCGTGCACGACGGGCCCGAGCAGCGCCGCCGCGCCGACGACCGCGAACGCCTCGGGGCCGTGGGACGTCAGGCCCCCGTCGAAAGTCACGCGCCAGAAGGCGGCCCCGGCCGCCGCCCCGATGAACAGCCCAGGGCCGAAGAGTCCGCCGGAGCCGCCGGTGCCGATCGACAGCGAGGTGGCCACGATCTTGACCAGGGGAAGCAGCAGAACCGGCCAGAGGGACATTCCCAGGACCGCCTCGCGGCTGAGCGACTGCTGGATGACCCCGTAACCGGGCCCCAGGACCGCCGGCACCGCGAACCCGATCACGCCGACCGCCAGGCCTCCGGCCGCGGGCGGCATCCACGAGGGCACCCGCCGCCCGTCCCGTTTCCCCCGCTCCCCGGGGCGCACCCAGCGTTCGGTCAGATGGTGCACACCGTAGAACGTGCCAATGTACAGCCGGCCCAGCAGCCCGCAGAGGAGCCCTAGAGCGACGAACAGCGCCACCTCGCCCAGGCCTGTTTCACCAGGGATCCATTGGTCACCCAGTAGCGGGCCGAAGCCGTTGACCGCCCCGAACACTCCGAAGGCCACCGCGGAGGAGCCGACCGCCGGGAGCAGCACCTCCCAGGCGACCCCCTTCCGGTAGAGCAGTTCCGCCCCCAGCACGGCGCCGCCCAGTGGAGCGCGGAAGATCGCCCCGATTCCCGCGCCCAGACCTGTCATGACCACCGCGCGCGCGTGCCGGTAGGAGAGGCCGGCACGGCGGGCCACGACCGAGCCCACACCGCCGCCGATCTGGGCGATCGGCCCCTCGGTGCCGCCCGATCCGCCCGACCCCAGCGTGATGGAAGAGGTCAGCGCCTTCACCAGGGGGACCCTGGCGCGCATCCGGGACGGAGCGCGGTGGGCGGCGGCGATGGCGGCGTCGGTTCCGTGCCCGCCGGTCTCGGGCGCGGCCCGGACGGCGATGAACGCGGCGAGCGCGGCGCCTCCGCCGGTCACCGGGGGCAGCAGCCACGCGCGGTCGAACCCGGTCGCGGCCCGGGGAGCCCCGTCTGCGGCCGTGGTGGCGGGCTTATGACCGGTCAGGACGCCGAGGAACCCCGTGGTGCCGGCTTTCAGGAGCGCTTGGAAGACGATCGCGGCGCCGCCCGCCAGCACCCCGACCACCAGGACGAGGAGCAGCCACCGGACGGCCGTCCGCCACCGTCCGCCTCTCACGCGGCCCGCCTCGGAATCCCCGGACTCCGGGAGCCGGGTGACCGGGCCCTCCTCGTCCGCCTCCGTCGTCGGATCGTCTTCGGATGGGTGCATGTTCCCTCTCCTCGCAGTCCGCGAGATGTCGATCACGGCCGGTCACGATATTCGGGTCTCCGCCTAATGATCTCACGCGCTCCTTACCATTGCTAAGGAGACCCGGGACGGCCGCTCCGGCAAACCCCCGGCGCTCGACTCACGCAGCAATGTGAACCGCGATCTGCGCGAATGCGGGCGGTGCCATCACGCTGCGCGGCACCGCCCGGCCGACGCTTGCCGGTCACACCTTGAGGGCGAGCTTCCCGGTGGTGCCGCCCGACTCGATCCGGCGGTGCGCCTCGGCGGCCTCCTCCAAAGGCAGCTCCTCCACCTGGACGCGCAGGTCGCCCGACGCCGCGGCGGCCACCGCCCGCCGCAGCGCCCGCCCGATCTCGGCCGGGCGGACGCCCGAATGGGCGCCGAGGTTGAACCCGGCGACGGTCTTGGTCGACAGCCACAGCTCGTTCGGCGAGAGCGGTACGTCCTCGGCCGCCGAGGCGTTGCCCAGGACGATCATGCGCCCGAGCGGGCCGAGGGCGTCCAGGCTCGTCCGGCGCGCGGGCCCGCCGACCATGTCGACCACGATGTCGAAGCCTTTCCCGCCGGTCAGCCCGGCGACCCGGGAGGGCAGCTCGTCGCGCAGGACCACCTCGTCGTAGCCGAAGCCCTTCGCGATCGCCGTCTTGGCCGCGCTGCCGACCGTTCCGACGACCCGTCCGGCTCCCAGCAGGCGGGCGGCCTGGCCGAGCTGGCTGCCCAGGCCCCCGGCGGCGGCGTGCACGAGCACGCTCTCCCCCGGCTCGATCCGCGCCACCCGGTCCAGCGCGAAGAACGCGGTCGTGCTGTTGGACGGGACCGCCGCGGCCACCGCCGGCGCCAGGCCGGCCCCGTCGATCGGCGCGACCAGGTCGGCCGAGGTGACCACGACCTCGGCGTACCCGCCGCCGTCGACGATCGTCAGCGCCGCGACCGGCTGCCCGGGGCTCAGCCCGTCGACGTCGGGGCCCAGGGCGCGTACCCGCCCGGAGACCTCGATGCCGGGCACGAACGGCAGGGGCACGTCCGCGATCCCCCGCCGGAAGAGGATCTCGGCGAAGTTGGCCCCGGCATAGGCGACGTCGATGGAGACCTGGCCGGGGCCCGGTTCGGGGACGGGCCGCTCGTCCAGGCGCAGCACCTCGGCCCCGCCGAACTCGGGGATCGTGATCGCTCGCATCATCAGTACCGGCTCCCGACCGGCGCGGGGACGCCGTCCAGCTCGGCCAGGTCGGCCGCGGTCAGTCCGACGGAGGCGGCGCCGGCGTTGTCGTGCAGGTAGCGCCGCTTCTTGGTGCCGGGGATCGGGATGACGTGGTCGCCCTGCGCGAGCGTCCACGCGATCGCGACCTGGGCGGGCGTCGCGCCGTGCCGGGCCGCCACCTCCTTGACGACGTCCACGATCGCCAGGTTGGCCTTCAGCGCCTCCTCCGCGAAGCGCGGGTTGCGGCCGCGGAAGTCGCCGTCGTCGAAGTCGGCGGCGGTGACGGTGCCGGTGAGGAAGCCGCGGCCCAGCGGCGAGAACGGCACGAACGCCGCGCCGTTGGACGCGCACCAGCCGAGCACGTCGCCCGGCCCCTCGCCGGAGGGCGTGACATCGCCGGAGAACACGCCCGCCGTGCCGCCGGGGGCGCCCATCGGGTCCCGGGTCCACAGGGACAGCTCCGACTGGACCGCGGCGACGGGGTGGATCGCGTGCGCCTCCTCCGCCTGCGCCACCGTGACCTCCGACAGGCCCAGGCGGCGGACCTTGCCCTCGGCGACCAGTTCGGCCATCGCGCCCCAGGTCTCGGCCAGCGGCACCGCCGGGTCGACGCGGTGCAGGTAGTAGAGGTCGATCACATCGGTGCCGAGGCGGCGCAGGCTCTCCTCGGCGGAGCCCTTGACGTGCTCGGGCGCGCCGTCGTGGCCCAGCCCGTACGGGCCGTCGGCGGCGACCAGGCCGGTCTTGGTGGCGACGATGGCCCGGTCCCGGTGCCCTTCGAGCGCACGGCCGAGCAGGCTCTCGTTGTGGCCGGCGCCGTAGGGCTGGGCGGTGTCCAGGAACGTGACGCCCAGGTCGAGTGCCTCGCGGATCAGCGCGACCGAGGCGTCGTCGTCCCGTTCGGAGGCGCTGTAGCCCCAGCTCATGCCCATCAGCCCGAGGCCCACCGCGCCGACCGGGGCGCCGGCGAACGTTCGCGTGGGGATGGGGCTGTTCTTGGTCTCGTTCGTCATGCCCACGATCCTGCGCGCTCCCGGCCGCGGCCGGCAGTGTCGGCTTATCGTGGGTCTGCCACCACCACCCTCGCGCTATCCCGCCTCCGCGAGGCGGGGGCCGCTCATGAGCCGCTCCAGGCGGGCTTCGGTGTCGCTTCCGGGCTTGGGGTTGTGCAGGACGAGATGGTGTCCGGGACGGTCCGGCAGCGGCAGCAGCGTCGACTCGAAGACCAGCTCGCCGACGTCCGGGTGCCGCACCGCCTTGACCGCCTGGCCGCCCGCCGACACCTCGTGCCGCGCCCACAGCTCGGCGAACTCCGGGCTGGCGGCCAGCATGTCGTCGATCAGCCCGGTGAACCCGGGGTCGTCGGGGTAGCGGGCCGCGTCCGCGCGGAACCGGGCGACCACGCCGGGCGCGGCCTTCTCCCAGTGCGTGTGCAGGGCCCGGTAGCGGGCGTTGGTGAAGAAGGTCACCAGGCAGTTGTGGTCGGTGCCGCCGTACCCGAACACCGCCCGTGCGGCGTCGTTGATCGCGACGAAGTTCCAGTGCCGGTCGCGGACGTACCCCGGACGCGGCGCCCAGGCGTCCAGCACGCGCTGCAGCTCAGGTGTGACGGGCACTGCGGGCTCGGCCTCGGCGGGCGGCGGGTTGAGCCCGGCCAGCAGGTACAGGTGCTCGCGCTCGGCGCCGTCCAGCCGCAGCGCGCGGGCGACGGCGTCCAGCACGCTGTCGGAGACCTTGATGTCGCGGCCCTGCTCCAGCCAGGTGTACCAGGACACCCCCACTCCGGCGAGCACCGCGACCTCCTCGCGCCGCAGGCCCGGCGTGCGGCGGCGCCCGGCCGCCGGCATGCCGACGTCGGCCGGGGTGACCCGGGCGCGGCGGTTGCGCAGGAAGTCGCGCAGCTCGTCGCGGCGGCGTCCGTCGGCGGACACGGATAGGGACTCGGTGGTCATGCCGCCACGATATCCGCGGTCCGGCGGTGCGGATCAGACGTGCGGTTCAGACGAAGGGGCGGCCCTTGGCGTGGCGGCGGCGCGCGTCCCGCAGGTACAGGTTCCACGGGAACGCCCGCAGCGGCCTCGGCAAGGCCCGGTTGAGCAGGGCCGCCCTGCGCGTGAAGCCCTCGAAACGCGCCTGGCTGCGCTCGCTCCATGGCAGGCCCAGCTCCTCCCGGAACTCCGGCGGCAGGAAGCCCATGGTGACGAAGCGGCTGAACCGCCCGAGCGTCCACCGCGCCGGGGCGGGCAGGAACGACAGGTCGACCATCGCCCGCAGGTAGCCGCGGGTCACGCGGTCCATCTCCAGCTTGCCGAGCGAGTCCTTCCAGTACTCGGCGAAGGCCTGCCGGTCGGCGGGCCACATGTCCGCCGGCACCTGCAGTGTCGTGCCGAAGCGGGCGGCGTGCCGGTAGAGGTCGTCGAGCGCCGCGTCGCCCAGCGGCCCGTACAGGGCGTTGAGGACGTCCTCGGTGCCCTTGTACAGGCAGGCCGCGACCCACAGCTGCAGCTCGCGGTCGAACGCGTTGTACTTGACCGGGCTGGAGGCGTCCGAGCGGACCGGCCGGTGCGACCTGCCGACCTCCTCGCGGATCCAGGCCCGCTCCCGGTCGGTGCCGTGCCAGGCGACGGCGACGTAGCTGAGCGTGGTGCGCCCCCGCTTGATCGGGTGCTTGTCGAGGCGCCCGCTGTCGACCTTGCTCTCGGCGACGCCGCGGCCGACCGGGAGCCGGGACAGCTGCATGACCACATTGGCCGAGGCGGCGCCGAGCGCGAACCAGCTGAGCGCGTTGCGGACCACGTAGGGGGCCTCGCCGGCGACCCCCGTGTTCCCGCCGGCGGGCAGCGGGCGCCCGCCGGGGACGTCGAGACGGTCGGCTGCTCCGGCGGCCATGTGACCTCACTCTCACGAAGGGCTGTCCAGCATGCCCCACCGTGACATCGGTAAGTATTCACTTGCAATGTGATCTGGGCCACCGTCAGCCGACCGTGCCCTCCTCCCGCAGCCGCGCGACGGTTCCGGCGTCGTAGCCCAGCTCGGCCAGCACCGCGCCGGTGTGCTCGCCCAGGGCCGGGATCGGGCCCATCCGCGCCTCCGCGTCGGCGAAGGTGATCGGCGGCAGGATCGCGCGCAGCGGCCCGACCGGCGAGCCGACCTCCCGCCAGCGGTCCCGCCCGGCCAGCTGCGGATGCGCCGCGAGGCCGTGCCCGTCGTTCAGCGAGGCGTTCGGCACGCCCGCCTCGTCCAGCCGCCGCAGCAGCTCCTCCCGGCCCAACCGCGACGTCGTCTCCGCCACCAGCGCGTCCACCTCCGCACGGTTGCGGACCCTGGCCTGGTTGGTCGCGTAGTCCGGATCGGTCACCAGCTCCGGACGGTCCAGCACGCCGGTCGCCAGCGCCGCCCAGCCGCGGTCGTTCTGCACGCCGATGACCACGTCCACGCCGTCCGCCGTCGGGTAGGCGTCGTACGGCGCGATCACCGGATGCCCCAGCGTGCTGCGCCGCGGCGGCTCCCCCGTGTAGAGCGTGGTGTAGAGCGCCTGCCCCATCCACTCGGCGACCGCGTCGAACATCGACACCTCGATCGACGCGCCCTCCCCCGTCGTGCCGCGCCGGACGAGGGCGGCCAGGACGCCGGAGAAGGCGTACATGCCGGCGGCGATGTCGGCCAGCGGCGAGCCCGCCTTGACCGGCGTCTCGGGCGTGCCGGTGACCGAGATCAGGCCCGCCTCGGCCTGCACCAGCATGTCGTAGGCGCGCTTGTCGCGGTACGGGCCGCGCGAGCCGTACCCGGACATGTCGATCACGATCAGCCGGGGGTGCCGGGCGCGCAGCTCCGCGGCGCCCAGCCCCATCCGCGCCGCGGCGCCGGGCGCCAGGTTCTGCAGGAAGACGTCCGCGCCCGCGACGAGCCTCGCCAGCACCTCGCGGCCCTCGTCGCGCTTGAGGTCGAGCGCCACCGACTCCTTGCCCCGGTTGAGCCAGGCGAAGTGGGTGCCGAGCCCGCCCCGCACATTGGCGTCGTAGGCGCGGGCGAAGTCGCCGCCGTCCACCCGCTCCACCTTGACGACGCGGGCGCCGAGATCGCCGAGCTGGCGGGTGGCGAACGGCGCCGCCACGGCCTGCTCCAGCGCCACGACCGTGATCCCCTCCAGCGGGAGCATGCCCCTGTCCGCTCCGGCCACCGCTCAGCCCTCGAGCAGCCGGCGGCCGATGATCATCTTCTGGATGTCGGCGGTGCCCTCGCCGATCAGCAGCATCGGCGCCTCCCGGTAGAGCCGCTCGATCTCGTACTCCTTGGAGTAGGCGTAGCCGCCGTGCACCCGGAAGGAGTCCTCCACGACCTCCTTGCAGTACTCGCTGGCCAGGTACTTGGCCATCCCCGCCTCCAGGTCGTTGCGCTCGCCGGAGTCCTTGCGGCGGGCGGCCATCACCATCATCTGGTGCGCGGCCTCCACCTTGGTCGCCATCTCCGCCAGCCGGAACATGACCGCCTGGTGCTCGGCGATCGGCCGGCCGAACGTCTCGCGCTGCCGGGCGTAGTCGACGGCCAGCTCGTAGGCGCGGCGCGCCACCCCGCAGCCGCGCGCGGCGACATTCACCCGGCCCACCTCGACGCCGTCCATCATGTGGTAGAAACCGCGGCCCGGCGCGCCGCCGAGGATCTGCCCGGCCGGGATCCGGTAACCGTCGAACACGAACTCGGTCGTGTCGACCCCCTTGTAGCCCATCTTCTCGATCTTCCCGGGGACGGTCAGGCCCGGCGCGACCTCCCCGAACCCCGGCGTCTTGTCCACCAGGAACGTGGTCATGCCCTTGTGCCCGGCGTCCGGATCGGTCCGCACCAGCGTCGCCACCAGATGGGACGTGCCCCCGTTGGTCAGCCACATCTTCTGCCCGTCGATCACATAGGAGTCGCCGTCCGGGACCGCCCGGGTGCGGATCGCCGACACGTCCGACCCGCAGTGCGGCTCCGACATCGAGAACGCGCCCCGGATCTCGCCCGCCGCCATCCTCGGCAGGTAGTGCGCCTTCTGCTCGGGCGTGCCGTGCTGGGCGATCATCCAGGCCACGATGAAGTGGGTGTTGACGATCCCGGACACGCTCATCCAGCCGCGCGCCAGCTCCTCCACCACCAGCGCGTAGGTCAGCAGCGACTCGCCGAGCCCGCCGTACTCCTCGTCGATGACCAGCCCGAACAGGCCCAGCCCGGCCATGCCGTCCACGATCCGCTGCGGGTAGGCGTCGGCGTGCTCCAGCTCCGTGGCGACGGGCAGGATCTCCTTGTCGACGAACGCCCGCACGGTCGCCACGATCTCCCGTTGCTCGTCGCTCAGCCCGTAGGTCTGCTGCAGTCTGCCGCTGCTCATGATCGCCCTCCCGGTAGCACTGGTCATCGGCCCTGAAAACGCGGTCTCCTGCGCTCGGCGAACGCGGCGCGGCCCTCGGCGAAGTCGGCCGTGCCGAACAGCCCGGCCTGCTCCTCCCGCTCGGCCTCCAGCGTGCGCTTGAGGCTGTGGTCGGCGCGCGACAGCACCCGCTTGGCGGCGGCGATGCTCAGCGGCGCCAGCTCGGCCGCCTCGGCGGCGCGCTCCAGCGCGACCTCCAGGGCCTTGCCGGGCGGGGCGAGGGAGTCGGCCAGCCCGATCTCGTAGGCGCGCGGCGCGGGCACGGTCCGTCCGAACAGCAGCATGTCCTTGGCCCTGCCGAGCCCGACGCGCTGCGGCAGCGTCCACAGCAGCCCGCCGTCGGCGACCAGCCCGACCCGGCCGAACCCGGCGACGAACCGGGCGTCCTCGGCGGCGACCACGTGGTCGCAGACGGCGGCCAGCGAGACGCCCAGGCCCGCGGCGCTGCCCTCCACCGCCGCCACCACCGGGGTCGCGCAGGTCGCGATCAGCCGGACGGCGCGGTGCAGCGGCAGCAGCCGGGCCCGCGCGGCCGCGGCGTCCACGCCGTCCATGGTGCGCAGGTCGCCGCCGGCCGAGAAGACCCCGCCGGCGCCGGTGAGCACGATGGCCCGCACGGCGGCGTCGCCGGCCGCGGCGGTCAGCTCCTCCAGCAGCCGCTCGCGGGTGGGCAGGTCGATCGCGTTGCGCGCCTCGGGACGGTCCAGCGTGAGCACGCGGATCGTCCCGTGCCCGGCGTCGTGGTCGGCGGTGCGGATCACGCTGTTCCTCCCGCGAAGGGATCCGGCCAGAATTTTTTATACGATATTGCCCGACGGTGGGGCGCCCCAAGGCGGCCCCCGTCCTTCCGGGCTCACCCCTGCCGGGCTCACCCCTGGCGGGGCCGGTCGCCGCGCTGCTCGTCCCAGAAGCCCTGGCCTTCCAGATGCACGACCAGCAGCGTGCCCGCGTGCCGGATGTGCGTGCGCATCGCCTGCCGCGCCGCCTCGGCGTCACCGGCCCGGAGCGCGGCCAGCACCAGATGGTGGTCGTCGACCGACGCCTGGCTCCACCCCTGGATGCTGGAGTAGAAGCGGCGCGGCGCGTACCGCACCACGAGCTGCAGCAGCCAGGCGGTCTTCGGCGAATGCGCCGACAGGTTGACCACCCGGTGGAAACGGTGGTTCGCGCCCTCGATCGCCTCGGAGTCGTGCGTCTTGGACGCCAGTTCCAGCTGCTCCTGCGTGCGGTCGAGGGTGGCCAGCTCGTCGCCGGTGATGTTGCCGGCGGCGCGGGCAGCCAGCTCGCCGGCGAAGTACGCCTGCGCCTCAAAGAGGTCCTGGACGTCCTGCCGGGTGAGCGGAGCCGGCATGAACCCGCGGCGCGGCTCCAGCTGGACGAACCCCTCACCGCGCAGCGACAGCAGCGCCTCGCGCACCGGCGTGACGCTGACGCCCAGGTCCTCGGCGATCCGTTCCAGGCGCAGGAACTCCCCGTGCCGGACCTGACCGGACATGATCAGATCGCGCACGTAGGCGGCCACCTCGTCGCTGAGCTGGCGCCGCCTGCCGAACGCCTGGTCACCCGTGGGTGCCACTGTCATCGTCTCCCCGTGCCCCGTGCGCCTGCGTGGACGTGACCAACAAAATATAGGAAGAACGTCGACGGGAAGGCCCGGAGCGCGAGGCCGGATTCAGCCGAAGGCCGCCGACATCGCGGTGACTCCGCCGGGCGCCCTGACCGCCAGATCGCCGTCCTCCGGCGACCCGGTCACGGCGAACGGCTGGCCCGCGTACACCGGGCTGCGCGCGCGGAACGACAGCTCGCCGACCGTCCGCCCCGCCCGCCTGGGCAGTTCGAGGCAGAGGATCGCCAGCAGCGGCCCGTGGACGACCAGCCCCGGATGCTTCTCGACCTGCGTCGCGTACGCCTCGTCGTAGTGGATGCGGTGCGCGTTGTAGGTGAGCGCGCTGAACCGGAACAGCAGGGTCGGGTCGGCCGTCATGCGCAGCGTCCACGGTGCGTCGGCCTCGGGAGGCTCGAAGGACGGCGGCGCCGGGCGGTTCGCCGGATCGCCGCTCCGGTAGACCAGGTCCTGCTCCTCGACCGCGACCTCCGTCCCTTCGCGGACGAACGTGTGGCGCACGGTCACGAAGAGCATCTCGCCGCTGCGCCCGTGCTTGAGCGCCGTCGACGCCACCTCCGACCGGCGCGTGACGGATTCCCCCAGGCGCAGCGGCCGGTGGAAGGTGCAGCGGCCGCCCGCGAACATGCGGCGGCGTTCCGGGACGGGCGGCAGGAACCGGCCCGCGAGCGGGTGGCCGTCCGGGCCCAGGTCCTTCTGCGCGGGCCGGTCCAGGAAGTAGAGCCACTGCCAGAGCGGGGGCAGGTCGCGTTCCGGCGGGGCGGTGTCGAGCACCCCGGCCAGCGCGTGCGCCGGGCCCGGCTTGATCGTCTCGGTCGTCTCGTACGGCTCCGGGGCCCAGCCCTCGACGTCGATCACGCCACCGCCCCCTTCGCGCGCAGGTCCGCCGCGTCCAGGCCGAGCTCGGCCAGGACCTCGTCGGTGTGCTCACCGAGGCGCGGGGCCGGCACGGGCTCGCGTCCTCCGGTCGTGCCGGTGCCGCCGTCCCCGCCGGGGGCCGTGTCGAGCGGCGAGGCCGGCGCGTAGATGCGGCCCACGCCGGGCTGGTCGATCTCTCCCATCAGCGGTGCGGCCTCCAGATCGATCTCCGAGAAGCGGCGGTAGGGCGCCCAGAGCACCGAGGAGCCCTTCAGCTCCCGGGTGACCTGGTCCAGGGTGCGGGCCTCGAACCAGGGGGCCAGGAGCGCGGCCAGGGTCTCGCGGTGCACGTAGCGGTCGCCGTCGCGGTCGAAGTCGGCGCCGAGCAGGCGTTCCAGCTCGGTGACCGTCGCGGTCAGGCCGGTGATCTCGCACAGGTCGGCGAAATGCCGCCCGGTGAGCGCGACGACCATCACCCGCCCGCCGCCGGCCAGCGCGAAGTCCCGGCCGAGTCCGCCGAAGAGGTGGTTGCCGATCCGGGGCCGCTCCGCGCCGAGCTGCGCCTCGGCGAGCAGGCCCAGGTTGCCCGCCATGGCGAGGGCGACGTCGTACAGCGGCAGCCTGATCCGCGCGCCCTCGCCGGTACGGGAGCGGCGCCGCTCGGCGGCCAGGATCCCGGTCGCCGCGTACAGCCCGCAGGCCATGTCCCAGGCCGGGAGCACGTGGTTCACCGGGGCGCCGTGCTCGGACGGCCCGGTGATCAGCGGGAACCCGATCTCGGCGTTCACGGTGTAGTCGACGGCCGCCGTCCCGTCATGGTGGCCCTCGATCTGCAGGTGGACGAGGTCCGGGCGCACCCGCGACAGCGCTTCGTACGACAGCCAGCCCCGCCCGACCGCGTTGGTCAGCACGATCCCGGCCCGGGCGGCCAGCCGGGTGACGACCTCGCGGCCCTCCGGACCGCGGAAGTCGACGGTGACCGACCGCTTGGCCTTGTTCATCCCGGTCCACATCAGGCTCGTCCCGGACGGCGCGAGCGGCCAGCGCCCTATGTCGGCCGCGCCGCCGATCGGGTCGACCCGCACGACGTCGGCGCCGAGCTGGGCCAGCGTCATCCCGCCGAGCGGAGCGGCCACGAAGCTGGAGATCTCGACGACCCGCAGCCCTTCCAGCAGTGCTGCCATCCCTCACCCCTCGTCATATATTTCATATGACTATAGGACGAGGGGCATCCGGCGCTCAGAGCCGCTCGATGATGGTGACGTTGGCCTGGCCGCCGCCCTCGCACATCGTCTGCAGCCCGTACCGCCCGCCGGTGCGCTCCAGCTCGTGCAGCAGAGTCGTCATCAGCCGGGCCCCCGTCGCGCCCAGCGGGTGGCCGAGCGCGATCGCACCGCCGTTGGGGTTGGTGCGCTCCGGATCGGCCCCCGTCTCCTTCAGCCAGGCCAGCACGACCGGGGCGAACGCCTCGTTGATCTCGACGGCGTCGATGTCGCCGATCGTCATCCCCGCCTTCTTGAGCGCGTGCGCCGTCGCGGGAATGGGCGCCGACAGCATCCGGATCGGGTCCTCTCCACGCGCGGAGAGGTGGTGGACGCGGGCGCGCGGCGTCAGCCCGTGGTCCCGCACCGCCCGCTGGGAGGCGATGAGCAGCGCCGCGGCGCCGTCGGAGATCTGCGAGGACAGCGCGGCGGTCAGCCGGCCCCCCTCCACCAGCGTCCGCAGGCCCGCCATCTTCTCCACGGTGGTGTCGCGGCGCGGCCCCTCGTCGGTGGCGGCGTCCCCGTACGGAGCGATCTCGCGGTCGAAGCGGCCCTCGTCGATCGCCCGGATCGCCCGCTGATGCGAGCCGTAGGCGAACTCCTCCATCTCCTGCCGGGAGATGTCCCAGTCGCGCGCGATCATCTCCGCGCCCGCGAACTGCGACACCTCCCGGTCGCCGTACCGGCGCGTCCACCCGGCCGACCCGGCGAACGGCCCATCGGTGAAGCCCAGCGGCTCGGCCGCGGTCATCGCGTACGCGATCGGGATCTGCGACATGTTCTGCACGCCGCCCGCCACCACCAGGTCGGACGTGCCCGACAGGACCGCCTGGGCTGCGAAGTGCACCGCCTGCTGGGACGAGCCGCACTGCCGGTCGACGGTCACCCCCGGGACCTCCTCCGGCAGCCCGGCGGCCAGCCACGCCGTCCGGGCGATGTCCCCCGCCTGCGGCCCGACCGCGTCGACGCAGCCGAAGACCACGTCCTCGACCATGGCGGGATCGGCCTGCGCGCGCTCCATCAGCGCGGTCAGGACGTGCGCGCCCAGATCGGCGGGATGCGCGTCCGACAGCGCTCCGCCGCGGCGCCCGACCGGCGTGCGGACCGCTTCGACGATGTAGGCCTCGGCCATGGGGTCTCCTCCTCGGATGGGGCCCGGCCGGGGTGCTCGGGCCGGGTCAGGTCGCCCTGGTCGCCTGGATGCCCTCCAGGACCATGGCGAGGTACTGCTTGGCGATGTCGTCGGCCGACAGCCGCCCGGCGGGCTGGTACCAGTTCGCCGCCACCCACACCGTGTCGCGGATGAACCGGTACACCAGGCCGCGGTCGAGATCGGCCCGGAACGCGCCCTCCTCGACCCCGCGGTCGAGCAGGGCCGTCCACATGGCCTCGAACCGGCGGTGCGAGTCGAGCAGGTAGCGGAAGCGCTCGCCGGCGGCCAGGTGCTTGGACTCGTTCTGGTAGAGGACGACGGCCGGGCGGTGCCGTTCGATGGACCGGAACGACTCCACGACGATGGCCTCCATCGTCTCCCGCGCGTCCAGGCCCGACGCCAGGACGCGCTCGTAGGAGGCCCACATCTCGTTCAGGAACGTGGACAGGATCTCGTCGGCCATCGACTCCTTGGAGTCGAAGTGGTAGTAGAGGCTGCCGCCCAGGATCCCGGCGGCGTCGGCCACCTGCCGGATCGTGGTGGCGGCGTACCCCTGGGAGGCGAACACTTCGGCCGCCGCGGCGAGCAGCTCGGCCCGCCGCTCCGCACGCGCTGCGGCGGTGCCCTCGGTGTCACGCCGACGTGGACTCATCTGAAGGATTCCTTACGGATGCTGGCTGGAGACGGAGACGACCTCGCCCGTCATGTACGACGAATAGTCTCCGGCCAGGAACACTATGACGTTGGCGACCTCCCACGGCTCGGCGTAGCGCCCGAACGCCTCCCGCGAGGTCAGCTCGTCGAGCAGGTCCTGCGAGGTCACCTTGACCAGGTGCGGGTGCATGGCCAGCGACGGCGACACGGCGTTGATCCGCACCCCGTGCTCGGCGGCCTCCAGCGCGGCGCAGCGGGTGAGCGCCATGACCCCGGCCTTCGCCGCGGCGTAGTGCGACTGCCCCTTCTGCGCCCGCCAGCCGATCACCGACGCGTTGTTGACGATGACGCCCCCGGAGTCCTGTTCGCGCATGACGCGGAGCGCGGCACGGGTGCAGCGCATGGTGCCGTTCAGGGTGACGTCCAGGACCTTGTCCCACTCGGCGTCGGTCATGTCGGCCAGCTCGGCGGTGCCGCCGAGGCCGGCGTTGTTGACGGCGACGTCGATCCGGCCGTACCGCTCCACGGCCAGCGCGTACAGCGCCCGGACCTGCTCTTCCGAGGTGACGTCGCAGGGCAGCGCCGCGACCCGCGCGTCCCCGAAGTCCTTCGCCAGCTCGGCACGGGTGCTCTCCAGCCGCCGCTCGTGCGCGTCGGAGACCAGCACACTGGCGCCCTCCTCCAGGCAGCGCCGTGCGGTCGCCCCGCCGATCCCCGCGCCGGCCGCCGCGGTGATCACCACGATCCGGTCCCGGAGGAGGTCGCGCGGGACGGGGTAGGCGGGCGGACGCGTCAGGGTCATGGGCGGCTCTCCCGGGGCAGGCCGAGCACCCGCTCGGCGATGATGTTGCGCTGGATCTCGTTCGAGCCCGCGTAGATGGTGTCGGCCCGGGAGAACAGGAACAGCCGCTGCCAGTCGTCCAGGTCGTACGGCTCGCCCTGCGCGACCAGCCCGGCGGCGCCCAGCACGTCCATGGCCAGCTCGCCCAGCTCGCGGTGCCAGGTGCCCCACACCAGCTTGGAGATCGACGACTCGGGGCCGGGCGCGCCGGCGGCCACGCCCGCCATGGTGCGGGTGGCGTTCAACCGCATGATCTCCAGGCCCATCCAGGCCCGGACGAGCCGGTCCCGCAGCAGCGGATCGTCGACCGCCCCGGTGCGGCGGGCCAGCGCGATCACGCCGTCCAGCTCGCGGCGGAACCCGACCTGCTGGCCGAGGGTGGCGACGCCCCGCTCGAAGCCCAGCGTGGCCATGGCGATCTTCCAGCCCTCGCCGGGGGCTCCGACGACGCAGGACGCCTCGGTGCGCGCGCCATCGAAGAACACCTCGTTGAACTCCGAGGTCCCGGTCGGCTGCACGATCGGGCGGATCTCCACGCCGTCCTGCCGCATCGGGACCAGCAGGTAGGACAGGCCGCGGTGGCGCTCGGACCCCCGCTCGGTACGGCACAGCGCGAAGCACCAGTCGGCTTCAAGGGCCAGCGACGTCCACACCTTCTGGCCGCTGATCGTCCAGCCCTGCCCGTCCCGCTCGGCGCGGGTCTGCACGCCGGCCAGGTCGGACCCGGCGCCCGGCTCGGAGTAGCCCTGGCACCACAGCTCCCGCACCGCCACGATCGGCGGCAGGAAGCGCTCGCGCTGCTCGGGGGTGCCGAACGCGATGATGGTCGGGCCGAGCAGGTTCTCTCCGATGTGGCCGACCCGGGCGGGGGCGCCGGCCAGCGCGTACTCCTCGTTGAAGATCACCTGCTGGCGGACCGTCGCGCCGCGGCCGCCGTGCTCCTTCGGCCAGCCGAGGCAGGTCCAGCCGGCGGCCGCCAGGTGCCGCTCCCAAGCCAGCCGGGTCTCGAACGCCTCGTGCTCGCGGCCGGGGCCGCCCAGGCCGCGGGCGTGCGCGAACCCGTCCGACAGGTGGGTCTCGAGCCAGTCGCGGACCTCGGCCCGGAAGTCCCGGTCCTCGGGTGTCTGCTCCACCCGGAAAGCCTATCAAACAGTTGTTAGAAAGAATTATTCGACCACGACCGCGAACAGCGTGGTGTCGTCGGCCGACCGGTCATGCCCCATCCGCGCCAGCACCCGGTCCAGCACCGGCTCCGGCCCGGCCGACGGATCGTTCAGAATCTCCATCAGCCGCGCGATCTGCTCGTCCAGATCGGCGTCCCGGCGCTCCACCAGCCCGTCGGTGTACATGAACACCAGATCGCCCGGCTGCACCCGGGTCGTGACCGTCGGGTAGCCCGCCGTCGGCGCCGCGCCCAGCATCGGCCCCGGATCCACCTCCAGCTGCGTCGCGCACCCGTCCCGCACCAGGATCGGCGGCAGATGGCCCGCGCAGCTCCACTGAATGGCACCGCCCGGCGGGTCGTATCGGGCGATCAGGGCCGTGCCGGTGGCCGACCGCTCCGGCTCCAGCTGGCTCACCATTTCGTTCAGCCACCCCATCAGCCGCCCCGGAGGCTGCCCGGTGTAGGCCAGGCCGAGCAGGCCGTTGCGGGTGCGCGCCATCGCCGCCGCCGCGGGCAGCCCGTGCCCCGCCGCGTCCCCGATCGCCAGCAGCGACCGGCCGTCCGGCAGCCCACGCGTCGCGAACCAGTCCCCGCCGATCCGGGCCGCGCTCTCCGCGGCCAGGCTCCGGATCGCGATGTGCAGCCCCGGCAGCGGCATCATCTCCTCCGGATCCGGCAGGATCGCCCGCCGCAGCGTCACCGCCACCCGCCGCTCCTGCGCGGTGCGGGCCTGCTGCCGCAGCATCTCCCGCCGGGTCTCGGCCAGCGCCCGCTCGATCCCGCGCCGCCGCGTGATGTCCTGGGAGACCATGTTCACCGACACCGGACGGCCCGCCTGGTCCAGGACCGGCTCGGCGAAGATCCACAGATGCCGGTGCTCGCCGTCCGCGGTCACCACCCGATGCTCCATCTCCACCGGCGTGCGGCGGCTCAGCATCGTCTGGAACCGCTCCTCGACCAGCGGCCGGTCCTCGTCCACCACCATCTTGGACATCTCGTCCAGCAGCGGCGCGGAACGCACCGGGTCCAGCCCGTAGTTGTAGGCCATCTGCTCCGACCACTCCAGCTCGTCGGTCGCCAGATCCCACTCGCCGAACCCCAGCAGCGCCAGCCGCCCAACCCGCTCCAGCCGGCGCCGCATGCGCTCCTCGTCGTCGTGGTACCGCCACGTCACGCACACGCCCGTCGGCACCGGCACGCAGTGCACCGACATCCGCGACGTGCGCGTCACCCCCTCCTGCGCCGTCGAGAACTCGAACGGACCCCGCTTGAAGACCTTGCCCGTCTCCAACGACTCCACGTACGAGGTGAACAACCCCAGCAGCGCCGACCCCGGGTCCATCCGCAGCAGCCGATGCCCCGACAGCTCCGCCGGCCCCCTCCCGAACAGGTCCCGGGTCGCCTCGTTCGCCCCCGCGTACAGGAAGTCCCGCACCTTCCCCTCGGCCCCCCGCACCGGGATCATGTGCACGGCGGCGTCGATCGATGCGTCCAGCACCGCCCGCGCCGTCGGATCCTCCTCCAGCTCGGCCAGCCGGTCGATGTCCGCGGCCAGATCGGCCTCGGCCAGCCGCCCGGCCTCCATCAGCGGCATCACCGCGGGCGCCGCCACCGGACGCTCCAGCGAGCCCCCCGCGAGGCGCGTGCCGGTCACCAGCGCCGCGGCCTCCTCCAGCTCCAGATCCAGATCGCGGGCGAGCCAGATCAGGTGCTGGAGCGCCTCGCCGGGCTGGACGCCCAGGCGGCCCGCGAGCACGACCCGGGCTTCGGCGATGATCGCGCGGCCCCGTGCGGCCCCGCGCAGATCCGCCAACTCCGGAATCAGCGGCGTGCCCTCCGCTTCGCTCACCCGGGCCCCCGTTCCGATTGGGCGTACGAGAGAAGAACCGTACATAAGGCTATGAGGCGCCCTATTCGTAACCTTCGTCCGCGGGCGCCTATTTTGCCGTCCAGTGACGGTGTTGGCGCCGCCGCTTTACGAATCCGCCGCCCGGTAGACCTGCCTGGTCAACGAAGTGAGCCGTTGCGACGCCACCCGGAACGACGAGCCCGCCGGATGCAGCGTCAGCACCACCACGATCCTGCGGTCGTCCGGCCCGACGACCCCCGTCGTGTGCAGTACGGGCCGTCCAAGCCCCAGATCGGGCGCGGCCGCGGGCACCACGGAAGCCTTGCACGGCACCGCGGGAACGTCACCGAACCCCGACCACCCCTGCTTCACCGCCCACGGCCGCGGCAGCGCGCGAGGGATCCCGAAGTACTGGTCGTACCGGTCGGTCCCGCACGGGGTCGCCTTCCGCAACTCCCCCATGATCAGGTCACGGTGTGCACGCGGCGCCTTCTCCAGGACGTACCGGTACACCTTGGCCACGTCCAGCGGGCTCAGCGCCGTGTACCCCCAGAATCCGGGCTTGTCCGCGGGCGGCGGAGCGGTGTCGCGCAGCCCGATCCGCGCGGCCGTCCGCTCGATGATCGCGCCCTTCCCGCCCCGCTTCCAGAACCTGGTCGCCGCCCCGTCGTCGCTCGACCTCAGCATCGGCCGCAACAACGCGAGATCCGGCCGCTCGCCGCGCAGATGATCGAGCGCGATAAGGATCTTCACCACGGACGCCGACCGGAACGTCCGCCGGGCCCCGTCCTGCAGCAGGACCTTCCCGCTCCCCCGGTCGTAGACCACGTACCCGGCCCGCACCCCGGCCGGCACCGTCACCCGAAACACGGCCCGCCCCGGCCGCTCCGCCGACGTACTCACCGGCGCCGCCGGAGTCTTCCCATCCGCACCACAGCCGCCCAACCACACGACCCCGGCCATGACCAGGACCGCACGCCCCACCAACGAGATCACCCGGCCATGCCTACCAGATCCGCACCACCACAACCGAGTACGCACCCACCCCCGGTGTGCGCTACAGTAATCACGCCCGCCCAAGCCGGGCACCGGGACGTAGCGCAGTTTGGCAGCGCACTTGACTGGGGGTCAAGGGGTCGTGGGTTCAAATCCCGCCGTCCCGACCGCATAACCGCAGGTCAGAAGGGCTTCGGATCTCCGTCCGGAGCCCTTTTTCGATCTTGAAAGTCGATGGGGAGCCAATCGGGGAGCCACCGTCACGCGACTGAGACGGACTTCGGGGTGTTCCCCTCCGCCGCAGCCTCGGTCCTGCTGTCCTTACCTTCGTCGAACACGGTGTACCGCTCGAATATTGAGTTGCGAGATCTGAGCTGCGGTTATGCGGCGTGGTGATATTCGTTGATCACGCTTCCAACCACAGGTCTTCGCCGGATGGATCGCAAGTCGGCAAGGTCGGTGGTCTCCGGGACCGCCCCGGTGTCGACGTCCGGAGGTCGTTGGTGTCGGGACTGGTGCGGCCAATGACCGTTGTAGTGGACCATGTACTCGCCCAGCACCAGCGACAGGTGCCCCTCACCGAGGATCAGGATCCGATCCGGCAACTCGCGGCGGAGGGTGCCGATGACCCGCTCGCAAACCGCATTCATCCGCGGCGTCCGGGGCAACGTGGTGATGGTCCGCACCCCCTCGGCCTTGAACACTTCTGCGAACACGGCGGTGAAAAGCGGGTCGCGATCGTGGATCACCACGCGCAGCTCACCGACGCGTTCGCCCAGGTCCATGGCAGGTTGCGGGCCTGCTGCACCGCCCACGCCCCGGTCGGGTGCGTGGTCACCCGCCCAGATGCAGTTTGCGGGTGCCGTGTTCGATGCATACCAGCACCCACAGCCGTTTCAGCAGGACCGTCTTCACCGCGAAGAAGTCACACGCGATGATCGCGTGCGCCTGGGCGGCCAGATACTCCCGCCACCTCGGACCGACCCGGCGTGGCGCGGGATCGATGCCGGCGCGGTGCAGGATCTCCCATACCGTTGACGCGGCGATGGTGTACCCAAGACGGGTCAGCTCACCCTGGATGTCCCCAGGTCGGGTTCTCCCGCGCCATCCGCAGGATCAGCGCTCTGACCGACACGCCGGTGCGTGGTCGCCCGGGTCGGCGGCGGTCGGAGTAGTTCCACTTACGCGCTACCAGGTTACGGTGCCAGCGCAGGAGCGTCTCCGGAGTGACCGGGAAAATCCCTGCCCACTGCTGGCGGTGCACCAGCCGCGCCAGTGCCGCCAACCAGAGCCGATCGGCGTGCTCCCACCGCGGACGGCCGCGTAGCCGACGGCGTAACACCTGGTTCTCGTGCCAGAGCACCAGCAGCTCCACGTCCTTGGACAGCTCCGAGCGGACCAGCACCCCGATCAGGCCGAGCAGGCTCCGGACCAACCGGTACAGCAGCCACAACAACACCCCGGAATGGTCGCAACCACGCCACCGATCGCGCAGCGAAACCCCAGCTCACAGTATGAAACCCAGTTTCCGCGGTACACGGTTCGTTCCGGCCGTTGCCGTGCGGGAACGCACGATCCCCAAACCGGGCGGGTCGGGCAGGGTCCGCCGTCTCGGGATTCCGACGATCGCGGACCGGGTCGTTCAGGCGGCGCTGAAGCTGGTGCTGGAGCCGATCTTCGAGGCCGACTTCCAGCCGGTCTCCTACGGGTTCCGGCCCGAGCGGCGGGCACACGACGCCATCGCCGAGATCCAGCGTTTCGGCACCAAGCAATACCGCTGGGTGCTGGACGCCGACATCGAGGCGTGCTCTGACTCCATCTCCCATCCGGCCCTGATGGACCGGGTGCGGGCCAGGGTCAAGGACAAACGGGTGCTCGCGCTGGTCAAAGCGTTCCTCAAGGCCGGGATCCTCACCGAACTCGGCCAGCAGAAGAACACCTACTCCGGCACACCACAAGGGGGCATCCTGTCCCCGCTGCTGGCCAACATCGCCCTGTCGCTGCTCGATGAGCACCTGCACGGACCGTGGCGGCCGGGCGGGGCCATGAGCACCCCCGGCCGACGTCGCGCCGAGGGCCTGCCGAGCTGGCGGATCGTCGGTTACGCCGACGATTTCGTCGTGCTCGTGCACGGCTCCCGCGACGACGTCGAAGCCCTGCGCGAAGACATCGCTGAGGTGGTGGCACCGCTGGGTCTTCGGCTGTCAGACCCGCATCCTGCGCATGAGCGAGGCGTTCGACTTCCTTGGGTTCCGCATCCAGTGGCGCCGCAAGCGAGGCACGAACAAGTGGTACGTCTACACCTTCATCGCCGACCGGCCCATCCGGTCGCTGAAGGACAAGGCCCGTGCCCTCACCAGCAGGTTGTCGCAACAGCGTCCCAGGGACGCGCTGATCAGACTCAACCAGATCATGCGGGGCTGGGCCAACTACTTCCGGCACGCGGTCTGCAAACACACCCTCGGTCACCTGGAGAACTTCATCTGGCACCGGGTGATCCGCTGGTGGATGCACCTGCACCGCTGGAATTGGAAGGACGTCCGCCGACGCCTCACCGGCCCCGCGGGCCGGTGGCACAGGCCCACAGCGGACGGGATCGAACTGTTCAATATCGCCTCGGTGCCGGTCACCCGATACCGATACCGAGGCAGCAAGATCCCCAACCCCTGGACCACGCCCAACCACGCTTGACGGCAGACGCCGTGGAGAGCCCGTTGCCGAGAGATCGGCACGGCGGGTTCGGCGAGCGGCCTGGGGAAACGGACCCAGAGTGATCCGGGCATCGCGCCCCAGGCCGACTCAATCAGCACGTGGCTCTGTAGGTGAGAAGCGGCACAGTTTGTAGGTGGTTCGGGCACCAGTCCGGGAACTCCGATCCCGAGAGTCATCAGCTCGGTGCCCTCGAATCTGAAGCTTTGCTATCAGTAATTACGATTGCGCAGAAATGTTGGCACGACCTCGTACTCTCGCCGGAAAACTTGGAGTTCACCGTCATCGCGACAGCCTGCGTTCACGGTGGACAGGTGTGCGGGCGTGACGGCGAGCTCGTACTGGAGGCTCGGCAGTGCGATGGTCACCGACGAGTCGTCCAGCACCCGCAATAGCCGGGCTGCCGCGATCACCAGCGGCGGGGCCTTCTCGCGGCTTGCGCCAGTTCCTTGATGCCGGGGATGTCGGGGGTTGGGTGTATCGCGGGCGTATCGAAAATCGCATACGCCACCGCAACACTCTCCCTTTCTTCCATGGAGGCACGGACCACAGCGGTCCGTGCCGAGGGCCTGGTGCTCCGGCTTCGGAGTCCATCGCGGAGTCGGCACCACCCGATTCTGGCCGCAGACCCGGGTCACAGCCGGGTCACAGCTGTTGGCACCGTGCTGTGACCGTCCGTTGGCTAGAAAATCGCGGGTGGAAGGTGATCAGGAAAGGGAGAAGAAAAAGGCCATGGCTAGTGCTAGTGACGGGGAATGGGATCGGCGTTCGATGTTGCGGGGCGCCGCCGTGGTGGCCGGTGCCGCCGCGGCCGCGCCGCTGCTGGGCGGGACGGCCACGGCGCAGGCCGGCGTCTCGCTGGCGGCCGACCAGCTCGGCCACGCCGACACGGCCACGTCCGAGCCCGACCGGATCCCGTCGGACACCGGTCCCGGCGGCGCCTACGACCGGTACATCGCGAAGCTAGCCGCCGAGGACAAGTTCTCCGGGGTGGTGCTGCTGTCGCACCGGGGCCGGACGGTACTGTCGCGCAGCTACGGCATGGCCGACAAGGAGAAGGGGATCCGCAACCACGAAGGTGCCGCGTTCAACCTCTACGGCGGGCCGTTCGTCAGCCTGTCCATCGTGCAGCTGGCGCAGCGGGGCAAGGTGAAGCTGTGGGACACGGTGGGCACCTACCTGACCGGTTTCGCCAAGGAGATCGCTGAGCAGGTGCGCATCCACCACCTGCTCATGGGCACCTCCGGGTTGTCCTTTCCGGAGCACGACTACCAACGCATCTTCCACGGCAAGGAGGAGCAGCACGAGTACTACCAGCAGTACACCCGGCAGGCGAAGCTGGTGGCCGCCCCCGGCGCGGGTTCGAACAAACCCGGCTGGGGTGCGGATGTCACCGTGCAGATCGTCGAGGCGGTGACCGGCATGACGTTCTGGGACTACGTGAACAAGCACATCTTCGGGCGCTGCGGCATGACCGGCTCGGCGTACTACACCAGGCCGCAGTGGCTGGCCGACGAGCACATCGCGCACTCGTACATGAAACAGGCCGACGGCAGCTGGGTGGACGCCGTCCGCAATCTGGACAAGGACAGCCCGAGCCCGGGCATGGCGGGCCAGAACAATGCCCGCAACTTCGTCCCGGACGGCGGGTTCGTCACCGCACCGGACCTGGTCCGGTTCGCGGAAGCGTTGTACGACGGCACCGTGCTCGACCCGGTCTGGGCCGACGTGTTCACCTCGGTCAAGGCCCCCAACTTCCGAGGCTCCCCGGGGTTCAGCACCTACGGGCCGACAGCCCACATCGTCGAAGGCCAGTGGGAGCTCGCGCGCAGCGGCGTCCACCCCGGCAGCTCCACCCACTGGAGCATCTACCCGGACACCGGGTGGGTCGGCGTCGTCCTCAGCAACTACGACGACATACCGCTGCAGGAGATCACTGGACAGCAGACGCAGGCCATCACCGGGGCTTCACCCGGCGACGGCGGCGGTGGCGGCTGACGCGCGGCCACGGCATAGCCGACCCGAAGAAAGAGGCCCGGGCCGGGAAATCCACCGGCCCGCGGCCGGCAACCAGATCGCCCGACGAATCATCGCCTCCGGCAGCGGCATCGGCGATGCTCATGCTCGGCGCCGGCCCGGCGATGGCGGACTTGGTGGCTCGGGCGTCCCCGCCGCCCCCGAGGAAGTGGTCGAACTCGGCGTGGCGACCGCCTGGTTCCCCTCCTACGACGGCACCGGAGTCTGGTGCGTCCTTCAGCGCAGCGGGGCGGGGCCGGGGCTGGACCGGCACGGTGTGTTCGAGACCGCCCTTGTAGGGTTGGACGGCGACGTGCATTCCCCGGCGGTCACCTTCACCGATGGCATCCGGCCCGTTGCCGCCACCGGCGACGGCCTGGTCGTCGAGGTGTCGGCACCACCGCACCGTGCCTATCCCGCATGTGTCGGCAGGGCCCCGGACCATGCGCGGAGGCGTGACCAGGGATCTGGTGGCCGCCGATCCGGCGACCGGCCGGATCGGCGACCACGTCAACGACTACACCACGGTTCTGCGCGCCGGATCCGGCGGTGTGGCGCGGGTCGGCAACAGCGACCCCAACGTCGAGGTGCGGCCCACCCAGGTGCTTGACCTTCAGACCGGCCGGGCCGCGACCCTCCGCGCCCGCACAGCTAGGCTGACGGGCCGGCGCGCAGCCGCACGCCGACCGCGACCGCGTTCTCATCGATCTTCGGGGGCCTCGGCGGCTCACCGTGTGCGATGTGCTGGGCGGTGCACGGATCGATGTCTCCTTAGCCTTTCCACCCCGGCACGTCGTCGACGTCTGGTCGGAGCAGTACTACCTCTGGATCGGGGACACCTTGGTGTTCACCGAGTCCGAGGGTGGACGCGCGCGCATCGCGATGTGGTCGCCACGATCCAGGGTGACGACCCGGCTCCGGCCGAATTCGAGGCCGGGTCCTTCCCGATAGGCGGCTCGATGGGCTGAACGGCCCGCGGTATCGACATATCCGCGAGCAGGCGAGCGTGAGGGAACGGCCATTTCAAATGGGTGCGGTTCGGCTCTGACACGTCGCCGTCCACTGCAGCAGGGTGCGTTGACCGACGTGCCCCTGTGCTACAACGGCTCCCGTGACGCGGCAACTTCTGGCCATCACGAGACTTGGTCGGTCCCGTCGTCCAACACGCTGCTTAAGGTGGGTCCACTTTGCATGAACTGGCGTGATGGGGGACGTGATGGCGGAGGTTTCGTTGGGGGCACAGCCCTATGTCGGGGTGGAAGTTCCTCCGCACGAAGCGGCTGCTCTGCTCGGTACGGTTGGTGGTCGGCTCGCACCCGGCGAGGCCGTGCTCGCTTTGGTGGCCACCGTGAAGGCGCTGCCGTCCTTGTCGCACGTCGTAGTGACCGACCGGCGACTGCTGGGCTTCAAGGCCGCCGGTCTGGCGCAGCAGGGGTTCGTGGTGGAGACACCGCTGTCGGCTGTGGCGTCGGCTCAGACCCGAAAGTCCTATCAGCAGCGCGAATTCTTGGTCACCGTCGGGGATGACGGTGAGGAGACCGACTTCGGGGATGTGCATGGCGACGACGCTCCCCGCGTCCTGCAGATCATCGATCGAGCGGCGTCCGCCGCCAAGAACGCCGGCTCGGCATCGCCCGTCGGAGGGGCCCCGCCCGCCCCGGTTGCGTCCCTGCCGACGCCCGCTCCGGTCATGCCGCCGACGCCTGCCCCTGCTGCGCCGCCAGACCCGGTGCCGGCGCCGGCTGCGCCAGCTGGGCCTCACGGAGGGTGGCGATACAACCCGCCGCCGACCTGGCCGGCTCCACCGGTGGGATGGACGCCGCCGCCCGGGTGGCAACCCGATCCGTCATGGGGTCCCGTGCCGCCGGGCTGGCAGCTGTGGGTGCCTGCTGCTCCCCGAGTGCAACCGCCCGTCGAACTCGCCGCCTCTCTCCCGCCTGCGCCTGTTGGGCGTGGTGCCCCACCACCGGTGCCGCCGCCGCTTGCTCAGACCGGCGGGCACGGCGGAGGACGTGGGCTGTTCGGCGGGCGCAAGCGCATCGAGGAATTGGAAGCGGAGAACGCCAGGTTGCGTCAGTGGGTCGCCGACCTCAACGGGATGGAACCGGCACTGCTGGCCCAGCTCACCCGACAACTGCAGGAGCAGACCGCCCAGCTGGAAGAACAGGTGGGCGCAAGTCGTGCCGAGCTTGACCGGGTGCGGCGGGACATCGTGCAGACCGAAGGACTGGCGCTGCTGCAGGTAGTAGGCGTCTACGAGTACCAGCATCCGCTTGCCGACTCGGTGGCCTACAAGGCCGAGCTGGCCAAGCTCAAAGACAAGATCAAGACCATGGCCCGCAACGACCGCGCGGTGCAGGCCACCACGCACTGGAGCGTCAACGGCTCAGCCGCCCAAGGCACCAAGATGGTGCGCGACTTCTCCAAGCTGATGCTGCGCGCCTACAACGCCGAGGCCGACAACCTGGTCCGCACGATGCGGCCCTACAAGCTGCAGTCGGCGATCGACCGGCTCGACAAGAGCACCCAGACCATCGCCCGGCTCGGCAAGACGATGGACATCCGCATCGCCGCTGCCTACCACCAGGTCCGGATCCGTGAGCTGACGCTGACCGCCGACTACCTGGCCAAGGTCGAGGAGGAGAAGGAGCGGGTACGCGCAGAACGCGAACGCCAGCGCGAAGAGGACAAGGCCCGCCGCGAATTCGAACGGGAGAAGGCACGGCTCCTCAAAGAACGCTCACACGTGGAGTCGGCCCTCGCCCGCCTGATCGACAACGGCGACGAAGCGGGGGCCGAGCAACTGCGCGCCAAGCTGGCCGAGGTCGAATCCGTGATCAACGATGTCGAGGGACGGCAGGCCAACACCCGGGCCGGCTACGTCTATGTGATCTCCAACATCGGCGCCTTCGGCGAGAACATGGTCAAGATCGGCATGACCCGCCGACTGGACCCTATGGACCGCGTCCGCGAACTCGGGGACGCCTCCGTCCCCTTCAGGTTCGACGTGCACGCCCTGATCTTCAGCGACGACGCCGTCGGGCTGGAGAACCGTCTCCACCAGGAACTGGCCGACCAGCGCGTCAACCGGGTCAACCTGCGCCGCGAGTTCTTCAACGCCACCCCTGCGCAGGTACGCGACATTCTGCGCCGCATCGCTGGGCAGCATCTGCTCGAATACACCGAGACACCGGAAGCGCTCGAATGGCGCACCAGCCAGAACGACAGTGCCGCTTGACCCCATACAAACCTCCGGCGCCGACTACCCCAGGGAGACCACCCCAAATGACCCCAGCGGCCGACAGCCGTGTTGGCTCGTAATCCGTAGGTTGTGGGTTCGAGTCCCACGCGACCCACCCATGTTGACCTGGGTTCGCCCAGGCATGCCCCCCGCCCGTTTGGTCCCGTTAGGTTCCCGTGTTGGCTCCATGTTGGCTCGCGGGGCCGAACCGGAGACGATCATGGCCCCGGGCACCGCTCGCACACATTCAACCCGGACATCTGGCTGGGCAGGCCGGCGGCTCGGGTGTCGGTGCCGAGAACTCTGTCACCTCATGCGACCTGCGAGTATTCGTGGATGAGTCCGCCGAGTCGATCACGGCGGGTGAACACCGCGTCGAACACAGCGGTGAACTTGGTGTCGCGGTCCCGGATCAGGAACCTCAACTCCTCGGCGCGCCGGCCCAGGTCCATGAGCAGGTTGCGGTCCTGCTGGGCCACCCACTCTCCCGACGGATGCGCCGTCACGCCGGCCAGGTGAACACGGCGGATGCCATGCTCGATGAAGAACAACACATGCAACCGGCGCAGGAACACCGTCTCCACGTGGAAGAAGTCCACCGCCAGGACCGTTCGCGCCTGCGCGGCCAAGAACTCCCGCCAGCACGGGCCGGCGCGTAAGGGCGCGGGGTCGATGCCATCGTCCTTGAGGATCTTCCACACCGTCGACGGCACCACCCGATACCCGAGGCCGCCCAGGTCGCCGCAGATCCTGCGGTAGCCCCATGTCGGGTTGTCGCGCGCCATCTCCAGCACCAGGCGGCGGATCACCACGGCGGTCCGCGGTCGGCCCGGCCGCCGACCTTGGCAGGTCCAGCGGCTCCGCATCAGGCGGGCGTGCCGGCGCAGCACCGTGCGCGGCGAGACGAACAACCGCAGCCGCCGACGGTGACCGGCGGGTATCTGCCTGACCAGTGCCGACAGCACCGTTTGATCCGCCCACGAGGGACGCGGCCGCTTCACCTGCCGCTGCAGCACTGCTACCTGATGCCGCAGCACCAGGATCTCGGCGTCCTTGGCCGCATCCGAGCGAGCCGGCAGAACCAGCCAACCGAACACCCGCACCACCGCGAGATACACCAGACGTAGCGTCATAGCCACCGACGGTGGCCCATGCTCGTGAAGCCCGCAGCCGAACAAGCCATACAAGCGGGCCCTTCTTCGCAGCTCAAGCCCAGTGACACAGTTCTCGGCACCAACACGGTGACGAACCATCCCGGGGAGCCGTCGGGAAAGATCGCCCGGTTGACCGGGGGTGTCCACGCCCAGCCTGTCGACGTGCTCAGTCGGTGCTTGCAGAAACTGGGCATCGAGCCGAATCGGTGCGCCGCACGTGATTCATGGCGGGTCATCCTCTTTCACTTCACAGCTGAGGAGCAGACCCGATGCAGTGCGCTCTGGAGAGTGGTTCGTATTGCTTGGGTTCGACGGCCGGGACACACATCAACCCGGCCAATGCTCTCGTGGTGTTACGAGCCGGCGTGTAAGTGCTCAGCGCAAGTAACTGAACGAGATTTCTCACCGACGGGGTGAAGGCCTGAAGGTCACCAGCCCACAGGGCCGTTTACGTCGAAGAAGCTGCCGCTGGGACCGTCCGCCGGGAGCGTGGCGGCGCGCACGACGACCTTCGCGCCCTGTGATGGATGCTGCGTTCCGAGGTTGTTGTTCAGATCGGTGGCGTTGTACCCCGGACACACTGAGTTGATCTCGATCGGCGTGTCGTTGAGTTCGACGGCAAACCATCCGGTGAGCGCATTGATGAGGGTCTTCGAGGCAGGATAGGCAAAGGCCGGGAACTGTCCCAGAGGGTTGTCTGGAGATACGAGCGTGGTGATCGACCCCATCATGCTGCTCACATTCACGATGCGCCCGGCCTGCGCCCTCTGCACGAGCGGCGAAAATTCCTGCGTGACACGCAGCGCCCCGTAGAAGTTCACGTCGAACGTGCGCCGGATCGTTTCCAGCCGCACGATACTGGGAAGGCCTTCACCTTCTCCGATCGCGACGCCCGCATTGTTGACCAGAACGTCCAGTGCGCCGATGTTGTCGCTGATGTGCGCCACAGCCGCCCTGACGCTTTCTGTGTCGGTCACATCGAGGCCGACGAATCGAACGTCTCCGTCATCGGCAAGTTCCTTTGCTGCGACTTCGCCGCGCCCCTGGTCGCGACATCCCAGCCAGACGGTGAAGCTCTGCTGCGCGAGCTGACGTGCGGTCTCGAACCCAATGCCCTTGTTGGCGCCCGTGACGAGCGCCGTTCGCTTCGTGGTGCCAGGCTGGGTTCCGCGCTCTGCGTCTCCTGCGCCGGGGTGGGGTGGGGTGCGTTCACGGGCGGGTCCTCCGGGGTTCTGTCGGGAGGTCCGAGTCAACGGCGCGGAATCGGCGGCGTTCTTGGGCGGCGCGCATAAGAATTCTCGCTCGCCTGGGCTGACGGGTTCTGGTCGACAAGCTCTCTCATGCGCGTCGATGGGGCAGCACCCGGTCCGAGCGGCGGGGCGGCCGCTCGTTGGCTTTGCCCAGGAGGAACAGATGACCCGGCCAGTGAAGAACATCAAGGAGGCTCCCCTCCTGCCCTACCGCTCCGATAGGAGGGTCCGCGGGTGACGACCGTGACCTTGACCGGGACCGGAGTCCCGTATCCGGCGCCCGGAAGGGCCGGAGCGGGAACCCTGGTCCGCTCCGGCGACACCGTGCTGCAATTCGACGCCGGACGGGCCACGACATTGCACCTGGCCGAGGCCGGTGTCCTCCCGCACGCGCTGACGGCCGTCCTGGTCACGCATGTGCGCAGCGACCACGTGTCCGATCTGCCGGACCTCGCGATGACCCGGTGGATCCAGCGTGAGGTCTTCCCCGCCGGGCCCCTGACCGTCCTCGCCCCGGCCGGCGGGGCCGCGCTCTTCGTCGACGGAATGCTCGGTCCCTACGCCGCCGACATCGCGGTGCGCACTGAGCACGTCCAGCCGTCGCCTCCCGAGGTGACCCTGCATGCCTTCGCGGTGCCCGACCGGCCCGAGGTGGTGTGGCGCAGCGACGGCGGACTCGTCACGGTCACTGCGGTTGGTGTACGCCACGAACCCGTCAAGGAGGCCGTCGCCTACCGGGTCGACACCCCGGACGGCGCCGTCGTCATCTCCGGTGACACCCGCGTCTGTCCCGAGGTGGAGGCGCTCTGCCACGGCGCGGACCTGCTGGTCCACGAGGCCTGCCGTGCCGCCGCCCTGGCCGAGGCCGTGCGGGGGACGGTCTTCGCGACCATCTTCGACTATCACGCCGACACCGTCGCCCTCGGTGCCATGGCCGAGCGTGCCGGAGTCCCGCACACGGTGCTGACCCATCTCATCCCCGCGCCCGGCAAGGCCGAAGAGGAGGCCGAGTTCGCCGCGGACCTCCGCGAGGGGGCTATCGCGGCCGGATCACCGTGGGACGGGATCTGCTGAGTTTCGACCTCGCCGGCCCGCCCAAAAGCTGAGGGATTACTGGGCTCATGGCCTAAGTCCGTGGCTCTCTTCGCGCCGTTTACTGATGGCGAGATCTCGGGAGCCTGCTCTCGATCCGGGACGGAGGGAGATCAGGATCATGCTGAGCGGTGGTGCGGAGTCCGGCGCCGACGTCGTGGTCGTGGGGTGCGGTCCGGTCGGGCAGCTGACGGCCGTCCTGCTCGGGTCGCGGGGATGGCGTGTCGTGGTCGTCGAGCGGTGGCCTGAGCCGTACCCGCTCCCCCGCGCCGTGACGTTCGATCACGAGATCGCCCGGTTGCTGGCCGCCGCGGGCCTGGGACACCGGCTCGGGGAGATCAGCGAGGCGGCCCGCGAGTATGAGTGGCGCAACGCCGCGGGGCAGGTGCTGCTGCGGTTCGAGTGGGACCGGCCGGGCATCTCGGGATGGCCCCGGTCGAGCATGTTCTCCCAACCGCGGCTGGAGGCGTTGCTGTCCGAGCGGCTGGGCCAGATCGACGGCCTGCGGGTATGCCCGGGCGTGGAGGTCGTCGGCGTCGTCCAGTCCGAGCACCGGGCGGAGGTGACCGTCCGGGACGCGGCCGGTCACCTGGACGTCATCAGCGCCTCGTACGTGATCGGATGCGACGGAGCCAACAGCACGGTACGGCGGCACATGGCGACGACGGTCACCGACCTGGGCTTCCGCTACGACTGGTTGATCGTCGACGTCGTCCCGGACCATGAAGGGGCGTGGACGCCGTCGAATCTTCAGATCTGCGACCCGCTGCGCCCGACCACGGTGGTCTCCGGAGGCCCGGGGCGGCGCCGGTTCGAATTCATGCGGCTGCCGCACGAGACCGCGGAGTGGCTCGATCAGGCTGAAACGGCCTGGTCTTTGATCGAGCCGTGGGGGCTGACACCGTCCAACGCGGTCCTGGAACGGCACGCGGTCTACACCTTCCAGGCACGATGGGCCGACCAGTGGCGGGACGGCAGGATCCTGCTGGCCGGGGACGCCGCTCATCTCATGCCGCCGTTCGCCGGTCAGGGAATGTGCTCGGGGCTGCGGGACGCAGCCAACCTGGCCTGGAAACTCGACCTCGTCCTCGCCCGCAGGGCCGTGCCCGAACTCCTGGACTCCTACACGGTCGAACGCTCCGCGCACGTCCAGCACGCGATCCAGACCTCCATCGAACTGGGCAAGGTGATCTGCGTCCTGGACGATGCGGCGGCGGCCGAGCGCGATCAGGCGATGGGAGCCGCGACCGGCGGGACGGTCGTGGACACCATTCCCGACGCCGCGCTGTCCGCAGGTGTCCTGCACTGCCGCCCCGACGGGACGCCCGCCCCTGCGGCAGGCGAGCTCAGCCCGCAGGGCCACGTCACATGGAATGGAGCCGCCGGACCGTTCGACCAGGTGGTCGGGACCGGCTTCGTGATCGCCGCGCTGTTCGACCCTACGGAGGCGCTCACGGACGAGCACCTCGCGTTCTGTACGGCGATCGGAGCCCGGCTGGTCCGGCTGGCCGCCGCCGGAGAGCCCGTTCCAGGCGCCGTGACCGACTCCGACGGGGTCTACCACGCGCTGCTGAACGGCACCGGCCGGACCGCCGTCATCGTCCGGCCCGACTTCTACGTCTTCGGTACCGCCACGGCCGACGACCTGGGTGGTCTGGTGGACGATCTGCGCGGCCGGCTGACCGGGCGCCCGGCGGACCGGCCGTCGGCCTCTGGTCTACTGAAGCGGTGAGCGATCCGGCACAGGACTGGCTGCTGAGGCTGCGCGGCGAGGAGTCGCCGAGCCTTCGGCCCGCCTGCGCCGCGCCGACCGTCGCCGGCGCGGCCGAGCGTGTGGGCTCGGGGCCGGTGGACTGGGCGGTCCAGGTGGCCCGGGCGATGACCGCGGAGATCATCGAGCGGGTACCCGAGCACGGCGGCGGCCCCGCTCCGTTCGAGACCCTGCGGCGCTCTGTCGAGGCCACCGTGCTGATGGCGCTGTGCGGGCTGCACGCCGGCGGGAAGCCGGAATCAGGTCTGGTGGCGCCCGAGGCGGTGGAGGGCAACCATGAACTGGCCCGCCGCGGCATCCCGCTGGACCGGGTCCTGCGCGGGGTCCGGATCGGGCACGCGCGCCTGCATCGTGAACTGATGGCCGCCATCGAGTCCGAGCCGGAGCCGATCCGGGCGGCCGAGACCCACCGGGTCACCGAGTTGCTGTTCGACTACGCCGACATGCAGGCCAGCCAGCTGGCCGAGGACTACATCGCCGAACGGGACCGCTGGCGTAGCGGCACCGAAACGGCCAGGCGGCGGATCGTCGAGGACATCCTGGCCGGCCGCCGCGTCGACCAGGAGACCGCGATGCGGGTGCTCGGCTACGACCTCGCCCACCATCATCTGGCCTTCGTCGTCTGGGCTCCCTCCCCTGACACCCCGGCCGAAGGCCTCCACCGGTTCGCCGCAGAGTTCGCGCGGACGGCTGGAGCGGTCCGGCTCCTCACCGTCCCGTCGGGTCCGTCGCGGTTGTGGGCCTGGACCGGCTGGGCGACCGGCCCGCCGGCCGACGTCATCGCCGGCCGGCGCGCCCGTTTCGAACCCCCGCCGGAGCTCCGTGTCGCCGTGGGACCTCCCGCGGCGGGGCTCGCGGGTTTCCGGCGCAGCCATCTCGGCGCGGGTGAAGCCGAGCGGATCTGCCGTCAGAGCGGCGGCGAGCGGCTGTGCGACTACGCCGACATCCGGGTGGCGTCGCTGGTGACCGATGTCGCCGAGCACGGACACTGGTTCATTCAGGAGGTCCTGGGAGCGCTCGGCGCCCCCGATGACCGGACCCGGGAACTCCGCGAGACGCTGCGGGTGTACCTGGCCGAAGGACGCAGCCCCCAGCAGGCCGCCGAGCGGCTGCACGTCAACCGCAACACCGTGACCTACCGGATCAAACGCGCACAAGAACTGCTGGGCCGCCCCGTGGGCGCGGGTCTGGAGATCTGGCTGGCGCTGGAGGCCGCCCGGATTCTCGGCCACGACGACGCGGGTGGCTGAGCGTCGCGCACAAACGCGCCGACCGGTTTGGGCGCCACGCCCAAGCGGCCCCGTCGGCAGGCGGCGTTGAATCGGAGACGCCGTCACCGATCGGAAGGCCTCTCCAGATGCGTGTTGCCAATCTCGCCGGACGAGCCGTGTTGCTCGTCGCCGACGAGGCCCTTGACGTCCACAAGGCCAGCGGCGGCCTGTTCGGCCCGGACCCGCAAGAGCTGTTCGCACGGTGGGACGAGCTGCGGGTGTGGGAGGCACGCGGGGAGGCCTCCGCCGAACCGCAGCCTTACGACGCGGCCGATCTGGGGCCCGCGGTCCCCGCGCCGCGGCAGGTGTTCGCGATCGGAGTGAACTACCGCGAGCACGCGGCCGAGGCGGACATCGACGTGTCCGAGCGCCCGCCGTGGCCGCCGACCTTCACCAAGTTCCCCTCCTGCCTGGCCGGCCCGCAAGTCCAGGTCACGTTGCCCGAAGGCCTGGTGGACTGGGAGGTGGAACTGGTCGTGGTGATCGGTCGCCGGACCGACCGGGTCACGGCCGCCGGCGCCTGGGATCATGTCGCGGGCCTGACCGTCGGCCAGGATCTCTCCGAGCGGATCACCCAGCTGTCCGGCCCCGCCCCTCAGCAGTACTCGCTGGGCAAGTCCTATCCGGGCTTCGGTCCGCTCGGGCCCGCCGTGGTCACCTTGGACGACCTCGGCGACCCGGGCGACCTGCGGATCGGCTGCGAGCTCAACGGCGAGACGATGCAGGACGCGCGCACCAGCGAAATGATCTTCAGTGTGCCCGAGCTGGTCGAGCGGCTGTCGGCCGTCGCCCCGCTGCTCCCCGGCGATGTGGTCTTCACCGGGACCCCGGCGGGCATCGGCGGGACCCGTACCCCTCCGCGCTTTCTCCAAGCCGGCGACGAACTGGTCAGCCGCATCGAAGGGCTCGGAACGCTCCGTACCACGTTCAAGGGGGCCTGAGGTGGCACTGCACCGCCTGACCACCATCACCATCGGAGTGCCGAACCTCGCCGAGACCGCCGCCTACTACGCCGACTTCGGGCTGACGCCGGACGGCGACGGGCTCTTCACGACCGCCGACGGCGGCCGGCAGCTGCGGCTGGTCCGGACCCCGACCCGGCGGCTGGTCGAACTCGGCGTCGGCGCCGAAGATCCGGACGACCTGGCCCGTACCACCGCGAGCCTGTCCCGGCTGGGCCACCGGCCCGACCACCAGGATGGAGCACTGACCGTCCGTGAGCCGGGGACGGGGGTGACCGTACGGATCACGGTCGCCGAGCCCATCGTCCGTACACCCGAGCCGGCACCGGTCCACAACGGGCCGGGCCGCACCCCCAGGGTGGACGCCCGCGCGTCCGGGGTCGAGCGCACCGGGGCCGTACGGCCGCGCAAGCTCGGCCACGTGGTGCTCGGCTCCACCGACCAGGAGATCAGCCAGCGGTTCTTCACCGAGGGCCTCGGCTTCAAGATCAGCGACGAGGTGCCGGGCATCGCGGCGTTCCTGCGCTGCTCCACCGACCACCACAACGTGCTGGTGCAGCCCGCCCCCGTGCCCTACCTCCACCACACATCCTGGGAGGTCGGGGACGTCGACGAGATCGGCCGGGGCGCGCACCGGATGCTGGAAGGCCACCCGGAACGGCACATCTGGGGGCTGGGACGCCACCACATCGGCTCCAACTTCTTCTGGTACCTCAAGGACCCGGCGGGCAACTTCTCCGAGTACTACAGCGACCTGGACTGCATCGTCGACGAGGCCGTCTGGAAGCCCGAGGACTTCGCCGACATGCGGATCCTCTACAGCTGGGGGCCGCCCGTGCCGCCTTCGTTCATCGAGCCCGACGACCTGGGCGCGCTCATGGCGGGAGCGCACTGCGCATGAGCCACCACGTCCACGGGACCGGCCACCGGTCACCCCCTGTCGCCGTGGCTGCGCGGGCGCTACCGGGCACCGACCGCCTCGTCATCCGCAAGGACGCCGCCTCTCGGTTCACCGGGGCTCTGCGCGCCAACGAGATCGACCTGGCGCGGCCGCCGGCCCTGGCCAAGGCGCTGGGCCCCTGACCCCGCGCCTCCCCATCCCCGCCTTCGAGGAGATCCCGATGACCGCTGCCCCGCACACGCAGGGTGACCGTCCGCTCATCCTGCTGCCCGAGGACCTGCCCGCCGTCGAGATGGTCGCCCTGGACGAACGCGACCTGCCCGCCAGCACGTACGAACTCCTGCACCGGACCGCGTCCGCGCATCCCGGCAGGCCCGCCCTGTACCTGCTCGGCGAGGACGGCCTGCCCTGGCGCGAGGCCGCCTGCTGGACCTACGGCACGCTGCTGGAGCGCGTGCACCAGGCCGCGAACGCGTTCTTAGCCCTCGGCGTCCCTGAAGGCGGCGTCGTCGCGTCGATGCTGCCGAACTCCGGAGCCGCCTACGCGGCCTTGCTCGGCGCTCAGGCCATCGGGATCGCCAATCCCGTCAACCCGATGCTCGCCGAGGACCACCTGGCGGAGATCCTCAGCCTCACCGGCGCGCGACTGCTGCTGGCCCCCGGGCCGGGCCTGTCTCCGGAGTTGTGGGCCAAGGCACGGCGCATCGCCGCCCGGCTGCCCGGCGCGCTCGTCCTGGCCGCCGTCGGCCTCCCGCCGGACACAGAGGGAGTGGCCTTCGACGCGGTCGCCGCGCGGCAGCCGTCCGGTGGACTGCGCACCGGGCGCCGCCCCCGCCCGGACGACCTGGCCGCCTACTTCCACACCGGCGGGACGACCGGGGTGCCCAAGGTGGCTCCGCACACCCATGCCATGGAGGTGTACATGGCCTGGGCGCTGGGCTGTTCGGGCGCCTATCTCGACGACTCCGTCGTCCTGTCCGGCCTGCCCTTGTTCCATGTCAACGCCGTCCACGTCACCGGGCTCGGTCCATTCCTGCACGGGACGCCGGTCGTCAGCATCGGCCCCCTCGGCTACCGGGACAAAGCGCTCATGGCCGACTTCTGGCGCATCATCGAGCACTACAAGGTGACGAGCTTCTCTGGAGTCCCGACCGTCTACGCCCGGCTGCCCGAGGTGCCCGAGGACGTCGACCTCTCCAGCCTGCGCGCCGGGGCCGTCGGCGCAGCCCCCCTGCCCCGGAGCGTGCGGCGCGCGTTCGAAGAGACCGCCAAGGTACCGATGCTGGAGGGCTACGGTCTGACGGAGGCCACCTGTGCGACCGCCGCCACGCCCGCGCTCGCGCCGCGTGCCGGATCGGTGGGGCTCCGGCTGCCCTACCAGCAGGTCAAAGCCGTCACCGTGGACGCCGCGGAACGCCCGCTGAGGGACTGCCCACCCGGACGGACCGGAGTCCTGGCGATCAAGGGGCCCAGCGTCTTTCCCGGTTACCTGCGGCCTCGACCCGGCGGGCCTGTACCCGACCCGTCCGGGAAGGTATTCGACGGGTGGCTGCTCACCGGCGACCTCGGGAAGGTCGACGCCGACGGCTACGTCCACCTCACCGGCCGCGCAAAGGACCTGATCATCCGCGGCGGCCACAACATCGACCCGCTGCCCATCGAGGAGTCCCTGCTCGGGCATCCCGACGTCGCCGCCGCGGCCGTCGTCGGCGCGCCCGATCCGCACTCGGGAGAGGTCCCCGTCGCCTACCTCGTCCTCTCCCCGAGGGAAGCCTGCGCGGACGAGGCGGAACTGCTCGCCTGGGCGCGCGCCCACGCCCCCGAGCCCGCCGCGGCCCCGAAGGCGGTGCACGTGGTCGCCAGCCTGCCGACGACGCTCATCGGCAAGATCTTCAAGCCCGCGCTCGTCGAGGACGCCGTCCGCCGCCTGGTGAGCGCCGCGCTGGACCGGACGGGCCTCACCGGGCACGTCGAGGTCGAGACGCGCGACGGGCAGCCCCACGTCTCGGTCCGGCTGACCGGCGGTGGAGACCCGGGTGGGCTGACCGCCGACCTCGGCAGGTACGCCTTCACGCACGAGGTCACCGCATGACCGCCGCGGCCCCGGAGCCCGTGCTGATCGTCGGTGCCAGGCCGACCGGGCTGACCGCCGCGATCCTGCTCGCCCGGCCCGGCGTGCGTAGCCACGTCGTCGAGCGCCACCCGACCTCGACCCGCGGACGGGCGCGTCCGCGGTCGTCGTCCAGCCCGACCGGAACCGTTTTCACCGCTCCCCCGGCCACCGGACGTCCGGCGCCCAACCGGCTGACGCTCCTCTCTTCCTCTCCCCATAACGGAAGCCCAATCCACGCAAGAGGAGAAGCCCCCCTGTGAAACTGAGAAAGGCGCGGATCGTACTGGCGGTGCTGCTCGCCGTCACGCTGGTCGCGGGGATCGCGGCCTACCTCGGCCGCAACCGCATCATCGACGGCGTCATCCGCGACCATCTGAAAGACGACACCGATCGCGCGTTCATCGAGGACACCGAGCACATCCGCGTCCTGCTGTGCGGCACCGGCTCGCCGGAGATCAGCGCCGCCCGCGCCCAGGCCTGCACCCTCGTCGCCGCGGGCGGCAAGCTGTTCCTGTTCGACGCCGGCGAGGGCGCCACCAAGTCGCTCGCCGAGTCCAAGGTCCCCGTCGCCCAACTGGAGCGGGTTTTTCTCACCCACTTCCACTCCGACCACTTCAACGGGCTCGCCACCCTCGTCAATGCGACCTGGATCTGGGGCCGCACGAAGCCGCTGCCCATCTGGGGCCCGGTCGGCCTCGACAAGGTCGTCGGCGGCCTGAACTCCGCCTACGCGCTCGACCACGAATACCGCAAGGCGAACATGCGCGACTTGGAGGCCACCGGCGCGGCGGCCGACGCCGTTCCCACCGAGATCGAGTTCCCCAACGGCGCGCGGTCCGTCCGCGTCTACGACGAGGGCGGCGTCACCATCGACGCCCGTCTCGTCGTCCACGATCCTGTCGCCCCCGCTGTCGGCTACGTGCTCACGTACCACGGCAAGAAGGTCTTCATCAGCGGCGATACCGAGGTCAGCCCCGTCAACCTCCCCGCCATGCAAGACGCCGATCTCGTCGTCCACGAGGCCTACGCCACCCACCTCGTCCGCCGCGCCATCCCGCACATGCGGGACCTCGGCCAATCGCACAACGCCGAGGTCGCCGAACGCACCATCCCCTACCACGCCGACACCATCGCCCTGGCGAAACAGGCGCGGCAGGCGCGTGTGAAGCACCTGGTCCTCACCCACCTCACGCCCTACCCAAGCGGCATCATGGCCCGCCGCCTCTTCACGCAGGGCATGACCGACCATTACAAGGGCGAACTCACCTTGGGTTCCGACGGCCTCCGCATCGTCCTGTGACGACCGATGTTCACGCTGCCGCGTCACGACTCGAGATGACCTGAGAGGGATTGATTCGGCCATCCTGCGCCATGAACAGCGAGAAGCCGAGCTGCACCGCCAGCGCGGCGGTCCACGAAAGGTGGCCGCCGGGACCGGCCGTCACCCCCGGCTCCCCCTGGCCGAGCGCCGACGATCGCGCACGTGCCGATGACATTAGTGATCAGCAGCAGTCCCGGCGGGCAGGTAGGCGAGAGGGACGGGCAGGCTCTCGCAATCGCTCGACGACTCAATGCTCGAGTGGGCCGCGCTCTGGAAGCCGCTCCCGAAGGTGGTGTTCTCCACCACGCTGTCGGCGGTGCAGGGCAATGCCCGCCTGACTGGTTTCAGCGGCTCAGCGGGGGAAGAGCGACATCAACAGCGGCCGGCAGCACGGGTCCGAACGAGGCGACCACCCGGCGAGTGCTCCGGTGACCCGGCGGGCGGCGCCGCGGACGAGTCAGGTCAGCAGCGCGGCGAGCAGGCCGCCCATGACCAGGGGCAGGGCCGCGCCGGCCAGGCCGGCGCCGCGTTGCCCGTCCTGCTCATTCACTGCAACGGGCAAATTGTGGGCGTGAGGCGGTGACGAACATCGCGCCGTCCGAGGATTCTGCTGGGTTACCCCGGGTGAGCCGATACCTCATGCGCTGACACGGAGAACGGTCTTGCCCTGCGATGTACCGGACTTGATGGCTTCCTGGACCGCGGCGATGTTCTCCCAGGGCTCCACGCGCCAGACTGGAACGCTCAGGGAACCGGCGGCGACGCCGTCGGCCACCATTTGCAGGGCGTCCCAGCGGAAGACGGTGTTTCCGCGCCCGCTCGTCCGGACCCCGAAGGCGTCAGCGTTCGCGAAGTCGCTGATCGTCAGCACGCGTGCGGGATCTCCGGTGATCCTGATCAGCGTGGGGAGTGCGCCGCTGGGGCCCATGTCCAGCACGAGATCGACGCCGTCCGGTGCGAGGGCGCGCACGCGCTCGTCGAGGCCCTCGCCATAGCTCGTGACTTTCGCGCCGCGCTTACGCATGGTCGCGGCCTTCGCGGTTCCAGATGTCACGATGACCTCTGCTCCGCGACGCACTGCCAGCTGGGTTGCAAGCTGCCCGACGGCGCCGCTGCCCCCGTTGATGAGCAAGGTGTGTCCGTCCTGTACTCCGAGTTCATCGAGGGTGCGGAGTGCGGTTTCAGCAACCATCGGTATCGCTGCCGCCTGCTCGAGCGACATGCCGTCCGGGACGGTCGCCCAGTGGTCCATCAGCGCGTACTCCGCCGCGCCGGCTGTGGTGCCCCCGAAGTCGAGGTTCCCGAAGACGAGGTCCCCAACGGCGATGTCCTCAACGTCGGCGCCCACCGCGGACACGGCACCCGCTGCCTCGAAGCCGCTTCCCAGTGGCAGGGGTAGGCCGAGCACCCCTTCGCGCACTGCCCAGTCGGCGGGATTCATGCCGCACATGCGAATCGCGACCACGATCTGCTTCGGACCGGGGACGGGCACATCGATCTTGACGAACTGGAGCACCTCCCGCCCACCGACCTGGTGGAACTGGACGGCCCTCATCTGGGCTGGCGCGGTCTGCCGGATGACGGACATGGCGGACACCTCCGAGAAATGGCACGACAGAAACTGTCGTCACTGACGACGGTAGCATAGGTGATGACAGCATCTGCTGTCGTATATTCTGGGGCGCATGGCGAGGTGGGAAGCGGATCCGCGCGGCCGGCTCGAACGGGCCGCACTGGAGTTGTTCACCGAACGGGGATACGACCAGACGACGGTCGCGCAGATCACAGAGCGGGCAGGACTGACCGAACGCTCGTTCTACCGCCACTACGCCGACAAGCGAGAGGTTCTGTTCGGCGGCGGCGAGGAGCTCGAGAAGCACTTGGTCGCAGCGGTCGGGGATGCGGGCGCCGGCCTGGCACCACTCGATGCGCTCATCACGGCGCTCCAAGCGGCAGAGGCCGTGTTCAGGCCGAGGGACGCCGCTCGCAAACGCCGGGATGCCATCGCCGCCAATCCCGCCCTGTACGAACGCGAACTGATCAAGCTCGCCTCGTTGTCCGCCGCGCTGGCCGACACCCTGGCGCGCCGCGGTGTCGACGCGCGCACCGCGCAACTGGCCACGGACATGGCGATGTCGGTCTTCCGCCTGGCCTTCGAACGCTGGATCGCCGAGGACGATGCACACTTCGCCGCACTGGTGCGCGAGTCGGCGCACGAATTGCGGCAAGTGGCCAACACCACCGGCTCAGGGCCGTCCTCAAGCCCGACGCGGTGACTCGGTCTGGAGATGGTGACTGGCAGCTCTCAGCGCGCGACGGCAGCGAGCCGCTGCACGCTGTCGGCATGCGGCTGGTGGCGTCCGAAGCCCGGGAGCGGTTCATCGCCGCGCCTGGCCGCGGTCGGCGGCGGGTCACCACTGGGTGATGAGCGGCGTGTCCGGTTCGTGCTGCCTGCGGGGTGCGGAAACCCTGGCTCAGGGGTGTCAGCCTGCGTTTTCGCTCGTTGGGCTACGCGGCGTTCTGGTAATCGCTGATCAAGCCGTCAACGGCTTTGCGGCGGGACAGCCAAAGGTGATTCAGGTTGGTCGGAGCCGCCGGTGGCCGTTGGGGTGGGCGCAGGTCTCGTGATCGGTGCGGGCGGTGGGTGTTGTTGTGACGCTTCACGATCATGGATCGCGAACCGCAGCGTGCTCACGCGCTCCCCCAGGTCCATGGTCAGATTGCGGGCCTGTTGCACCGCCCACGCCCCGGTCGGGTGCGCGGTCACACCTCCCAAGTGCAAGCGCCGGGTGCCGTGCTCGATGAACACCAGCACGTACAACCGCCCGACCAGGTGGCGGTGCCAGCGCAGGATCGTCGCCGGGGTGACCGGGAACATCTCCGCCCAGCGACGGCGGTGAACCAGCCGCAACAGCGCCGCAAGCCAAAGCCGGTCGACGTGATCCACCGCGGCCGACCACGCACCTGCTGACGTAGCACCTGGTTCTCGTGACGCAGCACAAGCAGCTCGACGTGGCCCGGGAGCGCAGGAAGAGGCGACGTGGGTCCCGGGACGCGCCCGCGCTGGAGTGCGTCGCGGGCTCGTGGGGCTCATAGGTGTCGTAGAGCAGCGCTTCGTCGCCGAGCAGGTCGAGGCAGAGCTCGTAGCCGGCCTTGTTCAGCTCAGCGAACCCGACCTTGCTCACCGAGCTTTCCGGACCGGGCGCCCCGCTCGCCCTTCTGGCAGCGCGAGCGGCGTACAGGCGGAGCACGTGGCCGCGCAGCCACACCTGCACCATCCGCGACCGGAGAGCCGGATCATGGCCATCTCTCTCGCGGTACAGGGCGAGCGCGAGCTCGACGGGGCCGCTCTCGGTCGCCTTCGTGCCGAACATGTCGCGCTCGTTCATGAGCGTCGACATCGCGACCTTCCAGCCCGCGTCGACCGGACCGAGCCGGTCGGCATCGGGGATCCAGACGTCGGTCAGGTACACCTCGCTGAACTCCGCTTGGCCGGTGATCTGGCGCAGGGGCCGGATCTCGACACCAGGGGTCGTCAGGTCGAGCACGAAGTAGGTGAGTCCGCGGTGCTTGGGCTGGGCGGGGTCGGTCCGCGCGAGCAACATGCCCCGCTGGGAGGAGGTGGCCATGGATGTCCAGACCTTCCGCCCGGTCACCCGCCAGCCACCGTTCTCACGCACGGCCCGAGGGCCGATGGCGGCGAGGTCGGAGCCCGCCCCGGGCTCGGAGAACAGCTGACACCAGCGTTCCCCGGTCGCGATGGCCCGCAGATAGCGTTCCTGCTGCTCGGCCGTACCCCACGCGACCACGCTGGGCGCGCCCATCGAGTACGCCAGCCTGCTCTCGACCTAGAGAATCGGCGTACCGGAGGCGGTGAGCAACTCGAACACTCTTCGCTGGGCGGCACGCTCGACGCCGATCCCACCGTGGCCGACGGGGTGGTGCACCCAGGTGAGCCCCGCGTCGTACTGGGCGGCGAAGAAGTGCGCGCGGTCGGTGGCTGCCGGGGGGTGCTCTTCCAGGAGGCGGTGGGTCAGGGGCTCGACCTGCTCCTCGGGGCTCATCGGCCCGCGGAGGAGGCCTGCGCCCACGCCTCGAGACTCAGCGGCTCGACCCCGAAGGACCTGAGCTGCTCCGGGGTCGCGGGCTGGCCCACGTCGCGGTTCCACTCGCTCGCCTGCACGATCGGCGCGACCATTCCCTTGGCCAGCGCCTCCTCTGCCGTCATCGGCAGCTCGGGCGGGAGGATCTGCTCGCCCCAGGCGCGCGACAGAACCTCGGCGATCTCGTCGAAGGTGAGGACGTCACCCGCCAGTTGCAGTTCGACGCCGTTGAACCGGTCGGGGTCCATGATGGCAGCAGCGGCTGCGCGGCCGATGTCCTTGACCGCCACGAGGGCGTAGGTCGTCTCGGGGTCGACAGCTGCCAACAGGCGATTGCTCGTGCGACCCTCGAAGTACACCGATGGGCGGAGGAACATCTTCATGAACGTGGAGGGGTAGAGGATGGTCCAGGCAGGGAAGCCCGCCTTCCGGACCAGGTCGTTGACCTCTTCCTTGCTGGCCCAGTACTCACTGATCGGCGGCACCTGATCGCTGTACGAGCGGTGCCAGCGGTCCTCGTCCCACCCGGGCGCTGCCAGGTGGTGACCGGCGCCTGACGCCGACGTCTGGACGAAGTGGGGCACCCCTGCTGCTGCGGCCGCCGGGATGAGGTTGCGCGCGTGAGCCCGCCCGGCATCGGCCTCGGGGTTCGCCATGTCCGGGCTGAGCACCGAGAAGACCGCCCGCACCCCGGTGCACGGCTGCACGAGTGATTCCGCGTCGTAGAGGTCGCCCACCGCCAGGCTCGCCCCGAGCTCCACGAGCGCCTTCGCGCTCGGAGTCAGGGTCGCGCACTAGGGCACGGACCGGGACCCCGGCGGCGAGGAGTGCTCGTGCGGTGGCTCCGCCCTGCTTCCCGGTCGCCCCGACCACGAGAACCGGGCCGTCGGCCGCAGGGTCGGTTCGTTGCTCGTTCATCTGCTCCTCCATGTTTGGCGCCCCTCCTCAGGACGTCGTGTAGCCGCCGTCGACGACCAAGGTGTCGCCGGTGTGGTACGCCGAGGCGTCGGACGCCAGGTAGACGGCGATGCCGGCGAAGTCCTCGCTCGTGCCCCAGCGTCGGATCGGCAAGCGCTTGAGGATCGCCTCCTGCACTTCCGGCCGCTCGAAGCTGCCCTCCGTCATCTCGGTGCGGATCCAGCCGGGGATGATCGTGTTCGCACGGATGCCGTGCCGTCCGAACTCGGCCGCGAGCCCCTTCGTGACCGAGACGAGCGCGCCCTTCGCGGCGGCGTACGACTGCAGCGTGGGCGCCCCGCGGACAGCGGAGACGCTCGAGGTGGTCACGAGCGAGCCCCCTGGATCGCCGGTGCCGCGCCGCCCCGCGCAATGTCCACAGAGCGCCCTCGAGGTCGATTGCCAGCACCCGATGCAGCTCGGCAGCGTCGAGATCCAGGAACTTGGTGCGACCACCCACGCCTGCGTTCGCGAAAACCGAGTCGATCCGGCCGAGGGATCGGACCGTGGCGTCGACGGCGGACGCCACGGCGTCGGCGTCGCTCACGTCGACCACAGCGGCGTGCACCTCGGCGCCGTACTGGGACAGCCGTCCCACGGCTTTGTCGAGCTTCGTGGCGTCCCGACCCCAGATGGCGACCGCGGCGCCCGCACGAGCGAGCCCCTCGGCCACGCCGAGACCGATGCCGCCCTTGCCTCCGGTGATCAATGCGACCTTGCCAGTCAGATTGAACGGCGCGTACATCGCCCCGCCACCACTCGCAGTCATGGTGGCGAGACTCGCCGGTTCCAGCGGTCCGGTCGAGCGACTTGTTCAGCGGGGTGGAACTGGGACCGTACGAGCCACCGTCCGGTGTGGCCACCTCCGTCCCGTCCGAGCGAGATCAGGTCGAAGTGATCCCCTTGAGTCCGGGTCGCGGGCGGCGTCGGGGTGCTGGTCGGACTTCACATAGTCCTTGACGGTGATCAGACCGAGCAGCCGGTTTTCGTCGTCCACGATAGGCAGCTTTTCGATCTTGTGTTGGCGCATGAGGGCGAGTGCGTCATCGCCGCTGATTCCGCGTGGTGCGGGTGGAGCGCGCGGGGGGCATAACGTCGCGGACGGGGCGCTGCGGATTGTGCTCGAACCGCATGTCACGGTTGGTGATGATGCCCAGGAGGGTGTATTCGTCGTCGACGACCGGCACGCCGGAGATCCGGAACTGTGCGCACAGTTCCTGGGTGAGGGTGGCGCCGGGGCCGCAGGTGACCGGGTCGGTGACCATGCCCGCTTCGGAACGCTTGACCTTCACGACCTGGGCGGCCTGATCTTCAGCCGACGCCGCCCTCGCCCGAAAGCCAACCGTGATCGATAGCGGCCAGGTGCGGGTAGGTGACTGGCCGCCAACGGTCACTGAGCGTTGATGGAGCATGTGCCGGTCCGACGCAGCTGGGCGAAGGTGGTTTCCGGCTGTTGTGCGAGTCCCCGACGGCGCCCGCGCTGGAGCGGAACCCACTGGAGGGCCGGACTCAGTTCCCCACGCCGAGGTTGGACATGAACGCGGAGGGGTATCGGTCGCCGCGGGCCGCGCCCGGCGGCACCTGCTTCTCGATCTCGGCGAGGTCGTCGGTGGTGAGGGTCAGCTCCATCGCGGGCAGTGCCTCGGCCAGCCGCTCGCGGGTGCGGGCGCCGACCAGCGGCACGATGTCCTGGCCTTGCGCGGCCACCCAGGCGATGGCCAGTTGGGCGACGGTGCAGCCCTTCGCCGCGGCGACCCGGCGCAGCGCCTCTACCAGGGCGAGGTTGTGTTCCAGGTTCCGGCCGGCGAACCGCGGGCTGAAGCCGCGGCTGTCGCCGGGGCCGGCGGTGCGGCCGGCGGACCAGTGCCCGGAGATCAGGCCGCGGCCCAGGACACCGTAGGCGGTCAGGCCGATGCCCAGCTCCCGCAGCGTGGGCAGAACCTCCGCCTCCACCGCGCGGGAGATCAGCGAGTACTCGATCTGCAGGTCGGCGACCGGGTGCACGGCGTGCGCCCGGCGGATCGTGGCCGCATCGACCTCCGACAGGCCCAGGTGCCGCACGTACCCGGCGTCGATCATCTCCTTGATCGCACCCACCGTCTCCTCGATCGGCACCGCCGGGTCCAGCCGCGCAGGGCGGTAGATGTCGATGTGGTCGGTGCCCAGCCGGGTCAGCGAGTACGCCAGGAAGTTGCGCACCGCTTCGGGACGGCCGTCCTGCCCGCCGAACTGGGGGCCCGGGCCCCGCAGCATGCCGAACTTGACGCTCAGCCGGTAGCTGTCGCGATCCCGGCCGCGCAGCGCCTCGGCCAGCAGCAACTCGTTGTGGCCCATGGCGTAGAAGTCGCCGGTGTCGAACAGCGTGACGCCGGCCTCCAGCGCGGCGTGCACGGTGGCGACACTCTCCGTGCGGTCGGCCGCGCCGTAAGCACCCGACATGCCCATCGCACCCAGGCCCAGTGCGGAAACAGCCGGGCCGGTCTTGCCCAGGGTCCGTATCTGCATCACGTTCTCCCTTGTTCTCGATGTCGTTCCCAACCCTGCGCCCGCACCGGGGACGCGCGGAAGCGGAGCGTTCATCATGGGAGAGCCGCTCCCTGGATACACTCGCCCGCCGCCAGGGACCATGGGGCCATGCAACGTGACCAGCTCGCCGACTTCCTGCGCCGCCGCCGCGAGGCGATCCGCCCGGCCGAGGTCGGCATTGCCGATGGCCCCCGCCGCCGCGCCACCGGCCTGCGCCGGGAAGAGGTGGCCATGCTCGCCGGCATGTCGGTGGACTATGTCGTCCGCCTGGAGCAGGGCCGCAGCAGTCAGCCCTCGCCCCAGCTGCTCGGCGCGCTGGCCAGGGCGTTGCGCATGTCCGACGACGAACGCGACCACCTGTTCCATCTGGCCGGCCACCGGCCCCCGCCCGCCGACGCGATCGCCCGCCTGGCCCGCGCCGGCCTGATGCGCATGCTCGACCTGCTCGGCGACACCCCCGCCCTGGTGCTGTCGGACCTGGGCGAGATCCTCGCCCAGAACCGGGCAGCCGTCCTGCTGACCGGCGATCACACCGGCTTGTCCGGCGACCGCCGCTACGTCGCCTACCGCTGGTTCACCGACCCCGCCGCCCGCGCGGCCGCCCCGATCGAGGAGCAGGAACACCACGCCCGCCAGCTCGTGGCCGACCTGCGCGCGGCCGCCGGCCGCCGACCCGGCGACCCCACGCTCACCGGACTCATCCAACGACTGCAGGCCGCCAGCACCGACTTCCGCCAGCTCTGGGCCGAGCACCACGTGGCGGTCCGGCGCGCCGACCGCAAAACCATCCTGCACCCGCGCGTAGGCCGCCTGCTGATGGACTGCGAGACCCTCGTCACCCCCGACCAGAGCCAGCAACTGCTGGTACTCACCCCAGCCGACGCCGAAACCCGCGAACGGCTGGAACTGCTGCGGGTCCTCGGCATCGAGGACTTCCCCGCCGGGGCTACCGACACGCCCGCACGGTGAAACGACCGACCACGGGCGCCGGTGCGTATTCGGCGGTCCGGCCAGCTAGTGCGGGCCGGATTCGGTGAGGTCTGCCTTTCGGCGTAGCAGGGCCGCTCGGCGTGCGCGGGCGCGGGCCAGGAGCAATCCGGCCAGGGTGATGAGGATGGTGCTCATCGCCAGGGCAAGGACCACGCCCTGGTCCCGTACGGCGGCCAGCGTGATCGTGATGGTCGTGGTGAGCAGCGCGGCGGCCAGGGCAAGCCAGCCTGCGATCACGCGGTCCAGGGCGAACAGCGGGGCGCGGCGTGTGGTCGACCAGATGCCGTAGCCGGTCCAGGCCAGGCAGATCAGGAGGAGTAGAGCGAAGGACAGGTGGGTGCGGTCCGGAAGGGCGTCGGGCTCGGTGGCCCACAGCACCGTGGTGAAGGACGCTCCGGCCAGTCCGGTGAGCAATGCCCCGACACCTCGCAGCCGCCGGCCGCGGGAGAGTACCGGCGCCAGCCGCTGCAGCATCTCCTCCGCAGAGGTGGGTGGTTGGTCGTTCATGGCTGGTATCCCCTCTCGACCAGGTGGTCACGTAGCAGGCGACGGGCGCGGTGGAGGCGGGACTTGACGGTGCCGACCGGGATCGCGCAGATCTGCGCGCAGTCCTCGATCGACAGATCCTCCAGATAGAACAGAATGAGGATTTCCCGCTCGGTGGCCGGCAGGCCGGCCAGGGCGGAGATCAGCTCGTTGCGTTCCACGACCTCCTCGGCCAGATCCCCGGCCGACGGCTCTTCGGCTCCGCCGGGCGTCTCAGTGACCGTGTACTCGTGGCGGAGCCGGTTGAGCACCGTACGCCGGGCGATGGTGAACAGCCAGGGCGTGAACCGGCCGGGGTCGGCCAGTCGCGGCAACCCCCGCAGCACCGCCACCCAGATCTCCTGGGCCACGTCGTCGGCCCGCTGTTCATCCAGCATCCGACGGACGAACGTCCACACCGGCGCATGCCACAGGCCTACCAGCTCAGCGAAGGCTTCCCGCTCGCCGAGCTGGCAACGGACCACCAGCAGCTCATCGTCCATCCCCGTCCTCCCATCCCCCACACAGTCGCGGGACACGGCCGTCGGGTTCACGCCACCGCACCGGGTGATCGTCGACCAGCGGACGCGGCGACCGCTGACAGACGGTGCCGAGGCACTGCGGGTCGTTCCTGAGGGAGGGATCCGGGGCCACGACCAAGCAGCGGCAACCAGCGCTGATTGCTCTGCACGTCTACCCGTACGGAGCTCTGCACATCAAGGAGTACACCGACACCGTGAGCGGCATCCCCGCATGCACGGGGAACAGCATTCCCATCCGCGGTGGTACTACATCGTCGCGGGTCCATCCGCGTGCGCGGGGAGCAGGTACGGGCGGGCGTGCCCACACACGGCGGACTGGGTCCATCCCCGCGCGGGGATGGTCCCGCTAGATACGCGTCCCCGCTTAGTTACCCGTACTGCTCCCCGCGCACGTGCGCGGGGAGCACCCCCGTGCCGACCGGGCGCCGGCCGCCGTGCGGGGAGCAGTCCCGGCCGGGGCCGAGTGCGTCCCGGATCATGGGTCCATCCCCGCGTGCGCGGGGAGCAGCGGGTGGCCCTCGGCCGGCGCGTCCTCGGATCGGGTCCATCCCCGCGTGCGCGGGGAGCAGGTTGAGTCGGAGTCCGGTTGATGGGGCCGGTCCGGTCCATCCCCGCGTGCGCGGGGAGCAGACTTGCTGACCTGGGCTTCTACCAGCCAGTAACACGATTTGAAGGCACTTTTGGAGAGTTGGACATTTTCAGACGGTCCGATCAGGTCGGAGGTCAGCGACTGAGATCAACTTCATCGCTTGCCACAGCAACGGCACCCTGGCGCCCCTGCCCCCAAGCAGCCGATGCCCCAAGGGAGGATAGTCAGCGGCCCCATCTCACCCCCTGCGCAGGCAAGGCCAACAACGCCGGAGACAGCGGCACGCACACTCCTCAAACAATCGCCGCGCATAAGAAGATGGTCCCACCACGGAACCGAACTCGTGAATTTCAGCTTGACTCCCTCGCACACAGACATGGCTCAGGCGGACAGTGATGTCGGACACCAGGCAGTCCACTCCCCTGCCTCACCCCCTTCGCCCGAACGACACCGTGATCGCGGGCCATGTTTGCTCGTTGTTGGCTCGAGGGCATTGGTACGGGTCGACAAGCCATGGCACAGACCGACACGGAAACGTGGCTGGACGCGGACAGAACAACATAGAGTGTTACCGAGAGCGCCGATCTAACACGAGAGCTCTTTTAATCCGTAGGTTGTGGGTTCGAGTCCCACGCGACCCACCAGCCTGACCTGAGCAAACGCGCCCAGCCGGGTGTCCCGGCGATCATACCTGGGCCGTACTGGGACCTGTGGGGTTCCATAACCCTGTCGCGGTAGCTGACCGGCGACGTTGCGGTCGACTGGTGAGGGTCATGCTGACTGCCGGTACTCGTTGATCAGACCGCCCAAGACCCTCCCCCGCCGGATTCTCGCCGTCGTCATGTCGGTTATCGCGGCCGTGGTGATAGAGCTGTCGTCGCGGTCTGGTGGTCGCAGACTCCGGGCCCGGTGCGGACGATGCCGGTTATAGTGCACGACGTACTCATTCAGGACCGCGTGCAGGTGGCGTGGCCCGGCAATCAGCATTCGGTCGGTGACCTCGGCCCGCACAGTGCGGATCCAGCGTTCGGCATAGGCGTTCGCCCTCGGACTCCGCGGCGGGATCTTCACCACCGTGATCCCGGCAGCCGCCAGTACTGCGTCGAACGCCGCAGTGAACTGCCCCGCCCGGTCGCGGACCAGGAAACCGAATCCGGCGGCCCGATCCCCTAGATCCATCAGCAGATTCCGTGCCTGCTCCACCGCCCATGCTTCCGGGTGCGCGGTCACACCCAGGACATGGACGTGGCGTGTGCTCACCTCCACCACAAAGAACACATAGACGCGACGCAAGGTAACCGCGCATTCGACGTGGAAGAAATCACACGCCAGCATGGTCGTGGCCTGGCTGCGCAGGAACTGCCGCCAGGTGGACCGTTTGCGTTGCGGCGCGGGCGGTATCCGCAGCCGTTTCAGGACCCGCCGCACCGCGCAGGCCCCTGGATGCCCAGGCCGAGCAACTCGCCCTGGATCCGCCGGTACCCCCAACCGGGGTTCTCCCGGACCATCCGCTCGATCAGCACCACGAGCCGGGTATCGACCGGCGGCCGGCCACCGCGATGAGAATAGGTCCACCGCCAGCAGACCAGCCGCCGATGCCAGCACAGCAGCGTCTCCGGGGTCACCAGCCGACTCATCCGCGGCTGTCTGGGGAGCAGCCGCACCAGGGCGGCGATCACCGCCAGCTCGGCCCAGTCCCGCTTGGGCCGGGGATTCTGGCGCCGCAACACCGCGACCTCCTGGCGCAGCGCCAGCAACTCTGCATCCTTCGACGCCGCCGAACGCGCCAGCAGGGCCATCCACCCGACCAAGCGGACGAACATCAAATACAGCATCCGTACCGTCACAAGCACGCGATCCTGCCAGCACAGCGACCACCAGAGGTTGCATACCGGCAGGTCAGACACCTATGCCCCGTTTTGGAACCTCACAGGAGTGCGTTTCCGGTTCTGACCAGGATTTTCTTCTCGGTAGGTGACTCGCGAACCCAGTGGAGCTTGTTTTCGAGCGCGGTCTCGGGGTCGCCGAGCGGCTCGTCGCCGGGGCCGTTTCCTGGGGAATGCGTCCACCAAAGGCGTTCTTCAAAGCCTGCTCGGGCATCTAGTACTCCAGTTGGAGTTCAGGGTGTGAGCTGCGGGGATGCGGCCTGAGGACAGTGGAGGCCGTCGTGATCATTGTCGTTGTGACGCAAGAAAAGAAGACGGTGGCCGTTGCGGCCGGCATAGCGGTGGATCGGTGGCAGTTGGAGCTGGATGCCCTGATGGGGCGCATCGCTCCGTGCTTTCGTCGGATCGAGTCGCGGGTGCGTGCCAGGGCCCTGCTTGGAGCGCTGATGCTCCATGCCGAGCGGCGGAACTGCTGGACCTTGGCCGAGGAGGCCGGGGAACCGAATCCGTACCGGTTCCAGCACCTGCTCTCCCGCGCGAAGTGGGACGATGCAGCAGTGCGCTCGCACCTGCGCGGCTATGTCGCCGAGAGCCTGACGGGCGAAGGGCTGCGGGTGCTGGTGGTGGACGAGACCGGCGATGTCAAAAAGGGCGTCCGGACCGTGGGAGTCCAGCGGCAATATTCGGGCACGGCAGGGCGGGTCGAGAACTGCCAACTGGCCGTCTACCTCGCCCTTGCCACTGCTGCCGGGCACGCTGCGGTCGATGTCCGGCTCTACTTGCCCAGGGTTTGGTGCGAGGATGCCAAGCGCCGCGAGACCGCCGGGGTCCCCCAGGGCATCGACTTCGCCACCAAGCCCGAGTTGGCCGCCCAGATGATCGCATCGGCGCTGGAGGCGGGCGTTGCGGCGGACTTCGTGACCGGGGATGAGGCCTACGGGATCAACCCATCCCTCCGCCGGATGCTCGAGCAGCGAGGCCTGTCCTATGTGCTGGCGGTGGCGAAGACCACCCCGGTGTCCTGCCAGGCCGGGAAACACACCGCCGCGGCCGCGCTCGACCGAGTACCCGACACCGCCTGGGCTCTCTGCTCATCCGGGGCCGGTGCGAAAGGTCTGCGGCTGTATGAGTGGGCCTGGGTCGAGCTGACTGCTCCGGTCGCGGGCGGGCATGCCGGGCTGCTGGCCCGCCGATCGCGCTCGACCGGCGAGATCGCCTACTTCTTGACCTGGACGCCTGAGCCAGTGCCGCTTAAGACCCTGGTCCAGGTCGCAGGGGTGCGTTGGAGAGTCAAGGAGACCTTCCAGGGCTCGAAGGAATTGACCGCTCTCGATGAGCACCAGGTACGCACCTGGACCTCCTGGTACCGGTGGGTCACCCTTGCGATGCTCGCGTTCGCGTTCCTGGCCATCACCCGCACCGTCGAGCACCGGCGCCACCCGGACTGTGAGGTCATCGTCGCGTTGACCTGCAACGAGATCCGCCACTTGCTCGTCTGCGCCACCGCGCCACGGCTGTCGTGGGAGCACCGCCTCCGCTGGTCGACCTGGCGGCGGAGTCACCAGGCGACCGCCAAGCGACTCCACTACCAGCGACAGCGTGCCCTCGCAGCATGAGGTCCGAGCGCTACTGGGCGGGCATGTCTGCGTCGCCGAGGCCCTCCGGCCGTCGGGTCAGCGCCTCGGTGATCGCCGGGATGTCCTGGTACTCGCGCCAGTGTTTGATCAGGCCGTCGCGGACTCCCAGCACGGCGATGCAGGTTACCGAGGACCGCACGCCGGTGGCGGTGACCGTTCCGGTCAGCTCGTATTCGACGACGATGACCTCAGGGTCGTCGGTCTGGTAGGTGGCCAGTTCGCGGAACTGCTCGAACCGCACCAGCAGGCCCGCGCCGCTGGTGCGGTAGTACGACAGCCACGCCTCGCGGCCCTCATAACGCCGCATGCCCGCAGGGGCGAACGGCGTCTCGACTACGAGATCTTCGGCCAGCAGTTCAGCTGGGAGGAGCGTAGCGCCAGCACCGTCCCCGCGCAGGACTGCTTCCTGCATGCGCCGGTAAATCGCGAGCGGACCTGCTGTGCCGGTCGCCGATGGGGCCATGGTCGAACCTCCAGAAGTAAGATGAGTGCGACTCAAGATCCATCATAATGAGTCTGACTCACTTTGTCGACGAGGGAGTGCCGATGAATCGAGACGGTGTGCCGCCTGCCGGCGACGGTGCTGGTGAACGACCAGTCCGTGCCGACGCTCGCCGCAATCGGGCGCGCATCCTGGAGGCGGCCGAGGCTGTGTTCGCCGAGCAAGGCGCGTCGGCCTCGACCGAGGCGGTGGCCGAGCGCGCCGGCGTCGCGATCGGTACGGTGTTCCGACACTTCCCGACCAAACCCGAACTGCTCCAGGCCGTGGTGATGAACCTGCTGGACCGGCTCATCACCGAAGTCGACGCGCTGGTCAACGACCCGGACGCCGTAACCGCCCTATTCGAGTTCTGCACCCGCGTCATGTCGATCAGTGCCCAGAACAGGGCCGTGTTCGAGCGACTCGCTGAAACCGGAACCCGGGTCCACGTCGGCGACGCCCTGACACGTCTCCGGCCCGCCGTCGATCTGCTGCTCGAACGCGCTCAGAAAGCAGGCGCCGTCCGCGACGACCTGCGACCCGATGAGCTGATCGCCCTGCTCGCAGCGATCTGCCAAGAAGCGATGACTGATGAGTGGAGCGAGCAATTTCGTCATCGCGCGCTGACCATCCTCTTCGACGGAATGCGACCGACCGCAAAGCCTTGACCGCAGCCCCGCGCCAGACAGGGGCATCTCAACAACACAGCAGCACACAGCCGAACTACAACTGGAGTACTAGTCGGCAGCGACGCCTTCGGCGTAGTGGTCCCAGTACAGAGGTTGAAAGGTTTGAGGTCTCGCGGCGTGGTTGTCGGAGGCGCCCCGTCCGCTGCGACGCCGTTGGTAAGTGCTTCTGGCGAGACGGATGCGGCCCCGCACCCACCGGCCAATTTCACGTCCTGGACTTCTCACTCAGGATGCAGTTGGTGGGCATTCACGTTTAGTCCTTCCTAATTCCTTCGGGCTCTTTGCGCTCACGTGCACTATCCAACACTACTCGAGCAAGGTGACCTGGTTCGCTGCTGAACTGACTTAGGTTTCCGTCGACATCGATGAGGTACCAGCCATCATCTGCCGGCCACAGGTATCCCACAATTTCACCGTCCGTGGTACGGATCGGCTCGGACTGGCCAATGCGTTCCTGGATACGGGCACGCTCTGCCGCCTCACGAGCCTCCCGACGTTGCCGATATCTCCGCTTCCCCTCTTCGGAGCAGCCTGGTGCGGTACAGCCCTCCACGCGACATCCATAGCCACTCAACCAGGTCCGATCGCAGCCACACTCGTCAGCACAATGACGATTTTTCCGGACGCAGTAAAGATGGTCAGCTTCTTGCAGGAGCTTCAGGAACAGGGGATCACGGTCGTAATTCGCGGTGGCGGAAAAGTACTTCACGTATTCCGTCCAACGGGCCTTGTCGCCTCGTGTGTTCAGGCCTGCCATGGCAGTCACGGCCGCTTTGCATTTTTCCTCATGCGTCAATCCGTGGGATAGGTCTCGTTGGATGGGCTTGGCCATTGCCGCACGAAATAACGCGAGTGCCTGACCGGAATCGGCATGAAAATACTCTCTGCTCTGGCCGGCACGCTTGAACTCTGCCTCAAAGTGGGCGATTAGCTGTTCTTCCCAATCGTCCATGTCATCAACCCGGACGGTTTCCCGAAGAACTTCCCCGGCACCGTGAATAGCCGCAAGACGCGCATGTTCATCCAGGCGTTGATCTGGATTCTTCGACTGGCCGACCTTGACGATTCCTGAATCGAAGGCGATCAGGTACACGTGACCGGGCTTCAGTGTCTTCGACCATGCCATTGTCCGCATCCTCTCAGCCACACGATGTGACTGCCGTGATCTTGAGGCAGCTAGGTGATCTTAGAGCTCGCCTGGCGGACGGCTGGCCTACGCGACAACAACGCCCGTCCTCACCCTTGACAAGGAGGAAGGAGCTTGCTAATCGTCTCGCCTCCGAGGGAACCACCCGAGACCAGCCGTGAGTACTGTGCGCGACCTGCCCGGGACGAGTCGGCGGCGGCGCTGCTGGATCTCCACGACCGCACCGTCAAAGTTACGGGCCGGGCTCTTCTCAACCCTGTGCATCACCGAACTACTTCCGAGTCACTACGCACGACCGGGTGGATCGTGATGGGGCCACTGGTGGCCAGACAGCGGCCCCGCGCTCATGCCGAGGTGGCGAGCCTGGTAAACCCCTACCGACGGCACGCGGCACTCTGGGCCATGACTCGGCTCGGCGATCACAGGAGACCATCCATGGGCCAAGCGAATTCGAAGTCCGGACTTCCGGATGCCTTTCTGCATGCGATGGCTAGGGCCGGGAGGGCCGATTCGCCGGCGGTTCGCATGGTGGTCGAGCGGGTTCGCACCATGGACGCGGGCTTGCAGCGTGACGGCCTGCTGCTGGTCCTCTTACGCGAGACGCTCACCGAAATGGCGCCCGAGTGGATGCTGCGGACGGCGGTGCAGAGTGACTTGGATAGGGAGGCCGAGACTCACTTCTCGGATTCAATGGAGTTGGCTGCGGCGGCGCTCTCCCATCCGTCCTGCAGCGATGTATTGCGTGAGGAGTTCCTGGCACGCTGCACCACCCCTCGACTTGCAGTTCTAGGACGTGCGGGTTGTACGGACGCGATGGCACAAGCCGTCGTTACGGAAATCCAGCGGCGCGGACCTCACGGACAACCGATGACGCGGGAACTGCTGGAGAACCCGGGCACAGCGCAACTCATCCTGCGAGAGCCGCGACTGCACGATGACGTCTTTGCCGCGGCGTTCGCCCTCCTGCCCCGGCCCCCCGAAGTCGACGAAGAAACTGGGGACGACGACACGTGGCAAGCGTTCGACCAGGTGATGAAGGCATGGAAAGCCATATGGGGACAGTTGGTCACCGTCCATGCCCATCGTCACCGTGAGCTCGTTGACCGAGCACGAGGCACACCAGCCCGGTCCACCATTCATGACCATCTCCTAGGGACCATTCCCTGGGAGGTGGACCCGGCGCTTCTTGAGGAACTCGCCGCAGAAGATCTGACGCGTTTCGCGCACAACGTGCTGGTCACCCGGCTGTGTCGGACCGTGCGAGACGGAGCGTCCGCCGAAGAAGCACGTGCCCTGTTCGCCAACGAACTTGAGGCTCTGCCCGCAGATGACCGGCGTCATGTGGAAAGCTACCTCGCCGACTCCGAGTTCTTGCTGGAGTACGGGTGCAAGTCCGCGGTTTCATGGGCGCGGCGTGCGGCGGACGGCGCCTGGCATTACCTGCTCAATCCCGCAGAGGCGACGAACCACTACGGCGATCCTAGAGCCTGGCGCACATCGGGCGACCTGCTCGCCGAACTCGGCCGACGCTTTGCCACGGCAGCGGTCCGGGCATTGGAACTCTGGGAACCGCCGTCCTCCAGGAGGTATCGCGAACCAAGGGACCTCCTTTGGGTGCACGGCATGCTGCTTCACCTCCCTCACGTCACGGAGGAGGTGAAGGCCAAGGTGCGGCTCGTGCTCCGGGATAACCGGCCGGCACCCGAAGGCCGGTGGCGGACTCGAAGCATCACCGCGCGGGACGACGAGCGACGGCTGTCCGAACTGCACGCGGCGATCGAGCGGATCATCGCGGACCCAGCGGCGACCACACGAGAACAGGCCCTGGGCGATCCTCGCCAAGTGAGCCCGCGGGATCTCGCAGCGGCGACAGATGACGTCCTGGAGGACTACCTCAACCGGTACGCCGACGACGAACTCGTAGAGAAAGCGCTCCTCTCCTTTGCCCACAGACCACGCTTCCGGCTCGCCTTTGCCGACGTGCTAGCCCGGCACTCGGCGCCGCAGGCGGCGATTGTGCAGATCACGATGGATCTACGGGGCCGACTCGGCGGGGGTCCCAACCTTCGCGAGGAGTGGACCCGTGCGGCCTTGGCCCTCCCCGACCGCACCGACGAACTGGTTCGCGCCCTGCCCGCTTGGACAGTCCTCTCGATCGGAGCAGGCAATGGGTACTCGCCTCCTGATGAGGTGGTCACCTCCGTCGTTATGGCCGCACTCGGTGAGAACGAAGCGGGCTGGGCGCGATTCGCGGTGAATCCGTCCTCCTATGCGGGGCCGAATGCATGGCTGCGCCTCGGCGAGATCCTCGACGCATCGCTTTCCGGAACACCGTGGCCGAATCCCCGGGCGCCCAGGCAGCCCTAAGAACTGGGCACCCGATTTCGGAGTTGGTCTGGTCCCGTTCTGACGGTACAGGCGGAACATGACCATGAGCACCGACACAGGCACGGCAGGACAGTTCAAGTCGAGAGAGCAACGGGACCTCTCCCCTATGGTTCGACAGCCGGGTCGACATCACCGCCCAACCAGCCTCCCTACGGCATCGACAGCTCAGCTCCCGTTGCGGACGGCTCGTACCCCGCCTACCGGCGTGTGCGCGGGCTGTTCGTGGTGACCGGCGGACCAGCGATCGCGGCGAGCCGCAGCTTGGTCTCGTCCGCGCTGCCGGGCACGGCAGTCATGATCACAATCTTGTGCTCGGAGTCACCGTCGGTCAGCACATCGCAGTCCACCGTGACCGGCCCTACCGAGGGGTGCTCGATCGTCTTGTGGTCCGCACGGTGAGCGGCCACCGTACCGATCGCCCATAGTTCGGCGAACCGTTGGTTGCCCGCACTCAATACGCGGATCAGCTCTGCCAGGCGCGTGTCGTGGGGGAAACGGCCGGTGGCGCGGCGCAGGTCGGAGACGACGGCGGCGTCGGTGGCGTCCCTGTCCAGTTCGGTCACAGGCCATAGCGCGAGGCGAGCAGGACTCGCACCGATCGGGAACCTGTCGCGGACGAAATTGCGCAGCTTCGGTGGCACCGATGAGGCATCGCCCAGCAGCCCAGCCCAGCTGCGGTTCCACCAGATCAGCTGCCAGTCCGCCGCGAACACGGCGACCGCGACGTCCCCGAGCCGGGTGAGCACACGGTGAACGCCGGGTGGAATGTGGTCAGAGATGGCGCCGTCGGCTGGCGGGACGAGACGGGCCAGTCGGTACAGATGGTCCCGCTCGGCGATGGTCAGCTGCAGGGCACGCGCAAGGGACGCGACCACCTGTGTCGAGGGCGTCGTGGCCCGCCCCTGCTCCAGGCGCACGACATAGTCGACCGACACACCGGCGAGTTCGGCGAGTTCCTCGCGGCGTAGCCCGACCGCACGGCGAGCCGGGCCCGCCGACAGCCCCACGGCCGACGGGGGCAGCCGCTCCCGCCAAGTGCGGATCATCGCACCCAGCCCGGCCCCAGGTGTCGTCATGACGCCCATCTTCCTGCATCCTCGGTCATCGAGGTGCAAATCGATGGTGGTACTGCTGCTCCTACCGTTGAGGCGTCCCTGGCCGGGTGCCACGGGTGGACGAACAATGAAGGTATGACCAAAGAACGCATGACGATCATCTTCATCACCGGAGCGAACAAGGGGCTTGGCCGCGAGACCGCCCGCCGCCTCATCGAACTCGGTCACACCGTGCTTGTCGGAGCCCGAAACCCCGAACAGGGCGCGGAGGCCGCCGCCGCGCTCGGCGCGCGGTTCGTCCCCATCGACGTGACCGACGACGCGTCCGTCACCGCCGCGGCCGCAGATGTCGCCGAGCAAGAGGGCTCGATCGACGTTCTGATCAACAACGCCGGCATCCACGGCCCCGCCGGTGATCCCAGCACCCTGACCGGGACCGACGCCCTGGGTGTCTTCGATGTCAACCTCGCCGGTGTGGTCCGAACGACCACCGCGTTCCTGCCGCTGCTACGCCGATCATCAGACCCGGTCATCGTCAATGTCAGCAGCGGAATGGGCTCGCTCGCCTTCACCCACGACCCGTCGCGGGTCGAGTCTTCTGCCATCGCGCCGCTCTACAGCGCCTCGAAGGCGGCGCTCACGATGCTGACCACCCAATACGCCAAAGCGCTGACAGGCATCCGCATCAATGCCGCCGATCCCGGCTACACGGCGACCGACCTCAACGGCCACAGCGGCCCCCAGACCGTCACCGAAGGGACGGACGCGATCGTCGGCCTCGCGACCGAAAAGCCCGGTGCCGGCTCAGGACGCTTCGTCGACCGAACCGGTGAGATCGCCTGGTCTTGAACCCGGCAGACAGCTGCTCGGCGGGACTCGGCGTCGTGGTGGTGTTCGGCTGCGGCGGCGAGGGCTTCGGGGACCCGCCGACACCGCGAGGAAGCCGTTTTGACGCCATCCCGATCCGGCCATGTTCATCGAACCCGACACGCAGCTCAACTGCCGCGGGCGCTGAACGTTGCGGAAGGTTCCGTCCGCCTCTCCCGGCGCGTGTAGTACCGGTATCGCTCCTTCCGGGCCCGCGCGGCTTCGGGCCTCAGGCTGAGCAAGGAGATGCCCGGATGATGTCTTTCCAGGTCGCGCCAGAAGCCGGCCACGACCCGGACGGGCCCGGGCAGCGAGCCGTAGTCGGGAGCGGGCTCCGCTCTTTGAAGTAGTCCACCAGCAGGTCGCGCACGGGCCGACATGCGATGCCATGACGGTCGACCAGCTGCTCGACGCTCATCTGCCCTCAGTCACGCAGAGCGCGCGCAAGGTGGCCGGCGCATCGCTGGGAAACTTGGCCACAAAGTCGCCCCTAGACGCGGCAAGGCCATCGACCGTGGGGCCCCCGGCCATGGCTTGTTCCGCGGGCACGACGCCGCCGCCATCGAGACGACCACCGATGACAAGGCCGGCGCGGCGGCCCGATGATGCCCGCCATTGGTGTCAGGGGCGCCGTGTTCTGCCTGGTTTTGACGGCCTCGGCCTGCGCAGGATGGGGTCGAGGGCATCGACGAGTTGCCAGATGGACCGGGCTCGGGCGTAGGCCGCATACCGGGAGATGTTCACGTTTTCCACAAACCAGGACTCCGGCGTGGCGAAGGCGTGGCCCTTTGTCGTGGCCCCGTCGTCGTAGATCCGGTTCGCCACGGCTTCACTCATTTTCAGGGCCTTGGCGATGAGTTCGCGGTCGCGGGTCCGGCGGCCGATGTGAACGGCGGCCGCGGTCGCCATCCAGGTGGTGCCGGGCCACACGTCGGCGATCTCGGGGACGAAACGGCCGGGAGACTGGATGTAGTTCATCGGGTAGGGATTCAGGTTCTCGTCCAGGATGATGGGCGGACCGGTGGGCTTGCCGTCGGCGTCCTTGGGAGCCAGGAAGGCGTCCAGGGTGTTGTGCCAGTGCGTCCGGGCGCGCCGCAGGTCGATCAGATCCGGCAGACCGAGCTGTGAGGCGACGCATTGGGCGTAGAAGGAGTCCAGGAAGACCGCGTCCGGCGGCAGGACCGGCTTTTTTGCACCGAAGATGTCGCCGGTCCGCCCGTCGATGCCGCCGGTGCCGTCGCAGTAGCGGTAGCGCCCGGTCTTGGGGTTCCAGAAGATCCTTTCGAACTCGGCCTTCGCCGCCGCCAGTTCGGTATCGATCTGTTCGCGAACCGCGGGAGTGGCCTCGGGGACCCCGAGGGCGATGGCCGTGGGGGTGAGTTTCGAGAGGATCTGGAGCGACAGAAGGTACAGCTGGCAATTGTAGATGCCGTGGCCGTTGACCAGGAGCTGGTCGTAGGTGTTCGGCGGATTGTTCGACGGCGGGTCCGCCGGGAGGCGGGAGCCGGGCGGGCGGAAGAACTGCGAGTGCTTCAGCGTCCTGAGCATCGGGGCGTACCCGTAGGTCACCAGACTCTTGTCGCCGGTCTCCTTGTACAGCGCGTACACCCGGTAGATGAGCTTGTGAAAGCAGTCCCGGAACGCGTCGCCGCCTGCGGGATCGAAGAGCGCGCCGAGGTCGTCGGTGTTGGGAGGCGGTGCGCCGAAGACGGGTTCGGACGTCGCCGAGGGGGCGCCCTGGTTGGCTGCCGTCGCGCTGATGTAGGGACCTGTGTTGGCCTCGATCTGCTGGGGCACCCGCCCCCACCGGTCCTGCTTGGTCAGCTGCAGCCAGGCGCGGAGGCGGCCGAGTTCCAGGTTGGGGAACAGTTTCGTGTAGCACACGTACCCGAAGCTGTCGACGTCCATCTCGTTGGCCGATGCGCCGCCGCTTCCGGCGTCGATCAGGTAGAACAAGTGGGTGCCAGGGAGCTCCGAACCCAGGCGAGGCCCGCCGGGGGCGGGAGTGACGGAGCTGCTGACCAGGCCCGCCTCCCAGAACGAGGCGTTGAAGACCATCCCGGACAGCTCGTTCAAGGCCGCCTTCCGCAGCCACACCGGGTACTTGGGGTTCTTGGCAATCGGCTTCCACCACGCCTGGACGGCGGCGAGGGAGTCCTCGCGGCGCGCCAGCTCACGCTTGGCGATCGCGAAGGCCTGCTTGAACGGGTAGGGCCGCAGGCGCCGTGGCCGTGCGGGTGCGGTTGCGACCGGGGCATGTGGCGGGTAGCGGTAGAGGGGCCGGGGCCGAGGCCGTCGTGGACGTCGGAGTCGAATAGGCCGAACGCGACGGCGTACGTGTGGCCTTGAAGGCAGTCGCCGACCCACTCGTTGCCCAGGCCGCTGAGTTGGAGCAGCCGGGCGGTCTCGATCGCCCCGCCGGCGAGCATGATCCGTTCGGCGCGGACGACGCGCGCGGCGCCGTGGGCGGCGATCTCGACGTCGCCGTCGTCGGAGATTCGGACGGCCTGGGCTGAGGTGATCAGGTCGGTTCCCATTTCGATGGCGCGGGGCAGGACGGTGCTGTGGGTGCCGTTGCGGGCGTCGACGGGGCAGGCGAAGCCGATGCACTGTCCGCAGCGGATGCACGGGGCCCGGCCGCCTCGGGGTTCGGTGTTCAGCAGCAGCGGGACGGGGCCGGTCGGCCAGCCGAGCGTCCGGGCTCCCGCGTCGAGCAGCGCGGCCTCGGTGGTCGGGGGGAACGGCGCCATCGGGTAGTCGCGTTCGCGGGGGCCTTCGCCCGGGTGGGCGCGGCCGGCGACGCCGAGTTCCCATTCGACCTGGTCGTAGAACGGTTCGAGGTCGTCGTAGGTGATCGGCCAGTCCGCGAGCGCGGATCCCTCGGGGACGCCGTACAGCGACGCCATCCGGAAGTCGTCTGGCAGGAACCGCCACGCCTGGGCACCGAAGAACCGGGTGCCGCCGCCGACGGTGATCGCGTTGTGGTGGTAGCGCAGGTCGTCGTACTCAACGGCCGTCTCACCGTCGTCGCCGGGCACGGCCCGGGGGTGGCCGGGGGGCGTGTCGAGGTCGCCGCCGAGGAAGAACCGGTGGTTGCGGACGTGGTCAATAGCCAGGTCGCGTGCGCCGAACCACGAGCCGCGCTCGACCACCAGGACCGACGCCCCGCTTCGCGCCAGGACGAACGCGGCCACGCCGCCTCCGGCGCCGCTGCCGACCACGATGGCGTCGTAATGCTCGCGCAGGTCGCGCAGCGCCGGCACGGGCGGGCGCGTCGCCAGGGGCACCTCGACGGGCGGGCGACCCGCTGGATAGGGATCGAATCCGAGCTCTTCCCAGGCACCTGAGTCGGGGTCGGTGTAGAAGTCGAGCGGTTCACGGTCCATCGTGGCCGCCTTTCGTCAGAAGCATGGGCCGGTGGCGTCCACCGGCGAGGTCGGGAGGCACGTCGCGGTCGTCACAGGACCGATCCTGCGGCGTTGGAGGACGGGGTGGAGCGTGTGCCGCCGGCTGGTATCTGGGCGCGGATCGCGTCGAGGGTGGAGGCCAGCGCGATGGTCTCGTCGAGGGTCATGGCCGGGCTCTCGGTCAGGCCTAGGGCGAGGCAGTGGTGGACCTCGTCGATCTCGAACCTCAGCCCGCTGCCTTCGTAGGAGGCGTCGATCCGCTCGGTTCCGCCCGCGTGGGTGGTGATGGTGAGCGCCTGGGGCCAGTGCATGAACGCCGGGAGGTCGATCGAGCCGTCGGTGCCCGCGATACGGGCGGTGCACGCCATGTTCGTGCGGATCGCGGCCTTGACCACGCCGAGTTTCCCACCGGAGTGGCGGAGTACCGCCGCGACCTGCTCATCGACACCGGTCTGGCCGATGACGCCGTCCGCGACGACGTGCGCGACCGGGCCCAGCACCAGCGAGCACAGCTGGACGGGATAGATACCGAGATCGAGCAGGGCACCGCCACCCAGCTCCGGCCGGAACAGGCGGTGCCGGGGGTCCTCCGGCATCCGGAATCCGAAGTCGGCCTCCACCAGGAGCGGCTCGCCGATGCGGCCGCTGCCGATCACCTCGACCAGGGTGCGGTAGGAGGGCAGGAAGCGGCTCCAGACCGCCTCCATCAGGAACAATCCGCGAGCCCGGGCCTCCTGGACCATCCGCCGGGCCTGCCCGGCGTCCAGCGCGAACGGCTTCTCGCACAGCACGTGCTTGCCGGCCGCCAGGAATGCGAGGGTGTCCTGCTCGTGCCGCGACTGCGGGGTCGCCACATAGACCACGTCGATGTCGGGATCGGCGGCCAGCCCGGCGACCTCCCCGTACCTGCGCGCGATCCCGAACCTGTCGGCGAACGCCTCGGCCCGCGCGAGCGAGCGGGACGCCACCGCGACGATCTGTCCACCCCCGGCGGGCCCCATCGCCTCGGCGAACTCGGCCGCGATCGTCCCCGGCCCCACCACACCCCACCGGATCACCGCCCGCTCCCCGAGTCGGGGGCCGGCCGCAGCGGCCCATCGGTTCGCCGCGGTGCGCACCGGGGCGTGTGCATGCTTCTCATGATCTGCTCCCGGGAGAGGAAAGCTCTTCAGTCGTGAGCTCCAGGCGCTCGGCCCGGCGCAGGCGCTGCTTCTTCGGGTCCGCGACCGGAGCGGCCATCTGCAGCTTGCGTGTGTAGGGGTGCTCCGGGTTCGTCGCGACCCTGTGCGCTTTCCCCATCTCGACGATGCGTCCGCGGTGGAGGACGGCGATGCTGTCGCTCACCTCGTGGACGACGCCGAGGTCGTGGCTGATGAACAGGTATGCCACGCCCGTCCCGCGCTGGATGTCCTGCAGTAGCGTGAGCACTCGGGCCTGCGTGGTCACGTCCAGGGCGCTGGTGGGTTCGTCGCAGATGATGACCGAGGGGTCGAGGGCGAGCGCCCTGGCGATCGCGATCCGCTGCCGCTGGCCACCGGAGAACTCCCGCGGGTATCGCCCGGCGGCGTCGGCCGGCAGCCCGACGGCGTCCAGCAGCTCCCGTATGCGCGTCCGGCCCTCCGTGGCACCGGCCGCGGCGAGGGGTTCCACCAGGATGTCCCCCACTCTCATCGCGGGGTTCAACGAGGAGTACGGATCCTAGAAGACGACCTGGATGTCGCGTGCGACCCTGCGTCGGCGGGCCCTGGGGATGTTGCTGACGGTCTCCCCGTGGAAGGTGATCGAGCCGGCCGTCACGGGCGCGAGCCCGAGGATCGCCCGGCCGATCGTCGTCTTGCCGGATCCGGACTCGCCGACGAGGCTCAGCGTCTCGCCCGCGCCGAGGTCGAAGGAGACGCCGTCGATCACAGTGGTGCCGCCCCGGCGTCCGCCGTAGCGGACGACGAGGTCCTGCACCCGCAGATGTCGGCCACGACGCCGAGGTTGTGCGTCACGAGGATCATGGCGAGGCCCCGCTCGTCGCGCAGTTCCCTGAGCAGTTCGAGCACCTCGGCCTGCACGGTCACGTCAAGGGCGGTCGTCGGCTCGTCGGCGACGATCAGGTCGGGCCCGGAGGCCACCGCGCCGCAGATGAGCACCCGCTGGGCCATGCCGCCCGAGATCTCGTGCGGATAGAGCCGGAAGACGTGCTCCGGGTCCTTGATGCCGACCCGCGACAGCAGCCCCAGCAGCTCCTTCTCGGCGTCGCGCCTGGTCGTCTTCTTGACCGCACGAAGGCCGTGCGTGAGCTGCGCGCCGACCGTGAACGACGGGTCGAGGTTCGCCATGGGCTCCTGTGGGATGTAGGCGATCCGCCTGCCGCGCGCGTGCCGCATGAGTTTCTCGCTCGCCAGCAGGTCCTGGCCGTCCAGCAGGACGCTTCCGCCGAGGATGACCGCCTCGCGCGGCAGGATGCCCAGCGTGGAGAACGCGATCTGCGACTTGCCCGAACCGGACTCGCCGACCAGCCCGTGGATCTCGCCGCGCCGCACGTCGAGGTCCACGCCGTGCACGACCTCCCGCAATCCCCCGCCGCCGTCCGGATATCCGATCCGCAGGCCCCGGATCGACACCACCGCGTCCGCCGGAGGCGCCGGGCGCTGCTCGTCGTCAGGCTGGGCCGCCGCCCGCGCTCGCCGGATCAGCTCACGGCGGCGCCGCGCGGACGGCGCCTTGCCGCCGGCCGGTGCCTGGAGCACGTCGCGTAGAACGTTGCCGAGCAGGACGAGGGACAGGATCGTCAGGCTGATGAGGATCGCCGGCCCCGCCACGCCGGGCCGGTTGTCGTAGATGTTGTTGAACGACTCCTGCAGGACGCTTCCCCAGGCCGGCCGGGACGGGTCGCCCAGGCCCAGGAAGCCCACCCCGGCCTCGATGCCGATGCCCGCGGCGAGGATGAACGAGCTCTGGATGATGATCGGTGCGCGCACGGCCCACAGCACGTGCCGGGCGACGATCCTGAGATCGGAGAGGCCGACCACCTTGGCCGCGTCGATGTACAACTCGTTGCGGACGCCGACCGCGATCGACCGGACCAGACGGAAGTACGTCGGCGCGACGAGCACCCCGAAGACGGCCATGGCGGTGACGATGTCGGGGCCGGTGCGGGTGTAGAGCGCGATGAGCAGCACGATCCCGGGCATCGACATGACGACGTCGGAGAACCAGTTCGCGACCGCTTCGAACCTGCCCCGGTAGAAGCCGGCGGCGAGTCCGCTCGGCACACCGAACGCGACGGAGACGACCAGCACGACCAGGCAGGCGAGAAGGGTCTGCCGCGTGCCCCACATCAGCCGCGACAGGATGTCCCGGCCCGTCGCGTCCGCGCCGAGGAGGTGGCCGGAGGTGAAGGGCCTCGCGTTGACCGCGCCGAGGTCCGTCACGTTCGGACCCGTCGGCGCCAGCCAGGGGCCGGACAGCCCGAGAAAGATCACGAAGAGGAGGAAGGCCAGGCAGCAGGCGCCCAGCGGGTCGGTGAGCATGCGCCGCAGGAGGGACCGCACCGCCGCGGCCGACCGGTTCTCGGCGGCGGGCACCAAGGCCGGGGTCGTCGTCACCGGGTCCTCGCCTTCGGATTGACGGCCGCGTTGGCGAGATCGCCCAGCAGGTTGACGACGAGCACGATCACGACGATCACCAGGACGCACCCCATGACGACCGGCACGTCGCCCTGCTGGGCCGCCGTGTTGGTCAGGTCGCCCATGCCGGGGAGCGCGAAAACGACCTCGATGATGACCGCGCCGCCGATCAGGGCGATCGTCTGCAGGCTCAGGACGGTGAGTCCGGGGCCTGCGGAGTTGCGGAGCACATGCCGGAAGATCACAAGCCGCTCCGGGACGCCGCGGGCCCGCAGCGTGCGGACGAAGTCCCGGGAGAGCGTGTCGAGGACCGCCCCCCGGAACTGCGAGGCCGCGGAGGCGACCGACCCCGTCAGGAGGGCGAGCACCGGAAGCGTGACCGATGAGATCCAGCCCCTCAGGCTCTGGTCCGGCGACACGTATCCCGTCGCGGGGAACAGGCGTACGGAAATGGCCAAGGCGAAGATGAGTCCGATGGCGACGATGAACGGCGGGACCGCCGCGCCGAGGACGGCCAGCACCTGGACGACCCGGTCGATCCACCCTCCGTGGACGGCGGCGGCGACGCCGATCAGGACGCTGACCACGACCGTCAGGAGGAGCGACAGGACGATCAGCGCGAGGGTCACGGGCACCCTCGTCGCCAGCGCCGAGGCAACGGACTGCCCCGTGAAGAACGAGCTTCCAAGGTCACCGGTGACGACTCCCCGGAGCCACTCCCCGAACTGCACGAACAAGGGCCGGTCCAGTCCGAGCCTGGCGATCTCCGCCCGGACGTCGGCCTCGGCGGCGTCCTTGCCCAGAACCGCCCGTGCGATCCCCGGCCCGTTGCCGAACATCAGGACGAAGGTCACGAAGCTCACCACGAGCAGGACCACGACCGCTCGGACGACCTTCTTCAGCAGTGCGACCAGCACCGGAAATCCTCTCGCTCACCGATGTCGGGCTACTGGAAGTCCCACAGCTGCGGGTTCAGACCGTTGAGGTCGGATGCCGGCCGGACGTTGATCTTCGGGTTATGGGCGTAGAACCCGTCCGGGTAGGCCATCGGCGCGAACCAGGCCTGGCCGATGATGTGGCGGTTGATGTCCTGCTGGGCCTTGACCGACTGATCCTTGGTGCCGTTGATGATCGGCTTGTAGAGCTTCTCGATCGTTTCGTCGTGCTGGTGCATGACGTTCCAGTTGCCGTCGGGCAGGACGTAGTCGGCGATGTCGATCAGGGACTCGCCGTAGTTCCCGAGCCGCCACAGCAGCAGCGGGTACTTGCCGCTCAGCAGTTCGCCGATGGCGTTCCGCCGCCTGTTCGAGCAGGCCCTCCAAAACGGCATCGAATCTCTCGACGCCCCACCCCGCGAGTTGGTGGACCTGTTCGCCGAAGTGGACGCCGTCCCCTACTGGGTCGACCCTGACCTGGTGCGCACCGGCGACCTGGACACCATGGCCCCGCGCCGCCTGGCTAAGACCGCGAGTTGGTGGGTGGACGTCACCACCCCCGGCGGCCTCGGCCGTTTCGAAGCGGGATTCAGGAGCACCTTGCGCGTGCGCGTCATGCACGCCCAGGTCCGAGCAGCCATTCATGAGCGCGACGACTGGGACTTCGACGCCTGGGACGCGCCGATCAACCAGATCCAGCTCACTGGGACCCTGCTGCTGTTCTCCCTGGTCATGCTGCTCGGATCGCGGACCCTCGGGCTCAGGTTCTCCGCCGCCGACCGGGCTGCCGCCCTGCACCTGTGGCGCTATGCCGGCCACCTGATGGGCGTCCATCCCGACCTGCTGCCCGCCACCGAAGCCGACGCATGGCGGCTGCTGTGGCTGGAGGCGGACACCGAGTTCATGCCCGACCAGGACTCACAACGCCTGGCCCGCTCCCTCATGAACGCCGCCGCCCCGCTCCTGCTACCGCCCCGCTGGAAGAACTCCGCCCTCGCCCGGCGGGCGCTGACCAACTACCTGCTGTCCTACAGCCGCCTGATTCTCGGTAAACGCAACGCCGACTTCCTCGGGGCCCCGGACGACAAGCGCTATCAGGCCGCGGTCGCCGCGGCCTCCGCCGCCGTCTTCGTCCTGGAGACCGCCCGCCGCCTCGTCCCTGGCGCCACTCGCCTCAGCGAACATTTCGGCCACCACCACCGCACCACCATGGTCCGCCGCATGATCCGCGAACAACGCGGCGACCTCACCCACAGCCGCCATGACAGCCTTCGCCGCGCCGCCCCACCGGCGCCTGACCCGAGGTGACCTCCGGCCGCCGGCCGCGCTGCTGCACTGGGCGTGGGACAACCCGGTGCCGGCCAAGGCGCTGGGCGGCGAGCCGGACTTCGCCGGCCGTTCCATCACCGTGCACATCGGTCCTCTCTTCGACCAGGGTGCGGGGTGCTCGTGACCCTGCTCGCGCGTGCTGGCACCATGTACTTCCTGACACGGGCGATCATCCACTGCATTTGTGTGGCCGTCGAGAAGGCCGTCAGATGCGCGGCGATGACTGTGATCCTGTGGTACGCCCTGCGTTTGTCGGGCGCCTGCTGGTCGCGGGGCCCGCAGCAGGTGCAGCGGGCCCCGCGGGTGGTCAGGCAGTGGGGAAGTCCGCGCTGCGGGTCAGGGTCTCCCAGGTGGTGAATTCGGTGCGGAGCTGGTCGAGCTTGTCGATGGCCATCTCGTAGGCGGGGCCGCCGAGCAGCAGGCGCAGCGGGGGCTGATCGGCCTCGACGGCGGTGATGATGGCGGTGGCCGCGCGGGCGGGGTCGCCGGGTTCATTACCGGTTCCGGCGCGGAAGTCGGCGCGCTGGGCGCCTGCGGTGGCCGTGTAGTCGGCGAGGCCGTGCTCAGGCAGGGTCTCCTTGGCCGAGCGGCCGGCCCAGTCGGTGCGGAACGGGCCCGGCTCGACGAGCAGGACCTTGAGGCCCAGCGGTGCGACCTCCTTCGCCAGCGCCTCCGAAAGTCCCTCGACGGCGAACTTGGTGGCGTTGTAGTAGCCGACGGCGGGGAACGAGCGCAGCCCGCCGATGGAGGAGAAGTTGACGATGGTGCCGGTGCGGCGCTGCCGCATACCGGGCAGGACGGCTCGGGTGACGTCGGAGAGTCCGAAGACGTTGATCTCGAACATCCGGCGAATCTCCTCGTCGGTGCTCTCCTCCACCGCAGCGAAGTAGCCGATGCCGGCGTTGTTGACCAGCACATCGATGCCGCCGAAGCGGTCCTGGGCTGTCTGAACGGCGGCGCGGACGTGCTCGGGTCGGGTGACGTCCAGCGGGAGGGCCAGGGCGCGGTCGCCCGCGGCCTCGACGATGTCCTTGATCTGCTCCACGTCGCGGGCGGTGACCACTGCCCGGTCCCCGTGGCTGAGCACCGCGCGGGCCAGTTCGCGGCCGAAGCCGGTCGAGCAGCCGGTGATGAGCCAGGTCTTCACGGAAGGTGTCCTCTCGAATAGGGCGGAGGGACGCCATCGGGTCGATGTCCCTCCGGCCACGGGTCGGATCTGGGCTCGGCGTCGGCCCGGTGAAGTCAGGTGGCCGGGGCGCCGCACATCCAGCAGAGCACCGTCGGCCCACCGGTCAGGGCTCGATGGCTGGGGCGAAACTTCCTGGTCAGCGGCTTCATAGGACGCACAGACCCAGCTTCGGGCCGTGTCCGGCGGGGCGGGCGGGGCAGCATGGTGGCATGGCACGCAACGTGGATCTCAGCGAATTTCTGCGCCGCTGCCGTGCCCGGATCAGCCCGGAATCGGTGGGGCTGCCCGAGCGCGGCGCCTACCGGCGCGTGCCCGGCCTGCGGCGTGAGGAAGTGGCGCAGCTGGCCGGGGTGAGCACCGACTACTACACGCGTCTGGAGCAGGGCAGGAAGATCAGCCCCTCCCCGAGCGTGCTGGAGGCGATCGCCGCGGCGCTGCGGCTCGACGACGCCGAGCGTGCCCATCTGTTCGACCTGGTACGGCTGCAGACGGGCAGCGGGGCCCGCCGCGGTACGCCCGTGGTGCAAAGGGTCCGGCCGGGCCTGCGCCGGCTCCTGGACTCCTTCACCGACCAGGCAGGGTTCATTCTCGGGCGGCGAGGAGACATCCTGGCCACCAATCACCTCTGCCGTGTCCTGATGGCGGACTTCGACGCCATGCCCTACCGGGATCGCAACCTCACCCGTTGGATCGTCCTGGACCCGGCCGCCCGGGATCTCTACGTGGACTGGGAGAAGATCGCCTCAGAGATGACGGCGATCCTGCGGCTGGACGCGGGCCGCCACCCCGAGGACACCCGCACCGCGGAGCTGGTCGGGGAACTGTCCATGAAGAGCGACCACTTCCGCCGCTGGTGGGCCGACCACAAGGTGCTGGACCGCACGTTCGGCCACAAACGCTTCCGGCACCCGGTCGTCGGACTCCTGACCATCGACTACCAGGCGTTCACCATGCCCGGCGAGGAAGACCAGACCCTCTTCCTCTACCTGCCCGCCAAGGACCAAGCCTCCCAGGACGCATGGAAGCTGCTGACCAGCTGGAACGCCGACGTCCCCGCCAGGGAGCGGGCCCCTGGACAGAGAAAGACCACACCTCAAAAGACCACACCTCACAGGAGTAGACCATGAGCACCACTCCCTCCCGCCGGCCGCTGGCCTTGGTCACCGGCGCCTCGGCCGGGATCGGCTACGAGCTGGCCCTGCTGTTCGCTCGCAACGGCTACGACCTGGTGGCCACCGGCCGCAGCGACAAGATCCACCAGGTCACCGCAGACCTCGAGCAGAACGGTGCCCAGGCGATCCCCGTCCAGGCCGATCTCGCCGACTACCAGGGAGTCGAAGACGTCTGGCAGGCGGTCGAGAGGACCGGTCGGCCGCTGGAGGCGGCCGTCCTGAACGCCGGCCGCAGCCTCGGCGGAGCCTTCCTCGACACCAACCTCGACGAAGAACTCAGCGTCCTGTCGCTCAACGTCACCTCCGTCGTCCACCTGGCCAAGCGCGTAGCCCGCCACATGGCCGACCGCCGCCGCGGCCGCATCCTGATCACCTCCTCGATCTCAGCCCTGACCCCCACCCCCTACGAGACCATCTACGGCCCCTCCCGGGCATTCACCTTCATGTTCGCCGAATCGCTGCGGCACGAACTGAAGGAGCACGGCGTCAGCGTCACCGCCCTCCTGCCCGGCGCCACCGACAGCCAATTTCACTCCCGCGCCGGCATGGACAACACCTCACTCGGTCCCGGAGCCAAGAAGAACAGCCGTGTCGAGGTCGCACGGCAAGGCTTCGAAGCCCTTATGGCGGGCAAGGACCACGTCGTCGGAGGCGACCGCGCCACCAAGCGCACTGCCCTGATCAACCATGTGCTTCCCGAACCCGTCAAGGCCGCCCGCCAGGCACGCCTCACCAAGCCCCACGCCTAGAGCCGGAGCGGACGTGGCTCCAGACGCCGTGTGTTCGGGCTGAACGGCGTGCCCCCAGGGTGAAGATCTCCTGTGCATACGCAGGCTGCTACGAAGGACGGCGTGAGCGTCTCCCCCGAGAGGCGGCAAATCACGCCGAGTCCCGCGTGGCTTCGCCCTGTCCCCTCGCCTTGTGAGGCGTCGGGGTCACCTGCGGTCATGTAGGTACTCTGCGGGCGGTGGGTGAAGGAGGTACGGCGGGCCGAAGCATCCGACGTACCGGGCGATCGAGGAACTCGGGCGGGCGGTGCGTGCGTTCATCTGCGACTACCTCGCGGACGCCGACCTGCGTCGCGAGATCAACGACGGGCTCCAGGTCGTGGAGAACTGGAACAGTGCCAACCACGACCTGTTCTACGGCAAGGACGGCGACCTGACTGGCTCCGACAAGGAGTCCCAGGAGGTGTCCATGCTGGCCCTGCACCTGCTCCAGTCGGCGTTGGTGCACGTCAACACCCTGCTGCTTCAGGACATCCTGAGCGAGGAGAAGTGGCAGAAGCGGCTCACGGACGCGGATCGGCGGGCTCTGTCCCCATTGTTCTGGACGCACGTGAACCCTTATGGCCGGTTCGAGCTGGACATGAACAGCCGTCTCGACCTGGACCTGACCGCCCTGGCGGCGACGGTGCCCGCGCCGCGCGTCCCCGAGGGAAGGCCGACGTTGCCCGTCATGTGACCGCGCCGGCGTGAGCATCAGGGCGGCCTGGGTGCGGTTCGGGCTGGTGCTTGACCGGTGGGCCGGGAGCTGGGGGGAACGGGCCGCTCAGCGGAGTCGGTCGGTGGGCTCTGCCGCCCGGGAGCGGGTTGCCGCCATGCTGGCGAGGAGCTTGAGTCGCTCTTCGGAGGTGCTGCCCGGTTCGGCGGTGTAGAGGCTCAGGTCGTGCACGGCCCGGCGGGACACGGGCAGGTCCAGAGACTGGTAGGTCAGCTCCAGGGGGCCGACCTCGGGGTGTTGCAGGCGCTTGATGCCCTCGTGGCGGATACGGACGTCGTGCGCGGCCCACAGGGTGCGGAAGTCGGCGCTGAGGGTGGACAGCTCGCCGATCAGTTCGCGCAGGGCCCGGTCATGCGGTTCACGCCCGGCCTCGGCGCGCAGCAGCGCGACGGTGGCGGCGGCGCCGGCCTCCCAGTCGACGAAGAAGTCCTGTGAGCCGGCATCGAGGAAGTGGTAGCGGGCGAAGTTGGGACGGCCGCGCTTGTCGGTAGTGGGGCTGTCGAACATCGGCGCGTGCAGGGCCCGGCCGAGGGCGTTGTGGGCGATGACGTCCAGGCGGCCGTTGCGTACGAAGGCAGCGGACATCGTCATGGAGTCCAGCAGCCACTGGATGCGGGGCGGGACCTCGACGTCCCTGCGGCGGGACGGCGTGCGGCGTGCGGGCCGGGCGGCGCGGGCCAGGTCGAACAGGTAGGTGCGTTCGTCCTCGTCCAGCTGCAGGGCCTGGGCGACCGCGGCAAGGACGTCCTCGGACACGCCGCTGATGTGGCCCTTCTCCAGGCGCGTGTACCACTCGGTGCTCACGCCGGCGAGCACGGCGACTTCCTCGCGCCGCAGCCCCGGGACCCGGCGCCGGGCGCTGGTGGGCAGCCCGGCCTGCTCCGGGGTGATCTTGGCGCGTCGGCTGGCGAGAAAGTCCCGAATCTCCGTGCGGTGGTCACTGTGGTCGTCCATGCCTTCCACGGTAGCCACCGGGCTGCGCGGAGGGAGGTTGCGTTTGTCCCCCCATAAACGCAACCTTCTCCACCTGCGACAAAGCCGGTTTCGTGGGATCAGCACACCGAACACCACGCCCACGGAGTTGATGCATGAGTAACGCGAGGAGCAACCCTCCACGCCCCCGCCGAGACCGTACGGGCTGACAATCCCCAGCCTCCGTCCGCCCGGCTGCCGCTCGTCGTCTACGTGCTCGCGCTGGGCACGTTCCTGATGGGCACCACCGAGTTCGTCGTGGCCGGCCTGCTGCCCGAGATCGCGGGCGACCTGCAGGTCAGCGTCGCCCGGACCGGCCTGATGATCACTGTCTTCGCGGTCGGGATGATCGTCGGCGCGCCGCTGATGGCGATGCTCACCTTGCGGTTGCCCAAGCGGCTGACCCTGATGCTCGCCCTGGGCGTCTTCGCCGCCGGGCACGTCATCGTCGCCCTCAGCTCGAACTTCACCCTGGTTCTGGCGGCACGGTTTTTGACCGCGATCGCCACCGGCGCCTTCTGGGCAGTGGCCAATGTGGCCGCTGCACACGCCGCGGGCCCTGCCGCCAGTTCCCGCGGCCTGGGGCTGGTCGGCGCCGGTGCCATGCTCGCCAACGTCGTCGGCGTGCCGCTGGGCGCGTTCGCCGGACAGCTCATGGGCTGGCGCGGCCCGTTCTGGGCGCTCGCGGCCCTCTCCGCGGCGGCCATCGCGCTCATCGCCCGCACCGTCCCGAACGACGGCGGCGACCAGCGGTCGGTGTCGATCCGCTCCGAGCTGACCGCTCTGCGCTCCGGCCGCCTGTGGCAGGTGCTGGCGGCCTGCGCCACCACGACCGGCGGCGTCCTGGCGGCCTACTCCTACATCTCGCCGCTGCTGACCGACCGGTCGGGAATCGCCTCCGGGATCGTGCCGCTGGTCCTGGTCGGCTTCGGCCTCGGCGCCCTGGCCGGCTCGCTCGTCGGAGGCCGCCTGGGCGACCGCCGCCCGCACACGGTGACCATCGTCGCCGCCGCAGGAGCAACCCTCCTGCTCCTGGCGATCTCCCTGCTGGCCGGCTACGCCGTGCCCACCATCATTCTCGTCGCCCTGCTGGGCTTCTTCGGGCTCGGCGCCAACCCGGTGCTGATGTCCCTGGCCGTCCGCTTCGCACGCCAGGCACCCGTCCTGGCCTCCGCCCTGACCGTCTCGGCATTCAACCTCGGCACCGCCATCGGCTCCTGGATCGCCGGCCTCACCCTCGACACCTCGCTCGGAACCACCGGCCCCGCCATGGTCGGCACCGCGATCGCCGCCCTCACCCTGATCCCCACCACCGCCATCGCTCTCACCCAGCGCCGCCGCTCCGCAGCAGTTGCCTAGGCACGGCGCACGCCGACACCGCACGGGACACAAAAGCCAAAATGCCCCCTTATGCGTCGAAACCTCGCCGAAACGGTGAGAGTGGTCGCGACTGTCCCCGCTGCTCAAAGCACGCGCAGCACGCACCCCTTCCCGGAAATGAGGAACGAAAATGGCACGCCTGGACAACGCGGTCACGGTCGTCACGGGAGCAGGCGGCGGTGTGGGCCGCCAGGCGGCGCTGCGGCTGGCCGCAGAGGGATCGCGCGTAGGACTGACCGACCTGGGCGCCTCCTCGCTAAAGGAAACCGCGTCCCTGGCGCGGGAGGCCGGGGGCGGGTCCGTCGTCAACGTGTCCTCGATCGGCGCACTCGCGGCCCTTCCCAACATCGGAATCTACTGCGCGTCGAAGGCCGCCGTCCTGGGCCTGACCCGCTCACTTGCGATGGAGTACGCGCCCCACAACGTCCGGGCGAACATCCTGTGCCCGGGGCTCGTCGACACGCAGATGGCGGCCGAGCACCAGAAGAGCTTTGCCACACCTCAGGACGCCATCGACGCGCTCGCCGGACGGCAGATGCTCAAGCGGTACGCGCAGCCGGTGGAGATCGCCGAGGTGATCGTGTTCCTGATCAGCAAGGAAGCCTCCTTCATGACCGGCGCCACCGTCCCCGTCGAAGCCGGATGGACCGCCAGGTGATCAAAAACGCGTCACCGCCGGGGTCCCGGTGCGCCACGCCGCCTCCACCGGCCTGAAGACCGCAACGAAAAGAACGGGGGGTCTGCCGCGCGACGCGCGGAGAAGCCGGTCGCGACCAGGCCGGCCCCCCACCGAACCGATGCGAAGCAGGACAGCAGATATGACTGACTCTCCCAGCACGACAGACGTCCGCGCGATGGTCGTCAACAGCTATGGCGGACCGGCACCCTCACCGCGGAAGAAGTCCGCCTGAAAGCTCCCGCCCGGGGCGAAGTCCTTGTCCGCCTGGCCGTGGCGGGGGTCAACTTCGTGGACATCTACATGCGCCGCGGCCTGAAGGCCGTGGAGCTGCCCTTCACCCCCGGCCTGGAAGGGGCCGGCGTGGTGGAGGCCGTCGGCCCCGGCGTGAGCAACGTCCGGCCGGGCGACCGCGTCGCCTACGCGCAACAGCAGGGCGCCTACGCCGAAGCCACCGTCGTGCCGGCCGACAGCCTGATCCCCCTGCCCGAAAACATGTCCTTCGAGGAGGGGGCCGCGTTCCCGCTGCAGGGCATGACCGCGCACTACCTGATCCACGAGTACCGCAAGCCGTCCGAAGGGGACGTGGTCCTCATCCACGCCGCCGCGGGCGGGGTGGGACTGCTCCTGGTGCAGGGGGCATGCCACCTGGGCGCACGCGTCATCGGGACGGTGTCCACCGAAGAAAGGCAGAAGTGGTCCGCCAGGCAGGCGCCCACGACGTCATTCTCTACACCGAACAGGACTTCGCCGAAGCGACCCTGCGTCTGACCGACGGGCACGGCGCCGATCTCATCATCGACGCCGTCGGCGCGAGCACCTTCGCCGGGAACCTTCAGGCAGCCGCCCTACGCGGACACATTGTGATCTTCGGTGCGGCCAGCAGCCCCGCCGATCCATTTCACCCAACGTGCTCATGGAACGCTCCCTGTCGCTCTCCGGCGGCGACCTGCGGCACTTCATGCAGACCAGCGAGGAGATGCTGTCGCGCGCCAATGCGGTGATCGAGGGCATCGAGAACGGCTGGCTGAAGCCACGCATCTCCCGGGTTCTCCCGCTGGCCGATGCCGCCGAGGCACACCGCCTGCTGGGAGACCGCCAGACCATCGGCAAGATCCTGCTCTCCACCTGATCCACATCACCCCCCTCACGTACTACCTGGAAATGGAGCATCACTGATGCGCGCAACACTCCTGTACGGCGCCGGCGACGTCCGTGTCGAGAACGTCCCCGACCCCGTCATCAAGCACCCCACCGACGCGCTGGTCCGGATCACCGCCTCCTGCGTCTGCGGCAGCGACCTGTGGCCCTACGCCTCGCACAAGCCCGAAGACGGTCCCGCCCGGATGGGCCACGAGTTCATCGGCATCGTCGAGGACACCGGCTCGGAGGTGACCACCGTCAAGCGCGGCGACCTGGTCGTCGCCCCGTTCGCCATCTCCGACAACACCCGCGAGTTCTGCCGCGAGGGCCTGCACACCTCCTGCGCCCACGCCCAGGCCAACTTCTGGGACGGCGAAGCCGAGGAGGGCGGCCAGGCCGAAGCGGTCCGCGTTCCGCTCGCCGACGGCACCCTCGTCAAGCTCCCCGTCGCCCCGGACAGCGCCCTCATCCCGTCCCTGCTGACCCTCTCGGACGTCTTCGGCACCGGCTACCACGCCGCCGTAGCGGGCGGCGTCAACGAGCGCACCCGCGTAACCGTGATCGGTGACGGCGCGGTCGGCCTGCTGGGAGTACTGTCGGCCAAGCGCCTGGGCGCCGAACAGATCGTCCTGATGGGCCGTCACCAGGCGCGCACCGACCTCGGCCGCGAGTTCGGCGCCACCGATGTCGTCTCCGCACGTGGCGAGGAAGGCATCGCTCAGGTGCGGGAGCTGACCGGCGGGCACGGCACGCACGTGGTCCTGGAGTGCGTCGGCAACATGCCCGCCTACCAGCAGGCCACCGGGATCGTCCGCCCGGGCGGAGTCATCAGCCGCGTCGGCGTCCCGCAGTACGAGGAGGCGCCGATCGGCTTCGGCAGCCTCTTCCGCCACAACATCCGCCTGGCCGGCGGACCCGCACCGGTCCGCGCCTACATCGAGGAACTGATGCCTGACATCCTCAACGGCACCATCGAGCCGGGGAAGGTCTTCGACGTCACCACGAACCTCGACGGCGTCCCGACCGGCTACCAGGACATGGCCGATCGCAAGAGCCTCAAGGTCCTCATCAACCCCTGACGTCACCCCTCACCGATACAGCACAACGGCTGGTGCCCTGTCGTATTGGACTGTGTCGTATTCAGGTGCTCGGGCGGCCCGCGAGCATGATCGCGACGGCCCGGCTTCGGTGCGGGTCAGGGGACGATCACCACGCCGCCGCGCACGCCGCCTTGGGCCAGCCGGTCGTGGGCGGCCGCCGCGTCGGCGAAGGGGTACACGCCGGCGACCCGGAGCGGGATGTCGCCGCTGGTGACGAGTTTGACCAGTTCGCCCAGCCGGGATCCGTCGGGTCGCACCTCCAGCGCGAATGTCCGGATTCCCCGCACCGGTTCCGGGCGAAGCGGGGGTGACGCGGCCACGTAGCCGCCGCCGTCGCGGATGAGGTCCAGCAGCGAGGGGCCGATCACCGCGAGGTCGATGACCGCGTCGAACGTCCCCGTCGGATCGCCGGAGCGCGGCAGGAAGGCCGCGCCCAGCGACTCGACGAACTCACGGTCGTCGGCTCCGGCGAGTCCTGTGGCGTGCAGGCCGGTCGCCCGGGCCAGCGCCAGGACGAACCCGCCGACCTGCCCGGCAGCGCCGGTGACGAGCACGGTCGAACCCGCCGGGAGCGCCAGCAGGTCGAGGGCCTGGGCGGCGGCGAGGCCGTTGGTCGGCAGAGTCGCCGCCTCGGTGGCGGGGGCGCCGGTGGGTGCGGAGGTCAGCCAGGCGGCATCGAGCACCACGTACTCCGCGTGGGCACCGACCGTGGTTTGCAACCATGGCGAGAAGCCGATGACCTCGTCGCCGATCGCGAGCTCCTCGACCGATGGGCCGACCGCGTCGACGGTGCCGACCACGTCCCAGCCGGGCGTGTACGGCAAACCGGTCGGCAGTGGGGCCGGGAACCGACCGGAGCGGACCATCAGGTCGACCGGGTGCACAACGGACGCGGCGACCCGCACCCGCACCTGCCCCGGCCCGGGCTCGGGCACCGGCACGTCGGCCACGTGCAGGACCTCCGGCCCTCCGAACTGTGAATAGCTGATTGCGCGCATCGTCGTCTCCTTCGTGGGACCTCGTGATCACCACGACCGTACGAATCAAAGGAACTGTGAGAAAGTAGGTACCGTGAAGTGCCTAGGGAACCGGAGGAGGGGAAGATGGCGACGACGACCGCGGCACAGCGCCGTGAACAGGCCAAACGCGACTACGACGCGTTCCTGGAAGGCTGTCCGACCCGTGAGCTGCTGAGCAGACTCACCGACAAGTGGGTCGCGCTGGTGATCCCGGCGCTCGCCGGCGGCCCGCAGCGGCACGGCGAGCTCGCCCACCGCATCGCCGGCGTCAGCCAGAAGATGCTCACCCAGACCCTGCGGACGCTGGAGCGCGACGGACTGGTCACCCGCACGGTCACCGCCTCGGTACCGGTCCGCGTCGACTACGAGCTCACCCCGCTCGGCCATGAACTGTTCCCGGTCATGATCGCGATCAAGGACTGGGCGGAGACGCACATGGCCCGCGTCTTCGAAGCCCGCGCCCAATTCGACGCACGCCCCTGAAACACAGGACGCCGACCGCCTCACAGGGGTGTACGCGCCTGATGCGCTACGACTCAGAGGACCGGTCGTCACAGAAGACCGGTGTCCTGTCGTATTCGACCGTGTCGTATTCAGTCGGCGTGTCGAGGCCGCGATCGTCGTGGTTCCGCCCGTGCGGGTGCTCTGAGAAGATTGCCCGCATGCAAGATCGCGTGCCTCACCGTCCCCTCCATGGCTTAGGCACGGCATGAGGCGCAGGCCTAGAGACTGGAATGAGTGGGATAAGCGCAGGGCTCGAGATGCCGAACGCAGACTCCGAGCCGCCGAGCGCAAGGTCGATAAGTTGCGTGCGGCTGAGCAGACGATCGCCGTCGAGGATGAGATTAGTACTGCGGACCGCGACGGTGTTGGACGAGCATTCCGTGCCAGTGGGCGCGAGCGCCGGGCCATCGCCCGTCGGCGTCGGGCAGCCGAGCGCGCGGTGGCCGAGCGTCGTCAATACGGGGCGGGGTTGTCGTGGGACGAGAAGAAGGCGGCCGAGGTCGAGCGCCGGACCGTCGAATACCGGGCCGTCGAGCGCGAACTTGCGGCCGATGGGAAAGAACTTGAGGCTGCTGGGCGCGAGTTGGAGGCCGCCCGGCGTGAGCGCTGGAGGCTGCTGAGCGCAGGGGTTTGCGGGCTGCCGAGCGTGAGGTCACGGCTGCCAAGCGGGAGCTTGAGTCCCGCCCGACTCGAGTTCATCCGCAATGAGGACGAGCTCTGGTCCATTGGACAAGAGATCAAGTATCTTGCGCCGGGGGTCGCGGATGGGTTGCGCGCCGAACGGAAAGTTCCGCCCCTGACAGTCCGGCGGCCTGCCCGCCCCCTAGGCAGGACGACGACGAGTCCTGGACCCGTGACTAAGTCGGACCATCCTGTGGGGAGACGGCGTCGGCGTGTGCAGGGCGGGCGGCGGTCCCGGGCGTTCGTGCGGTTCACCGAGGGGGAGTTCGAGCTGGTGCGGGCAGCGGCCGATGAGGCCAGGGTGACCGTGTCCAGCTGGGTGGTGGTGTCCGCGCTGGCGGCCGCGCGGGAGAGCAGGACGAGTGTGCCCGATGATGCGCTTTTGCTTGGAGGGGCTGCGGGCGCTGCGACGACTTCTGTTGTCGTTTGGGGACGGTTGGTGGAGCTCGCCGAGGCGCGGGGCGAGGGGCCCGTTGGGTCGGGGGTGGACTCGGCGGGGCGAGCGCTGGACGCTCTCGGTGCGCGCCTGACTGGCCTGTTGGACGACCTGGGTGAGGTGTCGGTGCGTAAGCGCTGAGCGGGGTAGCGGTGCCAGGTTCCGCCGGCGGGTGGAGAACGGCAGCCCGGACGACTCGTCCTCGTTCGGTTCGTTGCGCTTGCGCAAATGATCGGGTCCATGCCGACTCTGTGCGCGAGGTAGGCAATCCGTTGCTGACCACGGTGGCATCGGGGAGCTCCGCGGGGTGACCGTCCCGACCGTTCCCGAGAGGCCGCTTCCGCCGTGGGGGCTCCCGACAGGCCGGTGGCGGTACCGGCCTGTCGGGGACACTTCCGGTCAGGCGAGGTTCTTGGTGAAGAACTCGTCGAGCCTGTCGAAGGGGATGAGGTCCTTGCGGTCGTACAGGTCGACGTGGTCCGCGCCCGGGACGATCACGAGGTCGACGGTGTCGGGGGCCTTCGCCTGGACGTCCTCGGAGTAGTAGCGGGAGTGCGCGTCGGCGCCGGCCACCAGGAGGGCCTTGCGGGGCGCCAACATGTCGATGTTCGTCATCAACTGGAAGGCGAAGAACGACATCGGCGTGGTCGCGGTCCACGCGGTGGTGGAGTTGATCGAGCGCGGGTGGTAGCCGCGCTCGGTGCGGTAGTAGTCGAAGAAGATCGCCGTGATCGGGTCGGCGTCCGCCGGGAGGGTCTTGGGCAGGACGCGGTTGGAGGGGGCGACGTTGCCGTTCTCGTCGAAGGGGACCTCGTGGGAGAGCCGCGCGTAGGTGCCGTTCTCGGCGTCGATCCAGCGCTGCCGGCTGAGGTGGTCCACGACCTTCTGGCGCTGCTCAGGCGTGTAGTAGTCCTCGTGGCCGCGGGACATGCTGCGCGCCATGTCGTACATCGAGGCCGTGGCGACCGCCTTGATACGGCTGTCTGCAGCCGCCGCGGTGAGCGCCATACCGCTCAAGCCGCAGATGGCCTGCGCGCCGATCCGCTCGCGGTCGACGATCTTCTGCAGGCCGAGGAAGTCGACGGCGGCGCTGTAGTCCTCGGTGTAGATCTCGGGCGAGCCCACGTCGCGTACCGTGCCGCCGCTCTCCCCGGTGAAGGAGGGGTCGAAGGCGAGGGCGACGTAGCCGCGGCGGGCGAACTCGTTGGCGTAGAGCCCCGAGGACTGTTCCTTGACCGCGCCGAACGGGCCGCTGACCGCCAGGGCGGGCAGCTTTCCCCTGGCGTTCTTCGGCACGTAGAGGTCCGCGGCGACCTCGATGCCGTAGCGGTTCTTGAACCGCACCGAGGTCCGCTTGACGTTCTTGTCCAGCGCGAAGGTATAGCCGCCCTTGGCCGTGGCCTTGCCCTGTCCTGTGGCGCCCGCGGCGCGGCCGGTCTCCGCACCGAAGGAGGGCAGAGCCGTGAAGGAGGCAGCGGTGGCGGCGCCGGTGGCGGCGATCAGTCCGAGCGCTTTGCGACGTTCCATGGAGTGGACCTCATATTCGGTCGGTGGAGGAAAAGGCGCGACGGTCGGTGGTGTCGTGACCGAGGCGCGATTCCAGGAGACCGCTTCTGCGCCAGGCGTGGCAGGTCGGGTTTATGGGGGGTACAAGCTCGACCCCCCACCCCGCGGGGTGTGCGTCGTAACGTGGAAGGCATGGCACACCGACACCTCCCGGACACCCGCACCGTGTCAATCCCCTGATTTTGCAGAGACGTTGGTCATGCACTGGCTCTGGTGACCGGTGCGGCCACGCGCTTCTCGGATGGTGTTCTCGAACGTGACGGCGGCAACTCGCCGGCGGCGCTGTGGCGCCGTTTCCGCACCAGCCCGACTTCTCGCAAACGTTTTCCTTTGCGCGAGCAAGATCAACAGGTGGTCGCCGATCCCCCATCGGATCCCGATCGGTTCTCATAGGAAGTTTTGTGAGGGATTGTCCTCGTGTGAGCTTCCCCCCACAGCACGGACACATGACCTGAGGTCACCCTTGATCATCAGGAAGGATGTCCGTCATGCCCTCACCACACCCGCCCGAGTTCCGCCGCCGCGCCGTCGAACTGGCGCGCCAGGGTGATAAGTCACTCGTCCAGCTCGCCAAGGACCTGGGCATCAGCCGTTCCTGCCTGCAGAGCTGGGTGAACCAGGCCGACGCCGACGACGGCGGGAAAGGCGAGTCCGGGCGTCTGACGAGCGCTGAGAAGAGGGAATTGGCCGAGCTGCGGCGCCGTAACCGGCAACTGGAGACCGAGAACGAGATCCTCAAGCGGGCCGCCGCCTACTTCGCGAGAGAAAACGTCCTCCCAAAGTAATCTACTCGCTGGTCCGTGAACTCGCCGCCGACTCGATCCCGGTCGCGGTGGCCTGCCGAGTATTGAACGTCTCCGCCTCGGGATACTACGACTGGCTCGGGCGCCCCGAATCACCGCGTGCGCAGCGCAACGAGGAACTCACCAAAATGATCCGCGAAATCCGCGCTGAATCCCGCGGCAGCTACGGCTCGCCCCGGGTGCACGCCGAACTGACGCTCGGGCTGGGCGAGCGGGTGAACCGCAAGCGGGTGGAGCGGCTGATGCGCCGGGCCGGCCTGCAGGGCGTCTACCGGCGACGCGGCCGCCCCAGCCTGGCAGGTGCCGCGACCGAGGAGGACCTGGTGCAGCGCCGCTTCGACGTCGCCGGCCCCGATCGCTTGTGGCTGACCGATATAACCGAGCATCCCACAGCGGAAGGAAACTGTACTGCGCGGCCGTAATGGACGCCTTCTCCCGACGGATCACCGGATGGTCGATCGACGTGCGTCAGGATACCGATCTGGTCGTCAATGCGCTGGCCATGGCCATCACCCGACGTAGTCCGGCTCCGCACTCGACGATTCTGCATTCCGACCACGGGACGCAGTACACATCCTGGGCGTTCGGGAAGCGTCTGCGGGATGCCGGGCTGCTCGTATCGATGGGCACGGTCGGCGACTGCTACGACAATTCCATGATGGAGTCGTTCTGGGGAACGATGCAGTTGGAGCTGCTCGACACCCGGACATGGAGAACAAGGAAAGAGCTGGCCAGCGCGATCTTCGAATGGCTCGAATGCTGGTATAATCCATACAGACGACATTCCAGTATTGGGATGTACAGCCCGATCACGTTCGAAGGGCTCAACCTGCCCTCAGACAGCCGCGAGTGACCTCACCTCCGGTGTCCGTGCAACGGGGGGAAGCTCAAGTACCCTTTTTCATCCTCGGGTGACCTCGTAGTTCTGTAGAACGGCGATGGCTTGACGAGGTGACCGGCCTTGCTGGGGCTGCAGCGGAGTTTGCGGAGCAGCTTCCATGGCTTTAACTGGGCATTCGCGCGTTCACCGGGCCCGCGGAGCCGGGCGTGTGAGCGGTTGGCCTGCTTCTGGGACTCCGGCTTGTTCCGCCCTTTGTAGGGGGTGAAGACGATCGAGGCCTCGGCGCCTTGGTAGCCCTTGTCGGCCAGGGTGATGATGCCGGCGTTGTCCAGCTCGCGCAGGATCCCCCAGACGCGGGCGGCGGTCATGCGCTCGACAGGTCTTCCCGGACGGTCACTGCTGGAGGGATGTCCTCCAAGTTCACCTCAGAAGGGGAGGAACAGCAGTGACCATCACCGAGGCACGAAGAAGCGTGTGCCGGTCCAATCGCCGGCCCGCGCGCAGGCTCTGCAGGGCGCGAGTCCATGCCGGATCGACCGGACCGACCGCAGGCGTAGCGTGCGGCAACTGCGGCGGGCCGACCGTACTGCGCTCTGGTCAGTGGGTCTGCCAGGCGGGGTGCGGCTGACATGACCACCTGATAGAAGGTGGCGCAAAGGTCAGGGGAGACGATGATCTCCCCTGACCTTTCCCGGTTGGCCCCGGCCAGGGCCCAGCTTCCCGGCGGCCTGGACAACCTCTGAGTTTCCCCCGTTGCGGCTGTTGCCGCTGCCCCGGCCCGACACCTCGTGCTTGTCGTAGCCGACGGTGATCCCGCCTTCCAGAGTGGACTCCAGCACCCGTTTGGTCAGCTGCAACCCCTGCATCCGGGCACGGTCCACCAGCATCGAGATCAACTGCTCGTCCGACGCCGCACTCGACGGTGCCTGAACTGGCTGCTCCCCGGACTCGTCCTCAACGACGGTGTCGGTCATCTGGCGTCTCCTTGATCATCGGCCTGCTCACACCTGCGACGCTAAACCTTCGACCCGGCTCGAAGGTCAAGTAGCCACCAGCGACTGACCAGGAGCGGCAGGGGCATGGCGCACGATCTCGCAGGGTTCGTCGACGCCCAAGTCTTCGGCGGGCAGTTCTGCGTGCTTGATGGCGGTGATGTAGCGCTGGGCGGCCCCGACGGTGAGGCCGAACAGGTCGCAGAGGCGGCGGATGTCTCCGGCGCTGGCTCGCGCTTCGTCGAGGATACGGTCGTTGCGGAGCTGGTGGGCGGGGACGCCAAGACGGTCGTTGACCCACTTGTAGGTGACCTCGGTGGTGCGGCCAGCGCTGCCCACGTGGATGAACAGGTGCGGATTGGCGGTGTTCGGCCAGCGTTGCGTGCGGTAGCGAAGGTAGGCGGCGAGTCGGATGGTGACGTGTGGCGCGAGCAGGATGACCTGGCCGTCGATGTGCAGCCTCCCGTCGTGCAGATCGGTCAGCAGCAGCTGGCGGAGCTGGCGGGGGCGCAAGCCGTGGAAGATAAGCAGAGCCGCCAGGGCGTCGCGAGTGGGGTCGCTGGAGGCCAGCGCCTCGCGCAGGACGTCGAATCTCTGCGGCAGCGGGATGGTGCTATCGCAGGTTCCGGCGGGGATCTGGCTGGTCGGATCGCTGAAGACCCGGCGCCGGCCTTTTGAGTACGGAAGATCGCGCGTAGTCCCAGTCGCAGGTCGATGCGTTGCGCACCGGCCTGGACCAGGGCGGTGTGGACCTCCGCGCGGGTGATCTCCCGCAGCGACTGGTGGCTGCGGGCCCACTGCCGAAGCACCGGCATCACCACGGTGAACTGGTTGCGGATGGGTGCAGCTCCCGCTAAGTGAGAACCTCTGTCACCTTGGCGGCTGTGATCAGTGAACATGTGGACAAGCCGCCGACCCGCGGGTGGAGGCCCCAGCAAGCCGTGAAGCCGCTGATCGGCACGGCCTGGCGTCGATTGTTCGGCGGTGGATACGGACTCAGCTCCTAGCTGCGCTCGTTACTTCTGATTTCCAGAAGGTCCCAGACGCGGACGGTGCGGTCTCGGCGGGGATCCGTAGGTGCCGCCCGAGGCGGTGAACAGGCGTTTGATCTCCTCATCCAGATCGGCCCGCCGCTGCTCGCGGACGGTGGGCTTGCGGTTGATCCACTTGTAGAACCAGGACCGCGAGACCTCCAGGGCCCGGCAGGCGATTGCATGGGGATACCGAGCTTGGTCCTGCAGGACGCGATGAAACTCCGCCACGATCACCGGTTCATCGAGTCCCTTCACCCACAGGACCACCGATCACTTGAGCACCTCACGCTCCATCTCAAGCTCAGCGCGTTCGGACTCCCACTCGGCCTTCTTCCGGTGCAATCGAGCCAGATCCTCACGCTCGGACTCGCCCAGCGCCTCGCCCGCGGCCTCCCGCTCCCGATCGGCCTTCATCCAGTTGTGCAGCATGTAGGGGGTTGACTCCCAGATCCCGCGCGACCTGCGCGACAGATTTGCCGGTCTCCTTGACGATCCGCACCGCTCCTTCACGGAACTCCGGATCAAACCGGCGTCTCTTATCTCCCACGACCCGACCATCTCTCTGGTTCAGGTCTCCACGCTACGAGGGGAAGCGCAAAGTCGCGTCCATCAAGATCTGGCTCCGCGACCCCGTTCCGAGAAACACGGCCTGGCGGAGGCCGTGCCGTTCGGACTCAGCGGTGCAAAGCAGTGCGCCGTGCCTTGACGTACCCCGTCACGCACACTGCCAGGAGGCCGACGAGAACGGCCAGCAGCGGGTTGACGATTCCGGGCACCGTGTCGGTGCCGCAGGAGGTGTCGCTCAATGGCAGCAGGCTCTGCCCTCCGCTGGCCCCCACCTGTCCGCCCGAGGAGTCAAAGCGGCACACCTTTTCCTTGACGTCCAGCATCCCGTCATTCAAGTGGCCGGCCCCGTACCCGTAGGTCGCCACGGCGCCCAGCAGCCAGGTCCACGACAACCGTGCCCACGTACGCCGCGCCGCCTCCGGGCCCGGCAACAGTGCCGATCTGGCGGCCGCGGCCGCCGTCACGCAGGCGGCACAGGCGACCCAGGGCCAGCCGATCAACAGGTACAGTGCGGCGAGAATCACCAACAGCAGCGCGCCCTCCGGCACGGCTGCGGCCAGGAGCAGCAGCCCGCCGCCCGCCACGGCGGCGGCCCACCCTGCGATCCTGCGCCGGGAATGGGGCTGGGCCGACCGCAACGGCACTACGAACAACGCGACCAGCAGTCCCGGCATGCCGACCATGTACATGCCGGAGAGGACGCCCTCGCCCGATGTGGCCACCGCCAACGCGGTTCCGCCGAACAGGACGGCGGCGGCCGCCGCTGCATATCTCATGCGCGGCATCCGATGCCGCGGTGAGCATCCGTCTGCCCGTCGCACGGATCTTGCGGGCGTTGGGCGGCTGGGGGGCGCATGTTCTGATTCATGGCTTCGGTCGCAAGTCCAGCGGGCCGCCAGAGACGCCCACATACGGCACGACCTGGGCTTCCCGGCCAGGAAGGGCGCGGGTCGCGGCCGCCGCGGCGCAGGCGACCAGTGCTAGTGCGGTCAGCGCTGCCGCCGCTCCTTGCGGCCCGTACTCGAACAGCCGGCTGACGGCGGTGCCGCCAGCAAATGCGAGCAGGCCGGAGAGGAACGCCTGCACGCCCAGATAGGTCCCGTAGCGCGAAAGCGGGGCGAGTCGGGCGACAGTCTGGAACACCGCCGGTTTCAGCAGGCCGCCTGCGAGCCCCTGCAGTACGGCAACCGCGATCAGCCCCACCGGCCGGTGCCCCGCGCCAGCCGCTAGCAGCAGGTAGCCGCCTGCGGCGCACAGCAGGCCAACGCGCAGCACACCGGGCCGTTCGGCACGGGATCCCGCCGCGCACCATGGCTGGACCGCCGCCGACACTATCGCAAGCACGTAGGCGAACACCGTCACCGCGGTCGGATCCCCGCCGCCCAGCGGTACCACCACCGCCGCCTGGTCCGTCAGCAGCCGCGCGGGCAGCGACACGGCCACGAACCACATGAATATCCGGTCCCGCAGCGCCGTCCGCACCCCGATGGCGGCCTCGTCCCCGGCTCGGGCGCGCGGAACGTGCCGGAGCAGTGAGAACAGCAGCGCCGCCGTGATCCACAGCCCGGCCGCGGTGAGCGCCACCAACCAGTAGCCGACGTTCAGCAGCGCCAGTCCGAGTACCGGGCCGAACACCGCCGCCGCCTGCAACGTCATCGCGTACGCCGCGTACCCGCGGGCGCGCCGCCGTTCGGCGAGCCCTGCCAGCAGCAGCTGCGCCGCCCGGGTGGAACAGCGCCCCGCCCGTGCCCAACAGCACCGCTGCGACAACCAGCCCGGGCGGAGAGGACACGGTGCCTAGCAGCACGAACCCGGCCGCGCGCAGCAGGCACGCCAGGATGCCCGCCCGGGCCGGATGAAGTACGTCCACCAGCGTGCCGACCGGCAGAGAGAGCGTGTGCTGCACCAGGTTGCGCAGCGCCAACAGCAGGCCGATCAGCCCGGCGGCCAGGCCCAGGTCCCCCTTCAGATGTACGACAAGCTGCGCCATCGCCGCGAAGTAACCCAGCGAGATGGCCGCCTGGATGGCGACGACCACGGTGACCGTGCGACGGTCACCGTGGTCCGGAGAGGAGATGCTCACGCGGTGGGCAGCACGTTCAGCCGGTGCAGCAGTTCACGCGCGACCGTCGCGCGCTTTCCGGCGTCGCCGTCCTTGGCGATGTCGATGTTGAGCGCGAAGGTGTACACGCGTCCGCCGCGCTCGACCCACCCTGCCCACCAGCCGGTGCCGGGATCGGGAGCGTTCTGCCAGCCGGACTTGGCGAACAGCGCGTACCCGTCCCTCTCCTCCTGCTTGATCAGGTCGCGGACGGTGCGCTGGTGCGCACGCGAGGCGGGCAGGCGAGCGGCGGCCAGCCGCTCCATGAAACGGGTCTGCTCCACTGCCGAGATCTTCAGCGGTCCGTCCAGCCAGAACCGGTCCACCTTCGTCCCGGTCTGGCGGTTGCCGAAGTCGAGGCGGTGCAGCCACTGCCGTTCGCGGTCCATCCCGATGCGGCGCGCGATCACCTGGAACGCCGCGGCGTTGGAGATCTGGACGGCCTCCCGCATCGTCATGTCCTTCTCCCATTCGGGGTAGGGCTGCGGTGTCCCGTCCCAGGGGATGACCTCGTCGGGACTCTTGACCGCCCCGGTCTCCAGCGCGACCAGCGCGTGCGGGACCTTGAAGGTGGAGGCGGGCACCATCGGCGTTCCGGCGCGCCGCCGGTCCACCACGGTCGTGTTCCCCGTCCTTACGTCGCGCAGAGCGAAGGTGCCGCGCACGCCCGCAGCGTCGAAGACCGAGCGCAGGTCATCGCGCACGGTCGTGCCGGGCCGGAGGTGATCTGCCGCCGCGACGGCGGCGGCGCCGCGCGGGGCGGCGTCGTGGGCGGCGGCACCGCACGCGGCGGTACCGAAGACGGTGAGGGCGGCGAGCGCCGTGGCGCCCAGCCGAGCACGAAGAGCCTGGGAAGAACGTTTGATCACGAGACCACGATAATCACGCCACGATGGCGGCTGTCCAATATTGATATCAATCGAGAGTCGATATCAAGACTCATATCGACGCAGCTCGGAAGCAGCTGCGGGGCCAGTTCCAGCGGTTCGACCGATTGCCGCCGCCGATTAATCGCGACGCACGGTGATTACCTAACCGCGATCCGGAGCGCTTTAACCAGTTCACTTTGAAGTGGACCACCTCAAAGTCCGGCCGGACGGGTGTCGTCCAGGCCCGACCTTCTTGCAGCGGAAACACCTGACCGACCCAGACCAGCATCCACGCCAAGGAAGATCATCTTCCAGGGAACCAGGTACCGAGGTGGATCTGACAGGCCCACGGGGGGCATCAGGAGACGACGAGAGTCTGAGTGGCCATGTCGAGGTCGTTGGTCCGCCGCCGGCGCGGTGCGACCGCCGCCGTGCGGTGTAGCCAATGAGGATGGCCTTCTCTCAGTCTGCGGCCTCGCCGACCGCGTCGGTCTTCGACCGCGGTAGGGGGCCCGGCGGGCCGTCCGCCGGCTTGCCGCCCCCCTCGAGCTGGCGGGTGGTATCGATCGCAATCGCGCCTGCCGCAAGCAGGCCATCAAAGCACCGGCACATCTACGAAAGCGACCGCCCGTCTCGGATGATCACGCGGGAGTGTGGAGAATCGATCGATTCTCGACATGCGTGTCGCTCCGTCTGACCATTCGGGCTTGCAGATTGAGGCCTCTGTCCGCACGTACCTGCTGACTGCGGCGAATGGAGGAGATGTGCCCGAGCACAGCAACACCCCAGAGAAGCCGGCGGCGCCGGAGTGATGCGCCGCGGGTCTGATGGAGGCTCGATTCCCTGAGAGGATCGAGTCATGGCACGTCCGTCCCGTTATCCC